>NZ_FMHY01000002.1:6000000-6600000 GCF_900090225.1 Micromonospora eburnea
TGAGGAGGTCGCTGCCATGCGCCCGGAAGAGCAGCAGGTCCCACCGGAACAGCCCGAAGCCGCCCGGACCGACGCACCCGAGGAGGCCGCCGACACCGACACCCGGCCCGAGTACCACGACCCGGCCCCGCTGCCGACGGCCTTCGGGGCGACCACCGTGGGTGACGCGGTGGCCGCCTCCGCGATGGCCAGCGGACGGCCCGAGGACGAGCGGGACCCGCGCGGCGAGGACACCGCCCAGCCGGGCGACGGGGCCCCGGGGCGGACCGACGCCCTCGACGACGTGCGGGCCGACCCGACGGCCGGCGACTGGCTGCACAGCCCCGAGCCCGCGGCCGAGTCCTCCGGCCCGCCCGACGGCCCCGGGCCGACGGTCGACACCGCCGGGTACGGCCGCGCCGAGCCGAGCATGGTCGACCCGGACGCCGGCGTCGGGAAGCCCTGACCTGCATCACTCGACCGCGGCAGCGCGGTCTCCGCGCGGAATGGGCCGGCCGCTGCCGGGTACGCCAGGGGGATCACGGAACGGGACAGGAGGGCAGCAGCATGACGGATCGTGACCGCGGGGGCGAGCGACCGCTGGAGGAGACTCCCGAGGCGGCCGCGGCGGTGGACGACGACAGCACGGTGCCGCAGTTGCGCACGGGCGGCGGCGCCGACCGGGACACTCCCGTCTTCGCCGAGCCGGACGGCGCGGTGCCGGACACCGGGACGCCGGACATCCTCGGCGACCCGTACGCGGCGGGAACCGGGCCGACCGGCACCGGGACCGGGGCGACCGGCACCGGCACCGGTGCGGCGGACGACAACCGGCGCACCGGCGCGGAACAGCCGTGGGACCCCGAGGACCTGGTGGCCGCCCGGGGGCAGGACCTCACCCCGGAGAACATCGAGCGGGCCCGCCGTGACCTGGCGGAGCTGGGCCGGGCGGCGATCGAGAAGACGGTCCCCTGACAGCCGGGGGCCCCTGGCCGACCTCGTCAGGTCGGCCAGGGGCCCGGGGGAACCCGTCGCGGCGGTGCCTCACTCCCGCCGCGACGGGTGGGCCGGCCGCTGGCTCAGGAGAGCGGCGGGTAGGCGTTGCGCATGAGCTCCTGGAACTGCGCGGAGAACCAGGCGCCCGAGATCGGCGCGTTCGGCAGGGCACCGCTCTTGCTGTTGCCGTTGCGGGCGTTGCCGCCGTAGTTCGGGTCGCACATCTGGTCGAAGCCCTTGCCCTCGTTGTTCGGGATCTCCTTGCTGGAGCCGTCCGACTCGCCCGGGGGCTTCACCCAGACGTACGCGTCGATGCCGCTCGCCGGGTTGGCCCGGGGCCGCTCACCGAGGCCGGCACCGGCCTGGTTGCACCAGTTGCCGGTGTGGAACCGCCGGTCGATCCGGCCGCCGTCGACGTAGGTGTCGACGCTGGTCGTCGCGCCCGGGCCGGTGGGCCGGGCGGTGCCGCCCCAACCGTTACGGGAGGTGTCGATCAGCATGCCGATACCGCTGTCGAAGCCGTTCGAGATCGCCTGCTGCCGGAACGCCTGGGCGAACGACAGCTCGTCGACGTACTGGTTCCAGTCGATCCACTTGGACTGCCGCACGGTCTGGCCGTTCACGTTGTCGGTGATCTTGACGTACGGCTCCTGCAGCGCGGAGTAGTTCGCCGTGTTGACGATGAAGCCGTGCACGTTGCGGACCGTGCTGCCGGAGGCGGTGGCGGCCTGCTTGATGACCTGGATGGTCGGGACGAGGTTGGTGTCCCAGCCGATCCAGCCGTGGTGCGCGGCGTCGACGTAGTTGTAGACGTTGCCGATCGCACCCAGCTTGGCCAGGGCGTAGCCGACGCCGTTCACGTACGCGCCGTTGGCCTTGACCGTGTCGCACATCACGGTGCCGCCCGCGTTGCCCGAGGTGTTGGTCACCAGGTTGGGCAGCGAGTCGATCTCGATGATGTTGATGATCCGCAGGTTGCGGTACTTCGCGTCGCTCTGGATCGCGGCGATCGGGTCGATGTACTCGGCCTTGTAGCGAGGCAGGTCGTTCGGACCCAGCTCACCGTTGGAGGCCAGCGCCGAGCAGTCGCGGCCGGGCAGGTTGTAGATGACGAACTGGATGTAACCGGCGCCCTGGGCGAGCGCGGCGTCCAGGTGGTCCCGGACCCCCATCGCACCGTTGGAGCTGCTGTTCGGGGTGCCGTTGATGGCGGCGATCCGGTCCAGCCAGACCGCGGTCGGGTTGTTCGAGACCCGGCTGCCGCCCGGCTCGCCCTCCGCCTTGGCCTTCCACTCCGGGTTCACGTACCCCTTGACCCCGGCGTACGGGTTGTCCACCTTCTGCCCCGGCGGCGGGGTGGTGGGCGGCGGGGCCGTGGTCGGCGGCGGGGCGGTGGTCGGCGGGGCGCTGGTCGGGGGCGTCGTGGTCGGCGGGGCGCTGGTCGGCGGGGTGCCCCCGTTGCAGACCGTGCCGTTCAGGGTGAACTGGGTCGGCTTCGGGTTGCTGCCGCTCCAGGAGCCGTTGAACCCGATGGTGGTGCTGGAGCCGCTCGGCAGCGAGCCGTTGTAGGACTCGTTCTTCACGGTGACGTTCTGGCCGCTCTGCGTCCAGATCCCCGACCAGCCGTTGACGACCTTCTGCTGGCCGTTCGGGAAGGTGAACCCGAGCGTCCACGAGTTGAGCGCGTCGCCGAGGTTGTTGATCGTCAGGTTGGCGGTGAAGCCGCCCGGCCAGTCGTTGGTGGTGTAGTCCACCCGGCACTGGGTCGCGGCCTGCGCCGCGGTGACCGGGAGGGTCACCAGCCCGCCGGCGACCAGGACGCCCGCACCGGTGAGTGCGAGGGCCCGGCTCCGGCCGGACAGCCTTCTCCACAGATTCATACCACTGATCTCCTTGGGCGAGACCGGATCCGCGTACGTACCCGGCGAAAGAGGCCCCTCGGGACGTCCGACTGGGACGGCCGTCGGTGCCACGGTGTCTTCGGGGGGTGCCCGACCCGGACGGGCGTGGTGGTGGTGAACGCGACCGGCGAGGTGCGGCCGGCCGACGGTCAGAACGCCGCCCGGTGACCCGGTTGCCCTCGACGTCTGTACTCGCGGTGTGGCTCCCCTGACCGCGTGCAGAGATTCTTGCATGGGAGCGCTTCCATGGCAATGCCTCGATGCCGTTCCGGCCGGCGTCCGGGGTGAAGAGCCCATCCGGCGCGGGTACGGCCGGTTACCGGCAAACGGGTCCAGGCAGGTGGAACGCGGCGGGGCGACGTCGCGACGGAACGACCCGGCACACGCGGACCCCAGCGGGCCACACCAACCGGGAAGACCCCGGAAAGCCCAATGGCGGGCCGACACCTCCTTAGCCCTTCTATGCCCCCCAAAACTCGACAAACTCCTAAACGCGAATGTTTCCCCGGATAAGCCGCAGAAAGGTCTAACGTCTGGCGTAGCTCGACCGTCGTCGAGTTCAGGACGAACAGGGATGGAGTGACGCTGGTCATGGGAAAGAAGATGCTCGGGAAGGTCGTTGCGGGCGCCGCTCTCGGTGGTGCGTCCCTGCTGCTGTTCTCGCCTGCGATGGCGAACGCGGCCGGACACAGCGCGTACGTGGGCAACGTCGCCGCCAAGCCGCAGGTCAGCCTTCTTGAGACCTGCCCTGGGGGCCACGAGGACTGGGACCGTAAGAACTTCGACCGCAAGGACTTCGACCGCAAGGACGAGGACCGCAAGGACTTCGACTTCAAGGACGAGGACCGCAAGAACCACGACGGCAAGGACGAGAAGGGCAAGGACCGCGACCGCAAGGACGAGGACCGCAAGGACCAGGACCGCAAGGACCAGGACCGCAAGGACGAAAAGGGCAAGGACTGGGACGGCCGGTCCGACGAGAGCTGGCAGCCCGGCGACTGGGGCCAGGGCGGCGGCATGACCGACGACCAGTCGGACATGGACCGCAAGGACCAGGACCGCAAGGACGAGGACCGCAAGGACGAGGACCGCAAGGACGAGGACCGCAAGGACGAGGACCGCAAGGACGAGGACCGCAAGGACCACGACGGCAAGGACCAGGACCGCAAGGACGAGGACCGCAAGGACCAGGACCGCAAGGACCACGACGGCAAGGACCAGGACCGCAAGGACGAAGAGCGCAACGACCGGGACAACAAGGAGCGCGACGGCAAGGACCACGACTTCAAGAACGAAGAGCGCAACGACCGGGACAACAAGGAGCGCGACGGCAAGGACCACGACTTCAAGGACGAGAACCGCAAGCACGAGAACCGCAAGGACGAGGACCGCAGGGACGAGGACCGCAAGGACCGCGACCACTGCTTCCCGCGGGGTCACGTCGACGGTGGTGACGGTGGCATGACCACCACCAGCATGGACCGCAACATGGCCGCCAGCGGGGTGGGCGTGATCAGTGCCGCCGCCCTGGGCGGGATGGTTCTGCTGCGCCGGCGTCGGGCCAATGACCTCGTCTGACCGGACGGCGACACGGGCCGGCGGCCGTCACGGGAGACCGTGGCGCGCCGCCGGCGCGGCCGTCGTCGTTCTCCTCGCCATGCTGGGCGCCGGCATGATCGGTGCGTCCTTCCGAACCGTGCCGCCGCCCCGCCCGCCCCAGCCGCTCGCCCAGGCCGGCCCCGCCGATCCGACCACGGCCGGCATACCGGGCTCCGGCTACGGCACCGGTACGGTGACCGCCGACCAGACGCCCGCCGGCGACGGAGCCACGGACCCGGCGAACCCGGACGTCGCCCCCGCCGGGCTGCCCCGGTCGACCCCGACGACCATCTCGATCCCCAAGATCGGGGTGCAGGCCGAGATCATGTCCCTCGGCACCAACCCGGACGGCACCGTCCAGGTCCCCCCGCTTGACCAGGCCATGAAGGCAGGCTGGTACTCCCCCGGCGCGAGCCCCGGCGAGCCCGGCAACGCCGTCATCGTCGGCCACGTCGACTCGGCCAAGATCGGACCGGCGGTCTTCTTCAACCTCGGCGCGCTCCAGCGCGGCGACACCATCAGCATCGCCCGGGAGGACGGCTCGACCGCGACGTTCACCGTCAACGAGGTCAAGTCGTACCCGAAGACGGCCTTCCCCACCGACCTGGTCTACGGCCCCAGCGACCAGCCCGGCCTGCGGGTGGTCACCTGCGGCGGGACCTTCGACCAGAGCGCGGGCAGCTACGTCGACAACGTCATCGCCTTCGCCAGCATGACCCCGTGAGGTGGTACGGACGGGCGCGGCCCGGTGGTCGGATTCCGACCACCGGGCCGCGCCGGTGTCCGTCCCCGGGTCAGGCCGCCGCCGACGTCCGCACCAGGGTACGGATCTGCCGCAGCAGCACCGACAGCGCGGAGAGATCGGCCCGGGACTCGTCGAACTCACCCATCGCCCGGTGCGCCCGGTGGATCGAGGTGGCGTTCGCCTGCTCCCACTCCTGCACCCGGTCGACCGGCGACACGCTGTCCGGGGTGGAGCCGAGGACCTCCGCGGTGAGCGCGGCCAGCGCGGCGTACAGGTCGTAACGCAGCGCCATCCGGGCCAGCGTCTGCCAACGGTCCTCCCGCGGCAGCAGGGAGATCTTCGACAGCAGGGCGTCCACCCGGAACCGGTCGGAGAGGACGAAGTAGACCGCGGCCACCTCGCTCACGTCCCGGCCGGTCGACTGGGCGGTCTCCACCACGTCGAGCAGGCCGAAGCTGTACATCAGGCGGGTCGCCTGCTCGGCCAGCTCGCGGGGCAGCCCCTTCTCGGTCAGCGAGTCGATGTGGGCGACGATCGCCTCCCGCTCGCTGCCGAAGAAGAGGTTCTCCAGGTCGGGCAGGAGCTGCGCCACCCCATCCCGCAGCCGGGCGATCTCGCCCGGCACGTCGATCGGCGAGCGCCGGTTCGTCACCAGCCAGCGCACCGCGCGGTCGAGCAGCCGGCGGGTGTCCAGGTAGACGCTCGTCTGCAGTTCCGGCGAGACCTTGTTGTCCAGCGCCTCGATCGCCTGCCAGACGTCGCGCAACCCGAACACCTCGCGCACCACCACGTACGCCCGCAGCACGTCCGCCGCCGACGCCGCCGTCTCCTCGACGGTGCGGAAGACGAACGAGATGCCACCCCGGTTGATCGCCTCGTTGACCAGCACGGTGGTGACGATGTCCCGGCGCAGCCGGTGGCGGCCCATCCGGTCGGCGAACCGCTCCCGCAGCGGAGTGGGGAAGTAGTTGACCAGGATCTCGGTCGTCCACTCCTCGTCGGCCAGCCCCTCGCCGACGACCTCGCGCTCCAGCACCATCTTCACGTACGCCAGCAGCACCGCGAACTCCGGCGCGGTCAGCCCGGTCTCGGTGCGGACCGCGAGCTCCTCGTCCGGCGGGAGCGCCTCCAGCGCCCGGTTGATCTGCCCGGCCCGCTCCAACTCGCTGATCATCCGACGGTGCACCGGCAACAACGAGGCGGCCTGTGCCTGGGCGTTGATGAGCGCGCGGGCCTGCTCGTAGTTGCTCCGCAGCACCAGCTGGGCGACCTCGTCGGTCATCTGGGCCAGCAGCTCGTCGCGCTCGGGCCGATCCAGCTCGCCGTCGGCGACCGCCGTGTTGAGCAGAATCTTGATGTTCACCTCGTGGTCGGAGCAGTCCACCCCGGCCGCGTTGTCGATGAAGTCGGTGAAGATCCGCCCGCCGTTCTGCGCGTACTCGATCCGGCCGTGCTGGGTCCAGCCCAGGTTGCCGCCCTCGCCGGCGACCCGGCACCGCAGGCTCTTGCCATCGACCCGGATGGCGTCGTTGGACTTGTCCCCGACCTCGGCGTTGCTCTGCGTCGACGCCTTCACGTAGGTGCCGATGCCGCCGTTCCAGAACAGGTCCACCGGCGCGGTGAGGATCGCCTTCATCAGCTCCTGCGGCGAGATCTGCTCCACGTCGTCGTCGAGGCCGAGCCGCGCCCGCACCTGCGGGCTGACCGGAACCGACTTGGCGGTACGCGAGTACACCCCGCCGCCCTCGGAGATCAGCTCCGGGTTGTAGTCCTCCCAGGACGACCGGGGCAGGTCGAACAGCCGCTTGCGCTCCTGCCAGGAGGCGGCCGCGTCCGGGTCCGGGTCCAGGAAGATGTGCCGGTGGTCGAACGCGGCCACCAGCCGGATGTGCTGGGACAGCAGCATCCCGTTGCCGAACACGTCGCCGGACATGTCACCGACGCCGACCACCGTGAAGTCCTGGGTCTGGGTGTCGTGCCCCAGCTCCCGGAAGTGCCGCTTCACCGACTCCCAGGCGCCCCGGGCGGTGATGCCCATCTTCTTGTGGTCGTAGCCGGCCGAACCGCCGGAGGCGAACGCGTCGCCCAGCCAGAAGTCGTGCCCGGCCGAGATCTCGTTGGCGATGTCGGAGAACGTCGCGGTGCCCTTGTCCGCCGCCACCACCATGTACGGGTCGTCGCCGTCGTGCCGGACCACGTCCTCCGGCGGCACGATCTCCCCGCTGGCGATGTTGTCGGTGACGTCCAGCAACGCCCCGACGAACTCCTTGTAGCAGGCCACCGCCTCGTCCCGGTCGCCCGGCTTCTGCTTGAGCACGAAGCCGCCCTTGGCGCCTACCGGCACGATCACGGCGTTCTTCACCATCTGCGCCTTGACCAGGCCGAGCACCTCGGTGCGGAAGTCCTCCCGCCGGTCCGACCAGCGCAGGCCGCCCCGGGCCACCGGCCCGAACCGCAGGTGCACGCCCTCGAACCGGGGCGAGTAGACGAAGATCTCGAACTTGGGCCGCGGCGCCGGCAGGTCCGGGATCGCCTGCGGATCCAGCTTGAACGCCACGTACGACTTGGGCCGCCCGCCGACCGGCTTCTGGTAGAAGCTGGTCCGCAGGGTGGCCTGCATCAACGTCAGGTACGACCGCAGGATGCGGTCCTGGTCGAGGCTCGCCACCTCGTCCAGCGCCTCGCCGATCGCGGTGACCAGCTCACCGCTGCGCTGCCGCCGCTCGTCCATCGTGGTCTCGCCCGGGGCGAACCGGGCCTCGAAGAGCTCCACCAACAGCGAGGCGATCTTCGGGTACGCGATGAACGTCTGCTCCATGTACTCCTGGGAGAAGACGGTGCCCGCCTGCCGCAGGTACTTCGCGTACGCCCGAAGCACCACCACCTGCCGCCAGGTGAGGCCGGCCCGGAGGACCAACTCGTTGAAGCCGTCCACCTCGGCCTCGCCCCGCCAGGCGGCGGCGAAGGCGTTCTCCGCGTGCGGGCGGACCTCGGCCAGATCCTGGTGCGCCTCCGGCAACCGCAGGCCGAAGTCGTACAGGAAGACCCGGCCGTCGACCCGGTCCACCTCGTACGGGTGCTCGTCGACGACCCGGACGCCGAGCGAGTGCAGCACCGGCAGCACGGCGGAGAGCATCATCGGCTCGCCGTACCGGTAGACCTTGAACCGGACGTCCATGGCCTCGCCGACTTCGGTCCGTTCCTCGACGCGCGGCGGCACCTGCTTGCGGAACAGGTGCATCTCCAGCTGGCCGGGCTCCTCCAGCAGCTCCAGCTTGGCCAGGTCCTTCATCGCCTCGTACGGCGTGTGCCCGTCCTTGTAACCCTCCGGGAACGCGTCGGCGTACCGGGCGAACAGGTGCTTGGCCTGCTCGTCGCCGAGCTTGCGCTCCAGCACCAGGCGGTAGTCGTCGTCCCAGAGCCGGGTCGCGTCGGCCAGTTCCTCGGCGAGCAGATCGGCGTCGATGTCCCCGGGCGGGTTGCCCGGGTCGGTCCGGACGGTGAAGTGCACCCGGGCGAGCATCGACTCGGTGACCCGGGTGGTGTAGTCGACCCCGACGCCGTTCAGCTCACGCAGCAGGATGTCCTGCATGCGCAGCCGGTTCTGGGTGGTGAACCGGTCCCGCGGCAGATAGATCAGGCACGAGATGAACCGCCCGTACCCGTCGCGGCGCAGGAACACCCGCAGCTGCCGGCGGCCGGCCATCCGCAGCACGCCGACCGCCGCGTGGTAGAGGTCGTCGGTCTTGATCTGGAACAGCTCGTCGCGCGGGTAGGTCTCCAGGATCTGCAACAGGTCCTTGCCGGAGTGGCTGCGCAGGCTCAGCCCGGAGCGGTCCAGCACCTCGGCGACCTTGCGGCGGACCACCGGCAGCTCCTGCACGCTGGTCCGGTACGCCGCCGTGGAGAACAGGCCCAGGAAGCGCCGCTCCCCGACCACCTCGCCGGCCTCGTTGAAGATCTTGAAGCCGATGTAGTCGAGGTAGGCCGAACGGTGCACGGTCGCCCGCGAGTTCGCCTTGGTGATGATCAGCAGGCGCTTCTCCAGCACCTTCTCGTGCGCCTCGGGCGTCATCGACGACAGCGACCGGGCCTCCGGCGAATCCGAGCGCAGGATGCCCAGCCCGGTGCCGAGGACGGCCTCAAGGGCTTGACCGCCGTCCGCACCGTCGGTGTCGACCAGCCGGTACTCGCGGTAGCCGAGGAAGGTGAAGTGGTCGTGCGCCAGCCAGCGCAGCAGCTCCACCGAGTCGGTGATGTCCTTCTCCGGCACCGGCGGGCGGCTCTCGGAGGTCCGCGCGGCGGCCAGCTCGTCGGCGAGGGCCAGGGCCCGCTGGCGCATCTTCGGCCAGTCCTCGACCGCCTCGCGGACGTCGGTGAGCACCCGCTGCAGCTCCTTGCGCAGCCGCTCCCGCTCGGCCGGGTCGCGCACCGGGTCGATCTCGATGTGCATCCAGCTCTCGACCAGGTCGCCGGCGATCGCGTCGTCCGGCTCCACGTCGGCGGAGACCTCGGTCAGCCGGCCCAACGGCTCCCGCCGGACCACCACCAGCGGGTGCACCAGCAGGTGCACGTCCAGGTGGTACGTGTTGAGCAGCGCGGTCACCGAGTCGACCAGGAACGGCATGTCGTCGGTCACGATCTCGATGACCGTGTGGTGCTGCTGCGCGTCCGGCTCGTGGATGCGCAGCTTCAGCTCACCCGGTACGCGCTGCTGCGCCAGCTCCCGGTGCGCCCGGGCGGCGTCGAGCATCTCCTCGGCGGTGAAGCCGATCAGCTCCTCGTCCGGCGCGAAGCGCCAGAAACGGTCGACCAGGGTCGCCGCGTCGTGGTCGTGCCCGGCCAGCGCGACGGCCTGGGCCACCAGGCGCTCCGCGTTGGGTACCGGCTCGTCCAGCTCGGTGCCCTCCGACTCGTCGGCCAGCGCCTGCGCCGGCAGGCCCAGCTCGTGAAGGGTGTCGATGCTAGAACCGGTCATCCCGGTCACTCCTGTGTCAAGACGACCGAAACCGTCCCCGTCGGTCGCCGTGTCGAAGCTGTCGTCTTCCCGGCCGGTGTCAACCTGCCGGAGGTCGGGTCCCGGTTTTGTCGCCGGACGCCGGTCCATCGGTGCCACTCCCCTCGACCCACCGCATTGTGGGTCACTCTGCCGCCCAGCCTAGGCCCTGCCGCTCTGACCGTTCGTCGGCGGACCACTGGCCGGACGTCCGGTTCGGGACTCTGTCCTTTCACCCGTTGCGGGTCCGTGGTCGGCCGGTCGCGGAGTACCCCGGCTCGCGATGTTCATCACACCGCCGGAGGTGCCATTCCGCTACGTCGGAGCGGCAGCGGCGCGGAGGCGGGGCGGAGGAAACACGCCCGGCGTACTAGCGTGCAGGGCAGCTTCACACCGGAAGGACTGCTTCATGCCCGTGTCGCACCCCGTTCGCCGCCGCCGCTTCCCCCGCCGCCCGGTCCTCGCGGCCCTGGCCGCCGCCGCGCTGACGGCCGCCGGGCTGACCGGGTGCTCCGGCGAGGACGGGCCGGAGCGCAGCGTGGACGCGTTCCTGAAGGGCTGGCACTCCGGCAACCTCCAGTCGGTGGGCTTCATCGACCCGGCCGGCACCCGCCTCCCCGCCGACGAGGTGGCGAAGGAGATCAAGGCGCTCTCCGGCGAGCTGGCCGCCACCCCGCCGGAGCTGAAGCGGACCGGCAACGCAGAGATCACCGCCGACGTCGCCACCGCGCGGGTCCAGGTGACCTGGTCCCTGCCGGGCCAGACCCGCTGGGCCTACGAGAGCCCGGTACGCCTCAAGCGCGGCGACGACGACCAGTGGCAGGTGATCTGGGAGCCCGCCATCGTCCAGGAGAAGCTGGAGAAGGGTGACCGGCTCGCGTTGCGCCGCGACACCGCGCCCCGGGCCGGGCTGCTGGACGGCGCGGGCAACCCGATCGTCGCGCCCCGGCCGGTGGTCCGGGTGGGCGTGCAGCCCAGCGAGGCCGGCGACGTGAAGGCGCTGGTACGCCAGCTCGACACCGCCTTCAAGGCGATCCGTCCCGCGCTCGTCCCGCCGGTCGACCTCACCGATCTGCCCAAGCGCCTCGCCGAGGCCGACCCTGGCGCGTTCGTCGAGGTGGTGACGCTGCGCGACGAGGCGTACCGGCAGATCAAGCCCCGGATCTACGACCTGCCCGGCACCAAGTTCCAGGCCGACAAGCTCGACCTGGCGCCCACCCGGGAGTTCGCCCGGGCCCTGCTCGGCTCGGTGGACCAGGCCCAGGCCGACGACATCCAGGCCCACCCCGACAAGTACGTCGCCGGTGACATGGTCGGCCACGGCGGCCTCCAGGGCCGGTACGACGACCGGCTGCGCGGCGTCCCCGGGCTGACCGTGGTCACCGAACGCCCCGGTCCCGACGGCACCAGAACCCCCACCGGCACCGAGGTGTTCCGCAGCGAGCCCAAGCCCGGCCAGCCGCTGCGGACCACCCTCGACGTGGCCACCCAGAACGCCGCCGACGCGGCGCTGCGCGGAGAGTCCCGGCGCTCCGCCCTCGTGGCCGTACGGATCAGCGACGGCGCGGTGCTGGCCGCCGCCAACGGCCCCGGCCCGGCCGGCGAGAACCTCGCCTTCACCGCCCAGGTCCCGCCCGGCTCGACCTTCAAGATGGTCAGCTCGCTCGCCCTGCTGGACGGGGGCGCGGTGACCCCGCAGGCGACCGTGCCCTGCCCGAAGACGTTCGTGGTGGACGGCCGCCCGTTCAAGAACTCCGACAACTTCGAGCTGGGGTCGGTCCCGTTCACCACCGACTTCGCGAAGTCGTGCAACACCGCCTTCGCCTCGCTCGCCCCGAAGCTCGGCCCGGACGGGCTGGCGCAGGCCGGGCGCAGCCTCGGCCTGGAGGGCGAGTGGGATCTCGGCGCGGACGTCTTCACCGGCAAGGTGTCCGCCAACGGCTCCGCCACCGAGCAGGCCGCCGCCGCGATCGGGCAGGGCACCACGGTGGTCAGTCCGCTGGCCATGGCCGGTGCCACCGCCGCCGTCGCCCGGGGCCACTGGGAGCAGCCGAAGCTCGTGCTCGACCCGGCCCCGCAGCGGCCCGCAGCGGCCGGTCCGGCCCTCAAGGCCGAGTCCGTGGCGGCGCTGAAGACGATGATGCGCGCGGTGGTCACCAGCGGCTCGGGCAGCGCGTTGAAGGACGTCCCCGGCAAGCCGGTGCACGGCAAGACCGGCACCGCCGAGTACGACAACAACCCGGAGCACACCCACGCCTGGTTCGTCGGCTGGCAGGGCGACATCGCGTTCGCCGTCTTCGTCGAGCAGGGCGGCTCCAGCACGGCCAGTGCCGTCCCGATCAGCGAGCGTTTCCTGCGCGCCCTCGCCGCCCGCTGACCCCCGAGCCCGCCCCCGCCCGCCCACCGGCCCCGGGATCACGCTCGATCGCGGAGGTGGTGCCCTCGACCCCGCCCGGAGGCCACTACCTCCCGGATCGTGCGGGTTCAGCCGGCGATCGGGCCCCCGGTGATCGGGGTGGAGGGCTCGTCCTCGGCGGCTGCGGGGTCGGTCGGTGCCGGGCCGATGGGCTCCACGGCGACCGCGGGGGCCGGGCTGTCCGCCGGGGGTGGCAGCAGCGGACGATCGACGGCGCGTCCGCCACGCCGGGGCGCCGGGGCGGCGGGCAGCAGCCGGGGCGGCAGCGCGCTCGGCGCCGAGACCGGGGCCAGACCGGACACCACCGTGTTGACGATCTCGCTGGCGTACGTCCCGTCCGGGTCGTAGTCGGGGTCGAAGACGGTCAGCTCGACGCCGAGACAGTGCGGGGTGTCCACCAGACCGGCGAGCAGGATCTCCAGCTCGGCGAAGGCGATCCCGCCCGGGTCGGGCGCATCCACGGCCGGCATCACCGCCGGGTCGAGCACGTCCACGTCGATGTGCACCCAGTAGCCGGCGCAGTCCGCCAACTGCTCGTGGGCCCACTGGGCGGTCCGGGCCGCGCCCTCGGCCCGCAGCGCCGGCACCGGCCGGGTGGTGATCCCGGCGGCCTGGAGGTCGAGACGGTACTCGTCCTGCGCCCGGATGCCGAGCACCACCACGTCGATGTCCCGGAAGTACGGGCGGCGCCCCTCGATGGCGGCCAGGTCGGCCTGCCCCCGACCGGTGACCAGGGCCAGGTCCTCGCCCGCCGCCGCGCCCACGTAGGAGGCGTTGCCGGGGTGCCGGAAGTCGGAGTGCCCGTCGACGAAGACCAGCCCGATCCGGCCGCCGACCGCCTCACCGAGCCGGTGCATCGCCAGCGCCGAGCCGAGCAGCACCGAGCAGTCCCCGCCCAGCACCAGGGGGAACTCACCCCGATCGATGATCGCGCCGATCCGGTCGGCCAGCGCCACCGAGTACGCGGAGATCTCCGGGGCGTGGCAGACCCCGTCGCCGGGCCGCCAGTCGCCGGGGTCGTACCGGGGCGGGGTGAGGCAGCCGGCGTCGCGGGCCCGTAACCGGGCGAGCAGGTCGTGGTCGCGCAGCGCGCCGGGTGCCTTGCCGCAGCCCGGGACGGAGGTGACGGTCGGCGGGCGCAGCCCGAGGTTTGTCGGCGCGTCGAGGACGGCGATCCGGCGCATCATGGGCTCCCGTCCTCGGCGGTCGGGCGGGCCGGCCGGTACGCCGGCCCGCGCTGGCGTGCTACGAACTCAGAACAGCGCGCTGGCCAGGGCCCGTCGGGCCGAGGCCACGGCCGGGTCCTCCGGGCCGGCGATGGTGAAGAGGCCGACCAGGTGCTGGCGTACCTTCTCCCGGTCGTCGCCGGCGGCCCGGCGGACCAGGCCGACGAGACGCTGGTAGGCCTGCTCGGCCAGGCCGCTGAGCACCTCGACGTCGGCGGCCAGCAGCTGCGCGTCGACATCGTCGGGTGCGGCCGCCGCGGCGGCGAGCGCCGCCTGCGGGTCGACGCCGGCCACCCGGCGGGCCAGCCCGACCTGGGCGAGGCCCGCCTCCGCCACCGCGTCGGTCGGCGAATCCGCGAGGATCTTCCGGTACGCCCGCTCGGCCGCGTCCAGGTCACCGCTCATCAGGGCGTCGTCCGCCGCGTCGAGACGGGGGTCCTCCGGCGCGGCGACGCTGACCCCGCCGGCCTTCAGGACGGCCTGGATCCACTGGCGCAGCTGGGCCTCCGGCACCACGCCGGAGAAGGCGTCGATCGGCTGCCCGCCGACGATCGCGTAGACCATCGGGATGCCCTGCACCCGGAACATCTGGGCGATCCGCGGGTTGGCGTCCACGTCCACCTTGGCCAGCACCCACGCGCCGCCGCCCTCCACCGCCAGCCGTTCCAGCACCGGCGAGAGCTGCTTGCAGGGCTCGCACCACTCGGCCCAGAAGTCCACGATCACCGGGGTGGTCAGCGAGCGTTCGAGGACCTCGGACTGGAAGGTCGCCTCGGTCACGTCGATGACGCTGACCCCGCCGACGGCACCGCCGGGAGCGCCGGCGGGGGGCCCGGCCTTGACCGGGGCAGGGGTGGTTGCGGCGCTACGCAGTGCGCTGAGGTCGACCGCGCCGCGGGTGAAGATCGACGAGGTGATCCGTGGGTCGCTCATGGTTGTCTAGTCTCGCACGTGTCCCGCGGAACTCAGATCAACCGCGACGGCGACAGTTGCAACTCTCACCCCTGGTCGGACGCAAGGAGGGGCCCCTTCTTAACGCCTCGCGTAGGGAAGGGGCCCCTCCTTAACACCTAGAACCGGGCGGGCTCGCGGTAGACGCCCCACTCGGCGCGCAGCGCGTCGCAGATCTCGCCCAGGGTGGCCTCGGCGCGGACCGCGTCCAGCATCGCCGGGATCATGTTCTCGCCGGTCCGGCCGACCTCGACCATGCGCTGCACGGCGGCCCTGACCGCGGCGTCGTCGCGGCCGGCCTTGCGCTCGGCGAGCACCCGCCGCTGCTCCAACTCCACCTCGTGCGAGATGCGCAGGATCTCCAGGTCCTTGGCGACGGTGCCGGTGTGGCAGTTCACGCCGACGATCCTCTTGTCGCCCTTCTCCAGCGCCTGCTGGTAGACGAAGGCGGACTCGGCGATGTGCCCGGTGAACCAGCCGTCCTCGATGCCGCGCAGAATGCCCGAGGTCATCGGGCCGATCTTGTGTGGGCCGTCCCCACCGAGCTGCTTGATCCGGGCGAAGATCTTCTCCGCCTCGGCCTCGATCCGGTCGGTGAGCGCCTCGACGTACCAGGATCCGCCGAGCGGGTCGGCCACGTTGGTCACCCCGGTCTCCTCCATCAGCACCTGCTGGGTACGCAGGGCGATCTCGGCCGACTCGTCGGTGGGCAGGGCGAGGGTCTCGTCGAGGGCGTTGGTGTGCAGCGAGTTGGTGCCGCCGAGCACCGCCGCGAGGGCCTCCACTGCGGTCCGGACCACGTTGTTGACCGGCTGCTGGGCGGTCAGCGAGACCCCGGCGGTCTGGGTGTGGAACCTCAGCCAGAGCGCCTTCTCGCTGGTGGCGCCGTAGACGTCACGCAGCCAGCGGGCCCAGATCCGGCGAGCGGCCCGGAACTTGGCGATCTCCTCGAAGAAGTCCACGTGGGAGTCGAAGAAGAAGCTCAGCCCCGGCGCGAAGACGTTGACGTCCAGCCCGCGGGAGAGGCCCAGCTCCACGTAGCCGAACCCGTCGGCCAGGGTGTACGCCAACTCCTGCGCGGCGGTCGCGCCGGCCTCGCGGATGTGGTAGCCGGAGACCGACAGCGGCTTGTACCTCGGGATCTCCCGGGCGCAGTACTCCATCAGGTCGCCGATCAGGCGCAGGTGCGGCTCGGGGTCGAACAGCCACTCCTTCTGCGCGATGTACTCCTTGAAGATGTCCGTCTGGAGCGTGCCGTCCAGGGTGGACAGGTCGGCGCCCTGCCGCTCGGCGGCGACCAGGTACATGCAGAAGACCGGCACGGCCGGGCCGGAGATGGTCATCGAGGTGGTCACGCCGGCCAGGTCGATGCCGTCGAAGAGCACCTCCATGTCGGCGGCCGAGTCGATGGCCACGCCGCAGTGCCCGACCTCGCCGAGCGACTGCGGGTCGTCGGAGTCGCGCCCCATCAGGGTCGGCATGTCGAAGGCGACGGAGAGGCCGCCGCCACCGGCGCCGAGGATCATCTTGTAGCGCTCGTTGGTCTGCTGGGCGTTGCCGAAGCCGGCGAACTGCCGGATGGTCCAGGTCCGCCCGCGGTAGCCGGTCGGGTGGAGGCCCCGGGTGTACGGGAACTCGCCCGGCCAGCCGATCCGCTCGAACCCGGGGTAGGGCACGCCCTCCGGTGGGCCGTACACCGGGTCCACGGCCATGCCGGAGAGCGTGGTGAAGTCCGCGTCCCGCTTGCGGGCCGCGTCGTAACGGGCCTGCCAGCGGGCCCGACCGGCGGCGATCTCGTCGGCGTCCATGCGCGGAGCTCCTCCTCGAGTCCTCGACTGAAGACCGAGTGTAGAACGGTCGCCTGAACGATTACTAAGGATGTGCGTACCGGTCGGTAACTCGCCTCAGGCCGACGGCGCCACCGGCCCGCCCAGAGCCACGTCGTCGACCCGGATGTTGATCTCGTCGACCCGCAGCCCGTACGCCTCGACGGCGGAGGTCACCGCCGAGCGGACCGCGTCGGTCACCTCGGGCACCGGCCGGCCGGCGTCGATCACGATGACCAGGTTGATCACCGCCGCGCCGTTGGTGACATGGGCGGAGCAGCCGCGCCGGGCGTCACCGACCTGGTCCAGCCCGACCTTGTCCAGCACCGCGTTGAAGAAGCGCGCCAGATCGCCGCCGAGGTCGGCCACCCCGGGCACGGCCCGGGCGGCAGCCACCGTGATCTTCTCCACCACCTCGTCGGAGACCTGCGTCGCGCCGCCCGCCACCACGTCGGGAGTCACCGACAGCTCCTGGGTCGCCTCCGCCTCGCCAGCCATGCTCCACCCGCCTACTCGTCCAGCCCCACGACCGCCATGAGGCGGTGCGAGCGTACTAGTTGACGGGTCCGCAGTGGACCCGTCAGGCGGCCAGTTGGGCCAACAGTTCGGCGGCGGCGGCGTACGGGTCGATCGCGCCCTCGGCCACCTTGGCGGCGAGCGTCGGCAGTTGCGTACCGTCGCGCAGCGAGCCGATCCGGTCCCGGAGGGTGCCGAGCGCGATCGCCTCGATCTCGGCGGCGGCCCGCGCCTCCCGGCGGCGACGCAGCTCACCGTGCCGCTCCAGCCAGTCGCGGTGCTTGTCGATCGCGGCGGCGATGTCGTCGATCCCCTCGCCGCGCGCGGCGATGGCCCGGACCACCTGCGGCCGCCACTCCCCCGGCCCGCGCTCGCCCAGCGCGATCATGCCCTGGATGTCGCGGACGGTGGCGTCGGCGCCGTCCCGGTCGGCCTTGTTGACCACGAAGACGTCGGCGATCTCCAGGATGCCGGCCTTGACCGCCTGGATCGCGTCACCCATGCCCGGGGCGAGCAGCACCAGGGTGGTGTCGGCCAGCGAGGCCACCTCGACCTCGGCCTGCCCGACGCCGACGGTCTCCACCAGCACCACGTCGCAGCCGGCGCCCTCCAGCACCCGGACCGCCTGCGGCGTGGCCGCGGAGAGCCCGCCGAGATGGCCACGGCTGGACATCGAGCGGATGTAGACGCCCGGGTCGGTGGCGTGGTCCTGCATCCGGACCCGGTCGCCGAGGATCGCCCCGCCGGTGAACGGGCTGGACGGGTCGATGGCCAGCACGCCGACCCGGTGACCGCGCGCCCGCAGCGCCCGGACCAGCTCGTTGGTGGTGGTCGACTTGCCCACCCCCGGCGACCCGGTCAACCCGACCACCTGGGCGTGCCCGGCGTATGGCGCGAGGGCCGCCGCGACCTGCGGCAGCACCTCGTCGCCGGACTCGACCAGGGTGATCAGGCGGGCCACCGCGCGGGGGTCACCCGCGCGGGCCCGCTCCACCAGCATCGGTACGTCCCGGCTGCGGCGCACCGGTGCGGTGGCCGTGGCCGGGGCGTTCTCGACGGCGCCACTCACTGCTGGCTCTCACCGCCGGACGGAACGTGGATGATCAGGGCGTCGCCCTGGCCGCCGCCGCCGCAGAGCGCGGCCGCGCCGGTGCCGCCGCCCCGGCGCTTGAGTTCCAGGGCCAGGGTGAGTACCAGCCGGGCGCCGGACATGCCGATCGGGTGCCCGAGCGCGATCGCGCCGCCGTTGACGTTGACCTTGTCCGGGCTGACGCCCAGGTCACGGGTGGACTGGATGCCGACCGCCGCGAACGCCTCGTTGATCTCGATCAGGTCGAGGTCGGAGACGCTCAGGCCGGCCTTCTTCAACGCGTGGTTGATGGCGTTGGACGGCTGCGAGTGCAGGGAGTTGTCGGGACCGGCCACGTTGCCGTGCGCGCCGATCTCGGCGAGCCAGGTCAGCCCCAGCTCCTTGGCCTTGGCCTTGCTCATCACGACCACGGCGGCGGCGCCGTCGGAGATCGGCGAGGAACTGCCGGCGGTGATGGAGCCGTCCTTGGTGAAGGCCGGGCGGAGCCGGGCCAGCGCCTCGACCGTGGTGTCCGGCCGGATGCCCTCGTCCTCGCTGATCACCAGCGGGTCGCCCTTGCGCTGCGGGATGATCACGGGGGTGATCTCGTCGGCGAAGTGACCGTTCTTCTGCGCGGCGGCCGCGCGCTGATGGCTGGCGGCGGAGAAGGCGTCCTGCTCCTCGCGGGTGATGCCGTGCCGCACCCCGTGCCGCTCGGTCGACTCACCCATCGCGCAGCAGTCCCAGGCGTCGGTGAGGCCGTCGAGGGCCATGTGGTCCTTGATCGTCACGTCGCCGTACTTGTAGCCGGAGCGCTGACCGAGCAGCAGGTGCGGCGCGTTGGTCATCGACTCCATGCCGCCGGCCACCACGACGTCGAACTCGCCGGCCCGGATGAGCTGGTCGGCCAGAGCGATCGCGTCCAGGCCGGAGAGGCAGACCTTGTTGATGCTCAGCGCCGGGGTGGACATCGGGATCCCCGCCTCGACCGCGGCCTGACGGGCCGGGATCTGGCCGGTGCCGGCCTGGAGAACCTGCCCCATGATCACGTACTGCACCTGGTCCGGTGCGACGCCGGCGCGTTCCAGCGCCGCCTTGATCGCGATGCCACCCAGCTTGGTCGCGGGAAGGTCCTTGAGGTTGCCCAGCAGGCGCCCCATCGGGGTCCGCGCGCCGCTGACGATCACCGAAGCCATGCCTGCCTCCGAGGGGGTGCCGACCGTACGCCTTAACGATTGTTCGGTCAGACTAGCGCCATGGTTGAGAACTCCCCCGTCGAGCCCGCTGCCGACTATGTCACAGAGCTCGGCCTGCTCCGCATCGACCACGTCGGGATCGCGGTCGCCGACCTGGACGCGGCGATCGACTTCTACCAGCGCACCTTCGGGATGCGCTGCGTGCACACCGAGACCAACACCGAGCAGGGCGTACGCGAGGCGATGCTGGCGGTCGGGCCGACCACCGAGGGCGGGTGCGTGCAACTGCTCGCCCCGCTGTCGCCCGAGTCGACGATCGCGAAGTTCCTGAACCGCCACGGCCCGGGCGTGCAACAGGTCGCGTACACCGTGGCCGACATCGACGCGGCCTGCGCGGCGCTGCGCGAGCGGGGCGTACGACTGCTCTACGAGACCCCGAAGCGGGGCACCGCGGACTCCCGGATCAACTTCGTGCACCCGAAGGACGCCGGCGGCGTGCTGATCGAGCTGGTCGAACCGGCCCACTGACGCGGGCAAGGCCGAGGACGGGCCGGGCCGCCGCAGCCCGCCCCGGGCGCGGTGATGCGCGGTTCACCGACCCCACGGACACCTCCACGCATCGGCCGATGCAGTTTTTCACAGAGGACTTCCGACCCTAGCTACCGTTCAGTAACGTCCGGCCCCACAGGAGCGCGACCGGTGCCGAATGTGTCGATTGCCGACATGGCGGTCCCGTCGCACCGACGCCGACGATGGCCGCACCCCTGCCCCGGCTCGGGTGCGGGCGGACGAACGGGAGGTCACCGTGCAGGACATCCTCGAAGCGATCATGGCGGCGGAGGGCTCCGCGCAGCCGGAACGGGAACTAGCCGGGCTCGCCGGCCTGCCGGTGCCGCAGAGCTACCGGGGCGTGGTCGTCCGCGCCGAGGACACCCGGATGTTCGACGGCCTGGCGACCCGGGACAGGGACCCGCGCAAGGCGCTGCACCTGCGGGAGGTGCCCACCCCGGAACTCGGCCCGGGCGAGGCGCTGGTCGCGGTGATGGCCAGCGCGATCAACTACAACACGGTCTGGACCAGCATCTTCGAGCCGCTGCCCACCTTCCGGTTCCTCCAGCGCTACGGCCGGGTCTCCGAGCTGGCCCGCCGGCACGACCTGCCGTACCACGTGGTCGGGTCGGACGCGGCCGGCGTGGTGCTGCGGACCGGCCCCGGGGTGACCCGGTGGCAGGCCGGCGACGAGGTGGTCGCGCACTGCCTCTCGGTGGAGCTGGAGGACGCCGCCGGCCATGACGACACCATGCTCGACCCGCAGCAGCGGATCTGGGGCTTCGAGACCAACTTCGGCGGCCTGGCCGAGCTGGCCGTGGTCAAGGCCAACCAGCTCATGCCGAAGCCGCGCCACCTGACCTGGGAGGAGGCGGCCAGCCCCGGGCTGGTCAACTCGACCGCCTACCGGCAACTCGTCTCGCACCACGGGGCGAACATGAAGCAGGGCGACGTGGTGCTGATCTGGGGCGCCTCCGGCGGCCTGGGCAGCTACGCCACCCAGCTGGCGCTGGGCGGCGGGGCGATCCCGGTCTGCGTGGTCTCCTCCCCGGAGAAGGCCGAGCTGTGCCGGAAGATGGGCGCCGAACTGGTCATCGACCGGGCCGCCGAAGAGTTCCGGTTCTGGAAGGACGAGGAGACCCAGGACCCGGACGAGTGGCGGCGCTTCGGCGAACGGATCCGCGAGCTGACCGGCGGCGAGGACCCGGACATCGTCTTCGAGCACCCCGGCCGGGAGACCTTCGGCGCCAGCGTCTACGTCGCCAAGCGCGGTGGAACCATCGTCACCTGCGCCTCGACCAGCGGCTACCAGCACCAGTACGACAACCGATACCTCTGGATGCACCTCAAGCGCATCGTCGGCAGCCACTTCGCCAACTATCACGAGGCGTGGCAGGCCAACCGGCTGGTGGCCCTCGGCAAGGTCCACCCGACCGTGTCCCGGACCTACCCGCTGGAGCAGACCGGCCAGGCCGCGTACGAGGTGCACCGCAACGCGCACCAGGGCAAGGTCGGGGTGCGCTGCCTCGCCCCGGCCGACGGGCTCGGCGTCCGGGACACCGGGTTGCGCGCCCGGCACGAGACCGCGATCAACCGGTTCCGCGGCCACTGACCCCACTGCCCGACAAGCCGACACGCCGGCACCGTCCGGCCGATCCCGGCCCACCCGCCGGGGCGAGCCGGCATTGCCTTTTTCCGCTCCCGGGACACCATTTGCTTGACTCCCGACAAAAGGGCCGCAGGCCGTCTCCCGCGGCCCCTTTGTCGGCCACCACACGTCCGGCCCGGCACGCCCGGGACCTGCCGAGACCGCCTCCAGGTCCGGGCTCCGCCCGGGGCTGGAAGATGACCATGTAAAGAGGACGCAAAAGCTGCGTACCGCTCTTGGAAGGACCCTGGGGGGTCTGCCAGTATGTCCCAATGCCCCAGCAGCAGTCCTCCCCTCTTGCGTTCTTCGACAACGCGAACTCCCAGCCAGATTTCACCGTCGGCCTGCGCGGCTACAACACCAATCAGGTCGACGACTTCATCGGGCGGCTGACCGCCGCGCTGAGCCAGTCCGAGCAGGCCCGCGCCGAGGCCGAGCAGCGGATGAACGACGCCCAGCGCCGGCTCCGGCAGGCCGAGCAGCGCCAGAGCGCGCTGGAGCAGAAGCTCGCCGAGGCCAGCAAGCAGCTCGAGGAGAACAGCCGGCCGACTCTCTCCGGCCTGGGCACCCGGGTCGAGCAGATCCTCCGGCTGGCGGAGGAGCAGGCCAACGACCACCGCAACGAGGCCAAGCGCGAGTCGGAGGGCATCCTCTCCGCCGCCCGCCTCGAGGCGCGGGAGATCACCGACAAGGCGCGCGCCGAGGCGGCCGCGATGAAGGCGAACGCCGAGCGGGAGGCCGGCAGCGTCCGTACCGCCGCCGAGCGGGAGGCCGCCGAGGTCCGGGTGCAGGCCCGCCGCGAGGCGGACACCCTGCGCGCCGATGCCGAGCGGGAGACCAAGCAGCTGCGTACGGTCACCGCGCACGAGGTGGCCGAGCTGAAGTCCACCGTCGAGCGTGAGGTCGCCACCCTGCGGGCCACCGCCGAGCGGGAGATCACCCAGCAGCGGGCGAAGGCCGCCCGGGAGGCCGAGGAGAAGCGCGCCGAGGCGACCAAGCTGCTGACCGACGCGCGGGACAAGCGCGACAAGGACCTCCAGGCCCTGGAGCTCCAGCTCGCCGAGCGGCGGGAGAAGGCCGAGCGCGAGGAGTCGGAGCGGCACGCCGCCCAGGTCGCGCAGACCCAGAAGCTGGTCAGCGAGGCCGAGCAGCGGGCCCGGACGGCCCATGAGCGGGCCAAGGAGATCGAGCAGCGGGCCGAGGCCCGCCGGGTCGAGTCCGAGCGCACCGCGAACGAGACCGTCGACAAGGCCAAGGCGCTGGCCGACAAGACGCTGAACGAGGCGAAGGCCGAGGCGCAGCGCCTGCTGAACGAGGCGCGCACCGAGGCGGAGCTGACCACCCAGGCCGCCCGCCGCGAGGTCGAGGACCTCACCCGGCAGAAGGAAGCCGTCACCTCGCAGCTCGGGCAGATGCTCTCCGGCCTCGCCGGCATCGTGCCCGGCGTGCCGGCGGCCGGCAAGTCGGAGGAGGCCAAGGCCGACGGTTCCGACGGAAAGGTCACCACCGAGTCGGCGAAGTAGGCACCACCCGCAATCGGGGCATGAGTCACGGCGCGGGGTGACACCGGGTAACCGGCGTCACCCCGCGCCGTCATGCTTCCCGTCCGTTTCGACACCCCGGTCCCAACAGGGGCGTCCGTATCGCCCCAGCAGGGCCGGATGCGTGTGAGGATGGGAGCATGTCGCACGGCGAGGAACTGTTCGCTCTCGGCGGGGATGTGACCACGGAGCCCAGCTTCGAGTCCGCGCTGCGGGGATACGAGAAACGACAGGTCGACCGGTACGTCGCTCGCGCGGAGCACGAGATCACAGCGCTGACCGCGGAGCGGGAACAGGCCTACACCCAGATCCACAAGCTGGCCGGCCAGGTGGAGGTCCTGCAACGCGACCTCGCCCAGGTGCGTAAGCAGGTGGGCGTGGTGGACCGGGCCTCGTTCCGGCACCTCGGTCCCCGGGTCGAGCAGATCCTCACCATGGCCGAGGAGCAGGCGGACGAGATCCTCGCCGCCGCCAACGAGGAGATCGAGGCCCGCCGCGCGGCCGCCGAGCACATCATCGAGGAGGCCCGGGAGCAGTCCGCCCAGGCGCTCAAGGACTTCGAGATCGCCCTCGCCGCGCGCCGGGCCGAGGAGGAGCGGCACACCAACGCCCGCAAGGCCGAGGCGGACGCCGCCCTGAAGGCCGCCAAGGATGAGGCCGAGAAGCTGCGCCGGAACGCCCAGGAGGCGCTGGCCAAGGCGCAGCAGGAGGCCACCCAGCTCCGGGACACCGCCAAGGAGATCCACACCCGCGCCCAGCAGGAGTCCACCCGGCTGCGCGAGGCCGCCAAGGAGGCGTTGGCCAAGGCCCAGCAGGAGGCCACCCAGCTCCGCGAGGCGGCCAAGGAGGTGCACGCCAAGGCGCAGGCGGAGGCCAAGCGCCTGACCGAGGCCGCGACCGAGGCGGGCCGGGCCACCCACGCCAAGGCCCTCGCCGAGGCCAAGAAGATCGTCGACGACGCGGAGGAGGCGGCGAAGGCGACCCGGGGTCGGGCGCGGACCGAGGCGCACCGGCTCACCGCCGAGGCCGCCGAGGCCGGCAAGCGCAGCCGGGCCGAGGTCGACGCGTACGTGCAACAGAAGCGGACCGAGACCGACGCGTACGTCCAGCAGAACCGGACCGAGACCGAGGCGTACGTCCAGCAGGCCCGGGCCCAGACGCAGCAGGAGCTGGGCGCCTGGCGGGCCGGGGTGGAGCAGGAGGTCAACGCCCGACGGGAGGCGGCCGACCGGGAGCTCGCCAAGCGCCGGGCCACCGCCGAGCAGGAGTACGCCAAGCGCCGCGACGAGCTCGACAAGCAGCACAAGAAGCGGCAGGACGAGCTGGAGAAGGGTTACACCGCCCGGCGTAACGAGATCGAGCAGGGCGCCGCCGCGATCCGGCAGGCGGCCGAGCAGGACGCGCTCACCATGCGCCAGCGGGCCGAACAGGAGTCGGCCGAGCTGCTCCGCCGCGCCGAAACGGAAGCCGCCGACAAGCGCCGCAAGGCCGACGAGCACGTCGCCACCTCCCGCCGGCAGTTCGAGGAGTACGCAGCCACCACCCAGCAGCACCTGGCCACCACCCAGCAGCACCTCGCCGCCACCCAGCAGGAGGTGGCCGCCGGCCGGCAGCAGCTCGCCCAGGTGATGCTGGAGATCGCCACCGCCCAGCAGGAGCTGGCCGACCTGCGGACCGAGACCTGGAAGTCCCGCCAGGAGTCCGACGATCTCCAGCGCCAGCTCGCCGAGCTGCGGCAGACGGCAGGCAGCGCCTCGCCGGGTCTCGCCGCCACCCCGGTCGATCCGGACCGGCTGCCCGCCGCCACCGGCGGCGCCCCCGGTTCGGCCGCCACGGCCGGCACGACGGACCCGGTGACCGCCAAGGGCACCACCGCGGCCACCCCCACCGGCGGAGAACCGGCCCCGGCCGCGAGCAGGGAACCGGCCGCCACCAAGCAGCCCGCCGGCACCAAGGAACCGGCCGCCACCAAGCAGCCGGCCGGAGCCACGACGCCGGCCGGGGCGACGGAGCCGGCGGCCGAGGCCGGCAGCGCCCGGCCGGTCGCCGAGCCGGTGACCACCGTGGACGGGGGCACCGCCACCGCCGGGGTGGACGGCGAGCCGACCGTGGCCGCCGTGCCCGGCGAGGGCGGCCGGGGCGCCACCCCCACGAAGATCACCAGCACCGGCGAGAACGGCAAGCGCCCGACCAAACCAACCACCGACGAACGCAGCGCCAAACCGAGCACGGTCACCGTCGAGAAGGACTGAGCCCGCGCGGCGGCCGTTTCCGGCGATCGGGTACGCCCGGCCACGACCTCACGCGCAGGATCGCGATGGCCGACGTGCGCCATACCCCGCTACCCTCCGGGCAGGAAGGGCCCACACGCGGGCCGGGGAGCTTCCGGGGAGGTCCTGATGGGCGAGGCCACGTCGGGTGAGGGCACGTCGGGCGACGCGCGACCGGGCGACGAGGGCGGTCTCCGCCCCGAGCCGGACACAACGGGCGCGCGCGTGCCGCCCACCGTCGACGAGCCGACCGAGTTCGAACCGAGCGGCCGGTTCGGCGTACCGGGGAAGCCGCTGCGGCGCAGCCCGTTCCTGGTCGGCTTCACCGGGGCGCTCGGCGTGCTGCTGGCGTACACGGTCTTCCTCGGCGTACGCAACTCCGCCGGCATCCTGGTGCTTGTGGTCGTCGCGATCTTCCTCGCCGTCGGCCTGCACCCGGCGGTGGTCCGGCTGCGTCGCTGGGGGTTGCCGCACGGGCTGGCGGTGACGGTGGTGACGCTGACCCTGCTGTTGCTGATCATCGGGGGCCTGCTGGCGCTGGTGCCCCCGGTGGTGACCCAGTCCGGTCAGTTCATCGCGCACCTGCCCGGCTACGTCGAGGAGCTGCGCCGCAACCCGACCGTCAACGACCTCGTCGAGCGGTACGACGTGATGGCACGGGTCCAGGCGGCCGCGAACGCGGACACCATCGGCCGCGCCCTCGGCGGCGTGCTGGGCGGGGCACAGCTCATCTTCGGCACCCTGTTCCGGGCGCTGACCGTGCTGGTGCTGACGATCTACTTCCTGGCCTACTTCGACAAGCTGCGCAACCTCGGGTACGCGCTGGTGCCGCGCACCCGCCGGCAACGGGTCCGGCTGATCGGCGACGAGATCCTCACCCGGGTCGGCGCGTACATGGTGGGCGCGCTGGCCATCGCGGTGCTGGCCGGGGCGAGCACCTTCGTCTTCGCGCTCGCGGTCGGGTTGCCGTACCCGTTCGCACTGGCCGTGGTGGTCGCGGTGACCGACCTGATCCCGCAGATCGGGGCGACCCTGGGCGCGGTGGTGGTGTCCCTGGTCGGCTTCGCCACCGACCTGCCGGTCGGCATCGCCTGCCTGGTCTTCTTCCTGGTCTACCAGCAGGTGGAGAACTACCTGATCTACCCAAAGGTGATGCGCCGGGCGGTCTCGGTGAACGAGGTGGCGGCGCTGCTCGCCGCGCTGCTCGGGGTGTCGCTGCTGGGCGTGGTCGGGGCGCTGATCGCCATCCCGACCGTGGCCGCCCTCCAACTGATCCTTCGCGAGGTGGTCCTGCCCCGGCAGGAGTCCCGCTGACCGGTCAGCCCGCCCGCCGCTGCTGCGGCCCGGGCACCGGGGTGTCGGCGAAGGCGGCCACCGTCCGGTCGGCGTACGCGCTGACGTCGCCGGTCTCCATCGGGCCGTCCCAGGTCGTCGGCAGCGGCACCGGCACGGCCGGATTGACCCGCCGGACGATCTCGTCGAGCGCCGTCTCCGCGTCGCCGACCCACAGGTGCTTGGCGCCGGGCACCCCGACCACCTCGGCCTGCGGCACGGCCGCGAAGCGCTGCCGGGCCTCCTCGGGGCGCAGATAGTCGTCGAACTCGGGCACCAGGGCGGTGAGCGGCTTGCCCGACTCGGCCCAGACGGCCAGGTCCGCCGGCTCGGAGAAGCGCAGCGGCGGGGAGAGCAGGACGGCCCCGGCCACCGCCGGGTCGCAACCGTACTTCAGCGCCAGGTCGGTGCCGAACGACCAGCCGACCAGCCAGATGTTCGGCAGCTCCTGAAACTCGGCGTACTCGATGGCGGCGGCGACGTCGAACCGCTCGCCGACCGCGCCGTCGAAGGCGCCCTCGCTGGTGCCCCGGACGCTGCTGGTGCCCCGGGTGTTGAACCGGAGCACGGCCAGGTCGGCCAGCGCGGGCAGCCGCCAGGCGGCCTTGCGGAACACGTGGCTGTCCATCATCCCGCCGTGGGTGGGCAGCGGGTGCAGGCAGACCAGGGTGCCGGCCGGCGCCCGGTCCAGCGGGCGGGCCAGCTCGCCGACCAGCGTCAACCCGTCGGCGGTGTGCAGCTCGATGTCCTCCCGACGACCGGGCAGGATCGACGACGCACGGATCGGTGTGCTCACCGTCCCAGTCTCCCGCGCCGCCGCCCGCGCCGCCCGCCGGGGCGCGAACAGGGTGACCCAGATCGCTCAGCCGTATCGGGGCGCGCCGTGCCCGCGCTGGAGGTTCGGCCCGCGCCGGTCCCGGGCCCGCCAACAGCCGGTGTGCCAGTGCCGCCGGTCGGTGAGATCGCCCCGGTCGTCGGCCGGCCAGGCCACCACGTGCGCCACCCCGGGGCGGATCTCCTGGTCACAGCCCGGACAACGGTACGTCTTGGTCGACGCCCCGCCGCTGACCCCGCGTACCTGCCAGTCGCCGTCGCGCCACTGCTGGACCGTGGGCACGCCCTGGCGTACCCGGTCGGAGTCCAGGCGGGTGTTCTCGTCCCGGCGGGGACGGTTGCGACGGGGGCTCACGGCCACCAAGCGTACGGGCCGCCGGCCGGACCGGCCCGGGTCGGGCGGCCCGGCCGGCACGGCGCCCGCTCAGTCCCAGGTCTCCGGATCGCCCGGGTCCTTCGCCACCCGCGCCCCGGCGAGCAGCGTCGTCGCGTCCTCCTCGGTGAAGCCCGTCGCCAGCAGACCAAAGGTCGCGATCAGGTGGGTCCTGGGGATGCCGAGCAGCTCCAGTTGACCGCCCTGCGGATAGAGGTAGGCCGGACGCCCGCCGACGGTGCGGTTGCCGTCGCTGCGCACACCGGAAATTCCGGAGTTGTACTCAAGGCGGACGTACATCGTGTCGGACGTGCCGCGGTAGAGGTTCACCGTCACGGCCATCACGCCGGGGAAGGAAGACACGTCCACCGAGCAGCTGTCGATCCGGGCCCCGGCGGGCAGCGTGGTGAGCCGCAGGGGCCCGCCGCACCGGCGTGCCTCATCCCAGCGGATCGCTTCGATGGCGCGGACGAGGGCGAACGGGTCCGACGCGCTCATGCTCGCCCGCGCGTAGAGCCCGGCCGCCGGCCGCCACCAGGTGACATACCAGGGGCTGCCGTCGCTCGCCGGCACGCGCTGGACGCTGCCGTCGAAGGTCGCCGCCGATGGCGCTTCCACCGACTCTCCCTCAATGCCGGTGCCGTCGAGCTCCGCCGCGGACCGGGCCACCGAGACGGCGACCGGCCGCCCGCCCCCGGCATCGAAGCGGACCGACTCGACCTGTCCGGTGACCCCCCAGTCCAGATAGCGTCCCTTCGCCGGGTCGACGCCCAGGTGCAGCACCTGCGGGTCGGTGCCGACGAGGTCGGGCCGCTGGGCGGCGCCCGGCACCCCGTCGGCCCGGGGCGGTACGGGCGCGGCGACGGGCGTTGTGGTCGCGGTGGTCCACGGCAGCCGGCCGGAGAGCCCGCTGATATCCGGCCCGGTCGCCCCGACGTAGCCGAGGACCCCGACCAGGGCCAGGGCGGTGCCGGCGGCGGCCCGACGGCGCTGCCGCCGCCGGCGTCCCCGGGCCCGGGACCGGTTCAGCAGCCGGTCGGTGTCGATCTCCCCTTCGGCGCGCTCCCGCAGCACCGAGGTGATCCGCTGGTCGAGGTCGGTCACGGCCGGCTCCCGTTGGTCGTCGGGGCGCCGCAGCGCTCCCGCAGGTGGGCGAGCGCCCGCATCGCGTGGGTGCGGACGGTGACCGGGGAGCAGTCGAGGATCTGGGCGATCGTGGCGTCGTCCAGGTCCTCGTAGTAGCGCAGCACCAGCACGGCGCGCTGGCGGTCGGGCAACGACCGGATCAGCCGCCACATCTCGTCCCGATCGGCCGCCTCGCCGCTCAGATCGTCATGGTCGGCCCGGTCGGCGAAGGTGTCCAGGGCCAACTCCCGGCTGGACCGCCGCCGCCACCACGAGTGGTTGGCGTTGACCAGCATCCGGCGCACGTACACGTCCGGCCGGTCGGCACCGGCGATCTTGCGCCAGTGCACGTACGCGCGCGCCAGGACGTCCTGGGTCAGGTCCTCGGCCCGGTGCTCGTCACCGGTCAGCAGCCGGGCCAGGCGCAACAGGGCCGGGCCGCGGCTGCCGACGTACTCCTCGAAGGTCACACCCTCAAGACGCCGTCACCGGCGCCCGGTGTTGACCCGGTCAGCGGTTGGTGTGGTCGCGGAAGCCACGACCACTCTTGCGGCCCAGGTAGCCGGCGGTGACCAGGTGCTCCAACAGCGGTGCGGGGGCGAAACCGGGCTCGCGCAGCTCCAGGTAGAGCTCCCGCTGGATGGCCAGCGCGACGTCCAGGCCGACCACGTCGAGCAGCTCGAACGGGCCCATCGGGTAGCCGCAGCCGAGCTTCATGGCGTGGTCGATGTCGTCGGCGGTCGAGTAGCTGGCCTCCAGCATCTTCACCGCGTCGTTCAGGTACGGGAAGAGCAGCGCGTTGACGATGAAGCCAGAGCGGTCACCGCAGACCACACCGGTCTTGCCGAGCGTGGCGCAGACCGCCCGGGCGGTGGCGGTGGTCTCCGCCGAGGTGCGGATGGTCCGCACGATCTCCACCAGCGACATGATCGGCGCCGGGTTGAAGAAGTGCAGGCCGATCACGTCCGCCGGCCGCTGGGTGGCCATCGCCACGTCGATCACCGTCAGCGACGAGGTGGTGGTGGCGAGCACCACGCCCGGCTTGCAGATCTCGTCGAGGCTGGCGAAGAGGGCCTTCTTGACGCTCAGCTCCTCGACCACCGCCTCGACCACCAGGTCGACGTCGGCGAGGTGCTCCAGGGTGGCGGACCAGGTGACCCGGCCCAGCGCGGCGTCCCGCTCCTCCTCGCTCAGCTTGCCCCGGACCACGCCCTTGTTCAGCGAGGTCTTGACCGCCTCGCAGACCTTGGCCGACTTCTCCGCGCCCCGGGTCACCGAGACGACCTCGTACCCGGCCTTGGCGAAGACCTCGATGATGCCGGTGGCCATGGTCCCGGAGCCGACCACACCGACCTTGGTGATGCCGCGGGCACCGTCGACGAGCGCGGCCTCGGTCGTCGCCGGGGTCTGCTCGTCCGGTACGACCCTCGGCGAGCCCGGCCGCTCGTAGGTGTAGAAGCCCCGGCCGGACTTCCGACCCAGCAGCCCGGCGGTGACCATCTGCTTGATCAGTGGCACCGGGGCGTGCCGGCGGTCCCGGCCACCGCGCCGGTACATGGTGTCCAGGATCTCGTACGCGGTGTCCAGGCCGATCAGGTCCATCAGCGCGAGCGGGCCCATCGGCAGGCCGCAGCCGAGCTTCATCGCGGCGTCGATGTCCTCGCGGGTGGCGTACCGCGCCTCGAACAGGCTCACCGCGTGGTTGAGGTAGCCGAAGAGCAGCGCGTTGGCGATGAAGCCGGCCCGGTCGTTGATCGTCACGTCGACCTTGCCGAGCCGCGCGCAGAGCGCCTCCACGTCGGCCACCACGTCGGCGGAGGTGACCACCGTGCGGATCACCTCGACCAGCTTCATCACCGGGGCCGGGTTGAAGAAGTGGATGCCGATGACCTGGTTGGGCCGGGTGGTGGCGACGGAGATCTCGGTGACGCTCAGCGAGGACGTGTTGGTGGCCAGGACCGCCTCGGGCTTGCAGACCCGGTCCAGCTCGGCGAAGAGCCGCTGCTTCAGGTCCAGGTGCTCGGGGACGGCCTCGATGACCAGGTCCACCGAGTGCAACGCGCCCAGCCCGACCTGGAAGTCGACCCGGGACAGCAGCGCGTCCCGGTCCGCCTCGGCGAGCTTGCCCTTGGCGACGGCCCGGTCGGTCGAGCCGGTGAGGGTGGCCCGGCCGCGCTCCAGGGCGGCCTCGGAGATCTCCACGGCCACCACGTCGATGCCGTTGCGGGCGAACACCTCGACGATGCCGGCACCCATAGTGCCCAGCCCCACCACGCCCACACTGGTGAACTCGCGCGCCACGACCGGCCTCCCCTGGTTGACTCCGCCGCTGTCGCTGAACGGCGGCTAAGGCTATGCGCCGGAGTCTGCCACGTGACGCTGTGTTGTCGAGGTGCCGTGGGGTATTTCACGACGTCCGTCACTCTCCGCCTCCGGCGTCGGAAGCCCGACGGATCCGGCCGTGTCGGCTGCGGGCCCGACCGGCACCCCGGGTCAGGCCGCCGTGGACACCCCGGCCAGCGCCAGCAGCTCCGCGACGAACTCGGCCGGCCGCTCCAGGTGCGGGCTGTGGCCGCAGCCGGGCAGCACCACCTCCCGGTACGTCCCGCCGGCCGCCGCGTACCGGTCCAGCACGGCCCGGGTCTGGCCGACCATGGGCTGCGGCGGGCGATCCGCCGCACCCGGCCAGCCGGGGATCGCCCCGAGCGACCCCAGGTACGCCAGGTCGAACAGCGAGGTGTCCGAGACGATCACGTCGGCGTCGCCGCGTACCCAGGTCACCGGCGGCTTGGCCGGGACGGCGACCAGCTCGTCGGCGATCCGGAACCACGCGGGCGCCAGCGCGTTGAGCACCCCGCGCTCCCCCGCCGCCGTGCCCGGCCAGTGCGGCGAGACGACCGACGTGCCCGGATAGTTGTCGTCCCCGGTGGCAGTGGTGAGCATGCTGTCGAGCAGCAGCTCCTCGTCCTCGCCGAGCGACGCCGGATCGGCCACGTAGGCCGCGCGCAGCACGTTCCGCGGGCTGGTCGGGGCCGCCTCGCCCCGGTCCTGCGCGGTGAGCCGGGCGACGAAATCGGGGTTGACGCCGCCCGCGCCGGTCCCGGCGGAGTCCGGTGTGGTCGGTGTGCCGTCGAGGTCCCGCGTCCCGCCGAAGCCGTACGGCGAGACCGGCGCCTCCAGCAGCAGGCCGGCCACCCGCTCGGGGCGGTCGACCAGCAGCCGCATCGCCACGCCACCACCCAGCGAGTGCGCGACCACCACCGGCCGCGCGCCGGGGGCGAACAGCCCGGGGACGTCCAGCAGGGCCGCCACGTCGTCGGCGAAGTCGCCGAGGCCCCGGGTCGCGTCGACCGGGGCGGTCTCGCTGTCGCCGTATCCCCGCAGGTCGGGGGCGACGACGCGGAGCGTCTCCGGCAGTCGGGGCAGCAACGGCTCCCAGAACGCGGACGACGAGACGTTGCCGTGGACGAACAGCACCGGTACGCCGTCCGGCGGGCCGGCCACCCGTACCGCCTGGGTGATGCCGTTGGCCTGGACGGTGTGCTGCTCGCTCCGCATCCGCGCATGCTGCCACGGCCGGGCCGGCCCCGGCCATGTGCCCGGTCGCCATCCCGGCCCGCCGCCTGGTGTGGCCGCCCCGCACCCGGCGCTGGCCCGACCCGCTCCGGTGCCGCGGCGTGCTCAGGCGCGGGTCGGCCAGCACGCCGACCTACCGGCGAGTAACGCTCGGGTCTAGACTTCGACCATGACGGCTGTACATGTCCCGGGGACCCCGGTTGTCGAGGACGGTCACCTGATCTCGACCAGCCCGGCGACCGGCGCGGAGGTCGGACGGTTCCCGGCCGCGACCGAGGCGGACGTGCGGGGTGCGGTCGAGCGGGCCCGCGCGGCGGGTGACTGGTGGGCCGGGCTCGGCTTCACCGGCCGGCGGGAACGGCTGCTGCGCTGGCGTACCCTGCTCGCCCGGCGGATCGAGGAACTGGCCGAGCTGACGCACGTCGAGGGCGGCAAAGCGGTCGCCGACGCCGTCGTGGAGATCCTGACCGCGCTGGAGCACATCGACTGGGCCGCGCGCAACGCCCGGCGGGTGCTCGGGCCACGGCGGGTCCGCTCCCGGCTGCTCGTCGCCGAGTTCAGCGGTCACCTCGAATACCAGCCGTACGGGGTGGTCGGCGTGATCGGCCCGTGGAACTATCCCACCTTCACCCCGATCGGCTCCATCGCGTACGCCCTGGCCGCCGGCAACGCTGTTGTTTTCAAGCCGAGCGAGTACACCCCCACCGTCGGCCAGTGGCTGGTGGACCGGTTCGCCGAGGTGGTGCCGGAGCAGCCGGTCCTCACCGCCGTACACGGCCTCGGCGACGCCGGTGCGGCGCTGTGCCGCTCGGGCGTGGCCAAGGTGGCCTTCACCGGCTCGACCGCCACCGCGAAGAAGGTGATGGCCGCCTGCGCCGAGTCGCTCACCCCGGTGCTGCTGGAGGCCGGCGGCAAGGACGCGATGATCGTGGACGCCGACGCCGACCTGGACGCCGCCGCCGAGGCGTGCGTCTGGGGGGCACTGACCAACGCCGGGCAGACCTGCATCGGCATCGAGCGGGTCTACGCGGTCGACCAGGTCTTCGACGCCTTCGTCGACAAGGTGGTGGCCAAGGCCGGCCGGCTCACCGTCGGCCCGGACGACGCCGACATCGGCCCGATCACCATGCCGTCCCAGCTCGACATCATCCGCCGGCACATCGACGACGCCGTCGCACGCGGCGGGCGGGTGGTGCTCGGCGGCCCCGACGCGGTCCAGCCGCCGTACGTCCACCCGACCGTGCTGGTGGACGTCCCCGAGGACTCGGCCGCCGTCCGCGAGGAGACCTTCGGCCCGACGATCACCGTCAACCGGGTACGCGACGTGGACGAGGCCGTCGAGCGGGCCAACGCCCTCTCGTACGGCCTGGGAGGTTCGGTCTTCGGCCGGAAGCGGGCCGTGGCGGTCGCGCGGCGGCTACGCTCCGGGATGGCCTCGATCAACTCGACGCTCACCTTCGCCGGCATGTCGACGCTGCCGTTCGGCGGGGTCGGCGACTCCGGCTTCGGCCGCATCCACGGCGAGGACGGGCTGCGCGAGTTCGGCCGCGCCAAGGCCATCACCCGCCGCCGGGCCCGCTCGCTGCTGCCATCGACGACCTTCGAGCGCACCCCGGCCGACGTCGCCCGCCTCGTGAAGGCCGCCAAGATGATGTACGGGCGGCGCTGACTTCCCCGCCCCGGGAGGCTCCCCCCGGGGCGGGGACACCCTCAGAACAGGGTCAGCTCGTCGCGCTCGATACCGCGCAGCTTGTCGTAGTCGACCACCACGCAGCGGATGCCCCGGTCGGTGGCGAGCACCCGGGCCTGCGGCTTGATCTCCTGTGCGGCGAAGACGCCGGCCACCGGGGCCAGCAGCGGATCCCGGTTCAGCAGCTCCAGGTAGCGGGTGAGCTGCTCGACGCCGTCAATCTCGCCGCGCCGCTTCACCTCCACCGCGACAGTGCCCTGCTGGGCGTCCCGGCAGAGCAGGTCGACCGGACCGATCGCCGTCATGTACTCGCGGCGGATCAGCGTGTACCCCTCGCCGAAGGTCTCCGGGTTGGCGGCCAGCAGCTCCTGGAGATGCGCCTCGACGCCGTCCTTACGCAGCCCCGGGTCGACCCCCAGCTCGTACGAGGTGTCCTGGAAGACCTCCTCCAGGGTGATCCGCAGTTCCTCGCCGGCCTTGTTGACCACCCGCCACACACCGGGGGCCTCCTCCAGCCGACACGGCGGGCTCATCCAGTTCAACGGCTTGTACGCCCGGTCGTCCGCGTGGATCGACACCGAGCCGTCCGCCTTCACCATGAGCAGCCGGGTGGCCGGCGGCAGGTGTGCCGAGAGCCGTCCGACGTAGTCCACCGAGCATTTCGCAATCACCAACCGCACCCGACGAGGGTAGCCGAGCACCCGGCGTCGGCCGGCGAGCGCCACTGGCGTACCGGTGCGATATTGAGATCGTGTTCGAAGTCCTCACTGGTTCCGGTCTCGCCGCGTCGGCCGGCCTGAACGCGTACATCCCGTTGCTCCTCATGGGTCTGCTGGCGCGCTACACCGACCTGGTCGACCTGCCCAACGGTTGGCAGTGGCTCGGCAACGGCTGGATCATCCTGATCCTCGGGGTACTGCTCGCCATCGAGGTGGTCGCGGACAAGGTGCCGGTGGTCGACCACATCAACGACGTGGTGCAGACGGTGGTCCGGCCGACCGCGGGCGGGCTGGCCTTCGGCGCCGGCTCCAGCTCCCAGACCGTCACGGTCAGCGACCCGGACAGCTTCTTCTCCTCGCACCAGTGGATACCGGTCGTGGTCGGCGTACTGATCGCGCTCGGTGTGCACCTGGTCAAGGCGGCGGCCCGCCCGGTCATCAACGCGGCCACCGCCGGCTTCGGCGCTCCGGTCGCCAGCACCGCCGAAGACGCGACGAGCGTGATCATGTCGGCGGTGGCGATCCTGCTGCCGGTGTTGGTGCTGGCGTTCCTGCTCGGGTTCGTCGCGTTCCTGTTCTGGTTCCTGCCCCGACGCAGGTCACGGCGCCGGGAGCTGCAGGCCGCCCGGGCGGCGGGGTTCCGGGTCTAGCTCTGGGCCTGGTGGCGGGTCGCTGCCGCGCATGGGGGCGCCCGGTTCCGGGCGGCCGCTCGCGCTGCCCAGGATCTGCAGAGACGCCGCTGGCCGGCACCCCGGTTGCGGGGTGCCGGCCAGCGATGTTCATGTGGTTCGTGTTCTGTGGTTGTCAGCTGTTCCAGTGCTGGGCGACCAGGTCGGCGGCCTGCTGCTCCCACTGGGCGTAGGCATCCGGGTACGCCGACACCTGCACCGTCTGCGCGGCCTTGGTCAGCGGCATGTCCTGCCACCCGTCAACCTGCTTCAGACCCTTCAGGAACGCCATCGTCGAGTACTCCGGATCGGTGATCTGCTCCGGCGAACCCCAACCACTGGACGGACGCTGCTGGAACAGACCCAGCGAGTCATGATCGTTCTTGTCGCCGAGGTGGCCCAGGTTCTCCAGCTTCGACTCCTGCAGACTCGTCGCGATCGACACCACCGCGGCCCGCTCCGGCATCCCGGCCTTCTTCGTCGCCGCGATGATCGCCTTCACGTTGCCGGTCTGCTCGTCGTTCAGACCGATCCTCGACTGCGCGCCCTGCACACCATGCGGAATCAGCTTGCCGCTGTCCGGCTTGTCGGCCTGCACGACGGCCGGGTTGGCGTGCACCGGCTCAGCCGCGTGAGCCGCGATCGGACCAGCGAACACACCACCGGTGAAAGCCAGACCAGCAACACCAAGAACGCTCTTACGCAGCATCGTGTTCATGACAAGCTCCATTCGGGGGTTGGCGCACACCCGCCGACAAAAGGGGAGACGGCAATTTCCGTGTGCGCAAGCACCGTCAGGCGCTCAAAAGAGAAGGGGGAAAGTCATCGACCGGAACGCTCACGGGGCGATGGGATCGCCTCTTCGCGGCGCCGGGACCATGTACAACGACCGACCACCCGGCGTCATTCCCGGGATCGGCCCACCCGCCGAAGCGGGCGGCCCGGGGCCTGGGGGCTCCTTGGTCGTGCAGCCCTGTACAACGACCCCCGCCCGTCGGCCATTCCGGCCGCAGGATGCCGCCGCCCACTCCCGAACCGGACATCCAGCACAAAACGTGGCGCCGGTTGATCGCGGAACTCCGTGATCCACTCCATGTGCCGCAAACGGTGGTCACCGGCCCGGCTGAGACCACCACATACCGCACACGGAGTCGATCAAGACCTAGTGGAGGCGGACGGGCTCAGAAGCCCGACATCCGGCACCCGCCAGCATCGCCACATCCCCACGCGGAGTCGACCACGACCCCGCCGAGGCCCGGGCGGGCCGGACCGGAAGAGCGTCAGCCACACCCGAGGACAACCGGACCAGGGTGATCCACTCCATGTGCCGCACACGGCGGTCACCCGCCCCGGCCGAGACCACCAAATACCGCACACGGAGTCGACCATGGCGGCGGTCCGGCAGGTGGCGCACGCCGAATCGAGAGCGAGAAACTGTTCAGACTCCTAGAATCATGGATAAGGCCGGACGAAGGAGACATCGGTGACATCAGCGGTGGAAATGCCCCGAGTCCAGGAGTGCACCGTCGCCTCCTGCGCCTACAACCGCACCAACGACTGCCACGCCTTCGCCATCACGGTCGGCAGCAGTGATCACGCCCGCTGCCACACATTCGTCGAGATGCCGGTACGTGGCGGAAGCGAGCAACTGGTCGCGCAGGTGGGGGCCTGTCAGCGCTCCGACTGCCGGCACAACTCGGACCTGGAGTGCCACGCCCCGGCGATCACGGTCGGCCGGGTGACGGAGTTGGCCGACTGCATGACGTACCAGAGCCGCTGACCCACGCGCAGGCGTTAAAAGGGGCCCCTGTACAACGCCAGGCGTTAATAAGGGGCCCTTCCTTTCAGCTCAGGCTGTTGGATTCGCGGATTACGGTGACCAGCTCGTCGATGATGCCGGTCAGCGCGAAGTCCTTCGGGGTGAAAACGCGGGCCACGCCGGCCACGCGCAGGGCCTCGGCGTCGCCGGCCGGGATGATGCCGCCGACCACCACGGGCAGGTCGCCCCGCCCGGCGGCGCGCAACCCGTCGAGTACGGCCGGTACGGCGGCCAGGTGCGAGCCGGAGAGCACCGAGAGGCCGACCAGGTCGACGTCCTCCTCGACGGCGGCGGCCACGATCTGCCCGGCGGTCAGCCGGATTCCCTGGTAGACCACCTCGAAGCCGGCGTCGCGGGCGCGTACCGCGATCTGCTCGGCGCCGTTGGAGTGCCCGTCCAGGCCGGGCTTGCCGACCAGCAGCCGCAGCCGGCCGCTGCCCAGCTCGCGGGCGGTGGCGGCGACCCGCTCGCGGACCGCCGCGAGCCCCGCGTCGCCACCGGCCCCGGCCGCACCCGCCAGGCCGGTTGGGGCCCGGTACTCGCCGAAGACCTGGCGCAGGGCGCCCGCCCACTCGCCGGTGGTCACCCCGGCCCGTACGCAGGCCAGGGTCGCGGCCATCAGGTTCGTCGTGGTCGCGGCGTCCGCGCGCAGCCGGTCCAGTGCCGCGTCCACCGCCGCCGCGTCCCGACCGGCCCGCCACTCGCGTACGGCGGCTGCGGCGGCTGCCTCGACGGCCGGGTCGACCTGCTCGATCGCCTCGGCACCGGCCGCGGTCAGCGGCGACGGCTCGGTCTCGGTGAACCGGTTGACGCCCACCACCACGTCAATGCCGGCCTCCATCCGGCGGCGACGGTCGGCGAGCGAGGCCACCAGGGCGCTCTTCAGGTAGCCGGTCTCCACGGCGGCCACCACGCCGCCCATCTCCAGCACCTTCGCCAGCTCGACGCGGGCGCCGGCGACGATATTGTCGACCAGCGCGGTCATCACGTGCGAGCCCTCGAACAGGTCCGGATGTTCCAGCAGGTCCGACTCGTACGCCAGCACCTGCTGCATCCGCAGCGACCACTGCTGGTCCCAGGGGCGGGGCAGGCCGAGCGCCTCGTTCCAGGCGGGGAGTTGCACCGCGCGGGCCCGGGCGTCCCGGGAGAGGGTGACGCCGAGCATCTCCAGCACGATGCGCTGGACATTGTTCTCCGGCTGGGCCTCGGTGAGGCCGAGCGAGTTGACCTGCACGCCGTACCGGAAGCGGCGCTGCTTCGGGCTCTCGACGCCGTACCGGTCGCGGGTGATCTCGTCCCACAGCGCGCCGAAGGCGCGCATCTTGGCGATCTCCTCGACGAAGCGCACCCCGGCGTTGACGAAGAAGGAGACGCGTTGGACCACGTCGCCCATCCGCTCGGCCGGCACCTGGCCGCAGTCGCGTACGGCGTCGAGGACGGCGACCGCGGTGGCCAGGGCGAAGCCGACCTCCTGCACCGGCGTCGCGCCCGCCTCCTGGAGGTGGTACGAGCAGATGTTGACCGGGTTCCATCTCGGCATCTCGCGCAGTGTGTACGCGATGACGTCCGCGGTCAGCCGCAGCGACGCGGCCGGCGGGAAGATGTGGGTTCCCCGGGACAGGTACTCCTTGATGATGTCGTTCTGGGTGGTGCCGGCGCAGCGGGTCAGCTCCGCGCCCTGCTCGGTGGCGACCGTGGCGTAGAGGCCGAGCAGCCACATGGCCGGCGCGTTGATGGTCATGGACGTGTTCATCTCGGCCAGCGGTAGGCCGTCGAAGAGGGCCCGCATGTCGCCGAGGTGCGCCACCGGCACGCCCACCCGGCCCACCTCGCCGGCGGCCAGCTCGTGGTCCGGGTCGTACCCGGTCTGGGTGGGCAGGTCGAAGGCGACGGAGAGACCGGTCTGCCCCTTCGCCAGGTTGCGGCGGAAGAGCGCGTTGGTGGCCGAGGCGGAGGAGTGCCCGGCGTAGGTGCGCATCACCCAGGGCCGGTCGCGCTCCGGCAACCGCCCCGCGAGAACCTTCTCGTCCATGACGGGAGTCTAAGTTACCGTTCAGTAGAGCGCGGTGTGGAAAACCACACACGTCCATGTACGGGATCCCCGGGTACGAGCGACGCGACATGTCGGATAGCTACCACACCCTGGCCCACGGACCCGGCCGGCGACGTCGCACACTGGACGTCATGGATGACGAGCTGGCGATCTCCGCACGGGGACTGCGCAAGGCGTACGGCGACAACGTCGCGGTGGCGGGCGTGGACCTCGACGTCCACCGGGGCGAGGTGTTCGCCCTGCTCGGCCCGAACGGCGCGGGCAAGACCACCACCGTGGAGATCCTGGAGGGCTACCGGCAGCGCGACGCCGGCGAGGTACGCGTACTCGGCAGCGACCCGGCCCGCCCGGACCCCGCCTGGCGCTCCCGGGTGGGCATCGTGTTGCAGGGCACCGGGGAGTTCGACGAACTGACCGTCGCCGAGGTGGTCCGGCACTTCGCCGGCTTCTACCCGGCCGCCGACGACCCGGACAAGGTGATCGAACGGGTCGGGCTGGCCGCCAAGGCCAAGGCCCGTACGCACACCCTCTCCGGTGGGCAGAAGCGCCGCCTCGACGTGGCGCTGGGCATCGTCGGCCGCCCCGAACTGCTCTTCCTCGACGAGCCGACCACCGGTTTCGACCCGGAGGCGCGGCGGGAGTTCTGGGAACTGATCCGGGACCTGGCCGCGGCCGGCACCACCATCGTGCTGACCACGCACTACCTCGACGAGGCCGAGGCGCTCGCCGACCGGGTCGGCGTGATCGCCGCCGGGCGGGTGGTCGAGGTGGCCCCGCCCAACCGGCTGGGCAACCGGCAGGAGGCGCTGGCGACGGTCTCCTGGCGTACCCCGGACGGGATGTTGGAGAGCACGGCGAGCGCGACGCCGACGGCGCTGGTGGCGGAGCTGGCCGCGCGCTTCGGCGGTGAGGTCCCGGGCCTCACGGTGACCCGGCCGACCCTGGAAGACGTCTACCTGAAGATGATCGGACACCGATGACGACCACCACGAAGCCGGCGGCCCCGGTCGCCGCTCCCGCGGCCCGGCGGCTCGGGCCGGGCGCGCTCGCGCTGCGGCAGGGCCGGATGGAGATCACCCAGTTTCTGCGCAGCCGGGAGTCCGTCGTGTTCACGATGGGCTTCCCGATCATCATGATCCTGATCTTCGCCTCGATCTTCCACGGCGAGATCGGTGGCGGGGTGAAGTTCACCCAGTACTTCATCACCGGCATGATCGCCAGCGGCCTGATGACGGTGAGCTTCCAGAACCTCGGCATCTGGATCCCGATCGAGCGGGACCGGGGCGTACTCAAGCGCTACCGGGGCACCCCGATGCCGAAATGGGTGTGGTTCGCCGGCAAGGTGATCATGGTGGTGGCGATCGGCGTCGCCGAGACCGCCCTGCTGCTGCTCGTCGCCGTGCTGCTGTTCGACCTGAAGCTGCCCGACACCGCCGCGAAGTGGTTCACCTTCGGCTGGGTCGCCACGCTCGGCGTCACCGCGTGCACCCTCGGCGGGATCGCCATCTCCTCGCTGGCCCGGACCGCCCGCAGCGGCTCGGCCGTGGTCACCCCGGTCGCCCTGGTCCTCCAGTTCATCTCCGGGGTGTTCTTCGTCTTCACCGAGCTGCCCAACTGGATGCAACAGGTGGCGGCGATCTTCCCGCTGAAGTGGATGTGCCAGGGGCTGCGTTCGGTCTTCCTGCCGGAGAGCTTCGCCGGTCAGGAGCCGGCCGGCTCGTTCGAGCTGGGCCGGGTCGCCCTGGTGCTGGCGATCTGGTGCGTGATCGGCCTGGCCCTCTGCCTGACCACCTTCCGCTGGACCACCAAGCGCGACGGCTGAGGTGCAAGGAGGGGCCCCCTGTTAACGCCTGGCGCATAGCAGGGGGCCCCTATTAACACGCTCAGTACGCGTAGAAGCCCTGGCCGGTCTTGCGGCCCAGGTCGCCCGCGGTCGCCATGCGCTGGAGCAGCTCCGGCGGGAAGAACTTCTCGTCCGCGGTGTCGGTGTAGATGTTCTTCGTGGCGTTGAGCAGCACGTCCACGCCGGTCAGGTCGACGGTGGCCAGCGGGCCCATGGCGTGCCCGAAGCCGAGCTTGCACGCGGTGTCCAGGTCCTCGGCCGACATGACGCCCGACTCGACCAGCCGGACCGCCTCCATGGCCAGCGCGCAGATCAGCCGGGTGGTGACGAAGCCGGCGATGTCCCGGTTGACCACGACCACGGTCTTGCCGACCTCCTCGGCGAACGCCTTCGCCCTGGCCAGCGTCTCGTCACTGGTCTTGTAACCCCGGACCAGCTCGCAGAGCTTCATCATCGGCACCGGCGAGAAGAAGTGGGTGCCGACGACCGACTCGGGGCGCTCGGTGGCGGTGGCGATCTGGGTGACCGGGATGGCCGAGGTGTTGGTGGCCAGCACCGCGTCGGCCTTGCAGATCTTGTCCAGCGCGCGGAACACCTCGTGCTTGATCTCGATCTTCTCGAAGACCGCCTCGACCACGACGTCCGCGTCGGCCGCCGCCTCCAGGTCGGTGGTCGGGGTGATCCGGGCCAGGGTCGCCTCGACCTCGGACGCCTCGATCCTGCCCTTCTCGGCGAACTTCTCCAGCGACTTCCGAATGCCGTCGACGCCCCGCCTGGTGGCCGCGTCGTCCAGGTCCCGCAGCGTCACCTGCCAGCCCGCCTGCGCCGCGACCTGGGCGATGCCCGAGCCCATCAGCCCGGCACCGACGACCGCGAGTCGACCCGCCATCTGCTTCTCCCTCGCCTGATTGAGTGTCTGCCAGCACCCTAGTCGGCGAGCCTGAACGAGCACTAAGGGTGTCTCGCGGGGCGGCCGCGCCGGGCGCACTCAGATGGCGAGATCCGGCTCCTCGGGCGCGGTGCCGCGTTCCACCTCCACGCCGAGCGCCCGCAGGTCGGCGACGAAGTCCGGGTAGCCACGGTCGACGTGGTGCACATGGGAGACCTCGGTCACCCCGTCGGCGCAGAGCCCGGCGATGATCAGGCCGGCACCGGCCCGGATGTCGGTCGCGCGTACCGGGGCGCCCGAGAGCCGGTCCCGGCCGCAGACCAGGGCGTGGTGGCCGTCGGTCCGGATGTCCGCGCCGAGCCGCATCATCTCGTTGGCGAACATGAACCGGCCGTCGAAGATGTTCTCGGTGATCAGGGACGCGCCGTCGCTCACCGCGGCCAGCCCGATCGCCATCGGCAGCAGGTCGGTGGCGAAGCCCGGAAACGGCAGGGTCACCACGTCGACCGCCTTCGGGCGGTCGTCGACGCGTACCCGGAAGGCATCCTCCCGGGTCTCCACCAGGCCGCCGGCCGAGATCAGTTTGTCCAGCGCGACCTCCAGGAACGCCGGGTCGATCCCGGTCACGGTGACGTCCCCGCGGGTCATCGCGGCGGCGAACGCCCAGGTGCCGGCGACGATCCGGTCGCCGACCGTGGCGTGCCGGACCGGATGCAGCTCGGGCACCCCGACGATGTGCAGGGTGGAGGTGCCCTCCCCCTCGATCCGGGCCCCCATCCGGATCAGCATCGAGCAGATGTCGACGATCTCCGGCTCCCGGGCGGCGTTGTCGATCGTGGTGACGCCTTGGGCCAGCACCGCCGCCATCACCAGGTTCTCCGTGGCGCCGACGCTCGGGAAGTCCAGCACGATGTCCGCGCCGTGCAGCCCGTCGGGGGCCTCGGCGATGACGAAACCGTGCTCACCGGAGATGTTCGCACCCATCCTGGTCAGCCCGGAGATGTGCATGTCCAGGCCGCGCGAGCCGATGGCGTCCCCGCCGGGGTGGGCCACCCGCACGTACCCCCGGCGGGCCAGCAGCGGGCCGAGCACGCAGATCGACGCCCGCAACCGGCGGACCAGGTCGTAGTCGGCCTCCGCGCCGGGCCGTTCCGGTACGTCGATGACGACCGACCGGGAGCGCTCCACCCCGCCCCGGGCCACCATCGGGTCGACCGGGTCGTCGGCGGCGAACCGTACGCCGCAGCCGAGCCGGCGCAGCACCTCCCCCATGATGGCGATGTCGGTGATCCGGGGGACGTTGGTGATCACGCTGCGCCCCGGGGCGAGCAGGGCGGCAGCCATCAGCTTGAGTGCGGAGTTCTTCGCCCCGACGACGTGCACACTGCCGGCCAGCCGGGCCTCACCGTGCACCCGGATGACGTCGACGTCGCTGACCGCCGGGTCCCCGGCGTCGCCCGGCCCGACGCCGGCTGTCCAGCCGCTCCGGCCCGGTCGCGCCGGGATGGTCAGATCCGGTATCCGTAGGCTGTGCGTCATGGCCGTCCACCTCACGCGCATCTACACCAAGGCCGGCGACGCCGGCATGACCAGGCTGAGCAACAACGAGCAGGTGCCGAAGACCGATCCGCGGATCGCCGCGTACGCGGACGTCGACGAGTGCAACGCGGCGATCGGCGTCGCGCTCGCCCTCGGGCAGCTCGACGACGAACTCCGGGCGGTGCTGGAGTCGATCCAGAACGACATGTTCGACGTCGGCGCGGACCTGGCAACCCCGGTCGAGCCGAACCCGGCGTACCCGCCGCTACGGGTCACCGAGGAGTACGTGGAGCGCCTCGAAGGCTGGTGCGACGAGTACAACGGGCGCCTGGGCAAGCTCGACTCCTTCATCCTCCCCGGCGGCACCGCGGGCGCGGCGCTGCTGCACGTGGCACGGACGACCGCCCGACGCGCCGAGCGTGCGGCGTGGGCCCTGATCGCCCACGACCCGGAGCGGACCAGCCCCCTCCCGGCAAAGTATCTCAACCGGCTCTCGGATCTGCTCTTTATCCTGGCAAGAACGGCAAATCCGAACGGAGATGTGCTATGGGTGCCGGGCGGGAAGCGCTGACCGTCGGCGGCCTGCACCACGTCGAGGTCTGGGTACCCGATCTCGCCGCCGCCAATGCCGGTTGGGGCTGGCTTCTCGGCGAGTTGGGCTGGACGCCGTACCAGGACTGGCCGGCCGGCCGGTCCTGGCGGCTCGGCTCCACGTACCTGGTGATCGAGGAATCCCCGGCGTTGAGCGGTCGGGTGCACGACCGGCTCGCGCCGGGCCTCAACCATCTGGCCTTCCACGCCGGCCCGCCGGCCGCCGTGGACCGGCTGGTCGCGGCCGCCCCGGAGCACGGCTGGGAACTACTCTTCCCGGACCGCCACCCGCACGCCGGCGGCCCCGGCACCTACGCCGCCTACCTCGCCGACGGCCAGGGGTACGAGGTGGAGCTGGTCGCCGCGCTCGACTGACGGCCACGCCCCGCCACGGATCCCCGGCGCTCAGGATCGGTCCGGTGCACCCCGACGGGCCGGGGCGCTGCGGCCGGCACCCGGCCGGCGGGAGCCGACCCGCCAACCGGTCAACCGTCGGCGGCCCCGGACCGGTCCGGCACAGGTCCGCGCGTACCGGCGTACCCGGAACCGGTGGCCGCCGACCGCGACGGCGACCGCCGCGACGACCAGCACCCCCGCGGCGGCCGGCAACGCGGTCGGCACCGCGCCGACCGCCCAGCCGAGCAGCACCGTCCCCGGCACCCAGACCGCCACCGCCAGCGCGTCGAAGAGCACGAACCGCCGGTACGGCAACCCGGCCGCCCCGGCCACCCGGGGCACCAGGGTGCGGACGAAGGCGGTCCAGCGGCCGAGCAGCACGGCCGACCCGCCCCGGGACGCGACCAGGGTCTCGGCCCGTCGCCACCGGCCCTCCCCCACCCAGCGGCCCAGCCGACCACGGCGCAGCCGGGACCCGAGCAGCCGTCCCTCCAGGTAGCCGACCTGGTCCCCGGCGAACGCCGCGAGCGTGGTGACGGACAACGCGACACCCAGGTCGAGGCGACCGGCCCGGGCCAGCAGGCCGACCGTCAGCATCGTGGTGGCGGCCGGCAGCACCAGGCCGATCAGCAGCCCCACCTCGGCGGCGAGCACGGCCGCGGCGGCCAGCAGGACCTGACCCGGCGGCAGGGTGTCGAGCCGGTCCAGCAGGGAATCCAGGAGAGCCACGTCAACCAGCCTGCCGGGGCGAAGCCGCCGCGCCGTCCTTCCGCGGGCCGGGCCGGGTCCTCCAACTGGCCGGCCCCTCCCCTAAGGCTGCCCCGCGCCCGGCACGGGGTTGAAGTCGTCGTCGACCAGGCCCAGCCGGTGCGCCAGCACCGCCGCCTGCACCCGGTTACGTAGCTCCAGCTTCTCCATCGCGGCCGACACGTGTGTCTTAACGGTGGTGATCCCCAGGTGCAGTCGGGCGCCGATCTCCGCGTTCGACAGCCCGGCGCCGACCAGGGCCAGCACCTCCCGCTCCCGCGCGCTGAGCAGCCGCAGGCCCGCCCCGTGCCCGTCCGGGCGGGGCCGCCGCTCCCGGTCGTGTGCCGCGAGCGCCCGGTGCAGGACGCTGGCCAGCACCGGCGGGGCCAGCAACGCCTCGCCCCGCGCCGCCCGGCGTACCGCGTCCACCAACTCCTCCGGAGCGCCGTCCTTCACCAGGTAGCCGATCGCGCCCGCGCGGAGCGCGCCGTACACGTTGGCGTCGTCGGCGAAGGTGGTCAACACCAGCACCCGAGCGGACGGCTGCCGGTCCAGGATCCGTCGGGTCGCCTCGATGCCGTCCATCCGGGGCATCCGCAGGTCCATGAGAATCACGTCCGGCCGCAACCGCTCGACGAGGCGTACGGCGTCGTGGCCGTCCCCCGCCTCGCCCACCACCTCGAAGCCGCCCGCCGTCCGCAGCAGCAGGCCGACCCCGGCCCGGACGAGGGTCTGGTCGTCGACCACGAGCACCCTGATCACGCGTTCTCCCTGATCGGCAGGCGGGCCCGCACCCGCCAGCCACCGCCGTCCGTGGCCGCAGCGGTGAGCGTGCCACCGAGCAGGCCGACCCGCTCCCGCATCCCGTTCAATCCATACCCGGACGCCGGCAGCGCGGAACGCGGCCGCACCGGCCCGCTGTCGAGCACCTCCAGCAGCAGCGCACCGCCGACCACCCGGACGTCCACCGAGGCGATCGCCCCCGGTCCGGCATGCTTGAGGGTGTTGGTCAGCGCCTCCCGCACCACCCGGGCGGCCGTCGTACCCACCACCAGCGGCACCCCGGCCAGCGCCGGCGGCACCGTCACCTGGACCGCCACGCCCGCCTCGCGGACCCGCCGGGTGGCGTCCCGGATCACCTGCTCCGGCTCCACCTGCGGCTCGACCGGCTCGACCGCCTCCGGGTCCCGCAGCACCTCCAGCAGCTCCCGCAGTTCGTCGAGCACCTGCCCGGCGGTGTCGCGCAGCTCGCTCAGGGCCGACACCGCCTCGTCGGTCCGGCCGGTGTGCTGCACCGCGTACCGGGCTGCGCCGGCGCGCAGGGCGATCGCCGCAATGTGGTGGGCCACGATGTCGTGCAGGTCCCGCGCGATGGCGGCCCGCTCGGTGAGCCGGGCCGCCCGGGTCTCGGCCGCCCGGCGCTCCTCCACCTCCCGGGCGCGTTCCTCGGCCGCCGCCGCGGCGAGCCGCACCCCGCGCAGGTACCGGCCGAACGCCACCGGCGCGGCGACGACCGCGGCCAGCATGATCAGGCGGACCAACCCGGTGCCGCCGGAGAGCACCTCGGCACCGGTGTGGTGCAGGATGTCAACCAGCGTCACCCCGAGGAAGAGGACGTACGCCGCCGCCGTCGAGGCCCGGCCGCACAGGTACGCGACGTAGCCCAACGCGACCGCCGCGGCGAGCTGCGGGGTGTTCGTTCCGGCCGGCGTCACCGCCCCCGCGACGAGCAGCAGCGCCGACTCCGCGAGCAGCGCCGGCCAGGGCCACCGGCGTACGGCCACCAGAGTGAGCCCGGCAAGGACCGGGAAGACCCACGCCCACTCCTTCCCGGCCGACTCGACCCGGGTACTGGCCAGGCCCAGGGCGGCCGTGGTCAGCCCGAGCAACAGCTCGCGCCACCAGCCACGCCACCACCCACCCGTCACCTGGCCAACCATACGGACGTACACCGCCTGCGCCGGCCCTCCCATCGGCCGCCGCGCCTCCTCCAGATGGCCGGTACGCGGACCACCGGCACGAGGGCCGCACCGCTGTCCCGCACCTAGCGTCGATCGGCATGATCAGCGACGCACCGGCCTTCCTCGTCCAGTTCGTCCGGCACCCGATCGCCACCGGCGCGGTGCTGCCCAGCGGGTCAGCGCTGGCCCGGGACATCACGGCGGCCGTGCCACGGGTCGGGCATCCCCTGGTGGTAGAGCTGGGCCCAGGGACCGGAGCCTTCACCCGGGCGATCCAGCAGCGACTGGCCGGCCGCGGTCACCACCTGGCGGTCGAACTCAACCCGGCGTTCGCCGCCGGTCTGGCCCGCCGGCACCCCACCGTCGAGGTGGTACGCGCCGACGCCGCCGCCCTCGGAGAACTACTGGGAGAACGCCGACTGGCACCGGCCGACGTGGTCGTCAGCGGGCTGCCCTGGGCCGCCTTTCCGGCCGGGCGGCAGCAGGCCATCCTCGACGCCGTGGTCGGAGCGCTGGGCACGGGTGGGGTCTTCACCACGTTCGCGTACCGGCACGCGCTGCCGACCCGCCCGGCGCGACGCTTCCACCGGCTGCTGGCCGGCGCCTTCGACGAGGTGACCGTCGGCCGGACCGTCTGGACCAACCTGCCACCGGCCCTGGTCTACCACTGCCGCCGCCGGCTCCACCCCAGCCCCTGAGACCGCTCGGTTCGGCTCTTGGACGCGCCGTCCAAACGCCGCTGGCCGGCACCCCGGGTTGCGGGGTGCCGGCCAGCGATGTTCATGTGTTCGTGTTCTGTGGTTGTCAGCTGTTCCAGTGCTGGGCGACCAGGTCGGCGGCCTGCTGCTCCCACTGGGCGTAGGCATCCGGGTACGCCGACACCTGCACCGTCTGGGCGGCCTTGGTCAGCGGCATGTCCTGCCACCCGTCAACCTGCTTCAGACCCTTCAGGAACGCCATCGTCGAGTACTCCGGATCGGTGATCTGCTCCGGCGAACCCCAACCACTGGACGGACGCTGCTGGAACAGACCCAGCGAGTCATGGTCATTCTTGTCGCCGAGGTGGCCCAGGTTCTCCAGCTTCGACTCCTGCAGACTCGTCGCGATCGACACCACCGCAGCCCGCTCCGGCATCCCGGCCTTCTTCGTCGCCGCGATGATCGCCTTCACGTTGCCGGTCTGCTCGTCGTTCAGACCGATCCTCGACTGCGCGCCCTGCACACCATGCGGAATCAGCTTGCCGCTGTCCGGCTTGTCGGCCTGCACGACGGCCGGGTTGGCGTGCACCGGCTCAGCCGCGTGAGCCGCGATCGGACCAGCGAACACACCACCGGTGAAAGCCAGACCAGCAACACCAAGAACGCTCTTACGCAGCATCGTGTTCATGACAAAGCTCCATTCGGGGGTTGGCGCACACCCGCCGACAAGAGGGGAGACGGCAATTCCGTGTGCGCAAGCACCGTCAGGCGCTCAAAGCAAGGGGGGGGGAAAGTCATCGACCGGAACGCTCACGGGGCGAGGGGATCGCCTCTTCGCGGCGCCGGGACCATGTACAACGACCGACCACCCGGCATCATTCCCGGGGCCCGGGGCCCGGGGACCCGGGACCGGGGCGCCCGCCGACAGCGGGACGATCATGGGCCGGTACAACCCGCCCACGCGGGGCGACCGCCCACCCAAACCAGGGCGACCCACCCAAACGGGGGCACAGACCGTCCAAGCAGGGCGACATGGCAGTCGAGCCCCGCCGAAGCGGACCGCCCGAAGCGGGCCGCCTCCAGGGTCAGGGTCTTCCTCGGCCGTGCACCCGGGTTCAACAACCCCCGACGCGCGGCCATTCCGTCCGAGGGGACGCCACCCCACACCCCCGAACCGGACGTCCGGCGCAAAACAGGCGCCGAGTGATCCTGAAAGCTCCGTGATCCACTCCAGGTGCCGCAAACGGTGGTCACCGGCCCCGCCGAGACCACCACATGCCGCACACGGAGTCGATCAAGACCTAGTGGAGGCGGACGGGCTCAGAAGCCCGACATCCGGCACCCGCCGGCACCGCCACATCCCCCACACGGAGTCGACCACGGCCCCGCAGAGGCCGGACGGGCAGGCGGACACGGAAACGGACCGAGCCGGCAATACCCGGCGGTGCCAGGGGTGCGACCTAGGCGAACGAAACCCGGCGCGATGGCGTACACGAGACATGGGTGGCGGGCGGAAGGCGCCGCATGATGCGGGAGCAGGGGGTGCCGCCGCGCCCATCCGGCGGGCTACGGCCGATACCGCAGCCTCGGCACGGTGGACGACGGGGCCGGGTGGCACCGGACCGGTCACGCAGCCGGAAGCTAGGCGGCGGGCCAGTCCTGGGAGGCCAGACGCGGCGAGGCCGCCCCGGGCGGGGCGGCCTCGAGCCAGGAGAGGAAGCCGGTGACCGTGGATCGTGCCATGGCGATCTCCACCGGCGCGTGGTGACTGGTACAGCGCAGGATGATCCAGTCGGCCGGCATGGAGAACCGTTCCTGCCCCTCGGGCAGCCGGCGGCGCTCCACGGCAAGCCCCTTGCGGGAGAGCACCCGCTTGGGCCGCAGGGCGAAGCTGAACATGCGGTACCAGCGGAGCTCGTCGCCGACGAAGCGGCCGAAGCCGGGCGACCAGCCTCGGCCGTCGAGGATCGTGGAAACGCGGACGCTGAGGCGGATGATGCCTCCGCTACGGGTGAACAGGGCCCGCCGGACGAAGAGGATCACGAGCGCGGCGAACACGACCGCGACGCCGATTCCGATCCCTTCCACGATCTCCATCGGCGGGTCGGCTCAGCGCGCCGGGGTGGCCGGGGAGGCGCTCTCGGCGAGGACGGTGACGCCCTCACCGGTCACCGACAGGAAGCCGCCGGCGATGTCGTACGCGAGCTGCTGGCCGCCGGGCTGCTTGATGCGGATCTGGCTGGGCTCGGCGAGCTGGCCCAGCACAGGCGCGTGCCCCGGCAGCACACCCAGCTCACCCTCGGTCGTCCGGGCGACGACCATCTCGGCCTCGCCGGACCAGACCTTCTCCTCGACGGCTACGAGCTCGACGTGAAGCTGCTGTGCCACGCTGTCTCCTTGCTGCGGCGGCGGATTGCCGAAAGTCTAGTCGCGGGCCCGAGCGCCACCCAACGCGGGTGCCGAGACCTGCGACACGTCACCGGCCTCGGCACCCGCGCGGGTGCGCTGGCGCTCAGGCTAGCGGGTCTTCTGCTTGAAGTCGGGATGCTCCAGCAGGAACGCGTCGAGCTGTTCGTCGCGCAGCGCCGCGAAGAAGTCGTCGGCCCCCGACAGCAGCTGCTCGCCCTGATACTTCCCCGAGCTGCTGGTGACAGGCCCACCCGGCAGTTTGATCGTCTCGATGGCGTCGGGCCGGATGTTCTTCAGGGCCAACCCGAAGTCGATCACGCTGTTGCCGCGACCGTTGAAGATGAGCGACTCGCCGGCCGCGCGGAGCACCCGGTCCAGCTTGAGCGGATTGGTCACCACGTCGGCGCTGAACGCCTGGCTCACCATCGCCTTGACGAACTGCTGCTGGTGCCGCTGCCGGCCGTAGTCGGAGTCCGGCACGCCGTTCTTCGGATAGCGCTGGCGTACGTAGTCCAGCGCCTGCCAGCCCTTGAGGTGGGCGTTGCCCTTCTCGTACTTGGCCTGCGGGCCGAGGTAGCCGCCACCGCCCGGCTTCAGCTGGCGCATCTTGCCGTCGGGCTGGCGGTGCTCCGACCGCACCTCCCGCTCGATGTACATGTCGACGCCGCCCATCGCGTCGACGATCTTCTGGAAGCCGTTGAAGTTGATGATCGCGCCGGCGTCGAAGCGTTTGATCCCGGTGACCTTCTGGACGGTCTTGGCGAGCAGTTCGAAGCCCTGCGCGGCGTCCGGGTTCTGCCCGGGCACCACGCTGCCGTGCGACATGGCGGCATTCAGCCGGTCGTTGCCGCCCGGGTAGTTCGCCTTCGGGAACTTCGGAATGTCGACCCGTAGGTCGCGCGGCAGCGAGAAGAGGTACGCCCGGTCCAGGCCGGCCGGCACGTGCAGCACCATGATCGAGTCGGACAGCGGCCGCGCCTCCGGCTTGCGGGGGTCGATGCCGACCATGAGGATGTTGAGGGGGCCCTTGATGTCGCTCTTCTTCTCGACCGCGCCGGCCGCCTCGTCGCCGAAGAGGTCCCCCTTACCGATCGCGCCCTCGTAGCGGGCCACCAGGGCCTGGTAGCCCACCAACACACTGCCGCTGAGCATCATGAGGACCACGCCGAGAATGGTGCACGCCTTGGCCCATCTCGGCACACCCCACCAGATGGACCGCTTGCCGCGGCTCCCGCCGGCCTTACCCACGAGCATCTCCAATCGTCACGCCCACGACTGGCAGACGGGCGCACGGAACCGTTTCGTTGCAAGGAATCCAAAGCCTGACGTGAAGTCGTGTCACGAACGGTACCGCGCGGTCGGCGGAACCGTCCTCCCGCGTACCGGGCCGCTGGTGACAGCGGGCCTGGACAGGCGAAGGCCGCCCCGACGATGCCAGGGCGGCCTTCACACAATTGTGACGGGGGTCTCAGCCCTCCATCAGCTCCTTCGCCTTGCGCTCCAGGTCCTCCAGACCACCGCACATGAAGAAGGCCTGCTCGGGGAAGTGGTCGTACTCGCCCTCGCTGATCTTCTTAAACGCCTCGATGGTCTCCTTGATCGGGACCGTCGAGCCCGGCACGCCGGTGAACTGCTCGGCGGCGTAGGTGTTCTGCGACAGGAAGCGCTCGATCCGCCGCGCGCGCTGCACGGTGATCTTGTCTTCCTCGGAGAGCTCCTCGATACCGAGGATCGCGATGATGTCCTGCAGGTCCTTGTAGCGCTGCAGGATCCGCTTCACCTCGCTGGCGACCTGGAAGTGCTCCTGGCCGACGAACTCCGGGGCAAGGATCCGGGACGAGGACGCCAGCGGGTCCACGGCCGGGTAGATGCCCTTGTCGGAGATCGACCGCTCCAGGTTGGTGGTCGCGTCCAGGTGGGCGAACGTGGTGGCCGGCGCCGGGTCGGTGTAGTCGTCGGCGGGCACGTAGATCGCCTGCATCGAGGTGATGGCCTGGCCCCGGACGGAGGTGATCCGCTCCTGGAGCTCGCCCATCTCGTCGGCCAGGGTCGGCTGGTAACCCACGGCGCTCGGCATACGGCCGAGCAGCGTGGAGACCTCGGAACCGGCCTGGGTGAAGCGGAAGATGTTGTCGATGAAGAGCAGCACCTCCTGCTTCTGCACGTCGCGGAAGTACTCCGCCATGGTCAGCGCGGAGAGGGCGACGCGCAGCCGGGTGCCCGGCGGCTCGTCCATCTGGCCGTAGACCAGCGCGGTCTTGTCGATGACGCCGGATTCGGTCATCTCGGCGATGAGGTCGTTGCCCTCACGGGTGCGCTCACCCACGCCGGCGAAGACCGACGTACCACCGAAGTTCCGGGCCACGCGGGTGATCATCTCCTGGATGAGCACCGTCTTGCCCACGCCGGCGCCGCCGAACAGGCCGATCTTGCCGCCCTTGACGTACGGAGCGAGCAGGTCGATGACCTTGATGCCGGTCTCCAGCATCTCGGTCTTCGGCTCCAGGTCCGCGAAGGCCGGGGCCTTGCGGTGGATCTGCCAGTGGTCGTCCGGGTTCAGCGTCTCGCCCTCGGTGAGGTTGAGGCACTCGCCGATCGCGTTGAACACGTGGCCCTTGACCGCGTCGCCCACCGGAACGCTGATCGGCGCGCCGGTGTCCTCGACCTCGGCGCCACGGACCAGGCCGTCGGTCGGCTGCATCGAGATGGCGCGGACCAGGTTGTCACCCAGGTGCTGGGCGACCTCCAGGGTCAGCGTCTTCTCACCGCCGGAGAGCGTCACGTTGACGTGCAGGGCGTTGAACAGGTCCGGCATGGCGTCGCGCGGGAACTCGGCGTCGACGACCGGGCCGATGACCCGGACCACGCGACCGGTGGCCGTCTTGGTCTCTACTGGGGCAGTCATCACACTTCACTTCCCGACGCGGCCAGCGCGTTGGCGCCGCCGACGATCTCACTGATCTCCTGGGTGATCCCGGCCTGGCGGGCCGAGTTCATCTCACGCGTGTACTTGTCGATCATCTCTTCGGCGTTGTCGGTGGCGCTCTTCATCGCCCGCCGCCGGGCCGCCGACTCGCTGGCCGCCGACTCCAACAACGCCGCGTAGATCCGCGTGTTGATGTACTTCGGCAGCAGCGCGTCGAGCAGCGCCTCCGCCTCCGGCTCGAACTCGTACGCCGGGAGCAGCCCCTGGGGGGCCTCCGACCGCGGCCGCTCGTCGACCTGCATCGGACCGATGATCCGGGTCACCGGCGTCTGGGTCATCAGAGACTTGAACTCGGTGTAGACGATGTGCAACTCGTCGATGCCGAGGACGCCGTCCGCGCCCGGCCCGCCGTCCATGTCGTCCGCGCCGGCGGTGAACGCCTTGATCAGCGTCTCGCCCACCTCCCGAGCGTCGGAGAAGGACGGCTGCTCGGAGAAGCCGGTCCAGCTCGCCTCGATGTCCCGGTTACGGAACCGGTAGAAGGTCACGCCCTTGCGGCCGATGACGTAGAGCACCGGCTCCTTGCCCTCGCCTCGCAGCCGCGCGATCAGCGACTCCGCGGTCTTGATGGCGTTGGAGCTGTAACCACCGGCCAGGCCACGGTCGCTGGTGATCAGCAGGACGCCCGCCCGCCGCACCCGCTCACGCGGGGTGAGCAGCGGGTGGTCGATCCGCGCGTTGGAGGCCAGCGCCGTGAGCACCCCCGTGATGGCCTGGGCGTACGGCAGCGACGCCTCCACCCGGGCCTGGGCCTTGGCGATCCGGCTCGTCGCGACGAGCTCCATCGCCTTGGTGATCTTCTTCATCGACTTCGCCGAGCGGATCCGTTGACGAAGAACGCGAACCTGGGCGGCCATCGTCAGCTCTCAGCCGGGCGGTCGGTCGCACCGTCGCGGAAGCGGGTCACCGTCTCGCGGTTCTCCTCGCCCTCCAGCGGCTTGGCCGGGGCCTCGTTGATCCGCACCTCGTCCTCCTTGCCCAGGAAGACCTGCTTGAACTCGGTGATGGCCGAGTCGAGCGAGCCGATGATGTCATCGTCCCACTTGTTGTCGGCGATCGCGGCCAGGATGCCCGCGTGCTTGTGCCGGAGGTACTGCAGGAACTCCGACTCGAAGCGGCGGACCTCGCCGACCGGGATGTCGTCCAGCTTGCCCTCGGTGCCGGCCCAGACCGAGACGACCTGCTCCTGCACCGGGTACGGCGCGTAGTTCGACTGCTTGAGCAGCTCGACCAGGCGGGAACCGCGATCCAGCTGGGCGCGGGAGGCCTTGTCCAGGTCGGAGGCGAAGGCGGCGAACGCCTCCAGCTCGCGGTACTGGGCCAGGTTGAGCCGGAGCGAACCGGCGACCTTCCGCATCGGCTTCACCTGCGCGGCGCCACCGACCCGGGAGACCGAGGTGCCGACGTTGATGGCCGGCCGGACGCCCTGGTTGAACAGGTCGGTCTCCAGGAAGATCTGGCCGTCGGTGATGGAGATGACGTTGGTCGGGATGAACGCCGAGATGTCGTTCGCCTTGGTCTCGATGATCGGCAGACCGGTCATCGAGCCGCCGCCCAGCTCGTCGGAGAGCTTGGCGCAGCGCTCCAGCAGCCGGGAGTGCAGGTAGAAGACGTCACCCGGGTACGCCTCGCGGCCCGGCGGGCGGCGCAGCAGCAGCGACACGGCCCGGTATGCCTCGGCCTGCTTGCTCAGGTCGTCGAAGACGATCAGGACGTGCTTGCCGCCGTACATCCAGTGCTGGCCGATGGACGAGCCGGTGTACGGGGCGAGGTACTTGAAGCCGGCCGGGTCGGAGGCCGGGGAGGCGACGATGGTGGTGTATTCCATCGCGCCCGCCTCCTCCAGCGTCCCCTTGATGGAGGCGATGGTGGAGGCCTTCTGGCCGACGGCGACGTAGATGCAGCGGACCTGCTTCGTCGGGTCGCCGGAGCGCCAGTTTTCCCGCTGGTTGAGGATGGCGTCCAGGGCGACCGTGGTCTTGCCGGTCTTCCGGTCACCGATGATCAGCTGGCGCTGGCCGCGGCCGATCGGGGTCATGGCGTCAACGGCCTTGAGGCCGGTCTGCAGCGGCTCGAACACCGACTGGCGGGACATCACGTTCGGAGCCTGGAGCTCCAGCTCGCGGTAGCCCTCGTTCGGGATCTCGCCGAGGCCGTCGATCGGCTGGCCGAGCGCGTTGACCACGCGGCCGAGGAAGGCGTCGCCGACCGGGACCGAGAGCACCCGGCCGGTGCGCTTGACGCGCTGCCCCTCCTCGATACCGCCGAAGTCACCGAGGACGACGACACCGATCTCCCGGACGTCGAGGTTCAGCGCCACACCGAGCGTGCCGTCCTCGAACTCCAGGAGCTCGTTGGTCATGGTCGAGGGCAGACCCTCGACGTGGGCGATGCCGTCGCCGGCGTCGGCGACGGTGCCGACCTCCTCGCGGGAGACGTCGGCCGTGTAGGAGGAGACGTAGCGCTCAAGGGCGCCACGGATCTCCTCCGTCGAGATGGTCAGCTCGGCCATCCTCTGCTTCCTTCAAGTATCAGGGGCCCGGGATACCTAGTACCGACCGGTCCGATGGCGTCGAATCAGGGCTACGGAGGCGCTGGTCAGCGCTTCGCGAGCGCGTTACGGGTCTCGTTGAGGCGGCGCAGGACGGTGCCGTCGTACAGGTCGGAGCCGACCCGCACGCTCACCCCACCGAGCACCTCGGGGTTGACCGTCTGCTTGACGGAAACCTCTCGACCGTACATCGCGGAGAGGCGGGCACCCAGGCGTCGCTCCTCCTCGTCACTCAGCGGGGCCGCCACGGTCACGTACGCGACCTGGCGGTCCCGCCGGTCGGCGGCCAGCTCGACCAGCCGGGTGAGCGCTCCGACGAAGGAGCGTCCCCCGAAGCCGGCCAGCGCGGCCTCGACGAGGCGGACGGTGACCGGTCGGGCCTTGCCGGCGAGCAGCTCACCGGCCAGCGTGGCCCGCCGCTCGGCCGGGGCCATCGGGTCGGAGAGCGCGTTGGACAGGTCCGCGGAGCCCGAGACGACCTGCCCGAAGCGGAACAGCTCGTCCTCGACCTCGCCCAGCTCGCCGGCCTTGTCGGCGCTCGCCAGGAGCGCCTCGACACCCAGCCGCTCGGTGCCGTCGAGCAGTTCCGACGGTGCCGACCAACGGCCGGAGACCAGCGAGGTGAGCAGGTCGAGCGCGTCGCCGCCGACCTTGCCGGTCAGGATGCCCGTGAGCAGCCCGGCGCGGTCCTCACCCGAGCGGGCCGGGTCCGACAGCGCCCGGCGCAGCCGCGGCTCGCGCCGCAGCAGAGCGGCGACGGAGAGGATGTCGTCGGCGGTGGCGGCCACCGCCGACGGCTCCGCGCCGCGGACGTACGCGTCGAGACGCTCGGCCCCGACCTTGTACGACTCCCGGCTGGCGGCCTGCATCAGCGGGCCCCCGTGCTCTCGAGACCGCTCAGGAACCGGTCGACGGTGCCCTTGCGACGCGCCTCCTCGGCGAGCGATTCGCCGACGATCTTGCTGGCCAGGTCGACCGCGATGGTGCCGACCTCGGCCCGCAGCTCGCGGACGATGGTGGCCCGCTCGGCGACGAGCTGCTCCTTGCCGGCCGCGATGATCCGGTCGGATTCCTCCCTCGCCTTGGCGAGGATGTCCTGGCGGATGCCCTCGGCGTCGGCCCGGGCGTCGTCACGGATCTTGGCGGCGTCCGTCCGAGCCTCGGCCAGCTGTGCCCGGTACTGCTCGAGCAGCTGGTTGGCCTCGGCCTGGGCGGCCTCGGCGCGCTTGATGCCGCCCTCGATCGCGTCGACCCGGGCCTGGAACGTCTGCTCCATACGCGGGAAGACGAACTTCATCAGCACGAAGCAGAGCACGATGAAGGCGATGCTACCGACCACGATCTCCTGCCAGATCGGCAGAATGGGGTTGTGTTCAGCAGCCTCGGCGAGGAAGTACATGGAAGGCCTCCCGATCAGAGGGACGGGATCAGGCGGCGTTCCCGGCCCAGACGAAGCCGAAGGCGACGCCGAGCAGGGCCAGCGCCTCGATGACGGCGAAGCCGATCCAGACGTACGGCAGGGTCATCCGGGACGACTCCGGCTGGCGGGCCGTCGACTGGATGTAAGCCGAGAAGACCAGGCCGACGCCGATGCCCGGGCCGATGGCGGCCAGACCGTAGCCGATGGCGGCGGTGCTGCCCGTTACCGCGGCGAGAACGTCCATTGGTGTGTTCCTCCTGGTTATCACGCGTGACTGTCACGCGGGACGACAACGGTTGGTGAGAAGTGGATCAGTGCTCTTCGGCGAGCGCGCCCTGCACGTAGCTGGCGGTCAGCACGGTGAAGACGTAGGCCTGCAGACAGATGACCAGGAACTCGAGGAAGGTCAGCGCGACGGTCATCACCCAGGAGAGCACCGAGACCGGGCTCAACAACGCGGTGGCGTTGAGCATCGCGAAGCCGCCGAGCGTGAAGACCAGCAGGAGCATGTGTCCGGCGAACATGTTGGCGAACAGACGGACGGCCAGCGAGAAGGGCCGGACCAGGAACGTCGAGAACGCCTCGATCGGGATCAGCAGCGGCAGGATGTACCACGGCGCGGGCGGGATCAGCGCGTTCTTGAAGTACTTGCCGAAGCCGTGCTGCTTGATGCCCACCCAGTTGAAGAGCACATAGCTGATCAACGCGAGGAACGCCGGGAAGGCGATGTGCGAGTTCGGCGAGATCTGGAAGAACGGAACGATCGCGAAGAAGTTCGTCAGCAGGACGAAACAGAAGAGCGTGGTGAAGTACGGCGCGAACCGGACGCCCTGGTGCCCGATCATGTCGACCGCGATGTTGTTCCGCACGAAGCCGTAGATCGACTCGGCGAACCACTGCTTCTTGGTCGGCACGAGCTGCGGGTTGCGGTAGCTGAGCAGGAAGAACAGGATCAGGATCCCGACCGCCAGCCAGACCATGAACGTGATCTTGGTAAACCAGTACGAGTTGTGCGCACCCCAGGGCAGGATGCTGGGCAGGTAGAAGTCCTCCACGCTGGGAGGAAAGTTTGCCGCGCCCTGTGCAAGGACGTTCGCCTGTCCGAACACCGCGTCCCTTCCTATTGAGGCGTGCCGAGCTTGCGCACGACCAGGACGATTCCCCCGGCCATGCCGAGCACGATCCCGATGCCCGTGGCGATGCCACTGGTATCAAGCCAACGGTCGACCAGCCAGCCGATGAACCCCCACACGAGCATGCCCGCGATCAGATAGCTGAGCGCGGTCCAGCCCTGACCGGCACCGGACGGAACGTCGCCCGGGCCGCCAGCGCTGGGGGGTTTCTGGTCATCGGCCATGACGGGGCGAACGATATCAGTCGAGAAGACGAGGCTGTGCCTCACCCCCCGCACAACCTGGTTGTGTGGGACACGGGAGGGCGAAGTCTTCTGGAGGCACCGTACTCCCCTCCCGCCACTGAGAGAATGACCGATCGCGGACACACCGGCGCGCCGTCCGAAAGATGAGACGGCCCCGTCGATGCCCGGGGGCGGTCAGCGACCGGAGCGCCGGGCGTGGACGGTGGTCAGCCACCAGATGTGCACCCCGGTCCAGACCACCACGCCCGCCGCGATGCCCAGGCAGAGCGGGATCAGCCCCGCCCACCCCGTCGAGGCGACCAGCACCATCAGTGCCCCGAGCAGGCTCATCTTGGCGACGTAGACGCCGAGCCCGAAGGGCAGCACCAGCTGCGGGTCGCGGGCGTCGGCCCAGGCCAGCACGACCGTGGTGAGCGTGTAGCTGAGCGCGGTGACCGCGACGCCGAGCGCCGCGCCGAGCGCGCCGTCCGCGCCCCGGCTCACCCCGCCGACCACCGCCGCCGCCGCGGCCAGCACCACCGACGCGATCAGCAGCACCGGCAGGTGCCGCAGCCGCCAGCCACGGTCCGCGGTCGCCTCCGCCGCGCGCGCCCCAGGCTCAGCCACGGGGGTACGCCGGGAAGGCGGTGACCAGCTCGGTCACGTCGGCGGCGATCCGGGTCAGCTCGTCGGCGCCCCCGGGGGCCGCCGGGTCGGTGCGGACCGCCCGGGCGATCAGCGTGGCGATCCGCCGCATCTCGCCCTCCCGCATGCCCTGGGTGGTGACGCTCGGGGTGCCCACCCGCAAACCGGAGGCGACCATCGGCTTCTCCGGGTCGTACGGGATCGCGTTCTTGTTGAGCGTGATGCGCGCGGCGTCACAGCGCGCCTCCGCGTCCGCCCCGGTCACCCCGAGCGCACGCAGGTCGATCAGGGCCAGGTGGGTGTCGGTGCCACCGGAGACGGGCCGCATCTCCTCGGCGGCCAGCCCCTCGGCGAGCGCGCGGGCGTTGGTGATCACCTGGGCAGCGTACGCGCGGAACTCGGGTTGGGCCGCCTCGCGCAGCGCGACCGCCTTGGCCGCGACGGCGTGCATCAGCGGGCCGCCCTGGGTGAACGGGAAGACCGCCTTGTCGATCCGGGCGGCCAGCGCCTCCCGGCACAGGATCATGCCGCCGCGCGGGCCCCGCAGCACCTTGTGGGTGGTGGCGCAGACCACGTCGGCGTACGGCACCGGGGACGGGATCGCCCCACCGGCGACCAGCCCGATGAAGTGCGCCGCGTCCACCATCAGGTACGCATCGACCTCGTCGGCGATCTCCCGGAACCGGGCGAAGTCGATCAGCCGCGGGTACGCCGTCGCACCGCAGATGATCATCTTGGGCCGGTGCGCCCGGGCCAGGTCGCGTACCTCGTCGTAGTCGATCAGCTCGGTGTCCGGGCGGACCCGGTAGCCGACCGCGTGGAACCACTTGCCGGAGAAGTTCACCCGGCTGCCGTGGGTGAGGTGGCCGCCGTGCGGCAGGTCCATCGCCAGCACGGTGTCCCCGGGCTGTACCAGCGCGGCGTACGCGGCCAGGTTCGCGCTGGCGCCCGAGTGCGGCTGGAGGTTGGCGTGCTCGGCGCCGAACAGTTCCTTCGCCCGGGCGATGCCGATCTCCTCGGCCCGGTCCACCTCGGCGCAGCCGCCGTAGTACCGCCGGCCCGGGTAGCCCTCGGCGTACTTGTTGGTCAGCGTGGAGCCGAGCGCGGCCAACACGGCCGGGGAGGTGAGGTTCTCGCTGGCAATCAGTTGCAACCCGCCGCGCAGCCGCGCCAACTCCCCCAGCACCACCCCGGCGATCTCCGGATCGACGGCGCTGAGCTGCTGGAAGTCCGGCCCCCAGAAGGCTTCCCTCACGTTCTCCACAGCGAAGGAGTCTACGGAGCCGCCCACCGGTAGCCCTGCGAAGCCTCGGCACCCGGTCTCAGTTGCCGGTGCGGGGGCCGGTGCGCTGGAAGGCGACCGCCTGGCTGGGCGGGACGAAGTCCCGTACCGGCTGATCGCGCAGCGCGTACGACAGCACCTGGCCCACGGCGGCGATCTGCCGGGTCTGCACGCCGCCACCCACGGCGTCCCGGGGATCGTCCGGGTTCGCGGCGATGGTGGCGATGGCGAGCTGCGGGGTGAAGGCGACCACCGTCTCCGTCGCGTTCCGGTCCGAGCTGCCGGTCTTGCCGCCCAGCGGGCGACGGACCGCGCGCTGGAGCTCCTCGGCGGTGCCGCCGTCACAGCGCCGGTACATCGACTGGTCCCCGACCGGGCAGCGGGACGCGTCCGCCGCCGCCCGGGCCACGTCGGTGTCGAGCACCTGCCGGCAGTCCGGGCCGCCGGCGGCGACCTTCCGGCCGGAGGAGTCGGCGATGGAGGTCACCGGAGTGGGCCGGCACCAGATCCCCTCGGCCGCCACCGTCGCGTACGCCCCGGCCAGGTCGAGTGGCGTGGTGTCGACGACGCCCAGGGTGAACGGCCCCCAGCTCTGCGCCCCCTCGCGGGCCAGCCGGGCGTCGTCGGGTGCGCGCAGCACGATGCCCAGCCGCTCGGCCATCTCCACCACCCGGTCCGCCCCCACCTGCTGGCTCAGCCAGGCGAAGTAGGTGTTCACCGACCGGCCGAAGGCGCTCCACATGGTCCGGGGGCCGTCCATCCAGTCCGGGTTGGCGTTGGACGGGCACCACCGGCCGCCGCAGCTGGCCGGCCCCGCGCCGGTCGCGTAGTTGCTGACGAACACGGATGGGGCGTCGTACTCGGTGGCCAGCGGCAGCCCGGACTCCAGCCCGGCCAGCAGGGTGAAGAGCTTGAAGGTCGAGCCGGCCTGGTAGCCGACGATCCCGCCGCCCCCGGCGACGAGCTGGTTGACGGTGTTCGGGTAGTTCTCCTGCCCGTCCGGGTTCTCGGCGACGCTGTAGTTGCGGTTCACCGCCATGGCCAGCACCCGGCCGGTGCCGGGCTGCACCACGGCGGTCGGGGCGGCCCGCTGGTTGGTGACGGCGTAGATGCTCAGCACCTGCTCGATGGTCTTGGCCTGCACGTCGGGATCGAGCGAGGAGACGATCGACCAGCCGCCCCGGCGCAGCGTCCGCTGCCGCTCCTCCAGCGACTTCCCGAAGGCGGGCTGGGCGTTCCACCACTGGGTGAACCAGTCGCAGAAGAATCCCCAGTCGTTGTGCTCGGCCGGTACGGCGGCGCAGTCGTTCGGCGTGGTGCTGGGCCGCAGGTCCAGCTTCGTGGCCCTGGCCCGGTCGCGGTCGACGGGGTTGATCTGCCCGGTCTCCACCATCCGGTCCAGCACGTACGTCCGGCGGGTCAGGGCGGCGTCGGCGTTTCCGTTGATCGGGTCGTCGCTGTCGGGCGAGCGGACCAGCCCGGCCAGCAGCGCCGCCTGGGGCAGGGTCAGCTTCGCCGGGGTGGTGGAGAAGTAGCGCTTGCTGGCCGCGGCGATGCCGTACGCGCCGGCGCCGAAGTACGCGATGTTCAGGTAGCGGCTGAGGATCTCGTCCTTGCTCAGCTCGCGTTCCAGGGCCAGCGCGTACCGCATCTCCCGGATCTTGCGGCCCGCGGTGATCTCGGTCGCCTTCGCCCGCTGTTCCTCGGAGAGCCGGGGATCGCTGGCCAACGCGTTACGCACGTACTGCATGGTCAACGTGGAGGCGCCCTGCCGGGTGCCGCCGTCGCGGTTGGCGGTGAGGGCCCGCGCCACCCCGCGTACGTCGACGCCGTGGTGCTGGTAGAAGCGGACGTCCTCGGCGGCCACGATGGCCTGCCGCATCACCGGCGCCACCTCGCTGACCGGCACGTCCACCCGGTCCTCGACATAGAACGAGGTGATCAGGGTGCGGCCGTCGTTGGCGTAGAGGTTGGAACGCTGGGCCGGCTGCGGCGCGCGCAGCGACTCCGGCAGCTCGGCGTAGGGCATCAGCCCCTTGAAGCCGACCCCGAACACCAGCGCGGCCGGCAGCGCGGCCGCGGCCAGGGTCAGCCCGGCGAGCACGCCGGCGAGCAGGACGGTGAACAGCTTGTTGAGATGGGCCCGGTTCATCAGCTCTCCCCGCAGGAGCCGGCGGTACGAGACCCGTTCAGAATGACCGGAATCCGGCCTTACACCGCCACCTTCTCCCAAAGCCGCAGAAATTTCGCGAGGAAGGATGAACCTGGACAGAACTCCCTACGGGCGAACCTTCCGGAGACTCAGGGCAGCAGCGCGGCGGCCAGCGGGTGCACGGTCTCCTCGATCTCGTCGGCCACCCGGGTGAAGCACTGGTCCCCCCGGCCCCACGGATCGTCGAGATCGTCGGTGGGCAGCGCCCCGGCGCCCTGCCGGGCCGCGTCCACGGCGGCCACCAGGGCCACGCCCCGGGCGTACACCGCCGCCGGGGTGGGCTCGACCGGAGGCAGCCCGGACCGCTCCACCCCGCCCAGCAGCCGGCCGAACTCGCCGAGCACGAAGGTGCGGGCGGCGGCGTCCGGCCGCAGCGCCACGACGTACTCCTGCTGGTCGGCGGTGGCGGTGAGGACCAGGTCGGCGGCGTCGATGAGGTCGGAGCGGAGCTTACGGGCAGCGAAGCCGGCCACCGCGCCACCGCGCGAGGTCACCTGCCGGGCAGCCGGCGGGTTCATCTCCTCGCCGGCGTGCCAGCCGCCGGTGCCGGCGCTGTGGCTGTGCACCAGCTCGTCGGCGCCCGCCGGGTCCACCCCGAGGCGGCGCAGCCGCTGCTGGACGGCGAGCGCCAGCAGCCGCTCGGCCATCGGCGACCGGCAGATGTTGCCCATGCAGACGTGCAGGACGGTGAACGGCGGCACTCAGACCCCCTGCTCATCGAGGATGTCCGGCACCACGTCGCGCAGCTGCGCCAGCGACACGGCGCCCTGGCGCAGCAGCCGGGGCACGTCACCGGTGAGGTCGACGACGGTGCTGGGCACCGGATCCACGGCCGGGCCGGCCTCCAGGTAGGCGCGGACGCCGTAGCCGAGCTGCTCGCGAGCCTCCTCGGCGGTGAGCGCGGCCGGCTTCCCGAGCTTGTTGGCCGAGGCCACCGCCATCGGGCCGGTCTCCCGCAGCACCTCCAGCGCCACCGGGTGCAGCGGCATCCGCACCGCCACCGTGCCGCTGGAGTCGCCCAGGTCCCAGGCGAGGCTCGGCGAGTGCTCCACCACGATGGTCAGCGCGCCCGGCCAGAACGCCTCGACCAGGTCGCGGGCCGCGCGGGGCAGCGTGAAGACCAGGCCGTCGAGGGTGTGCCGGGAACCGATCAACACCGGGGGCGCCTGCCGGGAACCCTTGGCGTCCGCGAGGGCCTTCACCGCGTACGGGGTGAAGGCGTCGGCACCGATGCCGTAGACCGTGTCGGTCGGCAGGACGACGAGTTCGCCGTTCTTGACCGCCTCGATGGCAGCGGCGATGCCGCGATCCCGGTCGGCGGGCGACCGACAGTCGTAGAGCATCACGAGGAGCCAGTCTGCCACGCCGGGTCGGGCTCGACGTGCCGGCCGTCCGCCCGGCGGGACGCGGTGGCGAACCGGGAACGCCCGACCAGGTCGCGATGCTCCTCGACCCGCTCGTACCGGCCGTCGCCGGCGAGCAGCGCGGGCACCGCCGTCCCGTGGGTGTCGTCGTGCTCGACGCCGAGCACACCGCCGGGCCGGAGCAGCTCGGCCGCCCGGGCCACCACCGGCCGGATCACGTCCAGCCCGTCCGCGCCGCCGAAGACCGCCTCGTCCGGGTCGTACCCGGCCACCTCGGGCGGCACCACCACCGACCGCGGCACGTACGGCGGGTTGCAGAGCAGCACGTCGACCCGGCCAACCAGATCGGCGAGCAGCTCCGGATCCGTGACGTCGGCCGCCACCACCTCCACCGGGGTGTCTCCCGCGGCGGCCCGGTCCGCGACGTTGCGCCGCAGCCAGGCCAGCGCCTCCGGGGAGCGTTCCACTGCCACCACCCGGGCCCCGGGCAACTCCTGGGCGACCGCCAGGGCGATCGCGCCGGAGCCGGAGCACAGGTCCACCACCAGCGGGGACCCGAGCCGCCGCCCCTGCTCGACGCCCCAGCCGGCGAGCAGCTCGGTCTCCGGACGGGGTACGAAGACCCCCGGGCCGACCGCCAGCTCCAGGTGCCGGAATCCGGCAAAGCCGGTGAGGTGCTGGAGGGGTTCCCGGGCCGCCCGGCGAGCCACCAGCGCGTCGAGCCGGTCGCGCTGGTCCGGGGTAAGGCCGTCGGCCAGCGCCAGCCGGCCCCGCGGCACGTCCAGCACGTACGCGGTGAGCTGCTCGGCCTCCGCGCGGGGCGCCTCGATCCCGGCCGCCGCCAGGACCCGGGCCGACCGGGCGACCGCCAGCGAGGGGCGCTCGCGTTCTGTCCCTTTGGACGGGTGTTGCGGGAGGAAGGTCACGACATAATCATGAAGCGTCGCGGGCCGCCGCACGAGCGGGTGCGCCGTGACCCACATTGACAGGGAGGTCCGAGTGGGCTGGCTCGACCGGGTCGACGACCAGGTTGACGCCCTCCGGCGCGCCCGGGAGTTGCAGGAGATGAGCCGCTCGGCGGAGGCCTGCGTCCTTCTCGACCGCGTGATCCGGACCACCACCGACCCGTACGCGCGGGCCGACGCGCTGGTCCAGCGCCTCTCCGCGCTGATCAACCTCGGTCGGACGGCCGAGTTCACCCGCGCCATCGAGGAGGCGTCCGCCGCCGTCCGGGACCTGGCCGAGCCGTACCTGTACGGGCATCTCAACGCCCTGGCGGCGCTCGCCGCCCACCACCAGGGTGCGCTGGACCGCTGCGTCACCCACCTGGTGAAGGCGGCCCGGGCGCTGACCGCCGACGACGACCCGGACCGGGACACCGCCTGGGGCTGGCACGACCTGGCGATGGCGTACTCCTACCTGAGCTTCCACGGGCACGCGCTCGGCGCGATCGAGCGCGCCCGCCAGGTGGGGCTCACCGCCGGCATCCCGGAGGAGACGTTCGCCGCCCCCGGCATCCGGCTGCGCAACGCCGTCGCACTGGACCATCACGGCGACAGCGACGGCTGCCTGCGGGTGCTCCGCGACGTGGCCGGCGACTTCAGCCGATTCCTCCGCCTGGGGCGGGCCGGCAACATCCGGCCGAGCAGCCTGGCCGCGTACGGCTACGCCGCCGCCCGGCGGGCCGCGCTCGGCGACCGGGTGGAGTCCGGCGGCGACGACGATCCCGCCCGGCTACTCGGCCACGGCGGGGACAGTGCCCGCGCCCGCGACCTGCGCGAACTCGGTCAGGTCTGCCTGGCCGTCGCCGACGGCCGGCCGATCGAGGCGGTGGCCCGGCTGGACACCACCCGGGTCTCGGCCGAGACGCTGGGCGCGGCCGAACCGCCCCGGCTGCGCAGCATCGCCCTGGCCTGGGCCGGTGACCACGCCGGCGCGCACCGGGCCGACCGGCACGCGTTCCGGCTGGCGACACAGCGCAGCGACCGGCTGCGGGACGTCTACATCGACGGCATCGCCGCCCGGATCGACCACGAGGAGATGCGCCGCGAGGCCGCCCGGTACGAGGGCGAGGCGCTCACCGACCCGCTGACCGGGCTGCCCAACCGGCGCCGGCTGGAACGCTACATCGGGGCGGTGGTGGCCCGGGGCGAGCGGGTGGTGATCGGCGTCTGCGACCTGGACGGCTTCAAGGCGGTGAACACCCGGCACGGCCACCACTCCGGCGACCTGGTGCTGCAACGGATCGCCGGGGTGATCAACCGGGTGATGCGCCGGGGCGACTTCGTGGCCCGCTACGGCGGTGACGAGTTCGTGGTGGTGCTGCCCGATACGGCGATGGCCGAGGCGGCCGAGGTGGCCCGCCGGATCCAGGCCGCCGTACGCACCGAGGACTGGGAGACGCTGGTCCCCGGCACCCCGGTCGGGGTGAGCATCGGTTTCGCCGAGGTCAGCGGCGCCACCGGAGTGAGCGTCCGGGAGGCGCTGGGCACCGCGTTCGAGCTCGCCGACCGGGAGATGTTGCGCGCGAAGGACCGCCTCCGCGCCTCCTGACCCGGGGCCTCCCTGCCGGAGACCGCGCGTGCGGGGGTCAGCGGCGGGTCAGTTCCGTCTCGCCGGCCAGGCGGGCGGTGCGGTCGGCCTCGGCGAGGGCGGCCAGCACGCCGTCCAGCTCACCGGCCAGGGCCAGGTCCAGGTTGTACGCCGTGTAGCCGATCCGGTGATCGGTGATCCGGTTCTGCGGGAAGTTGTACGTGCGGATCCGCTCCGACCGGTCCACGGTGCGCACCTGCGCCTTGCGGGCGTCCGAGGCGGCCGCGTCGGCCTGCTCCTGGGCTGCGGCGAGCAGCCGGGCGCGCAGGATCCGCATCGCCTGCTCCCGGTTCTGGAGCTGCGACTTCTCGTTCTGGCAGGAGACCACGATCCCGGTGGGCACGTGGGTGATCCGGACCGCCGAGTCGGTGGTGTTGACCGACTGACCGCCGGGCCCGGACGACCGGAACACGTCGATCCGCAGGTCGTTCGGGTCGATGGTGACGTCGACGTCCTCGGCCTCCGGCAGCACCAGCACGCCGGCCGCGCTGGTGTGGATCCGGCCCTGGGACTCGGTGACCGGGACGCGCTGCACCCGGTGCACGCCGCCCTCCCACTTGAGCCGGGACCAGACCCCGTTGCCACCCTCCGGCACGCCCTTGGTCTTGATCGCCAGGGAGACGTCCTTGACCCCGCCGAGGTCGGACTCCTGCGAGTCGATCACCTCGGTGGTCCAGCCGTGCCGCTCGGCGTACCGGGTGTACATCCGGAGCAGGTCACCGGCGAAGAGGGCGGACTCCTCGCCGCCCTCGCCCGCCTTGATCTCGACGATGACGTCCTTGGCGTCGTGCGGGTCGCGCGGGATCAGCAGCTCCGCGAGCCTCTCCTCCAACGCCGGCAGGGACGCGGCGATGCTCTCCGCCTCGGCGGCGAAGGCCGGGTCCTCGGCGGCCAGCTCGCGGGCGGCGGCCAGGTCGGCACGGGCCTGCTCCAGCTCGCCGGCGGCCTTGTGCAGCGGGACCAACTCCGCGTAGCGCCGGCCGACCCGGCGCGCGGTGCCCTGGTCGGCGTGGATGGCGGGGTCGGCCAGCCGCTTCTCCAACTCGGCGTACTCGTCGAGGAGTGTGGCCAGGCGCTCACTGCTCATGCTGCTGATGCTCCTTCGGCGACGACGGGAAGCGGACGGCGGATGGCGACAACCGGGTGGAAACGGACGAACGCCCGCGCCCGGCGCGAGGCCGGACACGGGCGTCGTCGGAGCAGCTACTTGGCCTTCTTGGCCTGAACCTTGGCGTACTTCTGCTGGAACTTCGCGACCCGACCGGCGGTGTCGAGGACGCGCTGCTTGCCGGTGTAGAACGGGTGGCAGGCGCTGCAGGTCTCGACGCTGATCTGACCGCCCTTGGCGGTGCTGCGGGTCGTGAAGGTGTTGCCGCAGGAGCAGCGGACCTCGGTGGTCACGTACTCCGGGTGGATGTTGGGCTTCATGTCGCCTCGGTCCTTTCGTCGGTGGTCGCCGGGTCGCCGTCGGTGCCCGTCGTCCCCGACGGGCTCGGGCGTGAACCGGAACCGGTGGCCGATTGACCAGTGTGCCATGGGCGTACGCCGGCCCGGCGAGCGGGCCGCACAGCGGGTCCGGCAGGCGCAACGCTCGCCCCCCGGTACGCATTCCCACCGGGTGTACGGGCATTCGCGGGGCGTACGGTGAGCCCCGGCAGGGACCGGGACCGGACGGACCGGGGGTGAGGGGGATGTTCCGCCTGATCGCGACCCGTGGGCTGCCCGCCTCCGGCAAGACCACCTTCGCCCGCCGCCTCCAGCCCGGTGTGGTCCGGGTCAACCGGGACGACCTGCGCCGGATGCTGCACGGCGAGCGGCTCTTCACCCAGTGGGCCGAGGGGCAGGTGACCCGGGTCCAGCGGGCGCAGGTGGAGGCGCTGCTGGCGGCCCGGGTGAGCGTCTGCGTGGACGACACCAACCTGCGCTCCCGCACCCTGCGCGACTGGGCGGAACTGGCCGAGCGCTTCGGCGCCGCGTTCGAGGTGCACGACTTCACCGACGTGCCGCTGGAGGAGTGCCTGCGGCGGGACGCCGCGCGCCCGGAAATCGACCGGGTCGGCGAGGCCGCGATCCGCCGGCTGCACGAGCGCTTCCTGGCCAACCGCCCGCTGCCGCTGCCGATCCCGACCGTACGCACCGGCGGCCCGGCCCGGGTCCAGCAGGCGCGGAGCGAACGGCCGGACATCGTGCTGGTCGACATCGACGGGACGATTGCGCTGAACGTGTCGCGCAGCCCGTACGACATGACCCGGGTCGCGGAGGACGTGCCGAACGAGGCGGTGATCGCGGCGGTCCGGGCGATGCACGCGGCCGGACACGGGGTGGTCTTCTGTTCGGGGCGGGACGCCTCGGCCCGAGCCGACACAATGGCCTGGCTGGACCGGCACGTGCAGGTGCCGTACCTGGCGCTGCACCTGCGGGCGGTCGGCGACCACCGCAAGGACGCGGTGGTCAAGCAGGAGTTCTACGAGCGGGAGGTCCGGGACCGGTACCGGGTGGTCGGCGTGTTCGACGACCGGCAGCAGGTGGTCCGGATGTGGCGCTCGCTCGGCCTGACCGTCTTCCAGGTCGCCGACGGCGACTTCTGAGGTGTAAGGAGGGGCCCCCTGTTAACGCCTCCGGTAGAGCAGGGGCCCCTTGTTAACAACTGGTGTTAACAAGGGGCCCCTGCTTCCACCTCAGGCGGCGGGCGCCTCCGCCGCCGTCAGGGTCACCGTCGCCTCGGCGCGTACGTCGTTGACGGTCACCGCGAGCAGCACCTGCGCGCCGGGACGCAGCGCGGTCAGCACGCCGGTCGCCGGATCGAAGCGGGCCACGTGCCAGGGTTTCACCCCGTCCGCGCCGCCGATGTGCAGGTTCGGCGAGCCGGACCAGTCGGCGCTGACCGGGGCGGCCACCGGGACGGTACGACCCTCGGGCTGGGTGAGCGTGGCGCTCACCGGCACCGGAACGCCGACCGGCGCGCTCGCCGGGGCGGCCAGGGCGAGGCGGTCGACGTGGGCGTGGAACTCCGCCTCGACCCACTCCGGCCCCGCGGCGAGCGGGTCGCGGCGGGCCCGCTCGGCCTCCTGCGGGGTCACCGGGTCCACGCCGAACTCGGTCCAGCCGGTGAAGCCGCCCTGCTGGGGCGGGGTGGACGGGTTCTTGCCGGAGTTGCCGTTGATCACGTACGGGACGCCGTCCACCCGGCCGGCGTGGAACGTGCCGACGTGCCCGTTGACCATCAGCGCGCCCTTGCCGGTGCGGTGCTGGAAGTCGGCCAGCCACTGCTCCACCAGGGCCGCCTCCTTCCGGTCACCGAGCTGGCTGGCCTGGGCCGGGCTGGGGTCGCGGGGCGGGTGGTGGAAGAGCACCGCCACCGAGCCGACGGCCGGATCGGCGGCCGCCGCGTCCAGGGTGTGCCGCAGCAGCTCCACCTGGTCGAAGCCGCCGCCGCGCAGCGAGCCGGTGGCGGTGCTCAGCGTGACGAACCTGGTGCCCTGGTGGTCGAAGACCCGCGAGGTGTCGCCGAAGACGCCACGGAAGTTGTCGATCGGCGCGCCCATGATCTCGTGGTTGCCGGGAACGTAGTAGTACGGCAGTTCGCCGCCCAGCTCCTCGTCCAGGATCCGCTTGGCCAGCGCGAAGTCCGCCGGGTACGCGGTGTCCACGAAGTCCCCGTCGATGATCAGGAAGTCCGGCTTCGCCGCCCGGATCTCGCGGAGCGTACGGCGGGCCTGGGCGACCAGGTCGCTGTCCGGGTCGGCGGCGACGAACTGGGCGTCGGACATCACCGCGAACCGCCAGGGCGCGCCGTCCACCGTGCCGTCCCGCAGCACCACCCGGTCGGTCCGGTTCTCCTCGGCCGGCGTCTGCACGGTCGGCGGCACCCGCGCCACCAGGTCGTCGATGACGACCTCGCTCTTGTACTGCTTGTCCGGGTCGGTCTCGGCCACGTAGAACCGGCGCACCCGGACCGGGTACTGCACGCCGGACGGCACCTCGAACTCGACGTACCGCCAGCCGGTCCAGGTGATGTACGGGCCGCGCAGCACGAACTGGGTGTCCTGGGCGTCGTGCAGGTGCAGGCTCGGCCACTCCCCCGTGCCGCCGCCCTTGATCCACATGCCGAACGCCTGCGGTTGGCCGGGCACCTCGATCCAGGCCGGCGGGTCGGCGTACGCGGCCCGGGTGCCGGTGGACTGGCTGAAGTCGTACGACATCCGCAGGCCGGTGCCGGTGTGGCCCGGCGCGGGGGCGACCGCGCCACTGGCCCGGGCCTGGCTGAACTTCCACGACGCCGCGTCGTCGAAACCGGCCACCGGCACGTCGGTCAGCCCGACCGTCACCGGGAGCACCGTGGTACGCGTGCCGACGTGGACGGTGACCAGGGCGGAGCCGGTACCGCCGAGCGCCTTGACCGACAGGTTGCCGTCCGCGGTCGGGGTGACGGTGAGCAGGTCGGGGTCGTACTCCAGGCGCAGGTCGGCGGGCTCGATCGGCGCGGTGTTGCCCTCGGCGTCGAAGCCGACCACGCCGAACAGGCCGGCGTCGCCCGCATCGTTCAGCCCGAGCCGGTCGACGGTGGCGTCGATCCGGTCCAGCGGGCCGAGCACGGTCAGGTCGAGGGTGCCCCGCGCCTCCCCGTGCCAGGCGGTGACGGTGCTGCGGCCGGGGCGGGTGGCCCGGAAGACGCCCGAGTCGTCCACCTTGCCCTGGGCGGCCGGGTTGGCCCGCCAGTGCGGCGCGCCGGCGGCCGGCCCGTACGTCTCGTCGTAGCCGGCGGCGGTGAGCCGGCGGGTGAGGCCGGGGAAGACCCGGTCGGGCCGGCCACCGCGGATCGGGGCGACGCCCGGCGCGGCGGTCGGGTCGATCGCGGTCTCCAGCCAGTAGCCGGTGAGTCGGCCGCTGCCCTGCGGGGCGTAGATGGCCAGGCCGTTCGGCACCGGCCGCTCGCTGCCGTCCGAGGGGCTGTTCTCCACCTGCACGGCGGCCGCGCCGGGCTCCCGGGCGAGCAGGGTCGACGAGCCGCCGCCGTCGAGGTTCAGCGCGTTCGCCGCGCCCAGTTCGAGCATCATCCGACCCATCTCGGTCTGGGTGACGCCGCGGCTGTCCACCTGCCGGCCGTCGACGGTCAGCATGATCATTTTGCGGCCGTCGGCGGAGAAGCCGACCGAGGTGCGCGGGGCGAGGCTCTGGTCGGCGATGCTCTGCACCACGCCGTCCCGGACCAGCACGTTGCCGCCGCCGACCGCGGCGTGCGGGCTGCTCCCGTCGGAGGCCTTCGGCCGCCAGCTCACATCGACCGGGTCGCCGGGGCGCAGCGCGGCGAGGGCGTCCGCCCCCGCCTCCCGGCCGAGCAGCACCGTGGTGCCGGCCGGGATCGGCCCCTCGCCCGCCGTGCTGGCCACGGTCGCGACCCGGCCGCCGGTCACCGTCACCTCGACCACCCGGGCCGCGCCCTCCACCGGGCGCTGGCGGGGGTACGTGCCCCAGAGCGGGGTGAAGACGCCGACGCCGTCGCGCTGCACCATGTTGTTGAACTGGGTCAGCGAGACCGGCCCGGCCGGCAGGACCGCGCTGCCCTCGAAGCCGATCTGGATGATCCGGCCCAGCCCCTGAGGGCTGATCGCGGCGGCGTTGGTGTGCCCGGCGACCGGTGACTGGATCAGCTCGCCGGAGCGGATGCCGATACCCTGCGCGGCGCCGGAGGCGTTGATGTCGAAGAAGTCGCCGTTGACGGCGGCCACCGCCCGGGAGCGGTCCACCGCGGCGCGCAGCGGCTCGTCCCGGGTGACCACGCCGGAGTTGACGTAGTCCACGGTGACACCGCCGGAGAGATCGGCGGTGAGGGCGTCGGCACGCAGCCAGCCGGCGGCGTCGTACCGGTCGAAGGAGGTGAGGTCGAGCCCTGGGGCGACCGGACGGGTGGTCTTCGCGGTCTCCAGGCCACCGGCCGGCTCCAGGCCGGCGGCGGCGAGGGTTACCGCCGGGTCAGGGCGGGAGGAGGCGGCCGGGGCGTCCTCGGCGGGAGTGGCGGTCTCGACCGCGGGCGCCGCGACGCCGGCCGGCACGGGTCCGGCCAGGGTGAGCACCGGGGTCAGCAGCAGGACGCCGGTGAGACGGGCGGATCGGGTACGCATGGACGACAGTCAACCCGGAACCGTATAGAAGTTTCAAGAGGTCTCGGCCCAACTGAAGAAAAACTTCAGCCGTCGCCCCGGGTACGCGCAGCGGGGCACGGCCGTTCGGCCGTGCCCCGCTGTGGGTCGCTCCGGTCAGCTCACTCGCCCGGCGTGGACTTCGCGATCTGCATCAGGAACTCGATGTTCGTGCGGGACTGCTTGAGCCGGTCCAGCAGGAGGTCGAGCGCCGCCTGCGAGTCCAGCGAGTGCAGCACCTTCCGGAGCTTGTGGACGATGGCCAACTCCTCCGGCGCGAGCAGGACCTCCTCCTTGCGCGTACCGGAGGGGTTGATGTCGATCGCCGGGAAGACCCGCTTGTCGGCGATCTTCCGGTCCAGCTTCAGCTCGGCGTTGCCGGTGCCCTTGAACTCCTCGAAGATGACCGTGTCCGCCATGGACCCGGTCTCCACCAGCGCGGTGGCGAGGATGGTCAGGGAGCCGCCGTTCTCGATGTTCCGCGCCGCGCCCAGGAAGCGCTTCGGCGGGTAGAGCGCGGTGGAGTCGATACCACCCGACATGATCCGGCCGCTGGCCGGCGCCGCCAGGTTGTACGACCGACCGAGCCGGGTCACCGAGTCGAGCAGCACGACCACGTCGTGCCCCAGCTCGACCAGGCGCTTCGCCCGCTCGATCGCCAGCTCCGCCACCGTGGTGTGGTCCTGCGGCGGCCGGTCGAACGTGGCCGCGATGACCTCGCCCTTCACCGACCGCTGCATGTCGGTGACCTCTTCCGGCCGCTCGTCGACCAGCACCACCATCAGGTGGCACTCCGGGTTGTTACGGGTGATCGCGTTCGCGATCGCCTGCAACACCATCGTCTTGCCCGCCTTCGGCGGCGAGACGATCAGCGCCCGCTGGCCCTTGCCGATCGGCATGACCAGATCGATGACCCGGGTGGTCAGGATGTGCGGCTCGGTCTCCAGCCGCAGCCGCTCCTGCGGGTACAGCGGGGTGAGCTTGTAGAACTCCGGCCGACGCCGCGCCTCCTCCGGCTCCATCCCGTTGATGGTGTCCAGCCGGACCAGCGGGTTGTACTTGTCGCGCCGCTGCTCCCCCTCGCGGGCGGCCCGCACGGCACCGGTGATCGCGTCACCGCGGCGCAGGCCGTACTTCTTGATCTGGGACATCGAGACGTACACGTCGTTCGGGCCGGCCAGGTAGCCGGTGGTCCGGACGAAGGCGTAGTTGTCGAGAACGTCGATGATGCCGGCGACCGGGACGAGCACGTCGTCCTCGCCGACCTGCGGCTCGCGGCCGCCCTCGCCGCCCTCGGCCCGCTCGCCGCGGCCCCGCCGGCGGTCCCGGAACCGGCTGCGCCGGCCACGCCGGCCGCCGCCCTCGCCGTCCTCGTCCCCGTCGTGGTCGCGCTCGGCCCGCTGGCCACGGTCGCCACGCTCGGCCCGCTCGGCCCGGTCGCCGTTGCGGTCGCCACGCTCGGCCCGGTCGCCGTTGCGGTCGCCACGCTCGGCCCGCTCGCCACGCTCGGCCCGCTCGCCACGCTCGCCACGCTCGGCCCGCTCGCCACGCTCGGCCCGCTCGCCGCTGCGCTCGGCCCGCTGCTCGCCGCCGCGCTCGGCCCGCTCCGCCCGCTCGGCCCGCTCACCGCTGCGCTCGGCCCGCTCGGCGCGCTCCCGGGTCCGGCTCTCGCCGCGTTCACCGCGCTCGGCCCGCTCGCCGGTCTCGGCGGCGGCCTCCTCGGTACGCGTCTCGGCAGGCCGGGCCTCGGTCGCCGCTGCCGCCGCGGCGGCCCGGCCACGCCGGCTCCGGGTACGCCCCTCGGTCGGCTCGGCGGCCGGTGCCGGCTCGGCAGGCCGGCGCTCGGTCTCGGCCCGCTCCTCGCGTACCTCGGCGTGCACCTCTTCCCGGGCAGGCGCGGTCGCTGCCGCGACCTCGGCGCGTGGTCGAGGGGTCCCGGCGGCGGCGCCGCCCTGCCGCTCGGTGATCGCGCTGATCAGCTCGCCCTTGCGCATGCGAGCCGTACCGGAGATGCCGAGCGACGCGGCCAGGCTCTGAAGCTCCGGCAGCAGCATCGCCGACAGGCCGGTACCACTGCGCCGACGACGCGTGGGAGCGGCGGCGGTGGTGGTGGCATCGCCAGCGACGTTGGAAACATCCGACGTCACGTCGGTGGTGTCGCTCAATGGATTCCTTCCCTCGATAGGCCGGGACTGCCCGGAGTCGAAACCAGGTGGCCGGGCGGCCTCGGTGCACCCGCCTCGCATGGACGCGTCGCGGGAGTCTGTGACACAGCAGCCGGTCGGTCTCCCGACTCACCAACGTCGGTGAGCAGGTCTCGCCGTCTGCGGCGACCTGCGGAAACTGCGGTGCGGCGTGGGCCTTTGGCAGGGGTGACGGGCTGACCGCCGAGAGCTTCGGGGGTGCGCCGCCCCGCAGGAAGATCGCGTGCTTCGCGGCTGTGCTGAGTCTAGAGCGTAATCAACTCTTCCGACCTGCGGCAACAGGGTCCCGCTCGGCGTGTCCAAGTCTACCCCGGGCAACCCGGGCGCCGCTGACATCTATCGGCAACTCCCAGCGCTGCCAATCTGTTCCCGCAGTAAATCCCGCGGGCACCTCGGTCAACGCCAGCACGGTGGGGCCCGCCCCACTGACCACAGCCGCCACACCCGCCTCACGCAGCGCCGCGACCAGGGTGGCCGTTGCCGGCATCCCCTCGGCCCGGTAGCCCTGGTGCAACCGGTCGACGGTGGCCGGCAGCAGCAGCGCCGGAGCGGCGGTCAGCGCGTGCACCAGCAGCGCCGCCCGCCCGGCGGTCAGCGCCGCGTCGGCGTGCGGCACGGCGGCGGGCAGCGCGGCCCGGGCGGTGGCGGTCAGGCCCCGCTCGCCGGGCACGAAGACGGTGGGGCGCACGCCCGCCGCGACGGGCAGGGAGACCGCACGCGCCCCGGCGGGCTCCGTCCAGGCGATCGTGAACCCGCCGAGCAGGCAGGGCGCGACGTTGTCCGGGTGGCCCTCGATCTCCGCGGCCAGCCGGAGCGCGGCGACGTCGTCCAGCCGCGCGGCGCCCTCGTCGACCAGCGCACGGGCCAACAGCACCCCGGCGACGATGGCCGCCGAGGAGGAACCGAGGCCCCGGGCCTGCGGGATCCGGTTGACGCACTCCACTGCCAGGCCGGGCGGCTGCGCGCCGAGCACGTCGAACGCGGCGCGCATCGACGCCACCACCAGGTGCCGGTCGTCCTCCGGTAACTCCCCGGCACCCTCACCGGTCACCGTCACCCGGACGCCCCCGGTGGTCACCTCGGCCGCCACGTCGTCGTACATCCCCAGAGCCAACCCGAGGGCGTCGAAGCCGGGGCCCAGATTGGCGCTGGTGGCGGGCACCCGGACCCGAACGGGGCCGGAGGCGAGAGTCATCGGCACCGGTTCATGCTAGGGCCCGGGACCGACCACACGTCGATTCGCCCGGACCGTGGGAAGTGATCATCTCTGTTAGCCTGCCATGATCAACGGCACCTGGAGGCAACGTGGACCAGATTCTTCCCACGATCCTGTCCGTCGCCGCCAAACTGCCCAGCATCGCGGTGCTGGTGATCGGCCTGGTGCTGGCCGCGATGCGTCGCGATCGGCTGCCCCGATCCGCCCGGGTCCTCCTGAGGTCCGGCGTCGTCGTACTGCTGGTGGTCGTGCTGGCGGCCCTGGCCTGGAATCTCGTCTTCAGCAACCTGGCTACCGCCGACTGGGTCCGCGACGGCGGCTACCAGCGCATCAGCCTGCTCGCCCTGCTCTTCGACGGGTTGGTCTCGGTCGGAAACCCGATCGGGTTCGGGCTGCTGATCGGCGCGGTCCTCGCCGGGCGGCGGCCCGCCGAACCGCCGGTCGACCCGGTGCGGTCCGCGGCCGCGCCAGCGCCCCATCCAGCATCCACCGCGTCGGGCTGGGGCGGCAGCGCGCCGGGCGCCGGCCGGTAACGGCACCGGGCTGCGGCTGACCCACGGCGTCAGGAGGCGCGGGTGGCCTCCGGCTCCGGCTCGGCCGCCGGCTCGGCGAGCGAGAGCCGCCGGGTGGCGAACCGCCACACGACCGCGTAGACCACGGTGACCAGGCCGCAGCCGGCCAGCACGGTCCGCTCGCTCACCTGGTCCACCACCAGCGCCACCCCGAGCTGGCTGACCGAGATGGCCAGCGTCGCCAGCATCATGTCGGTGGCGAACACCCGGCCCCGCAGCCGGTCCGGCACCTCGCGCTGCAGGGCGTAGTTGGACAGCACCCAGTTGCTGCCGCCGCCGACGTGGGCCAGCAGGACCAGCACCAGCACCAGCGGGAACCAGCCGACCACCGACACCCCGACGTAGGCCAGGCCGTAGAGGGACATGGAGAGCGCCAGGCCGGTGAGCAGCCAGGCCCGGTTGGTGAGCACCCGCCGCATCAGGATCGGCCCGACCAGGGCGCCCGCGCCCCGGAAGGCGAAGAGCAGGCCGGTGCCGACCGAGCCGAGCCCGTACACCCCGGCGAGCAGCGGGAAGACGGTGAGCACGCCGTTGCCGAGGCCGACCCCCGACTTCACGGCGACCAGCGCCAGCACCCGCGGCCGGTGCGCGATGTAGCGCAGCGCCTCGTGGATCGCCGGCCAGGTGCGCGGGTGCGGCAGCGCGGAGTCGCGGGGCGCCTGCAACGGCCGGCGGATCCGGGTGGCCAGGCCGGCGGCCGCCGCCAGGCCGCCCGCCGCCACCCAGAAGCTGACGTACGGGCCGGCGGCTGAGCTGAGCATGCCGCCGAGCGACGCGCCGACGACGGTCATCGTGCCCCAGGCCGAGCCGGCGACGGCGTTGCCCGCGGCCAGGTCGGCGGGATCGAGCACGTTGGGCAGGGCGGCCTGGGCCGCCGGCGAGTAGAACGCCTTCGCCACCGCCACGGCCGCGATGGCGACCAGGGCCAGCCACGCCGTCCCCGCGCCGCGCACCCCGAGCAGCAACAGGACGCCGGCCAGCGCGGCCAGATTCGCCCCGATCATGGTCTTCCGCCGGTCGAGCCGGTCCGCGACGGTCCCGGTGTACGGCAGCAGCAGCGCCATCGTGCCGGTGTCCACGGCGAGGACCAGCGCACCCCACACCCCGCTGCCGGTCAGCTCCGGCAGCAGCACCAGCAGCGGCACCATGACGAACCAGTCCGAGCCGAACACCACCAGTTCGGCGAGGAAGAGGTTGCGGAAGTCGCGGTTGCGGACGAGGACCGAGACAGTGGGCGACACTCGGGAAACCCTATCGGGCCGGGTCACTCGACGGCAGCGCGGCGGAGCAGGTCGGAGACGGTCACGAAGGTGTAGCCACGGGCCCGCAGGCCAGTGATCATGTCCGGCAGGCCACGAAGCGCGACGAGGCGCCGCTCGGTGCCGACGTCGTGGCCGAGCAGGACGGTGCCGGGCTGCACCCCGGCGACGATCCGCCGGGCATGGCCGACCGGGTCCCGCGGGAACTGACCCTCGACCATCTGCAGGGTCCAGAGCACCAGCCGGTAGTCCAGCCGGGCCGCGGCGTGCAGCACCGCACCACCCAGATGCCCCCACGGTGGCCGGAGCAGGCGGGGCGACATGCCGGTGGCCTCGGTGATCGCGTCGTGGCTGCGCCGCAGGTCGTCGTACGCGGTTTGGGCGTCCATCCGGGCCAGGTCATGGTGCGCCCAACTGTGGTTGCCGACCTCGTGCCGGCCCATCCGGCCGCGGACGAGCGAGGCGTTGTCCCGGGCCCGGGCGCCGACCATGAAGAAGGTGGCTGGTACGTCGTAGCGCTCCAGGGTGTCCAGCACCATCGGCGTCCACTGTGGCAGCGGACCGTCGTCGAAGGTGAGGGCGAGCAGGCGTTCGGTGGTGTGTACGCCCCAGACGGCCTCGACCGTGCCGCCGCCCACCTCCTGGAACTGGCTGCCCAGGGTGGCGCTGGCCGGGCCGCCGGCGAGCGGGAGCCGACGGTCGGCGATCCAGGTGGTCTGCACGGTGCCGACGGCGCCCAGCGCGACGCCTCCGGCCAGCAGGGCGGTCCGGCGCAGCACCGCCCGCCGGTTCCACCGCCCCACGCCGTCCGCCATGGCCCCGCTCCCACGCCGCCCGGCCGCCCCGGTACGGGACGCCCCGGCACCCGCAGCAGGTGCCGACCGGCTCACGGTACCGCTTCGGGCTCGCGCGGGCAGTCCCCTCTATCGGCCACCCCCGGGTGCCCTCCCTGCCGGCGATCCCGTGATCCGGTTCCGTGTCGCGCAACCGCCGGTATTCGGCACCCGGCGATACCGCCACATCCCGCACACGGAGTCGATCAGGGCCGACTTACGGAAAGAGTGGCCACCCCGGACGGGATGACCACTCTTTCCGTACTCCTGTGACGCGACCCCGGGCGGCGCGGCCCGGCACCGGGACGCGGCCGGCCAGCCGGGCGGCGCCAGGCCGGCGCCGCCCGGTGAGGCCGGGTCAGTCGGTGGGGGGCAGCGGGGACTGGCGGCTCTTCGGCAGGCGCAGCACCTCGAACTGGTCCGTACCGTCGAGGAGCGCCCCCGACGGGGCTGGCGGGACCGGCGACCCGGCGGGGGACGCGACCACCTTGGCCGGCGACGCGCCGCCGCCGACGGTCACCGGGACCAGGGCCGGGGCCGGCGGCGCCACCGGTTCCGGCGTGCCCCGGCGGCCGGCCCGGCGCTCGCGCAGCGCCTCCTTGGTGCGCTCCACCATCGTGTAGAGGGTCGGCACCAGGATCAGCGTCAGCAGCGTCGAGCTGATCAGGCCGCCGATCACCACGATCGCCAGCGGCCGGGAGATGAAGCCCCCCTCGCCGGTGAGCCCGAACGCCATCGGCAGCAGGGCGAACACCGTGGCGACCGCGGTCATCAGGATCGGTCGCAGCCGCCGCCGGCCACCCTCGACCACCGCGTCGGTGACGGCCATCCCCTGCGCCCGGTACTGGTTGATCAGGTCGAGCAGCACGATCGCGTTCGTCACCACGATGCCGACCAGCATGAGCACGCCGATCAGCGCCGGCACACCCAACGGCGTCCCGGTGGCCAACAGCAGCACGATCGCGCCGGTTGCCGCGAACGGGACGGAGACCAGCAGGATCAGCGCCTGGGTCAGGCTGCGGAACGTGGCCACCATGATCAGGAAGACGATCGCGATCGCGGCCAGCACCGCCAGCATCAGGTCCGCGAAGGCGTCCTTCTGGTCGGCGCTGACGCCGCCGATGGTGAACGTCGCACCCGGTACGTCCAGCGCGTCCAGCCGCTTCTGCAACTCCTTCGTCGTGGTGCCGAGGTCGGAGCCGGTGGCCGTACCGGTGACCGAGACGCTGCGCTCGCCGTCGATCCGGGTCACCTGCTGCGGCCCCTCGACCTGGTTGATGTCGGCGATGTCGTCCAGCCTGACCCGGCCCACCGGCATCGCCCGCAGCTCGTCCACGCTCAGCGGAGGCCGGGCCCCGGTGCTGAGCACCACGTTCTGCGGCGTGCCGTCCAGGGTGACCTGCCCCAGCGGGGCACCCCGGTACGCCTGCGCGACGAGCTGCCCGACGGCGGCCTCGGTGAGCCCGGCCCGGGCCGCGGCGACCCGGTCCACGGTCACCTCGACCCGGGGCACCCGGGTGGCGAGGCTGGTGGAGACGTCCTCCACGCCCGGCGTGTCGGCCACCGCCCCCCGGACGGCCTCGGCGGCCCGGGTCAGCGTGTCCTGGTCGACGGCCTGCACGACCACCTCAAGCTGGTTGGCGGAGCCGCCGCCGTGCCCGCCGCCGAAGCTCAGCTCGCCCACCTCGGGGCCGAGGGCGTCGAACTCCGTACGCAGACTCCGCCGGACGGTCGCGGCGTCGGTGTCCTTGCTGAGCGCGACCGAGAAGGAGGCGGTGTTGCCGGCGCCGGCACCCGCCCACGGCATGTTGCCGCCACCGGCCGTGACCTGGTACGTCTTCACCCCCGGGGTACGCCGGAGCACCTCCTCGACCCGGGCGGCCGCCTGGTCGGTGCCGGCCAGCCCGGTGCCCGCCGGCAGCTCCTGGCGGATGCTCAGGGTGTCCTGGCCGGAGTCGTCCAGGAAGTTGGTCTCCAGCCTCTGCGCCAGGCCGAACGTGCCGAACAGCACCAGCAGGCCCAGCCCCACCGTGGCCCAGCGGGTGCCCCGGGACCGGGTGGCGAAGCCGATCGCCGGCAGGTACGCCCGCTGCAACCGGCTGCGCAGCTCCTTCTCCTCGGCGGCCCGCCGGACGCCGGCCTCGTCCCCGGCGCCGCCGCCCGGCTTCAGGAACCAGTACGCGAGCACCGGGATCACGGTCAACGACACCAGCAGCGAGGCGAGCAGGGCCACCGTCACGGTGATCGCGAACGGCGCGAAGAGCTGCCCGACGAAGCCGCCCACCAGCGCGATCGGCGCGAAGACGGCGACCGTGGTGAGCGTCGAGGCGGTGACCGCGCCGGCCACCTCGCGGACCGCGCCGAGGATGGCCTCGCGCTTCGGCTCGCCGTACTCCAGGTGCCGCTTGATGTTCTCCAGCACCACGATGGAGTCGTCGACGACCCGGCCGACGGCGATGGTCAGCGCGCCGAGGGTGAGCAGGTTGAGCGAGTGGCCGTCGGCCCAGAGCACGATCAGCGCGACCAGCACCGAAAGCGGGATGGAGACCGCGGTGACCAGGGTGGAACGGACCGAGAGCAGGAAGACCAGGATCACCACGACCGCCATCAGCAGGCCGAGCAGACCCTCGGTGGTGAGGCTCTCGATGGACCGCTCGACGAACGGGGCCTGGTCGAAGACCACGGTCAGCTCGGCGCCGGAGGCGGCCTTCAGCTCGTCGAGGCGGTCCCGGATGTCGTGGGAGATGCGGACCGCGTTGCCGTCCGGGGTCGCGGTGACCGCGATACCCAGGCTGGGCTTGCCGTTGGTGCGGGTGAACCCGGTGGCCGGGGCGAGCTGCTGCTCCACCCGGGCCACGTCGCCGAGGCGTACCGGGGCGGCGGGGGCGGTGGTGAGCACGATGCCGCGCAGCTCGTCCACGGTCCGGATCGGGGTGCCGACCTGCACCGGGAGCGACCGGGTGCCGTCGGCCACCGCGCCGGCCGGCAGCGCGACGCCGTTGGTCTTGAGCGCCTGGCCGATCGCCATCGGGGCCAGCCGGGCCGCGGCCAGCTTCGCCGGGTCGGGGGTGATCACCAAGACCTGGTCGCGGGTGCCGGTCACGTCGACCGTCCGGACCCCGTCCAGGCCCTCCAGCTCGGGTACGACGGCGCGGCGCAGCTTCTCCGCCAGGGCCTGCTCGTCGTCGCCGCCGGTCGCGGCGACCACCACGACGGGCAGGTCGTCGGTGCTGCCGGCGATGACCTGCGGGTCCACTCCCTCGGGGAGCTGCCCGTCGATGCGGTTCAGCGCGGTCTGCATCTTGTTGACCACGTCGTCCAGGTTGGTGCCGAACGCGTACTGCACCTGGACGGTGGTGGCGCCCTCACGAGCGGTGGAGGTGACCTTCTCCAGCCCCGGGATGCCCTGGAGACTGTTCTCGATCGGCTCGGTGACCTGGGACTCGACGATCTCCGGCGCGGCGCCCGGGTAGGCCGCCACGATGAACGCGGCGGGAAACTCCAGCGACGGCAGGAGCTGCTGCTTCAGCGACGGCACGGCGTACGCCCCGAACGCCGTGGTCACCAGCGCGATGAGGGCGACCAACCCCCGGTTGGCGAGGCTGAATCTGGCGAGCAGCGACATCAGCGTGGCTCACTCCTGAAATGGGGTGGGTTTGATCCACAAAGTCTGCCCCACCCCTTCCCCCCGCCCCGCACCCACCCACCCTCCGCCCAGCACGTGGTTGATCAAGAAGTTTCGGTCGCGAATCAGCGTTACCGTGACGCGAACTTCTTGATCAAACCGGCGCGGGGTTAGGCGAGGTCTAGGGAGCGGGCGGCGGCCTGGGGGTCGTTGGCGATGGTGATCGGGGCGGGGGCCGTGGAGATGGCCCACTCGGGGTCCTTGAGGCCGTGGCCGGTGACCGTGCAGACGACGGTGGAGCCGGCCGGCACCTTCCCGGCGGCGGCCTGCTGGAGCAGGCCGGCCACGCTGGCCGCGCTGCCCAGCTCGACGAACACGCCCACCTCGCGGGCCAGCAACCGGTACGCCGCCAGGATCTCCCGGTCGGTGACCGCCGAGATCAGGCCGCCGGAGGCGTCCCGGGCGTCGACGGCCTTGGTCCAGCTCGCCGGGTTGCCGATCCGGATGGCGGTGGCGATGGTCGACGGCTCCGGCACCATCTGGCCGGTCACGATGGGCGCCGCGCCGGCTGCCTGGAAGCCGTACATCCGCGGAGCCCTGGTGGCGTTGCCGGCCGCCAGGTCCTCCGAGTAGCCCAACCAGTAGGCGGAGATGTTGCCGGCGTTGCCGACCGGCAGGCAGTGGATGTCGGGGGCGTCGCCGAGCGCCTCGACGATCTCGAAGGCGGCGGTCTTCTGGCCGTGCAGCCGGTCGATGTTGACCGAGTTGACCAGGGCGACCGGATAGTCCTGGGCCAGCTTGCCGGCCAGCGCCAGGCAGTCGTCGAAGTTGCCCTGCACCTGGAGCAGCTTGGCGCCGTGCACCAGCGCCTGGGCCAGCTTGCCCAGCGCGATCTTGCCCTGCGGCACCAGCACCGCGCAGGTGATCCCGGCGCGGGCCGCGTACGCCGCGGCGGAGGCGCTGGTGTTGCCGGTGGAGGCGCAGATGATCGCCTTGTTGCCGGCCTCGACCGCCGTGGAGACGGCGACCGTCATGCCCCGGTCCTTGAAGGAGCCGGTGGGATTGGCCCCCTCCACCTTCAGCCAGACGTCAGCGCCGATCCGGGCGGAGAGCACCGGCGCCGGCAGCAGCGGCGTGTTCCCCTCGTGCAGGGTGATGACCGGGGTGGCGTCGGTGACCGGCAGCCGGTCCCGGTACGTCTCGATCAGGCCCCGCCACATGTCGCTCTCCTCGCGTCGACCGCCCCGGTTAGGTCGGGGCTCCTACCAGCGTGGACCAGCCTCTCGGACCGGCCGCCGGCACACCCTGACCTAACCATCAGGCGGGACGCGGGCGCTACGCCCCTCCCTCGACCCGCAGCACGCTGGTCACCGAGCGGACGATCGGCAGCCCGCGCAGCTCCCGCACGGTGGCCGCGAGCGCGGCGTCCGGTGCCATGTGGGTGACGATGACCAGTTCGGCGTCCTCGCCCCGGCCGGCCGGGCCGCCACCCGCCGGACCCTGCCGCACTGTGGCGATGGAGACCTCGTGCCGGGCGAAGACCCCGGCCACCGCCTCCAGCACACCCGGTCGGTCGGCCACGTCGAGGCTGATGTGGTAGCGGGTGAGCGCCTCCCCCATCGGCCGCACCGACAGGTCCGCGTACGCCGACTCGCTGGCGGCGTGCACCCCGGCCAGGCGGTTGCGGGCCACCGCCACCACGTCACCGAGCACGGCGCTGGCGGTCGGCGCGCCGCCCGCGCCCCGACCGTAGAACATGAGCTGCCCGGCCGCCTCGGCCTCGACGAAGACCGCGTTGAACGCGTCGCCGACGCTGGCCAGCGGGTGGGTCCGCGGGATCATCGCCGGGTGTACCCGCACGCTGACCGTCTCCCGGCCCGCCGCGTCGGTACCCCGGGCGGCGATGCAGAGCAGCTTGATGGTGCAGCCCATCGCCTTGGCGCTGGCCACGTCGGCGGCGGTCACCTCGGTGATGCCCTCGCGGTGCACGTCGGCCGCGGTGACCCGGGTGTGGAACGCCAGCGAGGCAAGGATGGCGGCCTTGGCGGCGGCGTCGAAGCCCTCCACGTCGGCCGTCGGGTCCGCCTCCGCGTAGCCCAACTCGGTGGCCTCCTCCAGGGCCTCGGCGAAGCCGGCGCCGGTGGCGTCCATGGCGGAGAGGATGAAGTTGGTGGTGCCGTTGACGATCCCGGTGACCCGGTTGATCCGGTCGCCGTGCAGCGACTCGCGCAGCGGGCGCAGCAGCGGGATCGCCCCGGCGACGCTCGCCTCGTAGTAGAGGTCCGCGCCGCCCTCGGCGGCGGCGTCGTGCAGGGTCGCGCCGTCCTCCGCGAGCAGTGCCTTGTTGGCGGTGACCACGCTCTTACCCGCGCGCAGCGCCTCGACCAGCCAGCTCCGGGCCGGCTCGATGCCGCCGACGACCTCCACCACGACGTCCACGTCGTCCCGCTTGACCAGCCCGAGCGGGTCGGTGGTGAACAGGGCGGGGTCGACCGGCAGGTCGCCGCGGTCCCGGCCGAGCCGGCGTACGGCGATGCCGGCGATCTCCAGCGGGGCGCCGATCCGGGCGGCGAGGTCGGCCGACTGCTCGTGCAGCAGCCGTACCACGTCGCTGCCGACCGTGCCGCAGCCGAGCAGCGCCAAGCGCACAGGTGCCGTCATCCCACATCCAATGCGAGCAGGTCCGCTTCCGTCTCCCGGCGGACGATCAGCCTGGCCCGACCGTCGCGGACGGCGACGACCGGGGGCCGCGGGACATGGTTGTAGTTGCTGGCCATGCTCCGGCAATACGCCCCGGTGCCGGGTACCGCGACAAGATCTCCGGGCTGCACGTCGGCGGGCAGGAATTCATCCTTCACCACGATGTCCCCGGACTCACAATGCTTTCCCACCACTCGGGCGAGCATCGGCTCCGCCGCCGAGGCCCGGTTGGCCACCGTCGCCGAGTACGACGCGTCGTAGAGCGCGGTACGGATGTTGTCGCTCATCCCGCCGTCCACGCTCACGTACGTCCGCAGGCCGTCGACGTCCTTGACGGTGCCGACCTCGTAGAGGGTGAACACGGCGGGGCCGACGATGGCCCGGCCCGGCTCGATGGACAGGTGCGGCACGGCCAGGCTCTCGGCCGCGCACTCCCCGTCGACGATCTTGCGGAGCCGTTTGGCCAGCTCGTGCGGCGCGGCCGGGTCGTCCTGGGTGGTGTACGCGATGCCGAAGCCGCCGCCCAGGTCCAGCTCGGGCAGCTCCACCCCGCGGGCGTCGCGGATCTGCGCCTGGAGGCTCAGCACCCGACGGGCGGAGACCTCGAAGCCGCTGGCGTCGAAGATCTGCGAGCCGATGTGCGAGTGCAGGCCACGCAGCTCCAGCACGCCCTCGTCGAGGATCTTGAAGGCCGCCGCGGCGGCCGCCCCACCGGCGAGCGAGAAGCCGAACTTCTGGTCCTCGTGCGCGGTGGCGATGAACTCGTGGGTGTGCGCCTCCACGCCGACGGTGACCCGGACCAGCACCCGGGGGCGTACCCCCCGCTCGCGGGCGAGCGCGGTGAGCCGGTCGATCTCGGCGAACGAGTCGACGATGATCCGGCCCACCCCGGCGTCCACCGCGCGGGTCAACTCGGCCATCGACTTGTTGTTGCCGTGGAAGCCGATCCGCTCCGGTGGCATCCCCGCCGACAGCGCGGTGGCCAGCTCACCGCCGGTGCAGACGTCGAGGAACAGGCCCTCCTCGGCGATCATGCGGACCACCGCACGGCAGAGGAACGCCTTGCCGGCGTAGTAGACGTCGGCGTCGGGGAAGGCGGCCCGGAACTCGCGGCAGCGCGAGCGCAGGTCGTCCTCGTCCAGCACGTACACCGGGGTGCCGAACTCGGCGGCCAGGTCGCGGACGTCCAGGCCCGCGACCACCAGCGTGCCGCTCGCACCGCGCGTGACGTGGCGCGGCCAGAGCTGTGGCACCAGGGCGTTGACGTCGACCGGGGTACGCAGCCAGGCCGGCCCCCGGTGACCGATCTCCCCGTGCAGGGCACCAGCCTCGTGCGCGCGCATTACATCCTTTCCGGGGCGGAGACGCCGAGCAGGTACAGGCCGTTGGCGATGACCACCCGGGTGGCGTCGTTGAGCCAGAGCCGGGCCCGGTGCAGGTCGGTGACCTCCTCGTCGCCGCGCGGCAGGATCCGGCAGTTGTCGTAGAACCGGTGGTACGCCCCGGCCAGCCGCTCCAGATAGCGGGCGACCAGGTGCGGGCCGCGCAGCTCGGCCGCCGAGGAGACCACGGCGGGGAACTCGGCGAGCGCCTTGAGCAGCTCGTTCTCCTTCTCGTGGGAGAGCAACTCGGCGTGGAAGCCGGCGGCGTCGCCCCGGCTCAGCCCCACCTCGGCGGCGTTGCGCCCGACGCTGGCCGTCCGGGCGGCGACGTACTGGACGTAGTAGACCGGGTTGTCGCGGGTGGCCCGGGTCCACAGCTCCACGTCGATGTCGATGGGCGAGTCGCTGGAGTAGCGGGCCAGCGCGTAGCGGGAGGCGTCCACGCCGATCGCGTCGACCAGGTCCTCCAGGGTGACCACGGTGCCGGCCCGCTTGCTCATCCGGACCGGAGCGCCGTCGCGGACCAGGTTGACCAACTGGCCGATGAGGATCTCCAGGTTGTGCTCCGGGTCGTCACCGAAGCAGGCGGCCATCGCCTTCATCCGGCCGATGTAGCCGTGGTGGTCGGCGCCCAGCATGATCACCACGCGCTCGAAGCCGCGCTCGCGCTTGTCGAGGTAATAGGCGCAGTCGGCGGCGAAGTAGGTCCACTCGCCGTTGGACTTGCGCAGCACCCGGTCCTTGTCGTCGCCGAAGTCGGTGGTGCGCAGCCAGGTCGCGCCCTCCGACTCGAAGATGTGCCCCTGCTCCCGCAGCCGGACCAGCGCCTTGTCCAGCTCGCCCCGGTCGTGCAGGTCCTTCTCGTTGAAGTAGGTGTCGAACTCGACGCCGAAGTCGCGCAGCGACGACTTGATCTCGTCGAACATGAGCTGGACGCCCTCGACCCGGAACACCTCCTGGGCGGCGGCGTCGGCCAGCTCCAGCACCTCCGGCCGGCGCTTGACCACCTCGGCCGCGATCTCCGCGATGTACGCGCCGCCGTAGCCGTCCTCCGGGGCCGGCTCGCCCTTCGCGGCGGCGAGCAGGGACCGGGCGAACCGGTCGATCTGGGAGCCGGCGTCGTTGAAGTAATATTCCGTGCCGACCTCGGCGCCGGTGGCGCGGAGCAGCCGGCTGAGCGCGTCACCGACGGCCGCCCAGCGGACGCCGCCGATGTGCACCGGGCCGGTCGGGTTCGCCGAGACGAACTCCAGGTTGATCTTCTGGCCGGCGAGGGTGGCGCTACGGCCGTACTCCGGGCCGGCCTCGACGATGACCTTGGCGAGCTGGCCGGCGGCGGCCGCGTCGAGCCGGATGTTCAGGAAGCCCGGGCCGGCGATCTCCACCGACTTGATCCCCGGCGCCCGGCCGAGCTGCTCGGCCAGGGCGGCGGCCAGCTCCCGCGGGGGTACGCCCACCTTCTTGCTGAGCTGCAGCGCCAGCGTCGAGGCGTAGTCGCCGTGCTCGGGGTTGCGGGGTCGCTCGACGGTGGTCTGCGCGGGCAGCGCGGCGTGGTCCAGGCCCCGGTCGGCGAAGACGGCGTGGGCTGCGGAGAGAACGACCTCGGCGAGTTCTGCGGGAGTCACCGAACCATGTTATCGGGGGTAGACTCGGGCACCGCGGCGGCGACCATCATGTGAACCGGGTCGCGGCTCCCCTGACCGACCGACCTGACGAGGCACGATGAGCATCAGCACCCCGGGCGGCCCGGAGCGCCGCCCGACCGTGGTCAGCACCGGCAAGAAGCCGGCGGCCGGCCGGCCGGCCGCGGGCGACAAGCCCGCGCGCGACAAGGCGGGGGCCGGCAAGGGCACCCCGAAGGCGAGCGCCGGCGGCAAGGGGCGCAAGCCGATCGCGCCGGTGAAGGTCAGCCAGGGCCGGTCGTGGGGGCCGATCGCGCTCTTCGTCGCGGTCGGCGTGCTCGCCGTCGGCATCATCGGCGTCGGCGCCTGGGCGGTATACCGGGGCGCCCAGCCATGGCAGGATCGGGCCGACGCCATCAAGGGCGTGGTCGACTACCGCAAGAAGGACAAGGACCTGGTCGCCGGCGGCAACCACCAGGCCGGCCCGATCAAGTACGACATCCTCCCGCCGGTGGCGGGCCCGCACAACGCGGCCTGGCAGAACTGCATGGGCGACGTCTACGACGCCCCGATCGCCAACGAGCACGCGGTGCACAGCCTGGAGCACGGCACGGTCTGGATCGCCTACCGCCCGGACCTGCCGGCCGACCAGGTGGCCAAGCTGAAGGCCAAGGTGCAGGGCAAGGAAAAGATGATGCTCAGCCCGTTCGAGGGGCTGGACAAGCCGATCTCGCTGCAGGCCTGGGGCTTCCAGCTCAAGCTCGACGACGCCGACGACAGCCGGATCGACGACTTCATCAAGACGCTGCGGGTGAACGCCTCCATCGAGGGGCCGAACGCCAACTGCGACCAGGGCATCACCGCCACCGGCACCACGCCCCGGGACGCGGGCAACCCGATGGGCGACCAGCCGGTTCAGCAGTAAGGATGCCGTGATGACCGCTGCCGTGACCACGGACGCCGATCTCGACGAGGCGCCGGCCACCGATGACGGTGGCCGGCGGGGGGTACGCCGCTTCGGCACCCTCGCCCTGGCCGCCGCCGTCGTGGTCGGTCTCCTCCTCGGGTACGCGGGTGGCCTGCTCACCCCGAGCCTCACCCGTCCGGGTGAAAACTCGGTGGAGGCCGGCTTCGCCCGGGACATGACCACCCACCACGCGCAGGCGGTGGCGATGGGGCTGATGGCCTTCCAGCAGGGCCAGGACCCGGAGGTACGCCAGATCGGCGGCGACATCGCCACCGGCCAGCAGGGCGAGATCGGCACCATGCAGACCTGGCTGCGGTCCTGGAAGCTGGACCCGACCGGCGACCAGCCGCCGATGGCCTGGATGTCGGACGGCGCCGGCCTGGTCAAGAACGGCCTGATGCCGGGCATGGCCACGCCGGAGGAGATGGCGAAGCTGCGGGCCGCCCAGGGTCGCGAGTTCGACGTGCTCTTCCTCCAGTTGATGATCCAGCACCACCTCGGCGGGGTCCACATGATCCAGGGAGTCCTCGACGATGGGCACGACGAGGACGTGCTGCTGGTCGCGCAGACCATGAAGAACACCCAGCAGAAGGACCTGACCAACCTCCAGGCCGCGCTCAAGCGGCTCGGCGGCTGAGCCGCCGGTACGCCTGTTCCGAAGGGCCCGCGTCGGGAACGACGCGGGCCCTTCCGCGTGTACGCACACACCCCCCTTGCCCGTTATGCCGGTTTATAACGGTTTGACGCTGTCCGACCCATAGCGCTCCTTGGAGACTTTTCTCCCCACATATCGTGACCAGTTGCGATTCGGGCTCGTTGCGCAGGACGTGGGGGTTGCACTCAGAGACGCAGGGCGGTCGGTGACCAGTTGGTGCCGACGCCACACGATCGGCGGTGACGGGGCGGTGGCAGCCGTCCGTCGCGGACAGCGGCCGGGCGAGTCGGGAGCGCTCAGCCGCGAACAGGAACTCGAACTGATCGACGTGCTGCGGGGCGTCCACCCCGACGAGTTCGGCCTGGACGAGGAGCTCTGGACGCGACAGAGCCTGACCACCCTCATCCAGCGCCGGTTCGACCTGGCGATGGACGCCGGCACGGTCGGGGCGTACCTGCGGGCCTGGGGGTTGGGTCCGCGGGAGCCCCGGGAGCGCGCCTGTGGGCTCTGCGTGGGCGCGGTCGAGCGCTGGGTACGCACCGAGTACCCGTCGATCACCGGGGCCGCCCAGGAGCACGCCGCGGAGGTCTACTGGATCGGCCGGATACGACTGCGCGGCACCATGCCGGCGGCCGACGTGGTCTCGGCGGTCTCCTCCCGGGGCCGGGTACGTTTCATGATCACCACGCCCTCGGTCGACCCGCCGCTCCCCCGCGACTTCGTGCTGCGCCTCAGTGGCGCCGAGGAGCGCACGGTGCACCTGATCGTCGACGGCTCGTGGCCCCGCAACGAGTGGCCGCGCCGCCTCCCCCGGCGCATCGTCCTGCACCCGCTCCCCAGCTGCGGCCGTTCCCTCGCCGCCGCGTGAACCGGCGAAGATCGGCGGGCGGGGTGCCGATTGGGTGATCCGGAGGCGTGTTTGCTACTCTTCTCGGGTCGCTGAGCCCCCGTAGCTCAGGGGATAGAGCACCGCCCTCCGGAGGCGGGGGCGCAGGTTCGAATCCTGCCGGGGGCACCATCGATAAGCAGCACGAAAAGGCCGCTGACCAGGGGAAACCCGGTCAGCGGCCTTAATCGTGTGTCCGGCCATGTCCGGCCGTCAGTGGCCCGTGGCGGGCGTCTGTGCCAAATACGTGCCGAAGTTTCAGCGCCGGTCAGTCGTGCCCTAGCGCTCTCTCGATCCGCTGCCTGAGAGCTGCGTCACCGCCGTCCAGACACTTGGCGTAGATCCTCAGCAGCACCTCTACCGACTGCCCGGCCCACTCGGCGACCTGGGTAGGCGGGACTCCCCCGTTGAGCCAGGTCGACACGGCAGCGTGCCGCAGGTCGTACGGGGTGCCGGCCAGCGGTGAGGCTTGCACCTCGGGCGTGAACACGGCGGCCCGCGCCCACCGCCACACGCGGTTGATCGTGCCCTTGGGAAGCTCATCCTTGTTGCGCTCCCCCACGAACAGGCGGTCATTCGGCCCGTAGCCGAACAGCTCGACGTGAGCGTTGATGATCGCTGTCAGTTCGGGCGGACACGGTACCGTTCGCGTCTCCCCTCGTGCTCGCTGTTTTAGTTGGCGGCTGTCCCGGTTCTTTCCGCTGTCGGTCCATTCGCGGCCGGCGTGCGGGTCCGCTCCGTCGAGGGTGAATTCCCCCCACCCCTTTTCGGGCAGGTGCAGATTCGGCTTGGCGAGGCGTACGGCTTCCTCCGGACGCAAAGCCGCGTAGTACAGGCAGGCGTAGAAAGCCACCATGCGCGGCCCGATACGCCCTTGCTCCCGCACCCCTTCCAACAGAGTCCGCACCTGCACGGGGTTTGCCACTGACCGCCTGTCGATCGTCGTCACGGTTTTCGGCGGCTTCCACTTCAACTGTGGTAGCGGATTCGCCGGCAGCAGCCGCTTTTCTACGGCGTATTCGATCGCGGTATTGAATATCTTCCGGCGGCGGCTGATGACGCTTGGCGCGGCCGGCGCGCCGTCGAGTCGCACAGTAAGGCCGTCCAGCACCGGGCGCAGCACTTCGGCGCGGCTGAGGCTGGCCACGTCTCGGGTGTTCCGCTTCACCCATTCGAGCGTGGTGCGCACCTGCTCGGGCATGTTCTTGGCCTTACGGCGAGGGGTGTTGAAGGCCCAGCGGCTGAGGGCGTGGCGGAGCGGCTTGCCGTCCGGGCGGCCTCTCGCGTTGGTCAGCATGAGCACGGTAAGCGCCGTCAGCGCTTCCGCGTGAGTGCGCCTGGTCGTGGCGGCCACATGCGGCCATTTCATGTCGGCGAACGAACAGGCCAGGTCGTACCACGACATGACGGCGGTCTCGCGACGCATCGAGACCGGGCGACCCGTCTCGATATCGAACGCCTCACCCTTTCGAGAGGCGGTGACCAGCTCTGAGCGGAAGCCTTCCGCGAGAGCCTTTGTCTTGTAGGGCTCCTTGCGCGGCTGCCCGGCAACTCGCCACCGGACCCAGTAGGTGCGCCCCCTCTTCCCTTCATACGTTTCGATCGACCAGATACGCACGTCGAAGGTGGTGTTCAAGCGGCCTCCTCGTAAAGCGATTCAAGCCAGGATTCATAGTCGCGTCGTTCGATCCGGATTTCGCCGTTGGGCAGCTTGCGTGCCGGCGGCCCCTTCCGCTTTGCTCGCCAGTCGTAGAAGGTCGACCTGCTGATCCCGAGTTCATCGCAAACTTCAGTAATGGTGAGGTGACGGCTTAGGCTCGGCTGCTTTTGTCCCTTGGCATGCGTTGTCATCGGCGGGCGTCCTCCCTCGGGGTGGCGTCGATGTAGATGCGGTGCCGGGTCGACGGTGGCCGGTCGGGGTAGGGCCGGCTGATGTGTTGGATGGTGAGGACTTGGGTGAGTGCGGTGAGGGTGGTGGCTGTTTCAGCGGGTGTGCCGTGCAGCCTGATTTGCATGTAGAGCGCCTTTCGGTCGGCGGGTGCCATCAGGTGAGGAAGTGGGAGGTATCGCCGCATAGGGGCGTTGAGCGGCCCGTTGAGAGCGTCGTGGGGCCAAGATCCGGGGGTTTCCGGTGTGTGGGTGTGGGCCGGTACGGCTGAGGGCTTTTCAGCGGGCCGTTCTGCGTGGCCGTGTGGGCGGGGGGTAGCCGTCCCAGCCGTCCCAGCCGTCCCATTGCTGGTCAGGGGCGGGACGGCTTGATGGTTGGGACGGCTTAAGCCGTCCCAGCGGTGGTGTTGGTGTTGGTGGTGTGGGACGGCTTAAGCCGTCCCAGGGGTATGACCCGTCCCGGGGTTGAGCTGGGCGGGGACGGCTGGGACGGCTGGGACGGCTCACCCTCGGGTGTCTGGTCGGGGTCGGGGCAGTAGCGGTGCCATGCGTCGTCGAAGTCGGCTTGGTAGTAGCCCTTGACCTGCCCGTGTGGCGGGCCGAACCGGATGTTCGATGACCGGATCTCGTACTCGGCCAGCAGTTGCCCGAGCTTCATGGCGGTGAGTCCACCGCCGGTCTTGCCGTATTCGGCCCACGGGGCTTCGGGGTCGGACCGGAGCTTGTCGAGTAGGACACTGCTGGGGATCGCCGGGCGTCCCTGGTTGTCCGTCACTCCGGCGGACCGGAATGCGGTGCGGCAGTCGACCAGGAGCCGTATCCGGTCGGACGGCACCGTGGCCCCGTCCCGTTGGGCGGTGAGGGTTTCGCACGCGCGGCGTGCCCGCTGGGGCCAGGTGCCGCCGGCGAGGTCGGCTACGGCGACGAGGGGTTCCCAGGTGTCGGCGGCCCGGTCTTCGACGGGCATGGCCGGTTCGGCGGCTTCCAGGTCGCGGAGGTTGGCGCGTAGCCAGGTGCCGAGTTGGCGGGCGAGGGTGCGTAGGGCGGGGCTGTCGCGGCGGTGTCGGTAGGGGGAGACGGTTTCGCCGGGGGCGCGGCGGCGCATGCGGATGACGACGGCGCGGTCTTCGATGGTGTCGGGCATGGCGCCGATGCCGGCGAGGGCGGCCATGGCAAAGGTGGGGATCTTTTCCAAGCTGCGGGTGTTGTTGTCCCAGCGGATCGCGGGCCGGTTGCGCTGGTGACCGGCGTTGAGCAGGCCGCGTAGGTCTTCGTTGGCCTCGGCGGCGGCTCCGAAGATGGTGTCTGCCTCATCGACCAGCAGGGTCGGCGGGTCGTCGGTGCCGATCGCCCGGTATACGGCGGCTGGGGACGCGTTCACGGTGATCAGCGGTGCGTAGCAGGTCGCTTCGACCACGTCCAGCAGCCGCGATTTCCCGCACCGCTTCTCGGGTGCTCGGATGACGAGGCGGGGGGCGTGTGCCCACGCGGGTTGGGCGTGGGTGGCGGCGACCCACAGCGCGACCGCGTCGACGGCTTCCGGTGAGGGCAGGATGACGTATTTGGTGAGGCAGGCGTGCAACTGGTCGAGGATCGCCGCGCCGTCGGCTGTCTGCTCGGCGGGGATGGGTTGGGTCATGCGGCGAGTCCTTCGTCTCGGAAGCCGCCGAGGATGGCGGCGCGGGCGGACTTTTCGGTCTGGCCTACGGCCAGGCCCACATCCAGGAGGGCGGTGTATCCGTCGGTGGTGCTGATTGCCCCGGCGGCGATGATCCGGGCGACGCCTCGGGCGGCGCCGTAGAGCGTCACCCGCCGCCTACCCGGGCCGGACGTGCGCACGGTGGTGAGCAGGGCGTCCAGCAGCGCGTCAGGGTTTGAGATGGCCCCGCGCCTGCTGCTGGTGGTGGCGGGTCGTGTGGCGGCGGGCCGTGGCTGCCGGTCGGTGCCCTGGCAGGCGGTGATCAGGGCGGGGGCCATCTCAACTACCGGCACACTCGTGTCAGCCCACGTGTAGGGGCGGCGGGTGACGGGGTGCACCGATGGCGGGGCGATGACGTAGCCGCCGTCGGCGCGGATGTCGATGCCGGGGGCGATGAGTCCGGCGCTGCACCGGATGCGGGTGTGGGGGCCGGGGTGCCGGTAGTACAGGTGCAGGCCACCTGAGCCGGTGCGTACCCACCGGGTCGGTGGGCACAGCCCGCGCTGCACCAACCCGGTGAGGCTGTTGATGCCGCCGTGGTCGGGGTCCACGTCGACCACGACCAGCCCGGAAGGGCTGCCGGTGCGGATGGCGAGCATCCCACCGGGCACCAGCGACACCATCCGGCGGAGGGCTTTGGGGTCGCGGGTGGCGGCGTAGAAGCCGTGGCAGGTCAGGCAGCGGCAGCCTTGCGGGTCGTGGGCGGGCGGGTCGCTTGGACAGTTCTCGCAGTTGGCGAGTGGCCGCTTGGTACGGGATAGCAGGAACGCCGGCCATCCGGCGGCGGCGTAGCCGAGGGCGGCGGTCAGGATCTCGCTCACGAGTGCGCTCCTTCCTGATGTGGCATGGCGATGGCCAGCGCCGGACGGGCACTGGCCATTGGGTGGTGAGGGCGCGAAGCGCGCCTTTCTAGCGGGTGAGCGCCCAGACGACGAACACGGCGACGGCGACGGTCAGGGCGATAGCGACAAGCCAGCCGGAGAGGTCGCGGATCAGCCAGCCGGTGACGCGGGCGCGGGCGATAGTCGCGTCGGCGTACCAGGTGACCCGCTCGACACGTCGGCCGAGCGGAACGCCGAGGATCAGACCGAGCAGCACGCCCAGGGCGAGCGCGGTGATGGTCAACTTCATGGTTCTCCCGATGTTGGGGCGGGCGGGTCAGTCGGTGACGGAGTGTCGATATCGGTCGGGAGGGCAGCGTTTGAACGGCCGTGTGTGAACGGCCGTGCGAACACCCATCTACTAGGACCCGGGCGGCCCCGTTCGCATGGTGCAAACGGGGCCGCCGGTTGGTGACGGTGGGTTATGCCGGTTCGGGGATGCGGATCTTGTAGGTGCCCCGGTCGGTCTTGCGGAGCATGGCGTCCGGGCCGTCAGACAGCCGCCCGAGCGCCTTGCGGACCCAGCCATACCCGAGCCCCGTCTCCGCGATGACATCCCCGAGGTCACCGGGGCGCACGACCTCGATACCGGCGTCGTACAGGTCGATCAGGTGCCCGCGTAGGTGCTCGTATGCCTGCTCGCTGGCCATGGGCGGCTGGCGTAGTCCGAGGGGGATGCGGGGTAGGCCGGGCGGGATGCGGATCGGCTGGGCGGGGTCGACGTCGTCGGGGGGTCGTTGGGGTTGATGGCCCGGTTCGGCTCGTTCGGCTCGTCGTCGTGCTCGTCGTCCATGTCCGGCTCCTGACGGGGGCGGGGGCGGGGTGCCGGGCGTGCCGGCTCCGGCTGCGGGGTGGTGGGGCCGGTGGCCGGCTGCCCACCGATGAAGGGGGCGATGGCCGCCGCCCGGTGGTCTTCGTCGGCCACGAAGCTGCGGCAGGGCATCGTCCAACGGGTGGTGTCGGTGCCGGGGATCTCGGCGTAGAGGTAGCCGGGCTTGGTGTTCTTCCACGCCCACGGCATCGCCCCGGCATCCAGGGTCGCCTCGGACAGCGCCATACCCGCGTCAACGTCCTTGTCGACACCGAGACAGATCGACCCGGGAATGTTCGCCCTGGCGCTGGTCGGGAACCGATCGTGGCTGACCCGCTGCAACCCGAACAGCAGCGAGATACCCGCGGAACGGGCGGCTTCGGTCAGCTCCGTCACGAGGGGGTTGCCGGCGGCGACCTGGGCGGCTTCGTCCACGATCACCACCCGATAGCGGGGGCACTGCCGGCAGCCGGGAGTCCACTGCTTGTGGCCGTGAGCGCCGATCTGCCGTGCCCGGCCGGTGATGTCGATCGCGACGTCTTCCAACATCTCGTTGGTGTCGTCCTCGGTCAACGCCACCCGGACCGCACCGTTACGCGCCCAGGTGGGGAGTTGGTCACCCTTACGCGGGTCAGCCAGCCACAGTTCCGCATCCCGCCGGGAGATGACCTCAGCAGCGATGTTGAGGATGACCTCGGTTTTGCCCGCGCCGGACATGCCCACGATCAGGAAATGCGCCGCGTTGCGCCCCGCCGCGTGGTCGCCGGGCAGCCACAGCATCAGCGGCTCTCCGTCCTCCATCACGCCGAGCACGATCGGCTCCGCGATCGACCGACCCGGGGCCGACAAACCAGGCCACGGGATCATGTCCCGGAGCTGGTCGACCGGCACGACCTCCACCCGCCCGCGCCGCGCCGAGTCCGGGTTGGGGATGACCCGCACCGCCGTTTCCGGCACGTCCAGCGCGGAGGCGAGGGCGCCCCGGTCGCCAGCGAGTTCCTTCACCGACGTGCCCGCTTCCAGGGTGACGGCGGCTGTCGCCTTCGCGCCCTTGATCGTGGGCCGGGCAACGGCCGCGTTACGCAGGCTCTTGACCGCATCGGCCAGCCCGCCACCGGCCGCCGCGTCTCCGCCCCTGTTGCGCAGCACCCGTACTACGCCCATGGCGATGGACGCGGTTGGGGCACCGATGAGCCACATGTCCAGCCATGGCGTCGACCAGGGGGCGGCGATGGTCGCGCCGATCGCCCACACCGAACCGGCGAGGCAGGTGGTGGTGGCCACCGCCCGGCGGACGATGTCCCGGGCAGCGGACGCCCGCCACGTCAGCGCGGTCAAGGCGGTGCCGGCGAGGGTCAGTCCGGCGGCAGCCGCGCCCATCGAGCCGGGGCTGTCGGCCCACCGCCAGTGCGCCAGCCCGGTAGCCACCGCCAACCCGACCGAGCTGGTCGGGGTGACCAGATACGGCCACAGCGGCACCTTGACCGTGTGCACGCTGGCCTCTCCCGACCCGTCCGTGGTCAAGCCGCCGTTCTTCGGCATCCGTGTCTTCGCCATCTCGACTCCCCTCCTTTCCTGGTCAGGCCTTGAACTTGAAGTCCGGGCGGCGGCTGCCCCGGTAGCCGACCTGCTCCAACTCCGGCATATAGGCGGTCACGAACCGGTTGTTCGCGGTGATGATGTACTGACTCGCCACCACCAGGGCCTCACTGGCCTGCTGGATGGGCTTGGCGACCTGACGGGCACGCGCCCGCGCGGACAGACCACCCACCACAACCGCACCACCACCGACACGCCGCAGCCGGGCGTCCAACTCACTAGCGGTGATGCCCAACTCCAGGGCAGCGGCGTGCAGAATCCGGCGGGTGGTCTCGCACCACTCGATCAAGGCGTGGTTGTCGGTCAACGAGTCCGCACCGGCGAACAGCGTGCGGCCCGAGGGCTGATTGGTGTTCGACACAGGATGTCTCCTTCGCAGGATCAGGCGAGGACAGCGAGCAGAGCGGTAACAGCGGCGCCGACCAGAGCGGCCAGCAGCAGATCCACGGCGGCACGCACCCGCCGGTACTTACGCACAGCAGCACGGGACAGCCACACCAGATGACGGGCCTGATCAGCGGCGGCGGCCATAGCCGGCATGCTGGCCTCGGTCATCAAGTCACCCGGCACAGCAGCGGCGTAGCGGACCAGACCGTGACCACCAGCCAGGGACGGGCGGACCGCGCCAGCCAGCAGACCGACCGCAGTTCCAACCAGAACGGCCGTCACCACCCCGGCGGTCGTGGCCACCGTGGGCAGGTCGGCGCGGGCCAGGACAGCGACACCGACGGTCAACGCGGCGCCCGCGATGGCCATCAGGGTGGACGCCTTGCCATCAACCCGGACCAGCTCGGCGCGTACCTCCGCCTGCCGGGCGGTAAACCAGTCCGGATCGGGTACTGGCACCATCAGAGATGCCCTCCTTCCTTCTAGGGGTTGGGTGACCAGACCGGCGGCACAGCACAGGTTGCGAGCCAGAGGCTGTGCCGCCGGGCGGCGCCGGAAGTCGAGGCGCGGGGATGAGATCGGACGTGTGTGCGTCGGGGCGTCATGCGGCCGGCTCGCTGGTGAGGGCGAGGACCCGGCCGACGATTTCCGCCGGCACGGCGTTGAGGACCTTGCGGATCGTGCGGTCGGAAATCCCGGTGATCTCCGCGAGTTGTCGGTTGGTCATTTCCGGATGCTTGCCTCGGGCGGCCAGGACGACGGCGACCGTTTCCGGCTTGACCGTTTCCACCTCGGGCAGGTCGGGCGGCAGGTCGACCGGAAACGATGCGATGGATTTCCGGGCGGCCGGGCGCAGGATTTCCGGCTGCCGGACCACGTTGATTTCCGCCTTCTCCTGCGCCCTGGCAAGCGCCCGGCGGGTGCGCTCCAACTCGTTCACGAGACCGTCACGGGCATCCTTGACCGCCTGGCTCTCCTGCTCTGCGAGGGCTCGCGCGGTGGCCTGCCGCTCCGCGAACCGCTGCGCTTCATCACGCTGCGCCTGCACCACCCGCACCTCATCGGCCAGGTCATCGGCCCGACCTTGCGCAGCCCGTGCGGCTTCCCGAGCCTCAGTCAAAGCCGCGCGATAGTCGCGTTTGGCCTGCTCAGCGGCATCGGTGAGTGCCCGGATCTGCCCGGCGGCGGTCTGCTCAGCCAGCACCCGGGCGGCGGCGGCCCGGTCCGCGGCATCGCGGGCCTCAGCAAGCCGCCCCTCAGCCATCCGCGCCGCCTCAGCCTCGGCGGCAGCCCGCTCGGCGGCGACCCGCGCCGCCTCCCGTGCCTCGGCGATAGCCTGCTCGTGACGGATGATTTCCGCCTTGGTGATGGCCTCGATTTCCGCCCGGGTTTCCGCCTCGGCGGCAGCCCGGGTTTCCGCTACGGCTCGTGCGGTTTCCGCTTCCTGACGGGCGGCGGTTTCCGCCTCGGCCCGGACGGTTTCCGCCCGCGCCCGCTCCTCGGCCTCGGCCAGCGCCTGCCGCACTGCGGTGGTTTCCGCCCGTGCGGCCCGGAGTTCTTCCGCCGCCCGGTCAGCATCCTGCGCTGCCGCGATCTCCTCGGCTGTGCGGCCCGCGAGCATCTTCACCCGGACCACGACGACCGGGGCGACGCACGCCACCGCCACCACCAGACCCCACGGCACCTCCTCACCGGCCTCGGTGTCGATGAACACCGGCAGAAGATGAACGGCAACCTGGCAGAAGATCATCAGCAGCATGCCGACGACCATGTCCGGCCACCGGCGACGGTGAAACGCAGTGATCACGTACACGTCGAGCATCACCGGGAACATCCATGCGATCTGCCACGCGAAGTGCGCAAGCACCGCCAGGTCGAACTCACCCTTGGCCGTGAGGATCACCGCAGCCGCGAGCGCGATCGACTGACCCGACACGGCACGACCAAGCAGTTGCCTCACTGCGGCACCCGCTCCCGATCAGTCGTGTCGGTGAGCACGTCACGAAGCAGCGCCCGGTGGGCGGCGAACACCAAACCGCCGTAGGTGCCGGACAGGTCGTGTACCAGGTCGGCGTAGCTGTCGGCCCGAACCCAGACGGCGCGGCGGGCGTCGTCGCAGCCGAGCACATCGGGCAGAACGCCCCATCCGCCACCGAGATCGACGCGGGTCGGAACCGTGACCATCCACGCCTCATCCGAGGCGCGGGGGTCGGGCACATAGCGAACCGGAAGGGTGGTGCTGTGCTCGCTGGCGGGGCCTGCCATCAGCCCGGTCTCCTCGGCCAACTCCCGAAACGCGGCGTCAGTGGGATCCTCGCCCGGGTCGACGTACCCGCCAGGCAGCGCCCACCCGTACCCATCGCCTCGCTCGACCATGACGAGCCACACCTGGCCGTCCCGGTCGACGCCGGTCACGATCGCGTCGGCGCAGACCTGCTCACCCCAGTGCCCGAGCTGGTTGCGGCCGTAGCGGATGCCGGTCGGCGCGTATGGGTTGACCGGCCGACCGTTCACCAGGTCGAACGGGATCAGCGCCGCGGCCTGCCGGGCAAGCCACTCCCCGACGCTGATGTCCCGAGGATCGGTTCGCGGATCAGCCCACCCCTGCTCAACACCGACCGTGAGAACGTCCGCGTGGGTGTAGGTGCGGTAAGTCATCAGGCCACCGCCAACGCGGCAAGCCGGTCGGTGGTGGACGCATCGAGGTGCGCCCCACGGTCGGTGTACTCGGTGGCGTGGGCGTAGATCTTCCAGCCGTGCCACGTCGGGTAGGCGTTCACCGCCCGATAGGGCCGGCCGTCGCTGTCGGCGCCCTGGTGCTCCTTGCCGAACAGCACGTCCGGGCCGTCAAGGCCAGCCAGGTGCAGCCAAGACCGCAGCTCGGCAATGCTGTCGAAGTTCACGTCCAGGGAGGTGCCGTCACTGCGGACACGGATAGCGGTCGGGTTGGCCAGCAGCAACAGCTCGGCCATCACCGCCCGACGGTTCTTTCGAGGGGTGGTCATCGGAGCGTCTCCTTCACGGTCGGAACCTCGCTGTTGAGGGCGTGGGCAATGGCGAACGGGGCGAGCATCACCAGCGGCCCGCCCAGCAGGATCAGGAGCAGAAGCCAGATCACGGGGCGCCTCCTTCGTGGCAGTCGATGCACTCGCCCAGCGAGCGCGGGATGCAGTAAGGCCGGACCGTGCCGCAGGTCCGGCACGTACGGCGCGCGGTCAGCGCGGCGCGGACCGCCCGGAGCTGGGCGGGGGTGGCGGTGCGCTTCGGACGGGCCAGATCGACCCGGTACAGGTAGGCGGCGCGAGTGCCACCGACACCGCGCCACAGGATTTGAGCGGCGATCGGTTGACCACCGGGCCGCAGCCCAGCGGCGGCCAGTTGACGGCGGGTGGCGTAGCCGGGCGGGGCGCCGCGCCACCAGTAGGTGGGGATGCCGTACCGCGTTCCGTCCGGATCGTGGTAGGCGGCCCGGACGCGGGCCATCAGGCCACAGCGGCGGTCGGGCTGGTCGCGCGGGCGGCCAGCAGCGCGCGGGCCTCCCGCAGCACCCGACGCTGCGCCCGGCGTACCCGCTGCCAGTCCAGATCGGACGGGGCCGGCTCGGCGGACAGGATCGTGATCTGCGCGTCCAACAGCAGTACTTCGGCCTCGATCAGCGGCATCTCCTGCTCGATCTCGGCCAGGTCATCGACGCTCGGACCCTCCAGGTCCGGGAACAGGTCGTAGCTCACTTGGAGGTCCTTCCGAAACGACGGGAACCCGCCACCGAACGGCGGCGGGAAACACTCGGCTGCCGGCAGTCCCGGCAGCGGTCCTGATCCGGGGCCAGCGGGGCGAGGCGCCCGCAGCGGTCGCAGTCGCGCCACACGGCGCTGCTCTTGGTCGTAATCCGCACGGCGGCGGCGATGCTCACGGTCATGACAGGTCACCTCTCCCCAGCTCGAATCAGGTCGGACGAACGAGCCGGGGCGCGGCCAACACCAGCCGCGCCCCGGGGGTGAAACAAGGCCCGAACAACAGCCGGGCCGGATGTAGGACCGGACACCACGTAGGGCACCGGCCAAGAAGTCGTGCTGGCGCCGCCACGCACGTCCGTCTCCCGACGGTCGGGGGTAGAGCGCCTGACCGTTCGCTGTGCAGTCCGGTCAACGCTGCCTCTGTGCAGTTATCAAGTGGAGCCATGCGCCACGGCGGTCCAGCAGATTCACGAGCGGCGCAGCCGAAGCCACCTCCGCCGGCTGTGGATTCGCCAGCATGCTAGTGATTCCTAGCTCTGGTCCTCTGAAGGACTAGATGCCCACAGCCTAGTGACGGAAGGCTCTGTGTCAAGAGCTTCAGAGGACCGTAAGATTGGGATCGACCCGACGCGAGAGGTAGGACCATGGCAACGAAGTACGACCGGATTGCCGCTGACCTGCGAGAACAGATCGTCGGCGGGACACTCCACCCCGGGCAGCAACTGCCGCCAGAAACGACCTTGCGAGATCACTACAGGGTCAGCCTGGTCACCATGCGCCGCGCCCTGGACGAGCTGGCGGCGGAAGGCTTGATCGAGAAGCGTCACGGGTACGGCACGTTCGTACGCAAGCCGCGTCAGCGCGTAGTACGCGACGCAACGCGCCACCAGTGGGAGAAAGACCGGGCACGGCTATCACACGGCGAGCGCTTCGGAACGGGAGCTACCGAGCGAGACACCGGGCTCGAAATGAAAGACCTTGACTTCCGAGCTGACTACGCGATCGTGCCGGCCGATAAAGAGTCAGCTCAGATATTCGGCGTACCGGCGGGAACGAAGCTGCTAAAGCGTGTCTACCGAACAAAGCCGAAGAGTGAAGAGTATCCGCTCGGACTGGGGCATTCTCTGCTTGTCCACGACGTCGTGGCAAAAAATCCCGATCTGCTCGATTCCGGAAATGAGCCCTGGCCAGGTGGCACGCAGGCGCAGCTATATACGCTTGGGATTGAGCTAGGACATATCAAGGAAGAGATCATTGCTCGGCCACCATCGGCCAGCGAAGCCGAACAGCTCGGAATCGACTCCGGCGTCTCAGTGTTTGACCTGCGCAAGATTTCTTTCGACATCAACGGCAGAGTGGTCGAGATTGCCAACACCGTGCTTGCCGGAGATCGAACCCAGCTCGTTTACACCATCAACCTGGACAGGTGGCAGTAATGGCCGAAAAAGTGATCTCAGTAATTACGCCCGTCTACCCTCCTAATTCCGCCCATCTAGCAGAGGCGGGCACGTCACTGTACTCCCAGAAGCTTCCTGCGGGGTGGCGCTGGGAATGGCTAGTCCAGATTGACGGCGACGAGGGCGAGGTGTCGCTACCTGCGGACACCCGCATTAAGGTGGCAAGGAATCGTCATGCCGGCCCAGCGGTGGCACGAACGCTAGCCCTGGCAAAGAGCGTCGGCAGTCTCATCAAGTCCTTTGACGCAGACGACCTGCTGACCGAGGGGGCTCTAGAGAGAGACATCCGGGTCCTCGAAAACAATCCTGAGGTGGGCTGGACCGTCTCTAGCGCTACCGATCTAATGCCCGATGGCTCCCTGGTCTCATTTCCCGAAAGCGACCCGCCCGAGGGCATTATGGCCCGTGGGTCAATATTTGATTACTGGCGGACTCACGACCACCGGCCGCCCGTCGTGCCGGGGACAATGTGCATTCGGCGCGACCTTTTGGTCGGATTGGGCGGCTGGATGGCGCTACCGGCGTCGGAGGACACCGGGCTACTCATAGCCGCCAACATCCTTTCGCCAGGCTATTTTATTACTGAGACTGGCCTACTCTATCGGAAATGGCCTTCTCAGAGCACGGCGCAAGCCGCACACGCGGACGAGGCAGAACGGCAAGCACGATTCGCCGTCATTGAATCACGCGCTCAAGCCCTACTTGCGATGCAGGGCGAATAATCAGCAGCGAACGTGCGTGCCGCACAAAGGCGGGGCGTCAACGCGGCATACCTTCCATCCGCCGCCGATGCCCCGCTCTCGCTTCGCATGAAATCGCCATTCGTGTCTACTGCCGCTGATGAAGGTAACCCCGCCGGTGATTTCATCGACCTGTGCGAAGCGAAAGGCGATCGTCGCAGAAACGATGCCATCACTGTCGAGCGCCTTCCAATCGGAGGATTCTACCTTGATTTCGGATTTCGCTGCGGCAACCTTGGTACGCCAAGCACGCACTTCCGTCAGGAGTTCCGATTCACGGTCGTCGCACAGGCAGCGCCGGATGCCCAGCTCGTCGTCAGATCCGTTGAACACGGCCAGGAGAAAGGCGTTCGCGGCGGCAACCGGGGTTGCCTCGCCCCGGTCTGCTTCAACCGTCTCGATGGCGGCCCACCCGACAGGGACCGCGAGACACGACACGAGAACGACGGCGGCGGCTACTGCGGCGCGGAGCCGCCATGAGCGCGAGGCGAGAAGCGGCGCGATCATGGACGGAGAGTACCTACCGGATCGTGGGCGCGGGGGGCAGCGTTGGGCCTTGCCGGTCACCTCCGTGCCGAATGCGTGCCGAAGTTTCCCGCGCTTCCGTGTCTCGGCTGCTGCCGGCCCAGCTCAGAGGCAGGGTGCGGACGGAAGAGCCGTATCCCTCCGGAGGCGGGGGCGCAGGTTCGAATCCTGCCGGGGGCACAGACACCAGAAGCCCGGGCCATCGGCCCGGGCTTCTTCCGTGTCCGCGGCGGTCAGCCGGCCTCGCGGCGGGCCTTCGCCCGGCGCTTGCCCTCGTGCATCGCCTGCACCCGGGCCACCGGGATGGTCCGTCCCTCGGCGACCAGGTCGTCCGGCAGCCGCTGCGGCGCCGGCAACGCCTCCGCCCACGGGTCGCGCCCGGCCAGCAGCTCCGGCACGGTCCGTACGGTGAAGTCGGCGGGCGTGACCGATTCCAGGTCGTCCCAGCCGACCGGGTACGACACCGGCGTACCCGGCCGGATCCGGGGGCTGTACGCCGCCACCAGCGTCGCCCCGTACGCCCGGGTCGAGTCGACGAACACCCGGCCGCCCCGGTCCTCGACGATGAAGGCGGTGGTGGCCAGCGCCGGGTCGAGCCGTTCGGCGTGGACGGCGAGGGCCCGGGTCGCGGCGGCGGCCTCCTCGGCGGTGGTCCCGGCGTCCACCGGCACGATCACGTGCACGCCCTTGGCGCCGCTGGTCTTCACCGCCCCGGCCAGCCCGACGTCGGCGAGCGCCTGCCGGACCAGCAGCGCGGCCCCGACCGCCGCGCCGAACGAGTCGCCCGGGGGCGGGTCGAGGTCGAGCACCAGATGGGTGGGGTGCTCCGGCCGGCCCGCGAGACCCAGCGTCGCGTGGTACTCCACCGCCCGCTGGTTGGCGAACCAGAGCAGCGTCCGCCGGTCGTCGCAGAGGGCGTACGAGATCCGCCGGCGGGACGCCTCCGCCCAGACCGAGGTGCGGGGCACCCAGTCCGGGGTGTACTTCGGCAGGTTCTTCTGCATGAACGGGTCCTGCCCGGGCCGCACCCGGACCACCGAGAGCGGTCGGTCGCGCAGCTCCGGCAGGATCCGCCCGTGCACGGCGTCCAGGTAGTCGACCAGGTCGCGCTTGGTCGCCCCGGCCCCGTCGAACAACGGCTGGTCCAGGTTGGTCAGCGACACCCCGTCCCGGGTCTCGTCAGCGGTAGCCATCCGTTCACCTTTCCGGGCCGGGGGCGCCTCGGCAACTCCGACACCCGCTCTACTGCGCGCCCGGAAACACCTCGCCGCCGGCCCGGATCGCGGCGAGCAGCTCGGCGGTACGGGCGCGGGCCGCCGCGTACAGGTTGGAGCCGAAGCTGATCCGGGCCACCCCGAGGGCGACCAGTTCGGCCATGGCCGGCGCACCGGGGCGGGCGAACACGTTGACCGGGGCGTCCACCTCGGCCACCAGCGCCCGGATCGCCGCCCGGTCGGCCAGCACGATCGGGTAGACGCAGTCCGCGCCGGCCGCCCGGTAGCGGCGGGCCCGCCGTACCGCCTCGGCGAGCCGTCCCTCCGGCGGCCCGTACGCCCGCAGGTGCACGTCCACCCGGGCGTTGAGCACTAGGTCCACCCCGGCCTCCCGGGCCGCCGCGCGTACCCCGGCGAGCAGGTCGGCCTGTTCCTCCACGTCGCACATCTCCCGGGTACGCGGGTCGGAGTCCTCGATGTTGCACCCCACCGCGCCGGCGGCCAGCAGCCGGTCGACCAGTTCGGCCGGGCGCAGCCCGTACCCCCGTTCCAGGTCGGCGGTGACCGGGACGGGCACGGCGGCGGCGATCCGGGCGACCGCGGCGAACATCTCGTCCACCGGGGTGGCCTCGTTGTCGGCGTGGCCGAGCGCCTCGGCGACCGCGCCGCTGCTGGTCGCGACGGCCGGGAAGCCGGCGGCGGCCACGGCCCGGGCCGACCCGGCGTCCCAGGCGTTGGGCAGGATCAGTGGGTCTCCGGGGCGGTGCAGCGCGCGCAGCGCCGCGGCCTGCTGGCTCAGCTCGGTCATGCGGCGATTCTCGCCGGGTCGGTGGCCGGCCCTAAGCTCCAATTCCGTGCCGATGGACTGGGCCGATTTCGGCGTCGACCTGCACCTGGAACTGGACGCGAGCGGCGGCCGGCGGGCTGGGCTGGAGCGGGCGTTGCGCGACGCCATCCGCGACGGCCGGCTGCCGCCGTCGACCCGGCTGCCGGCCACCCGCACCCTCGCCACCGAACTGGGGCTGTCGCGGGGCACGGTCAGCGCCGCCTACGACCAACTGGTCGCCGAGGGCTGGCTGGTGGCCCGGGTCGGCGCCGGCACCGAGGTCAGCCCGCTGCGCCGGGCCACGCCGGCACCGGCCACACCGCCGCCCGGGCCGCCGCCCTTCCGGTACGACCTGCGCCCCGGCAGTCCCGACGTCGGGCTCTTCCCGGTGGCCGCCTGGCTGCGGGCCACCCGGCGGGCGCTGGCCGTGGCCCCGACCGAGGCGTACGGCTACGGCGACCCGCGCGGCCGGCCGGAGCTGCGGAACGCGCTCGCCGGCTACCTGGGCCGGGCCCGTGGCGTGCTCGCCGACCCGGAGCGGATCGTGGTCACCACCGGGTACGTCCAGGCGCTGGTGCTGCTCACCACCGTGCTCCGGGACGCCGGTACGCCGATCGTGGCGATGGAGGACCCGGGGCTCGCCTTCCACCGGGAGGTGGTCCGCCGGCACGGCGGGACCGTGCTGCCGCTGCCGGTGGACGATCGGGGCGCCCGTACCGATCTGCTCGGCAACGGGCACCTCGCCCAGGTGGGCGCCACGGTGGTGACCCCGGCGCACCAGTACCCGACCGGGGTGACGCTGCACCCGGCCCGCCGGCACGCGCTGGCCGACTGGGCCCGGAGCACCGGCGGCCTGGTCGTCGAGGACGACTACGACGGCGAGTTCCGGTACGACCGGCAGCCGGTCGGCGCGGTCCAGGGCACCGCCCCCGAGCAGGTCGCGTACGTCGGCACGGCGGCGAAGACGCTGGGCCCCGCGCTGCGCCTGGCCTGGCTGGTGCTGCCCGCCCGGCTGGTGGATCCGGTGGTGGACGCCAAACGCCACCTCGACCTGCACACCGAGGCGATCGGCCAACTCGCCCTCGCCGACCTGATCGCCACGCACGGCTACGACCGGCAGGTCCGTACCGTCCGACGGCGCTACCGGCAGCGGCGGGACCTGCTGCTGGACCGGCTGGGCGGGCTGGGCGGGGGCTCCGCCCTGAGCGGGATCTCGGCGGGCCTGCACGCCACCGTCCACCTGCCACCGGACGGCCCGCCCGAGGCGGAGGTGCTGGCGGCGGCCGCCGCACGCGGGCTCGCCCTCGGCGGGCTGGGCGGGCACCGGCATCACCCGGCGGGCCGCCCGCCCGGCCTGGTCGTCGGGTACGCCCGCCCGCCGTCGCACGCGTACCCGGCGGCGGTGGACCTGCTGGGCCGGGTGCTCACCGACCTGGGCGCCTGACCCCGGCCTGGCCGCCCTCAGCCCCGCCCCGCCCGGCACCCGGCCCCGGGCCGCCGCCGACCGACCCGCCGAAGGGGCGGGAACCCCGGGCCGGCGCCGGCCGACCCGCCGGAGGGGCGGGAACCCGGGCCGGCGCCCCCGAGGCCGCAAACGCGGCCGCCAGCCCGCGGCACGATCATTCAGCGGGCCGGGCGACCCTCGACCAGCGAGGCGGCGGAGGGCACCTGCTCCGCCATGGGCGCGGCCTGCGGCGGCGTGGCCGGCTCGGCCGCGGGCCGGCGGGCCGACCGGGCGGTGAGCAGGGCGACCAGCAGCGCGGTGGTGATCAGGGCGGCGCCGACGCCGAAGGCCGTACGGTAGCCGGCGGCGAGGGCGGCCACCTGGTCCACGCCGGCCGCGCGCAGCGCCCCGGTGCGGGCCGCGGCCAGGGTGGCGAGGGCGGCCAGCCCGACCGCGCCGCCCACCTGCTGGGTGGTGTTGGCCAGCCCGGAGGCGAGCCCGGCGTCGGCGGGTTGCGCGCCGGCCATGGCGAGGGTGGTGACCGCCGGCAGGGTCAGCCCGCCCGCGATCCCGAAGACCAGCAGGGCCGGGAGCACGTCGCGGGCGTAGGCGGCGTCCACCGGGATGCGGGCCAGCAACAGGAAACCGACCGCGGCGAGCGCCAGCCCGCCGACCAGCACCGTCCGGGCGCCGAACCGGGCCACCAGCCGGCCGGCCATGCCCAGCGAGACCGCCGCGATCACCAGCGGCGTGGGCAGGAAGGCGAAGCCGGTGGTCGCCGCGGCCAGGCCGAGCACGAGTTGCAGGTACAGGGCGAGCAGGAACTGGAAACCGAAGTACGCGGCGACCATGAGGAACTGCACGGCGTTGGCGGCGACCAGGCCAGGCGCCCGCAGTACCCGAGGCGGCAGCAGCGGGATCGCGGCGACCCGTTGCCGGGCCGCGAAGCCCGCGAGCAACGCCACGGCCAGCCCGGCCGCGCCAAGGGTGTCCGGCGACTTCCACCCCTGCTCCCCGACGCCGACGATGGCGAGTACGGCGGTCATCAGCCCGGCCGTCACCAGCACCGCACCGAGCACGTCCAGCCCGGACCGCAGGCCGACACCGGACTCCGGCGCGATCAGCCGTACGGTGGCGGCCAGGATCAGCGCGCCGATCGGCAGGTTGATCAGGAAGATCGACCGCCAGCCGGCCAGGTCGGTGAGGACGCCCCCGACGAGCAGGCCGAGCGAGGAGCCGGCCGCTCCGGTGAAGCTGAACACCGCGATCGCGCGGGCCCGTTCGGCCGGCTCGGGAAAGAGCCGGACGATCATGCCGAGGCCGACCGCGGTGCTGAGCGCGCCGCCGACGCCCTGCGCGAACCGGGCGGCGACCAGGGTGGCCGGCCCGGTGGCCACCGCGCAGAGCAGCGAGGCGAGGGTGAACAGGGCGACTCCGGCCAGGAACACCTGACGCCGGCCGAGCAGGTCGCCGAGGCGCCCGGCGAGCAGGAGCAGACCACCGAAGGCGACCAGGTACGCGTTCACCACCCAGGCCAGTCCGGCGGCGGAGAAGCCGAGGTCGGCCTGGATCGCCGGCAGCGCCACGGCGACGATGCTGCCGTCCAGAATGATCATCAGGCTGCCGGCGCAGAGCACCAGCAGTGCGGGCCAGCGCTTGGTCCCCGTCATCGGAACGCCTCCTTGGTGCACGGTTTGTTACCGAGGCCATGGTCTGTGACCATCAGGCGGAGCGGAAGGAGGCACTTTCGTGTCCCAGGAGAACAGCTGTGTGACCGTGACCGCCCAGCAGGCGCGGGCCTGCACGGTGCGGGAGGCGCTGGACCGGGTCGGCGGCAAGTGGAGCATCGGCATCCTGATCGCGGCCTCGCAGGGCCCGATCCGCTTCACGGAACTGGAGCGGCAGGTGGAGGGGATCAGCCGACGGATGCTCACCCTGACCCTGCGCAACCTGGAACGGGACGGCCTGCTGCACCGCCACGTGTATCCGACCGTCCCGCCGAAGGTGGAATACACCGCCACCCCGATGGCACTGGAGCTATACGAGTCGCTGGTGGCGCTGACCGAGTGGGCGGAGCGGCACCGGGCGGCGATCAGCGCGGCCCGGACGGCGTACGACCGGGAGCACGGGTCGCCGGTCGGGTGAGCGGTGTGGCGAAGACCACCCGCCCAGTCTGACCGATCGGTCAGGTGCTGACCGATCGGTCAGGCATGCTGGAGAGCATGGCACGGCCAGCACCCGAGACCCACGACGACATCCTCGCCGCCGCGGCGCGACGCTTCGCCGTCACCGGATACAAGGGCACCTCGTTGCAGGACATCGCCCGCGAGGTGGGCTGCTCCAAGGCCACCGTGCTCTACCACTTCGCCAACAAGGAAGCCCTGCTCGGCGAGCTGATGGCACCGGCCATCGCGGTGCTGGAGGCGCTCGACGCGCAGATCGCCGGGCGCACCGGCGCCGACGCGCAGCGGGCCGCCGCCGAAGGCTTCGTCGACCTGGCGGTGCGCCTCCGCCGGGAGATCGCGCTGTTCCGCGGCGAGTTCCCCGACCTGCTCCGGCAACCCGCCTTCGCGCACATCCAGCAGATCTCCGAACGGCTCGTCGCGGCGTTCGCCGGCCACTCCGACCGCCCGTCAGCGCGGATCGCCGCGCTGGTCGTGCTGGCCGGGATCGCCGAGGCCTGCGCCGAGTTCATCGACATCCCCGACGAGGAACTACGGCCCGCGCTGCTGGCCGTCGTCCGGCGGGCCCTCGAACCCACCAACTGATCCCAGCTCCGATCCCGAGGAACAAAGGAAGCTCCATGGCGACCCTGCTGTACCGGCTCGGCCGGGCATCGTTTCGCCGGCGGCGACTCGTCGCCGTCGTCTGGCTCGTCGTACTCGTCGGCCTCGGCGCCGCCGCACTCACCCTGAAGGGTCCGACGTCGAGCAACTTCACCATGCCCGGCACCGAGTCGCAGCGCGCGCTCGACCTGCTCGACGAGCGGTTCCCGGCGGCCAGCGGGGCCACCGGCACGATCGCCGTCAAGGCGCCCCAGGCCGGTCAGCTCGGCACCCCCCAGGGGCAGGCCGTGGTCAAGCAGGTCACCGAGGAGGCGGCCACCCTGCCGGGCGTGGTCGCCGCGGTCGACCCGTACCAGGTGCAGGCGCTGAGCCCGGACGGCCGGTACGCGCTGATCCAGGTGCAGTTCGCCGGGCGCGCGGACGAGGTGACGGACGCGCAGCGCACCGCGTACGAGAAGGTGGGCGCGCAGGCCGAGACGCAGGGCTGGCAGATCGCCCCCGGCGGCGAGGTGCTCAACGCCGAGCCGGAGGTCGGCTCGACCGAGGCGCTGGGTGTGCTGGTCGCCGCGATCGTCCTGGTCCTCACCTTCGGTTCGCTGGTCGCGGCCGGGATGACCATGCTGAACGCGCTGATCGGGGTCGGCGTCGGCATGGCCGGCCTGTACGCGCTCAGCGGCGCGGTCGAGCTGACCAGCACCGCGCCGATCCTGGCCCTGATGCTCGGCCTCGCGGTCGGCATCGACTACTCGCTCTTCATCACCTCCCGGCACCGGCAGAACCTGATCGACGGGCTCTCCCCCGAGGAGGCCGCGGGCCGGGCGGTCGGCACCGCCGGCTCCGCGGTGGTCTTCGCCGGCGCCACCGTGGTCATCGCGCTCGCCGGTCTGGCGGTGGTGAACATCCCGTTCCTCACCGTGATGGGTCTGGCCGCCGCCGGCACGGTGACCGTGGCCGTCCTGGTGGCGATCACCCTGGCCCCGGCGCTGCTCGGCTTCGCCGGCCGTAAGGTGCTCCCCCGCCGGCTGCGCCACCGGGAGGCGGTCGGCACGGAGACGACCGGCACCCGCGCGGGAGGCCGGCCGGGCTTCGGGTTCCGCTGGGCGCACTGGGTGACGAAGCTGCGCATTCCGGTCATCCTGGTCGGCCTGATCGGCCTCGGCCTGCTCGCTCTCCCCGCCCAGGACATGCGGCTGTCCCTGCCCGACGCCGCCACCGCCGCCGAGGGCACGCCGGCGCGGATCAACAACGACCTGGTCCAGGAGGGCTTCGGCCCCGGCTTCACCGGCCGCCTCGCGGTGGTCGTCACCGCCGACGACCCGCAGGCCACCCAGGCCGCCGTACCGCAGGTCACCGCGTTGATCCAGAAGACGGACGGGGTGGTCGCGGTGGCCCCGCCGCAGTTCGACCCCACCGGCCGGACCGCGCTGCTCGGGGTCGTCCCGAAGACCGGCCCGACCGACGCGGCCACCGAGACACTGGTGCACGACATCCGCGACCACGTCACCGGCATCCGGAACGCCGACGTGCTGCTGACCGGCGTGACCGCGATCGGCATCGACGTGTCGGAGAAGCTCTCCGACGCGCTCCCGGTCTATCTGCTGCTCGTCGTCGGCCTGTCGGTGCTGCTGCTGATGCTGGTGTTCCGCTCGATCCTGGTGCCGGTCAAGGCGGCGCTGGGCTTCCTGCTCACCGTGGCGGCCACCTTCGGCATCACGGTCGCGGTGTTCCAGCAGGGCCACCTGGCCGGCCTGGTCGGGCTGGACACCGCGGGCCCACTGGTCAGCTTCCTGCCGATCCTGCTCATCGGCATCCTGTTCGGCCTGGCCATGGACTACGAGGTCTTCCTGGTCTCCCGGATGCGGGAGGACTTCGTGCACGGCGACACCGCCCGTCAGGCCACGATCAACGGGATGGGGCACGGGGCGCGGGTGGTCACCGCCGCCGCGCTGATCATGATCTCGGTCTTCGGCGGCTTCGTCTTCCTCGACGACCCGGTGATCAAGTCGATGGGCTTCGCGCTCGCGGTCGGCGTCGCCATCGACGCCTTCGTGGTCCGGATGACCATCGTCCCCGCGGTGATGTCCCTGCTCAACAACGCCGCCTGGTGGATCCCGCGCTGGCTCGACAAGATCCTGCCCAACGTCGATGTCGAGGGCGAGGGCCTGCGGGCCCACCTCGCCGAGAAGGAGACGGCCGCCGTCTGATCGCGTCGAGGGCCCCGCTCGGGCGGGGCCCTCGGCCGCTCACACCCCGGCCGGATAGGTCTCCATCTCGCCCGGTGTGGTCAGCGCCGGCAGCGGGTGCAGGGGAGTTGACTCGTCGCACCAGATAAAGGCGTCGTAGCGGTCGGCCAGCCGGGTGGGCACGTAGTTGCCCCAGGACTCGAAGCTCGGGTCGTAGACCACCCCGATCGCCCGATGGTCGGCCTCCCCGGTGACCCACTCGGGCTGGTCCGGGCCGCCGAAGACCAACACCGCCCGCTCCGGCATCAGCTCGTGCAGCCGGCGCTCCACCGAACCCTCCCGGGCCGGCGGCACCACCATGGTCTCGGCCGGCGAGCCCCAGCGCGGCGCGGCGATCACCGTGCCCCGGTAGCTGCCGAAGCCGACCAGCGCCACCGCGTCCGGGCCGTACCGCTCCCGGGCGAGCTGGCCGATGTTGACCATCCCGTCCGCCGCCATGTCGGTGGCCCGGGCGTCGCCGACATGGGTGTTGTGCGCCCAGACGATGCCCCGGGACTCCGGGCCGTAGCGGTCCAGCAGCCGGTCCAGGGTGTCGGTCATGTGGGTGTCCCGGACGTTCCACGACTCCGGCCCGCCGCCGACCATCGCCCGGTAGTAGCGCTCCGCGCCAGCCACCACCGCCGCGTTCTGCCAGGCCGAGAAGCGGTCCGAGCCGTCCGCGGCGGCCTGTTCCCGGGTACGCGCCAGCAGCCGGATGACCTCCTCCTCACACCGGGCCGAGACGAACCGACTGGCCGTGCCGTACTCCTCGAACCGCTTGCCGTACGGCTCGAAACACCGGTACGCCTCCTGGGCCGCCTCCAGTGAGGCCGGATCCTCCTCGCCCAGGTAGTCGAAGATGGCCTGCATCGACTCCCACAGGCTGTAGACGTCCAGCCCGTGGAAGCCGGCCCGCTCCGCCTCGGGGCGGTCCAGGTTCCAGGCCCGCAGCCAGCGGCAGAAGCGGGTCACCTCGGCGTTGGCCCACATCCACGTGGGCCAGCGTTCGAAGCGCTCCAGCGCGAGCTGCGGATCGGCCAACCCGCCCGGCTCGCCCGTCACCGAGCGGTGCACCCGGTCGCAGTCCGGCCAGTCCCCCTCCACCGCGACGAAGTCGAAGCCCTGCTCGGCGATGAGCCGCCGGGTCAGTTGCTCGCGCAGCCGGTAGTAGTCGTAGCTGCCGTGCGTCGCCTCCCCGATCATCACGATCCGGGCGTCCCGGACGCGTTCCAGCAGCGGGTCGAAGTCGCTCGGCGCGCCGAGTCGCTGTACCAGCATGCCCGGGGCTACCCCTGGACCCGCCCGGGCAAACCGCCCGCCGGGTGCAAGCAGGGGCCCCTTGTTATCGCCTGGCGATAACAAGGGGCCCCTGCTTACCTGCGGGCGGAGTGGGTAGCCGAACGGCATGACGGTCACCGGGGTGCAGTGGCAGGCGTTTCTGGCCGGGCTCGACTACCCGGTCTCCCGTGCCGATCTCGTCCGTTGGTGGCAGGAGAACGGCGGCAGCACCGAGACGCTACAGCTGCTCAAGGCGCTGCCGGCGGAGGAGTTCACCTCCCCCACCGAGCTGCGCGCGGCGCTGGACGCCCAGGACTGAGCCCCGGATCGACGGCGTGCAGCAGCCGGAACACCACCAGCCACTGCTCCGGCCAGACCAGGCCAACCGGAATGTCCGGATCGAGCCGGGCGGCGCGTAGCGCGCCCTCGACCCGGCGGCGCGGGTGGTCGGCACGCAGCGAGGCCGCGAGCGACCCGCCGACCCCGCCGAAGCCGAGTTCCACCATCCTCCGGTACGCGGGCAGCGCCGACCGGGGCAGCAGCGGCTCCGGGCGGCGTTCGATGCGCAGGATGCCCCCGTCCACGGCGGGCACCGGGCGGAACGCGGCACGCGCCACCCGGCCGGCCAGCCGCCAGTGGTGCTCGGGCCAGGTGAGCACGGTGAGCCGGCTCCACCTGCCGTGGTCGCCGGTGCGTTTGCGGGCGTACGCGAGCTGGGTGAGCAGGGTCGCCGACCGCAGGCCGGGCGCGGCGAGGCACCACCGGACCACGGCGGCGGTGAGTGACCAGGGGATGTTGCCGACCACGGCGAACGGCTCGGCGGGCGGATCGGCGGTAAGGAAGTCGGCCGCCCGGACCTGGACCTGCGGCAGGTCCGCGCAGACCGCGGCCAGCGCCGGCAGGACGGCCGGGTCGACCTCGTACGCGATCAACCGGCCACAGCGGGCGGCGAGCGGCCGGGTCAGCTGGCCGTCGCCGGCGCCCACCTCCAGCAGCAGGTCGTCGGGTCCGGGGCGGGCGGCCCGGACCACCCGCGCGACGGCGGCGGGGTCGGCGAGGAAGTTCTGGGACAGTACGCGACGGGACCGGTCGCGTGCGGTGGTGCGGGGTCGGCGGGGCGCCACAAGATCGTCCTGTCTGTCGCCGGACGGCGACGGTACGGACAGGCAGCGCGGAGCGGGGCCTGTCCGAGCGGGATCGGGACTCGGACGACCCTGGTAGTCGGCGGAACGCGAAGGCGGCGCGCGGCAGCGGCCGACCCGGTCACGGGTCGGCGGTGCGGACGGTCAGATCAGGCGCGGTGGGCGTTCCGGCCGGCCAGGGCCGGACGCCGGGCTCGCGGACGGGCGACCAGGAGGAGGCCCCGCGCGGCCGGCGTGACGGCCACGTCGATCAGGGCTTGCATACACATGCCGGCCAGGCTAGCGCCCGGCCCGCCGCCGCACGAGGCGATTTTCGGGCTCACAGGTCGATCGTGCGGCCCTGGGCGCGCGCGGTCTCGGCGGCGTCGAGCACCGCCACCACCTCCCGGCCGAACCGGACGTCGCAGCGGTGGTCCCGGGTGCCCGCCTCGACCTCCTCCAGCAGTTGGTCGATCGCCGTGCCGAACGCCTGGAGGGCGCTGCCGTCGCCGGGCGGGACGGTCTCCGTGCCGTTCTCGCCGAAGAAGACGAAATCCTGGGTGGTCGCCTCGGCCGGCGCGTCCAGGGTGAGCGCGAGGCTGCTGGTGGCGCCGCCGTCGTGGGTGAGCAGCAGGTGCACCAGGCCGCTCGGGCCGTCCATCGCGGCCACCCGGGTGACCCGGCCGAGCACCGGCAGGATCAGCGACAGCGCGTGCGGGCCGATATCCCAGAGCGCGCCCCGCTCCCGCCGCCACGGCGAGTTCCCGTACGGGTTCCCGGGCTGGAAGATCGAGGCGAACATGGTCGCCCGGGCGTGCTGCCAACCGCCGGCCGCCGCCGTCGAGGCGAGGAAGCCGGTGACGTTCGGGTGGAAACGCTGGGTGAAGAAGACCACCGAGGCCACCCCGGACGCCTGCGCGGCGGCGACCACCCGGTCGGCCTCGGCGAGACTCAACGCCAGCGGCTTGTCCAGCAGCAGGTGCCGCCCCACGGTGGCGGCCCGGACGGCGATCTCGGCCTGCACGTCCGGCGGCAGCGCGACCGCGATCGCGTCGCAGGCGGCGAGCAACTCGTCCACGTCACCGAAGGCCGGTACGCCGTGCCGGGCGGCCAGCGCGGCGACCTTCTCCGGATCCCGGCCCCAGACACCGGCCAGCTCGGCCTGCGGGTGGGCGTCGATGGCCGCGGCGTGCGTCTCCGCCGCCCAGTAGCCGGTGCCGAACAAGCCGAACCGCAGCACGTGTCCCCCTGCCGTCGTCGTCCCACCACGGCGTACGCCCGTGGCGTGATCCACGCTAGTCGTCCGCCCCGTGCCGCGCCGCCCCGATGCGGCGGGCGGGCCCCGCCCGCTCCTCGGCCGCGACCCGCGCGAACCGCCGGGCGAGCCGGGCGACGGCGGCTACTACGACGCTTAGTAGGCTGTGCCGGTGAACGGGACTGCTTCGCCGGTGGCGGCGATGACCAGCGCCGCGGCGGCCGGCTCGCCGGTGGACGGGATCCTCGCGACGGCCGCGATCGTGCTGTCGCTCGTCATCGCGGTCTGGGCCCTGGTGGCGGCACTACGCCACCGGGCGCCGGACCGGCTCCAGTTCGTCGGGCTGGCCGCGCTGGAGGCGGCGCTACTGGCGCTCTCCGTGCTGGCCCTGGTGGCGATCGGGGGCGGCGAGCGGCCGGGCGAGCCGGGCGCCTTCTTCGGCTACCTGGTGACGCTGGTCTGCCTGCCGCCGCTGGCCTGGGTGCTGGCCCGGATGGAGCCGACCCGGTGGGGCTCGGCCATCGTCTGCGCGGTCTGCCTGGTCACCCCGGTCGTGGTGGTACGCCTCCAGCAGACCTGGGAGGTCGTCGGTGGCTGAGCCACGAATGACGAACCGCGGGCCGGGCCGGCTGCTGATCGCGGTCTACATCCTCTTCGCCATCGCCGCGACCTCTCGGGCGGGCCTGCAGATCGCCACCAAGTTCGACCGGGCGCCGGTGGCCTACCTGCTCTCCGCGGCGGCCGCGCTGATCTACATCGTGGCGGCGGTCGGGCTGGCCCGGGCCGGGCACGCCGGCCGCCGGGTGGCCCTGGCCTGCTGCACGGTGGAACTGGTCGGGGTGGTCGCGGTCGGCGTCCTCAGCGTGGCCGACAAGGCGCTCTTCCCGGACGAGACGGTCTGGTCCGGGTTCGGCAGCGGCTACGGCTACATCCCGCTGGTCCTGCCGATGCTCGGCCTGTACTGGCTCTGGCGCACCCGCCGCGACCCCGCCTGACGCTCCCGCCCCCGGCCCGACCCGGCCCGCCCGGCGGGGACCGGGCGGGACCGCGACACGGTCAGTCCCTGGGGCCGCCGGCGACATAGATGACCTGCCCGGAGACGAAGGACGCGCCCTCGCTGACCAGGAACGAGATGGTGTGTGCGACGTCCTCCGGGCGGCCGGTGCGGCGGACCGGGATCTCGGCGGCGGCGTGCTGCTGGAGCGCCGCGAAGTCGACCTTCATCCGGGCCGCGGTGGCCGCGGTCATGTCGGTGACGATGAAGCCCGGCGCGACCGCGTTGACGGTCACCCCGAACGGGCCCAGCTCGATGGCGAGGGTCTTGGTGAAGCCCTGCATGCCGGCCTTGGCAGCGGCGTAGTTCGCCTGGCCCCGGTTACCCAGCGCCGAGGTGCTGGAGAGGTTGACGATCCGGCCCCACTTCCGCTCGACCATGTGCCGCTGGGCGGCCTGGCTGAACAGGAACGCCCCGCGCAGGTGCACCCCCATGACGGTGTCCCAGTCGGCGTCGGTCATCTTGAACAGCAGGTTGTCGCGGAGCACCCCGGCGTTGTTGACCAGTACGCCCGGCGCGCCCAGTTCGGCGGCGACCCGCTCGACGGCGGCCTCCACCTGGGTCCGGTCGGAGACGTCGGCACCGACCCCGAGCGCCCGGCCGCCGGCGGCGACGATGGCGTCCACCGTCTCCTTGGTCGCCGCCTCCTCGATGTCGACCACGGCGACGGCCATGCCGTCGGCGGCCAGCCGGCGGGCGGTGGCCGCGCCGATGCCGCGTGCGGCTCCGGTCACGATGGCGACGCGGGGCTCCTCCGACATGATTACCTCCCGGTAACTTGGGCTCGATCGAAGGAGCTTAACCCCGATCCCGTCGTCACAGGTCCCGGCCCCGGCAGAGCCGGATCCACCGGTAGCCGTAGCCGGCGAGCTTGAGCCGGTCCAGCTTGCCGACCTCCGGGTAGTTGCGGTCGGTGAACACGTCGATCGGCAGGTCCGCCTCGGGGGCGAGCATGCCCAGGTCGACCTCGACGTCCTCGGTGCCGAGGTGGTGCAGGAACACCATGGTCCCCGTCGGCCCGTCGGCGCGGTGCGCCAGCACCCCGGGCGGCATCGGCACGTCGATGTGGGAGGTGGTGCCCGAGCCGACCTCCGGCGCCTCCCGGAGGGTACGGATCATCCGCTCGAACCAGCCCAGCAGCGACCTCGGGTCCCTGCGCTGGGCGGTCACGTTGACCCGCTGGTAGCCGTACTCGCCGTGGTCGACAACCGGGCGGACCAGCTTCTCCGGGTCGGCCGTGGAGAAGCCGCCGTTCTCCTGGTACGACCACTGCATCGGGGTACGGATCGCCTCCCGGCCGGGCAGCGACAGGTCCTCGCCCATGCCGATCTCCTCCCCGTAGCGCAGCACCGGTGTGCCGCGCAGCGAGAACTGGAGCGCGTACGCCAGCTCGATGCGCCGGCGGTCGTTGCCGAGCATCGGGGCGAGCCTGCGGCGGATGCCCCGGCCGTAGAGGCGCATGTCCTCGTCGGGGCCGAACTGCTCGTACACCTGGTTGCGCTGCTCCGCGGTGAGCCGGGACAGGTCGATCTCGTCGTGGTTACGCAGGAAGGTCGCCCACTGCCCGCCCACAGGCAGCGCCGGGCTGTCCCGCAGTGCCTCGATCACCGGCTCCGGGTCCTGCCGGGCCAGGGCGAGCATCAGCCGCCCGTTGAGCATGAAGTCGAAGAGCATGTGGATCCGGTTGGCCGAGCCGCCGCTGTCGCCGAAGTACGTCGGGAGCTGGTCGGGCTCGACGTTCGCCTCGGCCAGCAGGATCGCGTCGCCCCGCCGCCACTGCACGTACTGGCGCAGCTCGGTGAGGAATTCCAGGTCCTTCGGCGAGTCCGGGTTGCCCGGCTCGGTCAGCTCGATGATGAACGGTACGGCGTCCATCCGGAACCCGGAGACGCCGAGCTGGAGCCAGAACGACACGATCTTCTTGATCTCGGCGCGTACCTCGGGGTTGGCGATGTTGAGGTCCGGCTGGAAGTCGTAGAAGCGGTGGTAGTACCACGCCCTGGCGGTCCGGTCGTAGCTCCACGTCTCGTCCTGCTCGCCGGGGAAGACCATGCCCTGGTGGCGGTCCGGCGGCCCCTTCGCCGACCAGACGTACCAGTTTCGGTAGGGCGAGTCGGGCGAGGAGCGCGCGGACTGGAACCAGGGGTGCTCGTCCGAGGTGTGGTTGACGACCAGATCGATGATCACCCGGATGCCCCGGTTCTGCGCCTGGTGCAGCAACTCCGCGAAGTCGCCGAGGGTGCCCAGGCGCGGGTCCACGTTGTAGAAGTCGGTGACGTCGTAGCCGCCGTCCCGCCGGGGGGACGGGTGGATCGGATGCAGCCACAGGCAGGTCACGCCGAGCCGGGCCAGGTAGTCCAGGCGGCCGATGAGGCCGTGGATGTCCCCCACCCCGTCGCCGTTCGAGTCCGCGAACGTGTCGATGTCGAGGCAGTAGACGACCGCCTCCTGATACCACCTCTCGCCCATGCCCGGTCTATTTCTCCCCGCCGCGGCTTCGGCAAACCGGTCCCTCCTCAGTGGGCCGCCGGGCGGGTACGGTGCCGGCATGAGCCACGACAGCCACCCCGTCGACTGGTCCGCCGGCACCTGGCTGAACCCGCCCGTACGCACCGACGAGTCCGGCGACGGCCTGCTGGTCGAGCCGCGCGAGGGCAGTGACTTCTGGCGGCGGACCAGCTACGGCTTCGTACACGACGACGGGTCGGCGTTGCTGGCGCCGTTCCCCGTGGACAGCGCGATGGAGGTCAGCTTCCGCCTCGACTACGGTGCGCAGTTCGACCAGGCCGGGGTGCTGGTCCGGGTGGACGAGCGGCGGTGGACCAAGGCGGGGGTGGAGGTCAGCGACGGGTGCCCGCAGGTGGGCGCGGTGGTCACCGACGAGGTGTCGGACTGGTCGGTCGCGCCGGTGCCCGAGTGGTCGGGGCGGGAGGTGACCGTCCGGGTCAGCCGGGCCGGGGACGCGCTGACCGTACGGGCCCGGGTGGACCGCGAGCCGTGGCGGCTGGTCCGCCTGGCCCCGCTGGACCCGGCAGCCGTCGCGTCGGCCGGCCCCTACTGCTGCTCCCCCACCCGCAGCGCCCTCCGGGTCCACTTCACCGCCTGGCACCGAACGCCACCCGACGCCACCCTCCACCCCTGACCCTCCCGCCGATCATGGAGTTGCGGCGACCGGATGGCCTGCTTCACGGCGTTCGTCCGGTGCCGCAACTCCATGTTCGACGCGGTAAGGAGGGGGTTAGCGGCGGAAGGTGAACCAGTTGACGTTGACGAAGTCGGCGGGCTGGCCGCTGGAGAAGGTCAGGTAGACGGTGTGGCGGCCGGTCACCGCGCTGACGTTGCCGGGTACCGAGCGCCAGGTCTGCCAGCCGCCGGTGTTGGCGACCGCGAAGCTGCCGATCGGCGCGCTGGTGGCGCTGTCCAGCCGGACCTCGACCAGCCCGCTCACCCCGGCCGGCGCGCCGGAGGCGACCCGGGCCAGGAAGTCCTTCGGCGGCGTGGCGCCGAAGTCGACGTTGTCGTAGCGGGCCCAGTCACCGTTGCTCAGCCAGCCGATGTCCTGCCCGCCCTCGGAGCACGTCTCCACCTGCACCCCGTTCTGGGCGTTGAACGCCTCGGCCTGGATGGTCGAGTACGCGTCCACCACACCGCCGGGCGGCGGGGTGGTCGGCGGTGTGGTGGTCGGCGGGTTGCCGCCGCCCCGGGTGTAGACGGCCACGTAGTCGACCAGCATCGGCCGGCCGGAGACGGTGGCGGAGGTCGGCGTGGTGGTGCCGGCCACCCCGTTCGGGAAGCCGCCGCCCATCGCCACGTTGAGCAGCAGGAAGTAGCCGCCGTGGCTGGTCATCTGCCCCCAGTACGTGCCGACCTGGCTCTGGCTGACGGAGTGGAAGAGCTGGCCGTCGACGTACCAGCGGAGCTGCTGGGGGCTGACCGAGGCGTCCCACTCGAAGCGGTACGTGTGGAACGCCGACTGGCAGGTGCCGCCCGGGCAGGCCCGGGAACTGCCGATGCCGTTGAACTCGTCGCACGGCCCGCCGGGGGCGACGCCGCAGTGCAGCACCCCCCAGACCGAGTTGATCCCGTTGACGTTCTCCATGATGTCGAACTCGCCGACCCCCGGCCAGTTCTGGTAGTTGCCCCGGTACGGCGAGCCGAGGGCCCAGAACGCCGGCCAGTAGCCGGCCGCCTCCGCGCCGGTGACGTTCGGCATCTGGATCCGCCCTTCCAGGGCGAGCACTCCCCCGGCCGGCGGCTTGAAGTCGGTCCGTACGGTCTCGATCCGGGCCGAGGTCCACCGGCCGGCGCCGTCCCGCAGTGGGGTGATCCGCAGGTTGCCGGCACCGTCCTGGCTGAGGTTGGCGGTGTTCGAGGTGTACGTCTGGATCTCGCCGGTGCCCCAGTTGGCCGGGCCGCCCGGGTAGCTGGTGCCGGTGTCGATGATCCAGTTGGCGGATGAGGGCAGGGTGCCGGCGGCGCCGGTGAAGTCGTCGCTCCACACCAGGCTCCAGCCGGACGGCGGCGGTGGGACGGCGGCGTGCGCGGTCATCGAGACCGCGGCCAGCACGGTGGTGGTGGCGACCACGGCCGCCGCCAGGGAGAGCCGCCGGCGCGATCGGCGCACGGCGGACGGGGCGGCGGGCGCCGCCAGGACAGGATTCATCGGAATGCCTCTCTGCGGGGACGGGGCGAGAGAGCGCTCTCTGGTTGCGATTTGTACGCCCCGCCCCCACAGTTGTCAACGCTTGTCGATGTCTGCCGTCTGTGGCCGGCGCAGGATCGCCTGCTCCAGCGCGGTCCAACCGGTGGTGGTGACCAGATAGAGCACCGCCGCCAGCGGCACCACCAAGGCCAACAGCACCGTGCTGAACGGCAGCAGCGGCATCAGCCGGCCCAGGACGGCGCTCGGACCCTCGGCGGGCGCACCGGTGGCCGTGGCCGCCCGGCGGATCCGGCGCGACGACCACCAGGCCAGCGCGAGCAGGGCCACCAGCAGCAGCCCGAAGACCGCCACCACCGGGCCGGAGAGCCCGTCGCCGAGGTGCCAGCCCAGCGGCACGCCGGCCAGCCGCTCGTGCAGCAGACCGGGCGAGCCGGCGTGGTCGAGGCCGTCGCCGGTGGCGAAGAGGCGGTACATGACCAGGAAGAACGGTGCCTGCAACAGCGTCGGAAGGCAGCCCGCGACCGGGTTGGCCCCGGCCTGCCGGTAGAGCGCGACCAGCTCGCTCTGCAGACGGGCGGGGTCGTCCGCGTACCGCTGGGAGAGGTCGCGGATCTCGGGGGCGAGCGCCGCGCGGCGCCGCTCCCCGCGGACCTGGGCCACGGTGAGCGGCGAGATCAGCAGCCGGATCCCGACGGTGAACAGGACGATCGCGGCGGCCGTCGCGGCCCCGCCGGCCAGCGGGGTCAGCGTGTCGGCGAGCCAGGAGACGGCGGTGGCGGCGGCAGTGGCCGCAGAGTGCAGTGGTGCGAAGGCGAGCATGGGGGAACCCCTCGGTCCGATTCCGGATGCCCCGACGGGACGACGCGTCCCGGCGGGACGGATGACGACGGAATCGGCCGCGTGGCGGCGGCCACCCACGCCAGGCGGGGACGGCGGGGCGCTACGCGGCCGAGGGACGCAGGCCGGGGGCTCGGGGCCGGGGCCGACCGGAGGCGTCCGGGTCGGCCTGCCGGGGCACCCGGCGACCGCGGGCCCGGGCCCGCAGGGCGGAGGCCCGCCGCCCGCCGGGCGGGATGGGCAGCGCCCGCACCCGCAACGCGAGCAGCGTGGCCAGCAGCAGCGTGGCGGCGACCGCCGCGCCGGCGAGCAGACCCGCCGGCCGGTCGGCCATGAACTGGGCGAGGACGTACGCCCACGTCCCCGTCACCACCAGCATCCCCCGCACACGCCCACCCTAGAACCCCCCGTCATCCCTCGCCCATCGAGTTGATCAAGAAGTTTGGGTCGGGAGCCCGCCGGATCGGGACGCAAACCTCTTGATCAACGACGCCGGGGGGCGGGGGTGGGGGGTCAGGGGGAGTCGCGGAGCAGGGGGAAGGGGAGGGTCTCGCGGATGGAGCGGCCGGTCAGCAGCATCATCAGCCGGTCCACGCCGAGCCCGAGACCGCCGGTCGGCGGCATCGCGTACTCCAGCGCGGTGAGGAAGTCCTCGTCCAGCTCCATCGCCTCCGGATCGCCGCCGGCCGCCCGCAGCGACTGCTCGGTGAGCCGGCGCCGCTGCTCGGTCGGGTCGACCAACTCGGTGTACGCGGTGCCCAGCTCCAGCCCGAACGCCACCAGATCCCACCGCTCGGCCAGCCGCGGGTCGTGCCGGTGCTGCCGGGTCAGCGGGGACACCTCGGTCGGGAAGTCCAGGTAGAACGTCGGCCCCTCGGTCCGCGCCTCGACCAGCCGCTCGTACAGCTCCAGCAGCACCGCGCCGCGCCCCCAGCCCGGGTCGTAGGGCACCCCGGCGGAGTCGCAGAGCTTGCGCAGGGTGGCCAGCCCGGTGTCGGCGGTGACCTCCTCGCCCAGCGCGGCGGAGACCGCCTCGTTGACCGTCCGCACCGGCCACGCGCCGCCGAGTTCGACCGGCTCGCCGCCGGGCCGGCGGGCCACCGGCGTGCCGTGCACCGCCACCGCCGCCGCGACGATCAGCTCCCGGGCCAGCTCCCGCATGTCGTGGTAGTCGGCGTACGCCTGGTACGCCTCCAGCACGGTAAACTCGGGGTTGTGGCGGTGGTCGACGCCCTCGTTGCGGAACGCCCGGCCCAGCTCGTACACCCGCTCGACCCCGCCGACGGCGAGCCGCTTCAGATAGAGCTCCGGCGCGATCCGCAGGCTGAGCCGCAGGTCGTACGCGTTGCTGTGGGTGACGAACGGGCGGGCGTTGGCGCCGCCGTGCACCCGCTGGAGGATCGGCGTCTCCACCTCCAGAAAGCCCCGCCCGACGAGCGTGGCACGCAGGCTGTGCAGGGCGGCGCCGCGCGCCCGCAGCAGCTCCCGCGCGTCGGCGTTGATGGCCAGGTCCAGGTACCGCTGCCGGACCCGGGCCTCCGGGTCGGCCAGCCCGTGGTGCTTGTCCGGCAGCGGGCGCAGGCACTTGGCGGTCAGCCGCCAGTCGGCGACCCGGACCGACACCTCGCCGTGCCGCGTGGCGTACACCTCGCCGGTGGCGCCGACGTGGTCGCCGATGTCGATCGTGGTCCGCCAGCGGTCCAGGTCGTGTTCCAGCACGAGCTGGAGGTCGCCGCTGCCGTCCCGGACCGTGGCGAACAGCACCCCGCCGTGGTCGCGGACCAGCAGCACCCGGCCGGCCACCGCCACCGTCTCCCCCGTCCCGGTGTCCGGGGCCAGCCCGGAGTGCCGCTCCCGCACCGCCGCGCAGCGCTCCGTCCGCGGATAGCCCACCGGGTACGGCTCGATCCCCTCGGCGCGCAGCCGGTCCAGCTTGGCCCGGCGTACCCGGACCTGCTCGGGACGCCCGGTCGGGGCCGGCTCCGGCGGTACGGCCCGGACCGTCGCGGCGGCCGGCGGCACGAAACGCACCCCGCCGCCCGGCGGCGGCACCCCGTACAGCGGGGTGGGCCGACCGCCGGGGAGGGCGAGGAAGCCCTCGGCGATCGCCGCCGCGATGCCCACCCGGGCCAGTTCCCGGCGCTCCGCGAAGCAGAGGTAGCGGGGCAGCCAGTTCGGCTGGTACTTGGCGTTGGACAGGTAGAGCGATTCGAGCTGCCACCAGCGGGAGAAGAACAACAGGGCGTGCCGCCAGAGCCGGATGACCGGGCCGGCACCGATCCGCGCGCCCTGCTCGAAGACCGAGCGGAACACCGCGAAGTTCAGCGACACCCGCTCGACGCCCAGCCGGTGGGCGGCACCCAGCAGCGCGGCCACCAGGAACTCGGTGACCCCGTTCTCGGCCGCCCGGTCCCGGCGCATCAGGTCCAGCGAGAGCCCGTGCGCACCCCACGGGCTCAACGACAGCAGCGCCCGCACCCGGCCCTCGGCGTCCCGGGCGTCGACCAGCACGCAGTCGCCGTCGGCCGGATCACCGAGCCGGCCCAGCGCCATCGAGAAGCCCCGCTCGTTCTCGGTGTCCCGCCAGGCGCTGGCCAGCCCGGCCAGCCGGGCCAGCTCCTCCGGCGGGATCTCGGCGTGGCGTCGTACCCGGGCGACGTAGCCGGCGCGCTCCACCCGGTGCACCGCCTGGCGTACCGGCCGCATGTCCCGCCCGTCCAGGTCGAACTCGCGGGTCAGCAGGATCGCCTCGTCACCCAGGTGCAGCACCTTCAACCCGTGCCGCTGGTACGCCCGGGCCCCGGCCTCGCCGGTGCCCATCACGGCCGGGATCCAGGCGTACGCGCGCGCCTGCCCGAGCCACGCCTCGATGGCCGGGCCCCACGCCTCCGGGTCGCCCACCGGGTCGCCGCTGGCGAGGCTGACCCCGTTGACCACCCGGTAGGTGATCGCCGCCTTGCCGCTGGGTGAGAAGACGGCCGCCTTGTCCCGACGGGTGGCGAAGTAGCCGAGGGAGTCCCGCTCGCCGTACCGGGCGAGCAGCTCGCGGATCCGCTGCTCCTCGTCCGGGTGCAGCACGGCGTTGGCGCGCTGGGAGCGGAGCAGGGTGAACAGGCCGGCGACGAAGGCGACCGCGCCGAAGCCGCCGAGCAGCAGGTTGACCCACCCGGGCGCCTGCCCCCGGCGGGTCACGTCGAGCGTGATCGCGCCGCCGAACACCTTCTCGGCCGCGTACCCGAGCCGGTCCGACCAGGTGTGCAGGCTGCCCGGCTCGGCCAGAAGCAGCAGGTAGCCGAGCCCGACCGAGACCGCCGCCAGGCCGAGGAAGACGCCGAGCGCCCGCCAGGTGCTGCCGCGGCGTACCCGGGCGTAGAACTCCCGCCGAGCGGCGAGCAGCAGGGCCAGCGCGGCGGCGGCGAAGGCGATGCCGACCCACACCCCCACGGTCTCCAGGGTGGTGAAGAGTCGCTGCCCGGCGGCGGCGTTGAGCCGGTTGCTGCCGATCACCAGCAGCAGCACCCCGGCCAGCACGCCGACCACCAGGGTGAGGCTGAAGTACGCCACCAGCACCCAGTACGCCAGCCGCTTTCGGCGCAGCACCGCCGAGGCCAGGGTGCCGAGGAAGACCGCGTACGCCAGGTTGGCCGGCGCGGGCACCAGCAGGGCGTCGATCGCGGTGCGGACCGGCTGGAAACCCGTGCGGAAGGCACTGCTCAGCGCCGCCAGCGCACAGACCACCGCGACGGTCCAGAGCAGGGTGGCGAAACCCCGGGGCACCTGCCGTCGCCAGTCCCGGTCGGTACGCCAGGCCCCGGTAACCCTCCGCGGCGTGCTGCTCGGAGTCATGGGGCCTCCCTGGCTGTCGGTGGCGACGCCGGCCGACCCCATCGTAGGCACGCCGGCACTGCTCAGCCGGCTGAGCAGTGCCGTGGCAGGCGTGGCCGGCTCGGGTGAGCCTCGGCGGGAGCGACCCGAGGTCGATCCCCGCGTGCCAGGATGGATCTCGTGGCGGAACGGCTGGTCGTCGTCGGCGGGGACGCGGCCGGAATGGCGGCCGCCTCCCAGGCCCGACGCCGCCGGGACGCCGCCGAGCTGGAGATCGTCGCCTTCGAGCGGGGCCACTTCACCTCGTACTCCGCCTGCGGCATCCCGTACTGGATCAGCGGCGTGGTGCCGGACCGGGACCAGCTCGTCGCCCGCGACCCGGTCACCTTCCGGGAGCGGTACGACATCCACGTCCGGCTGCGACACGAGGTCACCGCCATCGACCTGGGCCGCCGCGAGGTGGTCGCCCGCGACCTGGCGGGCGGCGGCGAGGTCCGCGAGCGGTTCGACGCCCTGATGTACGCGACCGGAGCGACGCCGGTGCGGCCCGGGTGGGCGTGCGGCGTCGCCGGGGTGTTCGGCGTGCAGACACTCGACGACGGCACGGCCCTGCTCGACTGGTTGGACGGCGAGCCCCGGCCCCGCCGCGCCGTGGTGGTCGGCGGCGGCTACATCGGCGTGGAAATGGCCGAGGCGCTGCTCCAGCGCGGGCTCTCGGTCGAGCTGGTCGAGCAGGCCGACCAGCCGATGTCCACGGTGGATCCGGACATGGCCGAGCTGGTCTCCGCCGCGATGCGCCGGACCGGCATCGTCATCCGTACCGGCCTGACCGTCACCGACCTGCGGGAGCGGGACGGCCGGATCGTCGCCGTGGACACCTCGGCCGGGCCGATCCCGGCCGACGTCGTGGTGCTCGGTCTCGGCGTACGCCCGAACACCGCGCTCGCCGAGGCCGCCGGCCTGCCGATCGGCCCCACCGGCGGGGTACGCACCGACCGCCGGATGCGGGTGCCCGGGGTGCCCGGCGTCTGGGCGGCCGGCGACTGTGTGGAGACCCTGCACCGGGTCAGCGGCATGCCGGTGTACATCCCCCTGGGCACCCACGCCAACAAGCAGGGCCGGGTGGCCGGGATCAACATCGGTGGCGGGTACGCCACGTTTCCCGGGGTGATCGGCACGGCGGTGACCAAGGTCTGCGACCTGGAGGTGGGGCGGACCGGGCTACGGGAGCGGGACGCGCTGGCGGCCGGCTTCGAGTTCGTCTCGGTGATCGCCGAATCGACCAGCCGGGCCGGCTACTACCCGGGCGCCCGGCCGATGACGGTCAAGCTGATCGCCGAGCGGCCCAGCGGCCGACTGCTCGGGGCGCAGATCGTCGGCTGGTCCGAGGCGGCCAAGCGGATCGACGCGCTGGCCGTGGCGCTGTGGAACGGCATGACGGTGGACGAGATGACCGCACTGGACCTGGGCTACGCCCCGCCGTACGCCCCGGTCTGGGATCCGGTGCTGATCGCCGCCCGCAAGGCCGTCGACGCCCTCACCGACGGGTAAGGAGGGGCCCCCTCTTAACGCCTGGCGTATAGCAGGGGCCCCTCCTAACACCCGCTCTTTGTCGGGGGGCGTGGTTAGCGTGTGCGCGCTGTCCCGGTGCCGGTTCCGGTGCCCTTCCCCTCGGAGGCATCCCATGTCGCAGGAGACGACCTACCTCGAACTGTCCGAAGTGGACGGAGGAGCGCACAAGTTCTACGAGGTCGTGGTGGAGGACACCGCCATGACCGTGCGCTACGGCCGGATCGGCGACCAGGGTCAGGTCAAGACCACCAGCTACCCGGACAACGCCCGCGCCCGCGCCGCCGCCGCGAAGAAGATCGGCGAAAAGGTCCGCAAGGGGTACGCCCCGGCGGTGCGCGGCGTACGCCAGAAGCGGACGGTCTCCCGCCGGCAGATCGTCAGCACCCGCTCCACCGCCCGCACCGCCCCGGTCCTCTGGCGGTACGACTCGGGCGCGCCCGCGTTCGGCATCTTCGTCGACGGGCAGCACTGCATGGTCGGCAACGAGCACGGGGTGATCACCACGTTGGACCACGACGCCCGGGTGCTGAACCAGGTGCGGCTCCCCGACGGGGTGAAGTGCATCGTCGCCGACGACGCCTGGATCTACGCCGGCTGCGACGACGGCAACGTCTACGACCTCTCCGGCAAGGTGCCCCGGGTGGCGTACGCGATCGCCCCGGACATCGACATCTACTGGCTGGACATCCACGACGGCGTGCTCGGCGTCTCCGACCGCGAGGGCGGCGTCGCCGCGGTCGACCACGAGGACGAGTTCCTCTGGCGCCGGCCGGGGCGGGGCCGGTACGCCTGGATGGTCCGCTGCGACAACGACGCGCTCTACCACGGTCACACGCAGGGCGTCACCGGCTACGACTGGCGTACCGGGCGGGAGTTGTGGCACACCCCGACCGGGGCGGTGCTCTTCGGCTGGCAGGAGCGGGACACCGTGTTCGCCGGCACCGGCACCCGAGAGGTGGTGCGGCTGCGCAAGAACGGGCGCGCCGAGCAGACGTACCGCTGCGACTCCGCGGTCTTCTCCTGCGCCACCGCCGAGGGCGGCCGGTACGTCTTCGCCGGCGACAACGCCTCCTCGATCTACTGCTTCGACGCGGCCGGCAACCGGCTGTGGAAGCTCGGCACCGGCTGCGGCTCGGCGTACTCGATGCAGTATCACCAGGAGCGGCTCTACGTGGTCACCACCAGCGGCCACCTGGCCTGCATCGACGCCAGCGAGCCGGCGATCCGGGCCGCCGAGGCGGGCAGCGTGCCGGAGGTCGTGGACGTCAAGGCCCCGGCCCGGCTCCCCGAGCCGGCCGCCTGGACCACGGTGGAGGTGACCACCGACGACCGGTCCGGCGTGGTGGTGCAGTGCGTCGAGCAGGGTGGCCGGCTGCGCGTCCACGTCCTCTCCGACGGCTACCGGCGGGACTGGTCGGTGCAGTTCCCCAAGGGCATCCGGGAGCCGGGCGCCCGCTACCTGGTCACTGAGATCCGCGAGTCCGGCCGGGGCGGGTTCTACCGGGCGTACGGGGACATCCGCCGGCTGCGCTGAGCCGCCCGGCGGCGGCGACGAGAGGGAGACGCCGCTACCCCGTTGCCCGCGCCCGCTGGTTGACGCCGCCCGCGCGGGGCGGTGGCCGTCGCCGCCCCGTGCCGGTTGTTCATGAACGGGACGCAGGACCGAGGATGGCCGGGTGGAGATTCCTGAGAGCTTGCGGTGGACCGAACAGACCCCGGCCGGCCGGGCGTGGCGGGCGGCGCTGCCGGGCCGGCTGGCGGAGTGCGTCGAGCGGTGGGAGCTCCGGGCGGTGGGACGCCCCTTCGGGTACGCCTTCGCCTCGCTGGCGGTGCCGGTCGAGCTGCCCGACGGCACGGCGGCGGTGCTGAAGCTCCAGTACCCGGACGAGGACAGCGTGCACGAGGCGACGGCGCTGGCGCACTGGGCCGGCCGGGGCGCGATCCGACTGCTGGCCCACGACCCGGAACGGCGGGCGCTGCTGGTCGAGCGCTGCCTGCCCGGCACCCCGCTGTACGAGCTGCCCCTCGACGCGGCCCTGGACGCGGTGGTCGAACTGCTCCCCCGGCTCGGCGTGCCGGCCGGCCCGCCGTTCACCCCGCTCGCCCAGGAGGCGGCCGGCTGGGCGGAACGGATGCCGGCCAACTGGGACCGGGCCAACCGCCCGTACGAGCGGCGGCTGCTGGACGTAGCGCTCGGGCTGCTCGCCGACCTGGTGCCGAGCCAGGGCGAACAGGTGCTGGTCAACCAGGATCTGCACGCCGGCAACGTGCTCCGGGCGGGCCGGGAGCCGTGGCTGGCCATCGACCCGAAGCCGCTGGTCGGCGAGCGGGAGTTCGCGCCGGTGCCGATGGTGCGCGGGGCGGAGCTGGGGCACTCACCCGCAGCGGTCCGGCACCGGCTGGACCGGCTCAGCGCCGAGCTGGGCCTGGATCGGGAGCGGGTACGCGGCTGGACGATCGTGCACACCACGGCCTGGAGCATCGGTGGGGATCAGGTGTTCCCCGGCAACATCGAGGTGGTCCGCTGGCTGCTCACCGACTCGCTGTGAGAAGGGTGCCCTTCTCTACCGGAGGCGTTAACAGGGGGCCCTTCCTTACCGCCCCTGGCAGGTGGGGCACCAGTAGAGGTTGCGGCCGGCCAGCTCGCCCCGGCTGACCCCGCTGCCGCAGACGTGGCAGGGCGCGCCGGGGCGGCGGTAGACGTACACCTCGCCGCCGTGCCGGTCGACCCGGGGCGCCCGGCCCATCGCCTCCGGCAGGTGGATCTCGCGTACGGTGTCGATCCGGCCCCGCTCGACCGCGCGGGTCATCAGCACGACCAGGTCGGCCCAGAGTTCCCGCCAGCCCGCCGGAGTCAGTTCGCGGCCGGGCAGGGTGGGCGGCAGCCCGGCCCGGAACAACGCCTCGGTCACGAAGATCAGGCCGGTGCCGGCCACCACAGACTGGTCCAGCAGCAGCGCCGCCAGCGGAGTGCCGCTGCGCCGGATGCGCGCGTACGCCCGGTCCGGGTCGGCGTCGGCGCGCAGTGGGTCCGGGCCGAGCCGGTCACGCAGCGCCGCCACCTCGGGCGGGGTGAGCAGTTCACAGGCGGTCGGGCCGCGCAGGTCGAGCCAGTGCCGGTCGCTGTGGAGGCGCAGCCGGATCTGCCCCACCGGGGACGGGGGCTCGCCGGGGCCGTCGGCGAACTTCCCGTACAGCCCGAGGTGCACGTGCAGGGTCAGCTCAGCGGCGTAGTGGTGGAGCAGGTGCTTGCCGTACGCCTCGGTGCCGTCGAGGACGCTGCCGGTGAGCCGGGCCGCGCCCTCGGCGAAGCGGCCCTGCGGGCTGGCGGCGTGCACCTTGTCGCCGGCGAACAGCTCGGCGTGCCGGGCCGCCAGGCGGTGGATGGTGTGTCCCTCTGGCACGGACGCCAAGCATAGGCCGGACCAGGCGCTTCGAGATCGTTGGCCGCTCGGGATGCCGCAAACGGTGGTCTCCGACGACCCGAAGACCACCGTTTACCGCAAACCGGGTCGGGCAGGCGCTGGCCGCCGACGGTCGCGACGGGTGTCGACGGGTGTCGACGGGTGTCGAACTCCCCGGCGCCGGGTATCTCCCGACCGTGATGCGCGGCCTCCGCGCACTGATCAGGAGGTGTCGACGTGAAGATGATGCCCGGCCGGAACGCCCCGGCACAGTCCCGGAACGCCCCGGCGCGCAGTGCGGACGTGAACGACGACGGCGTCACCGACGCCCGCGACGGCGGTCCACGCACCGGCACCGCGGTCGTCCGGGGCGAGAAGCACACCGTCGACCTGGACCGGGACGACCGGCCGACAACGACGGACCTACCCGGCGACAACCGGCCCGACCGGCCGGCCGCAAGCGACCACCCCGGCGACCGCCGGCCCGACCGGACGACAGCGACGGACCTGCCCGGCGACAACCGGCCCGACCGGGCGGCCGCAAGCGACCTCCCCGGCGACCGCCGGCCCGACCGGCCGGTCGAGGAGCCCGACGGCGAGTCGCGGAGCGCCCCGGTGGCCCTCGGCCCGAAGCCCCGGGCCAGCCTGCTGGCCACCTTCGGGCTGATCGTGTCGGTGGTCGGCGCGTTGTTCGTACTCTCCGGCACGCTCGCCGGGTACGGCATCGGACTCGGCGCGGTCGGTGCGGTGCTCGCCGTGCTCGGCCTGGTCGCCACCCGCCGGCGGCACGTGGCCGGCACGACCGACGCGCTGGTCGGCGTGGTGATCGGCCTCGCCGCCGTGGTGCTCGGCATCGTCGCGCTGACCGGTCGGTTCGACTGGCCGACCACGGACGGCGAGTGGGTCGGCCGGTTCCGGGAGTGGCTTGACTCACAGCTTGCCGCGATGTTCTGACGGGCACTGATCGGCTCGCCGGCGGTGCGCCGGCACCTGCGACAACTCCAGGCCCCCATTCGGCCGCCGCCGCTCGGCGGCGCTCGGGACCGGAGGAGGGGCGGCCTGACGCCGCGCCGCGACCTGGAGCCGTCGCCGACCGGTCTGGTGGTTCACCAGCCGGGCACATCCTCTTCGGGGGCGGCGGTTCGCCGCCCCCGAAACATTTTCCCGGCTCAGTCCGCCGCCTTGACACCCTCGCGCGCGTCGATCAGCTCGTCCAGGTGCTCCCGGGCCCAGGCGCAGGCGACCTCGATCGGACCGAGCAGGCTGCGGCCCAGCGGGGTCAGCGCGTACTCGACCCGGCGGGCGGGTGCGACGTGGACCGTGCGGCGGACCAGCCCGTCCTGCTCCAGCTTCCGCAGCGACCGGGTCAGCACCTTCGCGGTGACGCCGCGCAGCGGCACCCGCAGCTCCGAGAACCGCCGGGGTCCGCCCTCCAGGCAGCGGATGATCATGCCGGCCCACTTGTCCCCGAACCGGATCGGCGTCAGGTCCGACGGGCAGAGTTCGTCGAACATGTCCGGGGCGAGCGGCGCGGCCATGCGCCCACCGTAGTCGGTATCCCGGTGGAAACCGGCCCTCCGGATAGCGTCCGCAGCGACCGGCCGGCGACCACGCCGGCCAAGGGGTGATGAGGGGTACGTCGATGAGCAGAATCATCGTCTTCGGCGCCGGGGGCCGGGCCGGCCGGGCGGCGGTACGCGAGGCGCGCGACCGGGGGCACGAGGTGACCGCCGTGCTCCGCGACCCGGCCCGCCATCCCGACCTGACCGGCGACGGACGGGTGACGGCGGCCATCGGGGACGTCACCGACGCGGACCGGGTCGCCGAGTTGGCCGCCGGGCACGACGCGGCGGTGCACGCGGCGGCCGACCTGTCCGTGCCGGCCGACGTCTTCTTCCCGGCGGCGGCGCGGGCGCTGCTGGGCGGCCTCGGCCGGGCCGGGGTGGACCGACTGCTGGTGGTCGGGCTCGCCTCGGTGCTGCCGACCGCCGACGGCGTACCGCTGTTGGACACGCCGGGCTACCCGCAGGAGTACCGGGCCTTCGCCCTCGGGCACGGGGCGGGGACCGAGGTGCTGCGGCGGGCCGGCACGGCCGTCGACTGGCTGGTGCTCAGCCCGGCCGGTGACTTCGACCACGGCGGCACGCCGACCGGCCGGTACCGGTTCGCGCCGGCCGAGGCCGCGAGCCGCATCACGTACGCCGACCTGGCGGTGGCGCTGCTGGACGAGGTCGAGGCGCCCCGGCACCGGCAGGTTCACCTCGGGGTGGAGCGGGACTGACCGCCGACGCAACGATCCACCGTGAGAGGCGTGCCAGACGCAACGTTTCGACGCGGAACGCAACTTCTCGCGGTGGATGTCGTCGGCCTGGCCCGCATACCGTTGGACCACGGCGCCAGCCCGTGGGCCGACCGTGGCCGGGCGCGCCCGACCCCTGGGAGCACGACATGACGATGGACGCGACCCGCCAGCGCCTTCTGATGTGCCGGCCGACGTACTTCGCCGTCGACTACGCGATCAACCCGTGGATGGACCCCACCGCGCCGGTGGACGCCGACCTGGCGATCCGGCAGTGGGAGCAGCTCCGCCAGACGTACGTCGACCTGGGCCACGAGGTCGAGCTGATCGACCCGGTCCCCGGCCTGCCGGACATGGTCTTCGCCGCCAACGGCGGCACGGTGATCGACGGCAAGGCGATGGCGGTGCAGTTCCGCGACCCGCAGCGCGCCGACGAGGCTCCCGCCTACCGCGCCTGGTTCGAGGCCGCCGGCTTCGAGATGTACGACCCGAAGCACATCAACGAGGGCGAGGGCGACATCCTGCTGGTCGGCGACCAGCTGCTCGCCGGCACCGGGTTCCGCACCGCGCACGCCTCGCACGCGCAGTTGCAGGAGGTCTTCGGCTACCCGGTGGTCACCATGCAGCTCGTGGACCCGCGCTTCTACCACCTGGACACCGCACTCACCGTGCTCGACGAGCAGACCGTGGCGTACCTGCCGGAGGCGTTCTCGCCGGGCAGCCGCGCGGTGCTCCGCCGGCTCTTCCCCGACGCGATCCACGCCACCATGGCCGACGCCGAGGTGCTGGGGTTGAACGCGGTCAGCGACGGGCGGCACGTGGTGCTGCCCGCCCAGGCCACCGACCTCGCCGCCAAGCTGCGCGACCGGGGCTACCACACCATCGGGATCGACCTCTCCGAGCTGCGCAAGGCCGGGGGCGGACCGAAGTGCTGCACGTTGCGACTCCGTCAGGGAAAGGCAGTCAAGTGATCATCGACGACATGCTGCGGACGCCCGCCGCGGTACGGGACGCAGAGCGCCACACGGCGCACAACTACCACCCGCTGCCCGTGGTGATCTCGTCCGCCGAGGGCTCCTGGTTGACCGACGTGGACGGTCGCCGCTACCTGGACTGCCTGGCCGGCTACTCGGCGCTGAACTTCGGCCACCGGCACCCGAGGCTGATCGAGGCCGCGCACGCGCAGCTCGACCGGCTCACCCTGACCAGCCGCGCCTTCATCCACGACCAGTTCGCTGACTTCTGCCGGGAGCTGGCCGAGCTGTGCGGCAAGGACCTGGTGCTGCCGATGAACACCGGCGCCGAGGCGGTGGAGACCGGCATCAAGGTCGCCCGCAAGTGGGGCTACCAGGTCAAGGGCGTGACCCCGGGCCAGGCGAACATCGTGGTCGCCGAGGGCAACTTCCACGGCCGGACCACCACCATCGTCAGCTTCTCCACCGACGAGGACGCCCGCGCCGACTTCGGGCCGTACACGCCGGGCTTCACCGTCGTCCCGTACGGCGACCTGGACGCGTTGACCGCCGCGATCGACGAGAACACCGTCGCCGTGCTGATCGAGCCGATCCAGGGCGAGCAGGGCGTCGTGGTGCCCCCGGAGGGCTACCTGCCGGGCGTCCGCCGGGTCTGCACCGAGCGGAACGTGCTCTTCATCGCCGACGAGATCCAGTCGGGTCTGGGGCGGACCGGCGCCACCTTCGCCTGCGACCACGAGGGTGTCGTCCCGGACATGTACCTGCTGGGCAAGGCGCTCGGCGGCGGCATCGTGCCGGTCTCCGCGGTGGCCGCGAACGCCGACGTGCTCGGTGTGCTCAAGCCGGGCCAGCACGGCTCCACGTTCGGCGGCAACCCGCTGGCCTGCGCCGTCGCGACCGAGGTGGTACGGCTGCTCGCCACCGGCGAGTTCCAGCGACGCTCGGCCGAGCTGGGCGAGCGGCTGCACGCCGGCCTGCGCGGCCTGATCGGCAGGGGCCTGGTCGCCGTCCGGGGCCGGGGCCTGTGGGCCGGGCTGGACATCGACCCGGCGCTGATGACCGGCCGGGAGGCCTGCGAGCGGCTGATGGAGCGCGGCGTCCTGGCCAAGGACACCCACGGCTCGACCATCCGGCTCGCCCCGCCCCTGGTGATCACCGAGGAGGAGATCGACCACGCCGTGGCCCAGCTCGCCGCCGTCCTCAAGAGCTGAGCACCCGCCCCGCTGATCATGAAGTTGTTGTCGCGACACCTCGGGCGCGCGACAACAACTTCATGATCGATGCGGCCCCTGGGGCGGGGCTAGGAGCGGGGGAGGCGCATGGCCATGGTGGGGGCCTCCGCCATGACCGAGTTGGGGGTGTACTTGGCGTCGCTGGACAGGTCCGCGGCGCGGCCGACCTGCACCCCCGGATAGAGCTCGACGATGTCGCCCTGGGCCAGCACCCGGGACTGCTGCGGCGCCAGCGCGATCCGGTCCGGTTCGGCCATCGAGCCGCCCGGCCGTACGCCCGAGCCGTTGGTGCTGGTGTCGGTGACGACCACCTCGCCCCGACCTGGACCAGTCGCCCGCAGCTCGAACCGGACGTGGCTGCGGCTGATCCAGCGCCGCGCCTCGTCGTTGAGCCACTGGCCGAGCACGACCCCGCCGGAGGAATCCGGCGCCCGCCCGACCAACACCGGCTGGGCCTCGGTCAGCGCGAAGCGCCGCCGGACCAGCCCGCCGATCCGCACCGCCAGCACCTCGGTACCCGGCCGGGGACCGGCGTCGCCAAGCCGGGTGCCGTGCCGCGGGCAGGTCGGCACGCCGTTGCGCAGGGCGGGTGGCGGCTGCCCGGCCGGGGCGCGGTCGACCCGGGCCAGGTCGGCGAAGGCGCCACCGCCACCACCGCTGCCGAAGAGCGCGCAGCCGGACTCGGGGCAGCGCCACTGCCGGGCCAGCAGCTTCACGCCGGCCGGCGACCGGCCGCCGGTGGCCGGGCTCTGCCCGCCCCCGACGTGCGCGATGAACACCGGGCCACCGGCGCCGGGCACCGGGGCGAGCACCCGCCCGGCCTGACCGAGCCACGGGTAGCGGCCGCTCAGCCCGTCGAAGCGGACCCGGCTGAGCACCGGCAGCCCGAGCAGGTCGGCCACCTCCAACACCCGGTCGCCGGGGTGGTCCAGCACCTCGACCAGACCGTCGTCGGCCCAGCGTCGGACCACCATCCGTTCGTTGGAGGTCAGGTCGGCGTCGGAGAGCAGGGCCCGGTGCACGATCGCGTAGACCGGGACGCTGTCCTCCTCCAACTGCCTGGACAGGGCGTCGATCACCATGCCGAGCCGCAGCAGGCTGGCCGGCCGCCCGCCGTCCAGGTCCTGCCAGCGGATCACCTCGGCCAGGTCCACCACGGCCCGAGCCAGCGAGGGGTCGGTGCAGACCCGTCCCTCGATGGCGTCGAGCACCTTGCTGATCTCGAATCTCATGCGGCACTCCGGACGCTGTCGTCGATCCACCGGGTCGGGGTTGGCCCACCCGGCGCGTCCCGCACCGCCTCAGCGGTGAGCACGTCTGCCATGCGCCGACCCTACCGGGCACCGCGGCCCGGCCCCGGCACGGCCTGAGCAGGCCCGGGGCCGTCGGCGGTCACCCCGCGCGCAGCGGGCGGCCGACCTCGTGCAGGTGGGCCAGCGCCTGGCGGTACGACTCGACCAGCCCGGTCTCCGCGTACGGGATGCCCTGCTCGGCGCAGTACGCCTGGACGATCGGCTGGGCCCGGCAGAGGTTGTCCCGGGGCATGTTCGGGAAGAGGTGGTGCTCGATCTGGTAGTTCAGTGCGCCCAGCGCCACGTCCACGAACCGGCCGCCCCGCACGTTCCGCGAGGTGAGCACCTGCTTGCGCAGGAAGTCCAGGTCGTCCTCGGCGGTCGGCATCGGCATGCCCTTGTGGTTCGGGGCGAACGCGCAGCCCATGTAGAGGCCCCAGAGCCCCTGGTGAACGGCGACGAAGAGCAGCGCCTTGCCGGGCGACATCACCGTGAACAGCAGGCCGAGGTAACCGGCGGCGTGCGCGACGAGCAGCAGCGCCTCGGCCGCGCGGTGCCGCACCGGGGTGCGCCAACGGCCGTCCGGTTCCCGGCCGACCAGCGCCTGCACGCTCGACACGTGCAGGGCGAGCCCTTCGAGCAGGAGCATCGGGAAGAAGAGCCACGCCTGCCGCCGGGCCAGCCACCGGCCCAGCCCCCGGGTCGCCGCCGCCTGCTCGTACGTCCAGACCAGCGCGCCCGCCCCGACGTCCGGGTCCTCGTCGGTGTGGTTCGGGTTGGCGTGGTGCCGGTTGTGCTTGTCCACCCACCAGCCGTAGCTCAGCCCGACGGCGAGGTTGCCGGCGACCAGTCCGGCCAGTTCGCTCGGGCCGCGCCGGCGGAACATCTGCCGGTGGCCGGCGTCGTGCCCGAGGAACGCGACCTGGGTGGTGGCCACGGCCATCCCGACCGCCAGCAGCAGCTGCGCCCAGGAGTCGCCGACCGCGACCACCACCGCCCAGCCGGCCAGGAAGGCGCCCAGGGTGAGCCCGATCCGGACCGCGTACCGGCCCGGTCGGCGGGCGAACAGCCCGGCCTCGGCGACCCGGCGGGACAGTCGCGCGTAGTCGCTGCCCCGCCGCGCCGGTGGCGCCGTCAACGTCGATGAGGTCATGCCGATTCCAGCTCCCGGTCCGTGCGTCGCGCCGGCCGCGCGACGCTGCGTGACCAAGTCTGGCCGGAATAGTAGCTCTCGGTAATCCCGGCAGCACCCCAGCCGCAGGTGGGGTTAGCCCTACCCCATCCGTCCGACCACGGCGCGCAGCCGGGCCAGGTCGCGCCGACGCCGCTCGTAGGTGGCGGCGAGCGCGATCAACGCCAGCCCGCCCAGACCGAGGAAGATCCAGCGGGGCAGCAGGTCCCAGCCCCGGGCCAGCTCGTGCAGCGCCAGCGGGACCAGCGTGGCCGCGCCCAGCAGGACGGGCGCCTGCCAGCGCCGGACCGCCCCGCCGAGCACCGCACCCAGCGCCACCAGGCCGAGCGCCAGCCGGCGGCCCGGCTGCGGGTCCGGCGCCGCCAGCACCGACACCAGGCTGGGCAGCAGCGCCGCGGCGAGCCCCGGCCCGAGCGCCAGCCAGCTGTTGAGGCCGGGCCGGGTCCGCAGCGCCACCAGCCCCGCGCCGAGGGCGAGCGCCGCCGCCGGGACGGTGTACGCCTCCAGCACCGTCACCCCGCCGGCGGCCAGCAGCAGCCAGCCGCCGAGCAGTTCGCTGCCGCCCGCGACGCCGGCGAGAACCCACCGTCGGGCCGGCGACTCGCCCCGTCGCACCACGCGTACCGCCACGACCGCGCCCCACAACGCGCAGACCGCCGCCGCGTGGCGCAGTGCGCCGACGGTGAGCAGCAGCGCCAGCAGGGCGACCGCCTGTGCCGCGACCTCCAGGGCCGGCGCACCGGCCGGGCCGGCCCCAGGCGCCCGGATGCCGACGGCCGCCCGGGACGGCGACGTCAGGCCGGCCGTCCGGGCGCGCAGCAACGGCGCGGCGTGCAGGGCCGGCGCCGCCACGGCCAGCACCGCGAAGGCGGCGGTACGCAGCGGCAGCCCGGCGGCCAGCGGCGCGGTCACCGCGAAGCCGGTGGCCGCGACCAGGGCCAGCAGCCAGCCGGCGAGCCGGATGTCGGCACGCCGCCCGACCGCACCGACCACGGCCGCCGCGACGACCACCGCGCCCAGCCCGACGAGCGTCCCGGCGCGGGTGGCGAGCAGCCCGCCCAGCCCGGCGACGCCCAGCGCCAGCCCGAGCGGCACGGCGACCGGCACCAGCGGCGGGCGCGCCCCGGCGAGCGCGGCCACCAGCAGCACGGCCAGCCCGGTCCCGAACGCCACCGCGGGCACCACCGGCCAGGGCGCGCCGGCCGCCGCCAGCAGCACCGGCAGGGCGATCGCGCCGAACGGCAGCGCGACCAGCGCGGGCAGCCACCAGCCGCCGCCGCGACGGCTCCGGCCCGCCCCGTCCGACGCCCCGCGGCGACCGGGAGCCGCCGCCGTCTGGGCGAACGCCCCGTCGGGACCGGGAGCCGCCGTCGTCTGGGCGAACGCCCCGTCGGGACCCGGAGCCGTCGTCGTCTGGGCGAACGCCCCGTCGGAACCCGGAGCCGTCGGGGCGTGCGCCGCGCCGCGACCGGGGGACGTTGCCACCCGGGCGTACGCCGCGCCGGCGGCACCGAGCAGCAGCAGCGCGAGCCCGGCCCGGGCCGCGCCCGGCCCGGGCGTCGTGGCCGGCACCCCGGACCAGACCGGTACGGGCAGCTCCAGCAGCACCCGCAGGGCTGCCGGGGCGGCGGCGAGCAGCGCCAGCCCGGCCAGCCCGGCACCGACCACCCGCGGCGCGCCACCGGGACGGGCCGCCCCACCGGAGGTGAGGGCCAGCAGCACGCCCGCCGCGGCATAGAGCGCCACCGGTTCGGCGCCCGGTACGACCAGCGGCGCGGAACCGACCGCGGCGAGCGCGACGGCGAGACCGGTCGAGGCGTACCGGTGCAGGTCGGGCCAGTGTCGACGGACGGCGGGGACGGCGATCACCAGCACCGCGACGGCGGCCGCCGCGCCGCGCAGCTGCCACCAGGGCGGCGCGCCGATGCCGAGCAGCGCGACCGCCACCCCCGCCGGTACGGCGAGCAACGCCACGCCCAACGCCACGCCGGCGACGGCCCGCTGCGCCGCCCCGCCCCGGCGGCCCCGCGCCGCCACGGCCGGACCGACGGCGGCGAGCACGGCGAGCGCCGCACCCGCCCCGGCCGGCTCGGCGCAGCCGACCAGCAGGGCGTGTCCGGAGAGGACCGCCGCGGCCAGGGCGGAGAGCAGCACGGTCGGGTGCCGCCGGCTCGGCCGGAACACGGCACCGACCAGCAGCGCGGCACCGGCGACCAGGTCGAACGCCAGCACCAGCGGCCACGGGGTGGCCGCCACCGCCGGCGCGGCCAGCACCGCCAGCGCCGCCCCGATCGCCCCGACCGCCGGCCGGGCCGCCCGGGGCACCAGCAGCGCCACCGCCCCGGCGGTGAGCAGCACGGCGACCGGGAGCTGCCAGCCCCAGGACGGGGTCGGGAACGTCCGCTCGCCCTGCCAGGCCGGGAAGGCGGCGACCGCACCGGCACCGGCGACGAGCGCGGTGAGGACGGTGGCGACCTGGCCCAGCCCGGCGGCGACCACGAACGCGCCCACCCGCGGCCCGACCCGCAGCCGCGGTGGCAGCGACCGCACCGCGCCGGCCGACCCGACCACGACCAGCCCGGCCGCCACCAGCAGCAGCCCCGGGCGCAGTGCCGCGACCGGCCGGATCAGCGCGGTGGCCAGCACCGGCACCAGCAGCCCGGCGGCGACCGCCCGGTGGACCCGGTGGCCGGCCGCCAGCGCCCCGGCGAGCAGGGCCAGCGCCACGAGCACGAGCGGTCCGCCGGCCAGCAGCGGGGTGCCGGCCGTCCGCCCGCGCACGAGCGGCACCAACGCGCAGCCGGCCGCGGCGGCGAGCGCGGCACCGTGCCCGACCCAGCCGAGCACCCAGCCGGCGAACACCACCGACGTCCCGCCGGGCGCCGGCGCGATCCGACGCCGCAGGACCACCACCACCGCGAGGTCGCCCAGCGCCAGGCCGGTGAGGACCAGCGCCCAGCCGGCGGCCGACGGCTCGGCTGCGGCCACGGCCAGCGGCAGCACCGGCTGCGCGACCAGCAGCGCCGCGAACCACGGCACGGTGAGCCGGCTGAGCCGCGCGTACCCGGCGGCGACCGCCACGCTGGCCCCCCCGACCAGCGCGGCGTACCGGCTCCCCGGCCAGCCGGCCACCCCGAACAGATCCACCGACCAGGCGGCGTACCCGTCGAGGAGCACCAGCAGCAGCCCCACCGCGGCGAACGTCTCGGCGGTGCCGCGCAGCCCACGCCGGCGGGCCAGCAGCGGCCCGGCCAGGGCGAGCGCGGTGAAGCCGAGCAGGATCAGCGCCCGGCCGCCGACCCCGAAGGCAGCCCAGGCGACGGCGGTGAAGACCACCGCCGCGGTGCCGAGCAGCAGCCCGCCGAGCACGAAGAGCAGGCCCTGCACGGCCCGGGTCGAGGTCTCCGCGCCCCCGGGCCGCGGGGCGGCGGCCGGCGCCGGACCCGGGAACGGCACCGGCCCGACCGGACCGGCCACCGGCAGCGGCCCGATCGGGCGCGGCGGCACCGGAACGACCGGGGGCGGCGGCACCGGCCCTGCCGGGCGCGGCGCGGGAATCTCCAACCGGATCCGCGCGGCCAGCTCCGCCCGGAGCTGCCGGGCCGTGCCGAGCCGGGCGGCCAACTCCTGGTACGCGGCCCGAGCGTGCTCGACCTGCGGCGTCAGCGTGGCGATCTCCCGGTCCAGCCGAACCACCTGGGCCGCGGGCGGGTACGGCGGGCGACCGCAGCCGGGACAGCCGGAGGCGAGATCGGCGGGGGCGCCGCAGCCGGGGCAGGGATAGCCGGTGTTCTCCACCCGGCCATCATCGTGACCGGCGGGCCGGCCGGACAGAGTAGCGGTACCTAGGAGCGAACCTGCTCACGCACCCAGGCCGCGTAGTCGGGGTTGCCGCTCTCCACCCGGGTCACCAGGATCTCCGGCACCTCGTACGGGTGGTTGGCGCGGATCTGGTCGACCAGCGCGACCACCCGGTCCGGTGTGGTCTTGAACCGCACCGACCACTCGGCCGTGGTCTGGATCGCGGACTGCCACCAGTAGGTGCTGTCCACCTGGCCGCCGACCTGGGCACACGCCGCCAGGCGTCCGGCGACGGCGGCGGCCGCCAGCACGTCCGCGACCCGCCGGGAGTCCACCACCGTCGTCACCACGCAGATCTGCTCCACGGACCGCACGATACGTGGGCTTCTCGCCGGTCCGCCGCAACCCGCTCAGGCGGCGGGGTCGTCCCGGTGCGCCGCGATCCACCGGTCGATCCGCGCCCACCAGTCGAAGAGCCAGTCGATGCGCTCCTGTTGCCCGGCGGGAATCTCCTCCGGCGGCACCGACCAGAACCGCATCACGATCCGCTTGTCCATCGGCAGTTCCCGCCACACGTCGGTGACGGTGAGCATCCGGTCCAGTCCGGTGTGGGCGACGAAGATGACCCCGGCCTGCGGGGCGGCGTCCAGGGCGGCCAGCAGGCCGCCCGGCTGCGGGGCGAGCACGTGCCGCATCCGCTCGGCGCGGGCCGCCATCCGGTCCAGCCCGAGCGCGCGCAGCCGGGCGATGGCCCGTAGCCGCCGGTCGGGAGTGAAGTTGCCGCCCTCCGGGAAGATCACGAACGCGTCGTCGTCGTCCAGGTCCTTGGCGAGGTGGCCGATCTGCGCGACCGCCGCCTCCCGACCGTCCGGCCCGGCGGCGATGAACCGGTTGGGCAGCCGGTTGAGCAGGACGTCGATCGCCGGGTCCCACTGGAGGCTCTCCTTGAGCACGATCCGCGGTTCCCGGTGGAACCAGTTCACCAGCGCGTGGATCAGGATGAACGAGTCACCGGGCCCGGCGTGCCGGCAGATGACCAGCTCAGGACGGCCGGGCAGGGCGACGTCCGGGTCGGCGCCGGACACGTCGATGCGCAGCCGCAGCGCCCAGCGCGAATGCCAGAACAGCACCCGCAGGAACCAGCCGGCGAGGCGGTAGTGCGCCCGTTGAAAGGCCGGTGACCGCTTGTACGCACCGAAGCCGGAGGCCAGCCAGAGCGCGAAGAGGGCGAGCAGCGCGGCCGCGTCCCACACCAGGTAGACGGTGCCGATCCAGAGCAGCCGCAACGGGCGCAGTCGCCCCGGCACCAGCGGCGAGGCGGCCAGCGCCAGCAACGCCCAGGCCGGCAGCGAGGTCACCACGACGAACGCGAGCAGCACCACGCCGGGGGCCAGCAACAACCGGCGTACCCACCGGGGCGGCAGCGGCATCAGCGCTCCAGCCGGCTGTCCAGATAGCGGCGGGAGGCGGTGTACGCGCGGCTGATCCGGCGCCCCACCGCCGCCAGGTCCCGGTACGCCCACGGGCTGTCCTCGCGCGGCTCCAGCCCGCCGGTGGGCAGCACGTGCACCTCCACCCCGGGGGCAGGGCCGCCATCTCCCGGGCGAACCGGTGTCGCCGCGCGATCTCGAAGGCCACCTGGGCGATCTCCCACGGTCGGCGGGGTGGGCTGAGCGGACGCTCGATCCGGCCCACCTGGAGTACGAAGACCTGCCTCGCGCCGAGGGCGACCGCCTCGCCGACCGGGATGGAGTTCACCACCCCGCCGTCGATGTAGTGCTGACCGTCGATCTCCTTGGGCGGAAGCAGCCCGGGCACCGAGGCGGAGGCGAGCACCGCCGGCACCACCGGGCCACTGTGGAACCAGTGCTCGGCGGCGCGCTCGATGTTCGCCGCGCAGCAGCGAAACGGAACCTTCAGGTCGGCGAAGGTGGTCTCCTCGCCCAGCTCGTTCTCCAGCAGCCGGCGCAGCGGCCGGGGCGAGTGCAGGTGGGTACGGGCGGCGAACCGGCGCACCTGCCGGGCGATCGAGTCGCCGTACACCTCGCTCGCCTCGGGGGAGGCCCAGAGCCGGACCAGCCGGTCGGTGACCGCCTCGGTCGGGTCGGCGGCGACCAGGGCACCGTTGACCGCGCCGATCGACGTGCCGAGCACCAGGTCGGGCCGGATCCGGGCGCGGAACAGGGCCCGGAGCATGCCCACCTCGACCGCGCCGAGCACACCCCCACCGCCGAGCACGAACGCCACCGGACCGCCTGCCATGCCGTTCATCCTGGCACGCCCCGGGTAGGGCGGCCCGGCCGGAGCGGACCGGCCCGCCCCCGCGCCGCCCTTGGGCAACCCTCGGAACGGGCCCTGCGACAACGGACCGGACGGCCGTTGACACGATGGACACATTCCCGCAACCTGGAACCGCTCCCAACCAGGCAGGTGCGATGTGAAGGCGTCACTGCACGCCGGCAGGTTGCTGGCCCGCAGGTACCGGCTCATCGACCAGATCGGGGCCGGCGGCATGTCGGTGATCTGGCGGGCGCGGGACGAGGTGCTGGACCGGATCGTCGCGCTGAAGGTGCTCGCCCCCTCGCTCGCCGCCGACACCCGGTTCCGCGACATGGTGCGCGAGGAGGCCCGCTCCGCCGCGCAGCTCGTGCACCCGCACGTCACCGCCGTGCACGACTACGGCGAGACGGTGGCGCCGGACGGCGGCATCACCCCGTTCGTGGTAATGGAGCTACTCAACGGCGAGGAGCTGGAGCAGCGGCTGACGGCCGGGCCGCTGCCCTGGCGGGAGGCGGTGGAGATCGGCGCCCAGGTGGCCGAGGCGCTGGCCGCGGCGCACCGGCTCGGCATCGTGCACCGGGACGTCACTCCGGCGAACGTGATGATGACCCAGGTCGGCGCCAAGGTGCTCGACTTCGGCATCGCCACCCGGATCGGCGCACCCGACGAGGACGAGGACGGCGGCACATTCGGCACCCCGGCGTACGTGGCACCGGAGCGGCTGGACGGGGCGCCGGCCCAGCCGGCCACCGACGTCTACTCACTCGGTGTGCTGCTCTTCGAGGCGCTGACCGGTCAGCCGCCGTACCCGGCCGACACCTGGGAGCAGGTCGGCACCGCGCTCGCCGAGGCGGGGCCGCTGTCGCTGGACGGCGTACCCGGGTTGCCGCCGGCGGTCGCCGACGTCTGCCTGCGCTGCCTGGCCCGCGACCCGCGGCGGCGGCCCACCGCGCACCAGCTGGCCACCGTGCTACGCGACCAGCTCCTGCCGGCCGACCCGCAGGCCGCCACGATGCTCGCCCCGACGATGACCCTGCCGGTGGCCGCCCCGGGGCCACCCGGTCCGGCCCGGCACCCCGTGGCGGGGCCGATCCCGGTCGCCGCCGCCCCACCTGTACCCGCGTCCGACGATTCACCCGCCGCGCCGGGCAGCGACGCCCGCGGCGGGCGGCGGCGGGGCGGCGCGCGGCGACCGCGGTCCCTGCTCGTGGTGGTGGGCGTGGTGGTGGCCGGCGGCGGCGCGCTGCTGACCCCCACCCTGCTCCCGGAGCGGGAGCCGTCGCCCGGCGCGCTGCCCACCGCGGGGCCGACGGTGGCCCCCTCCACGGCACCGTCGAGCCCGCACCCGACGCGCACACAACGACCGCCCCGCTCACCCCGGCCGGCCCCGGCGACCAGCAGCGCCGCGCCGGTGCCGACGGCCGGCGGGCTGATCGAGGCGGCCAACCGGATGGACGGGCTGATCGAGGCGGGGCTGGCGGCCGGCCAGATCCGCCACGACGTCGGCGTCGACCTGCGGAACCTGCTGCGCAACGCCATCGCCGCGACCGGCGATGGCGCGCTGACCACCGCCGTGGACCGGCTCCGCACCAAGATCGGCGAGCGGCAGCGCGAGGGCAGCATCAGCCCGGGGTACGCCGAGCGGCTCGACGCGGCCGCCGCCCAGCTCGTCGCGGCCCAGGCTGCCTAGAGTTCCTGGCCGGTCAGCGTGCGGTGACCGGCACGGGAGCCCGTTGACCGGCCAGACCCGCGCGGGTGGCGAGGAAACTGCGGTAGACGGCCTCGTAGCCGACGGCCATCCGCGCCGCGGAGAAGTTCTCCGCGACGTGCGCCACGCAGTCGGCCGGATCGAGGCGGGACGACTCGATCAGCGCCGCCGGCAGTTCGTCGGGGTCGTCGCAGACCAGCCCGGTCAACCCGGGGCGCACCAGCTCCGGCACGGCACCCCGGCGCAGCGCCACCACCGGCGTACCGGTCGCCATCGCCTCCACCATCGCCATGCCGAACGGCTCCTCCCACCGGATCGGCATGATCAGGCAACGGGCGTCGACCAGCAGCCGCAGGGCCGCCTCCCGGTCGGCGTTCAGCACCAGGGTCACGTCGTCGTCCAGCAGCGGCTCGACCACCTGCTCGAAGTAGCGCCGCTCCGCCGGCTCGTTGCACTTGCCGGCCAGGGTGAGCGGCAGGCCGGCCCTCCGGCAGGCACGGATCGCCACGTCGGGCCCCTTGTCCGGGCTGAACCGGGCGAGCCAGAGCACCGGCCCGCCGCCCGGCGCCCGCTTGTGCGGGAAGTCTCCCAGCGGCATCGCGTTGTGCACCGTCCCCACCCAGGGCAGCCCCGGGTTCGCCCGGCGCTGGGCGTGGGAGATCGCCACCAGCCCCACCCCGCGGTCGGTGTCGCTGAGCACCGTGCCGTACTCCCCCACCGGGTTGCCGTGCACGGTGGCCACCGTGGGCACCGCCCGGCGGCCGGCGACCAGTGGGCCGATGGTGGTGTGGTCGTGGATCACGTCGAAGTCGGCGGGTTCGACCAGGTGGTTGATCCGGGCCAGGTGGGCCAGTTCGGGCAGGGACTCCCCGAGCCGGGCGTACTGGAGTTCCGGACCGGTGGACACGAAGTCCGCGGTGGTGCCGTGTTCGCGGCCGGTGCCGAAGACGGTCACCTGGTTGCCCCGTTCGACCAGGGCGTCCACCAGGCCGGCCACCACCTGCTCCAGCCCGCCGTAACCCGGCGGTGGCACCGACAGCCACGGCGGCACCACCATCGCTATCCGCAACGGCCGAGCCCGCGAGCGGTCCGACGGTGGGTGGTTCACGGCCACGAGTCCTCCCCCGATGGTCCCGGCATGTGATCAGCGGCGCTTTCCCGGCCTGACCGAGAGCAAACGGACTCAGCCGGCCACCACGATCCGGTCCCGCACCTCACGTACTCCGGGGGTGGCCCAGGCCGCCCGTTCCGCCTCCTCCCGTTGCCACCACGAGCGGACCACACCGTCGAGCACCACGGTGTCCCCGGTGACCCCCACCCTGATCCGTTCCGTGCCGGTCCGGCGCAGCAGGACCCGTTGCAGGTCACGGCGGGTCTGCTCGTCGCTTCCCGCTGCGGGTGGCCGGACCTCGACCAGGTTGGTGACCCCGCGTACGCCCCGCAGGCGGCGCAGCTCCCGCTCGGCGGTACGCCGCTGGAACCCGTACTCCACCTCGCCACGGAGCATGATCCAGCCGTCGGCGACGGTCACGTCCAGCCGCTCGGCGGGGATGAAGCTGTCCCACTCCAGCGCCCGGCTGGCCGCGATCGCGATGTCGGCGTCCGTCCGCTGCTCGGCGACGGGCAGGCGTACCTCGATGTCGCTGGCGACGGCCCGGACTCCGCGTACCCGGTGCGCGCAGCGCTCGGCCGCCCAGCGGAGGGCGAAGCTGTCCACCTGGCCGGTGAGCGTCACCACGCCGTCGACCACGGTCACCCCGATGTCGGTCGGCCGGGTCTGCGCGTCCCAGTCCAGCTCGGCGAGCACTTCCCGCTGGATCTCCGGATCGGTACGGACGGCGGTGGTCGTCATGGCGTCCCCTCCCGTGCGGTTCCCGGTCAGTCGAGGGTGCCGCCGGACGGGGTGAGCCGGGCTCACCCGGACCGGGTGGGAAACAAGAAGCGGCGGCGGGTGACGGAGCCAACCCCCTTGACTCCGTCACCCGCCGCCAGTGGAGGAGGCAGGTCTGTATCCGTTAGGACGTCTCAGTGAGCGTCACGGTTGCCGTCTGGTCCGATCCGTTTCGCTTGAACTGCACCTCGACCCGGTCGCCGACCTTGCTCGACTGGACGGCGCCCACCAGATCGTTCGAATCCTTGATCACCTTGTCGCCGAACCGGGTGACCACGTCGCCCCGTTGCAGCCCGGCCTTCTCGGCACCGCTGCCCGGGAGGACCGAGGTGATCAGCGCGCCACCGTCCTCGGCGGCGTTCACCTGGACCCCGAGCGACGGGTGGCTGACCTTCTCGCCGCGCTGGAGCTTGCCGGCGACGTCCTTGGCCTTGTTGCTCGGGATGGCGAAGCCGACGCCGATGTTGCCGTTGCTGCCCTGCCCGGCGGTGGCGATGGCGGTGTTGATGCCGATCACCTCGCCCCGGGTGTTGACCAGCGCGCCGCCGGAGTTGCCCGGGTTGATCGGGGCGTCGGTCTGGAGCAGCCCGGAGATCGAGCTGGCCCCCTGCCGCGGGTCCATCTGCTGGCCGCTGTCGCCGGCCTGGATGGTGCGGTCGCGGGCGCTGAGGATGCCGGCCGTGACCGAGCCCTGGAGGCCGAGCGGGCTGCCCAGGGCGAGCACCTGGTCACCCACCTGCATCGCGTCGCTGTCGCCGAACTTGGCCGCCTTCAGGCCGCTCACCTCGCTGGCCTGGACCACCGCGAGGTCGGTCTTCGGGTCGGTGCCGACGATCTTCGCCGGCGCGTTCTTGCCGTCGGCGAAGACCACCTTCACCCTGTCACCGCTGGCGGAGGCGACCACGTGGTTGTTGGTCAGCACGTACCCGTCGGCGCTGAGGATCACCCCGGAGCCCTCACCGCTGTCCGTCATGATCGTGACGATGCTGTCCTGGACGGAGGCGGCGATCTGCGGCAGGTCGGCGGGGTTGATCACGGGCGCCGCCGAGTAGTTCCGGGTGATGGTGGTACCCGAGTTGTCGTTCAGGGCGAGCGCGAGCGCACCGCCGGCCACCCCGGAGCCGAACATCAGCGCCAGGGCCAGGGCCCCCACGCCGACGAACTTCGCCGCCCGGCCCGGGCGCGGCGCGGGCTGCGGCGAGCCCCACGGCGGGACCGGCTGACCGGCCTGGTGCGGCTGCGCGCCGGGATACGGCTGGTACGACGGAACGGGCCCGCCGGCCGCCGTCTGGTAGCCGGTGCCGTAGTGCGCGCCGGTGCCCTGGTGCGGGCCGGCGGCCCAGCCGGCCGGCTGCTGCTCCCCGTACCAGGGGCCGGGCTGCTGCGGCTGCCCTGAGACCGGGTACGGCGGCGCGGACGGGGTCTCCGTCGGCCGGGCGTACGGGCTGACGGGCGGCGCCGCCTCGGTACGGCCGGCGTCGAAGCCAGCCGGGGCCTCGGCGCGCCCGGAGTCGGTGGTGGCCGGCGCGTCGGCACGGGCGAATTCGGTGGTGGCCGGGGCCTCGGTGCGCCCGAAGTCGGTGGTTGCCGGCGCGTCGAAGGCGGCCGGGGCCTCGGCGCGGCTGGCGTCGGCGGCGGTCCCGGCGGCCGGGGAGTCGGCCGGAACCGGCGCGGCGGCCGGGGCGGGGGTGGAGTCCGAGGGCCCGCTCCCCATGCGGGTCAGCTCGGCGGTGGGATGCGACGGCTCGGCGTCGGCGAGAGCCGGCGACCGCTGCGGGTCGGTCTCGTGGTCGGTCATGTATCCACCTTCTCCGCTGGCACTGCGATCAGCCTGGAATCCGCCTGAATGTTTTCTGAAAGTCAGTCACCCGGCTCCGGCGCTTCGGGCAGCAGGGGCAGTTTGACCCGGAACGTGGCCCCACCGCCCGGCGTTTCGGCCACCTCGACCGTGCCGTGGTGTGCCGCCACCAACGCGGCCACGATGGCCAGCCCCAGCCCGGTGCTGGTCGGCCCGCCGGCCCGCCGGGTCCGCGCCGCGTCCACCCGGTAGAACCGCTCGAAGACCCGCTCGGCCTGCTCGGGGGTGAGGCCCGGGCCGGTGTCCGCCACCTCGACCACGGCCAGGTTGCCGGGCTCGCCCCGCAGCCGCAGGGTCACCGAGGCGTCCGGCGGGGTGTGGGTGAGCGCGTTGGTCATCAGGTTGCCGATCACCTGCCGCAGCCGGGCGTCGTCGCCGAGCACCACCAGCGGCCCGGCGCCGGGCTCGATGTCCAGCTCGATCCGGCGCTCCGGGTCGACCGCCCGGGCCGCCTGCACCGCGTCCGAGGCGAGCACCGGCAACTCCACCGGGGCCAGCGCGATCGGCCGTTCCCGGTCCATCCGGGCGAGCAGCAGCAGATCCTCCACCAACAGCCCCATCCGGGCCGCCTCGTCCTCGATCCGGCGCAGCAGGCCGGCGGTCTGCTCGGGCTGCCGGGCCGCACCCTGCCGGTACAACTCGGCGAAACCCCGGATGGTGGTCAGCGGGGTACGCAACTCGTGCGAGGCGTCCGCGACGAACTGCCGCATCCGTTCCTCGGAGCGGCGGGCCCGCGCCTCGGAGGCCTGCGCCTGCGCCGCCGCGTCCCGGGCGCTGGCCTCCGCGCTGCGGGCTGCCGCCTCGGACGCCGCTCTGGCCGTGAACGCGGCCTCGATCTGGGCGAGCATCGCGTTCAGCGCCCGGGAGAGCCGGCCCAGCTCGGAGGTGGGCACCGGCGCTCCCTCCTCCGGGTCGGGCACCCGCCGGGTCAGGTCGCCGCCGGCGATGGCCGCCGCGGTCCGCTCGATCTCGACGAGCGGCTTGAGACTGGTACGCACGATCCCCGCGCCCACCGATGCCACGATGATCAGCACCGCCCCACCCACCAGCAGGTCGATCCAGGCCAACTGCCTGACCGCCATGTCGACGTCAGTCAGGTTCTGCCCAATGGCGACCATCTGGCCGTTCGGGAGCTGGGTGTAGAGCATCCGCCAGCGGACGGAACTCTCGCGCGCACGAACGGTGAAGGGCTCCTCGTCCATCCTGGCGAAACCCGCTGCGTTCGCCGGCCAGGGCGGTAGGTCCTCAATGCGGAATCGAGAGGTGTCGTAGCGTGCGAAGAGAATCGCGCCGGTGGTCGGGTCGGTAGCGACCAGGACATAGTCAGTCGGAATGCCCAGCCCGCCCTCGTGCCGCTCCGCGACGGCGCTCTCCAGGTTGCGCTGCGACATCCGCAGCTCGTCGTCGACCTGGCCGAGCAGATAGTTGCCGAGAAAGTAGGCGGTCAGCGTACTGATCACCACGAGGGCCGCCGCGACGAGGGCGAGGACGGCGGCGACCAGCTTCACCCGCAGGGGTACACCGCGCAGCCAGCCCTTCGCGTCGTGGACGGCGCTCACGCCGCCGGCTTGCGTAGCACGTAGCCGACCCCGCGCAGGGTGTGGATCAGTCGGGGTTGGGTGTTGTCGATCTTGCGCCGCAGGTAGGAGATGTAGGACTCGACGATGTTGTCGTCCCCGCGGAAGTCGTAGTTCCAGACGTGGTCGAGGATCTGCGCCTTGGACAGCACCCGGTTGGCGTTGAGCATCAGGTAGCGCAGCAGCTTGAACTCGGTCGGCGACAGCTGCACCCGCTGGCCGGCCCGGTGCACCTCGTGGGTCTCCTCGTCCAGCTCCAGGTCGGCGAAGGTGAGCCGGGAGGGGGCGTGGTCGCCGGTGGCGGTACGCCGCAGCACCGCCCGGATCCGCGCGGTCAGCTCCTCCAGGCTGAACGGCTTGGTGACGTAGTCGTCGCCGCCCAGAGTGAGCCCGCGGATCTTGTCGTCGGTGGCGTCGCGGGCGGTCAGGAAGACCACCGGCGTACGCGTACCGCCCTCGCGGAGCAGCCGGATGACCTCGAAGCCGTCCAGGTCGGGCAGCATCACGTCGAGCACCACCAGGTCGGGCCGGTGGTCCTTGGCGGCGGTCAGCGCGGCGCTGCCGCTGGTCGCGGTGGCGACGTCGAAGCCGGCGAAGCGCAGGCTCGCGGAGAGCAGCTCGAGGATGTTGGGGTCGTCCTCGACGACGAGCAGACGAGCCTCGGTCTGGGTAGCCACCATGTCACCCATCATCCGCGCCCCGGCTGCGGTCCCGCTGGGTGGATGCTGGAAACAACCTGTGAGCCGGCCGAGCCCCGGCGGCGGCTCAGCGGAGCAGCCGGCGCAGCCCGTCCAGCGCGCCGTCGAGCAGCCGGATCGCCGTCCGGAGCTGGGCGTCGGTGAGCCGGCCGGCGCGGACCAGCGCGCCCACCTCGACGGTGAACGCGGCCAGCCGCTGGTCGAACTCGGCAAGCAGGGGCGTTTCGCCGCGCGCCGGGCCACCGCTGGCGGCGGGTCGGGTCGGCGGCGGCTCCCAGTGCCCCCGCCGGGTCTGCCGGGCCGCCTCGCGCAGCTCCCGCTTGAGATCGCGCACGGAGCCGCGTACCTCGCTGCGGATCTCGCCGGCCAGGGCGGACAGGTCCTCGACCGAGGCGCTGATGTCCGATTCCAGGGTGGCGAGCTCGTCGGCGCGCTGCCGCAGCTCCGCGCGGCCCGCCTCGGTGATCTCGTATACCTTGCGGCCGCCGACGGCGGTGTGGGTGACCAGCCCCTCGACCTCCAGGCGTTGCAGCCGGGGGTAGATGGTGCCGGCGCTCGGCGCGTACAGGCCGAGGAAGCGGTCCTCCAGCAGCCGGATCAGCTCGTAGCCGTGCTTCGGGCCGTCGTCGAGGAGCTTGAGCAGATAGAGCCGGAGCCGCCCGTGAGTGAACACGGCGGTCACGGCAGCTCCTCCAGGTCGTCGTCCTCGACGGGTCGGGCCAGCAGTGCGATGCTGCCGGACGTCGCGGACGCCCAGAGCTTACCGCCGCCCGCGCCGAGGACTCCGTGGCTGTCCTTGATCGAGCCGAAGCCGCTGCCGCCGCCCACCTGTGGGAAGCCGCTGGTGATCCGGCCGGAGGTGGTGTGCAGGTGGACGGTGAGGTCGCTGTCCTCGCGGACGCGGACCGTGATGCTGCCGGAGATGGCGCTGAGCCGGATCTCGCTGCCCCGCGGGTTGTCCAGGTCGCAGGTGATCGACCCGGAGACCGCGTGGGCGCGGACCCGTTCGGGCGCGCTGTCGGCGAGGATCAGCTCGCCGGAGACCGTCTCCAGGTCCAGGTCGCCGGCCACGCCGAGCGCCTCCACCGGACCCGAGATGACCTTCGCGACGGTGTGGCCGCGCAGCCCCATCAGGGTCACCTGCCCGGAGGTGACGTCGACCCGGGTGTCCCGGCGCAGGCCGGAGGCGACCAGCGAGCCGTCCACCATGTGCAGGTCGGCCAGCACGTCGGCCGGCACGGCGACGGAGACCTCGGCCCGGAACCGGCGGCCGAGCTGACCGAGCCACCAGAGGAACCCGGGCCAGCGGGGGTGCCGCTCGTGCCCGACGAAGAGGCGGCCGTCGCGGTGTTCCACGAGGACCGGCCGGCGGCTGACCCGGGTGATGTCGATCCGGGCCGGACCGTCGGTGGCGACCACGTTGAGCCGGCCGGTGACCAGCCGTACGTCGAGCCGGGTGACCGGCCCGTCCAGGGTGAGCCGCTGCGGGCTGTCGACCGTCCAGTTGGCCATGGCGTACTCCCCTCGGTGACGCGCCCACCAACGGCACGTCGAGCGACGGAGAAAGCATAACGCGATACATCGCGACTGAACAAGATTGTCGCGAGGGCGTCAGGCGGCCAGGTCCAGCGTCGCCTCCCGACCGGTCGACGTCACGGGACCACCGCCCGGACGGGCTGGCGAAAGGTCCCGCACCGGGCCGGGCCGAGCGGCGGGCACCGGCCGGGCCGGGGTCAGGTGGATCGCCGACTCGGCGACGCGGGCCAGCATCCGCCGATCCGCCGCCCCGGCCGGATGCAGCGCGGCGGCCACCACCACCGACACCGTCAGATCCCGGGCGGCCAGCACCCGGCGTACCGATTCCCAGAGCGTCTCCGCACCGAGGAAGGCGGCCAGGGTGGTCGGGTCGCCGGCGTCCCGGTAGGTGAGGCGCAGCGGCACGATCGGCGCGCCGGCGTCCACCGCGGCCTGGAACATGGCCGGCCGGAACCCCCGCGCGGGCCGGCAGTCGGCCGCCTCACCGCACCAGGTCGTCCCCTCGGGGAAGACCGCAACCGAGTGCCCGGCGCGCAGCGCGGCGGCCACCCGGCCGACCGTGGCCGGCAGGTCACGGGGCCGGGACCGGTCGACGAAGACCGTGCCGGCGGCGGCGGCCAGCGCCCCCACCACGGGCCACCCCCGCACCTCCCGCTTGGCGAGCATCCGGGTCGGCGCGACCGCGAGCACGGCCAGGACGTCCAGCCAGGAGACGTGGTTGGCGACCAGCAGCGCCCGCCGGCGCGGCAGCCGACCCCGGACCACCAGCCGCACGCCGAGGGCCCGCAGCGCGCCGCGAGCCCAGCCACGTAGCGCGGCCCGCCGCTCCCGGGCCGGCAGCAGAGGCAGCAGTACGGCCAGCCCGATCCCGGCCAGCAGCATCCCGACCGCCCCCAGCAGCCGCCCCACCCGGCGCGGAAGCGACACCGCCGACCCGGCGTCGGCCGGCAGGCACGCCGGGCCGCAGCCCGAGGCGGGCCGCCACAGGTCGTCGCCGGTCACGACGGCTCCCCACCGAGGAAGTGCCGCAGGTAGCGGGGGTTCATCCGGTCCAGCGAGAGCAGTACGTAGAAGTCGGCGCAGGCGAAGTCCGGGTCGTACGCCGGCTCCCCGCAGACCCAGGCGCCGAGCCGCAGGTAGCCGCGGAGCAGCGGGGGGACCAGCGCCCGGCGCTCGGCCGGCGACACCTCCAACTCGGCGTACCTGCCGTCGCGCAGCGCCCCGGGACCGGCGGTCGACAGGACGGCCGGCGCCTCGGCGAACCACGGGCGGCGGGGCGTGACCCGCAGCGGCGGCGGGGCCAGGTGCCGGGCGCTGGCCTGGGCCCACACCTCCGCGACCGTGGTGCCGCCGTCGGCGACCGGCACCGAGGCGCAGCCGCCGAGCCAGCGCGACCCGCGCAGGTGCAGGTAGCGGGCGATGCCGGCCCACATCAGGTTGATCACCGCACCGGAGCGGTGGTCCGGGTGCACGCAGGAGCGGCCCGCCTCGACCAGGTCGTCCCGGAGCGGGGCGAGCGGGGCCAGGTCGAACTCGCCGTCGGCGTACGGGCGGCTCGCGCGGCCGGGCGGCAGCAGCCGGTACGTGCCGACCACCTCGTCGGTGCCCTCGCGCAGCACCACCAGGTGGTCGCAGTGGGCGTCGAACTCGTCGGTGTCGAGCCCGGCGGCCCCCGGGTGCAGGGTCGCGCCGAGTTCGGTGGCGAACACCTCGTGCCGGAGGCGTTGCGCGGCCGCGACCAGATTCGGGTCGTCGGCGATCAGCAGGGTGTAACCGCTGGTCGTGAGGGGTGCGCCAGCGGCGTGCAGAACGGCCATGGGTATCTGTGTAGGTGCCCCGGTTGCCGGCCACGGGGATGAGGGGTGTCGATCCGGTGAACGCCGGCCGGCGCTCCGGTCCGCCCCCCCACCTGCGGCGGATCACCATCCGTCCCGGAATCGGGCGGGTGGAGCCGGCGAAGGCGGGCGTGCGAGGCTGCCGGGCGGGGCCGGCGAGGGGGCCGGGCCCGGACCAGCCTGGAGGACGTCATGATCATCGAGTCGCGCTTTCACGGGCCCGCCGGCTCGGGCAACGGCGGCTGGAGCGCCGGGGTCTTCGCGGCGGTGGTCGACGACCGGGGGCCGGTGGAGGTCACCCTGCGCAAACCGCCCCCGCTGGAGACCCCGCTGACCGCGGTCGACGGCGCGGTCCTCGACCCCGACGGCCAGGTGATCGCGCAGGTACGCCGGATCGACGGGTTCAGCGCCGTGGTCCCGCCGGTCGACCGGCCGACGGCCGAGGCCGCCGCCAAGGCGTACCCGGGGCTGGTCGAGCACCCGTTCCCCGGGTGCTACGTATGCGGCCCGGAGAATCCGGACGGACTGCGGATCTTCCCGGGCCGGCTGCCGGACGGGCGGACGGCCGCGCCGTTCCGCGCCCCGGCCGACGTGGTGCCGGCGACGGTCTGGGCGGCACTGGACTGCCCCGGCGGCTGGGCGGTGATCGCGCCCGGCCGCCCGTACGTCCTGGGTCGGATCGCCTCGGTGGTCGCGGCGCTGCCACGCCCCGACGACGAGTGCGTGGTGACCGGCGCGATGGTCGGCGGGGAGGGGCGCAAGGCCGAGGTGCACTCCAGCCTCTACGGCCCCGACGGCGCCCTGCTCGGCTACGCCCGGGCCACCTGGATCGCGCTGCCGCCGGCCTGACCTCTCCTCCCTGAGGATGATCACCTCCTGCCTGGGACGGAGGCTGTCGTACGCGTCCCGCCTGATTGACCAGGTTGCGCGAGGTTGTCAGGCTGTGCCACGGCGCTTTCCGCAACCGCGCCCCGACCGGCGCGTCCATGCGCCGTGCCAGGAGAGGAGAACGATGTCCGACGGGCAGTCAAGCCCCAGCGCCGGGACCGGCCAGATCGTGGTGTCCGGACTGACCAAGCAGTACAAGAACCTCCGGGCGGTCGACAACCTGTCCTTCACCGTCCAGTCGGGCCGGGTGACCGGCTTCCTCGGCCCGAACGGCGCCGGCAAGACGACCACCCTCCGCATGCTGCTCAACCTGGTCACCCCGACCGCCGGCCAGGCGACCATCGGCGGCCACCGGTACGCCGACCTGGTCGACCCGCTGCGCTCGGTGGGCGCGGTGCTGGAGGCGTCCAGCGCGCACAAGGGCCGCACCGGCATCAACCACCTGCGGGTGATCTGCGCGGCGGCCGGCCTGCCCCGCGAGCGGGCCGACGAGGTGCTTGCCATGGTCGGGTTGACTCCGGCGGCGAAGCGCAAGTTCAAGGGCTACTCGCTGGGCATGAAGCAGCGGCTCGGCATCGCGGCCGCGATGCTCGGCAACCCGCAGGTGCTGATCCTCGACGAGCCGGCCAACGGCCTCGACCCGGAGGGCATCCGCTGGATGCGCGGCTTCCTCAAGGGGCTGGCCGCCGAGGGGCGCACCGTGCTGGTCTCCAGCCACCTCCTCTCCGAGATGCAGCTGCTCGCCGACGACGTGGTGATCATCGCGGCCGGCCGGCTGGTCCGGCAGGGCCCGGTGGACCAGGTGATCGGCTCGATGGCGCACGGCACCCAGGTGCGGGTCCGCACCCCGCAGGCCGAGGAACTGGCCGCCGCGCTGCGCGAGCAGGCGGCCACGGTCAACAAGGACGAGCACGGCGCGCTGCTGGTCGCCGGGGTGGACGCCCCGACGGTCGGCCGGGTCGCCCTGGCCACCAAGGTCGAGCTGCACGAGCTGACCACCGAGCGCCCCGACCTGGAAGGGGTCTTCCTCGAACTGACGGCCGGAAAGGCGGGCATCCGATGAACCTGGTGCGATCCGAGCTGCTCAAGATCCGTACCACCAGCACCTGGTGGGTCTTCGGGCTCATCTCGCTGCCGCTGTGGGCCATCACCCTGCTGCTCAACTGGATACAAACCTCCGCGCTGGCCAGCGCGGACTTCGGCGAGGTGCCGGCCGATCAGGCAGACAAGCTCCACGCCGTGCAGACAGTGGAGAGTCTGGCCGCCAACATCTACACCAACGGGCAGTTCTTCGGCCTGCTCATCGTGATGTTGCTCGGCATCATCGTGGTGACCAGCGAGTTCTTCCACCAGACGGTGACCACCACGTTCCTCACCGCGCCGCACCGCACCGCGGTGATGCTGGCCAAGCTGGTCGCCGCAGCCGGGCTGGCGATCGTCTTCTGGCTGATCACCACCGCGCTCAACCTGGTGTTCGGAGGGCTGATCCTGAGCAGCGTGGACGTCGGCTCCCAGCTCAGCAGCGGCGGGGTCTGGCGCGCCGTCGGGCTCAACGGGCTTGCCTACCTGCTTTGGTCGATGTTGGGCGTCGCCGTCGGCGTGCTGATCCGGAGCCAGATCGGCGCCACGGTGACCAGCATCCTGCTTTACCTGGGCGGCACCATCGGCGCGGCCTTCGCGATCAGCCTGCTGGCCATGAAGTTCGGTGACTGGATCAACAAGCTCCAGCTGGTGGTCCCCTCGCTGGCGTCCAGTCTGATGGTGAGCGGGACCGAGATCCCGGGCGACCCGCCGCGCTGGGCGGGGGCGGCCGTGTTGATCGGGTACACGGTCGTGGCCGGCGTCATCGGCGTGCTGACCATCCGGCGGCGCGACATTTCCTGAGCCGTACGCGACCGGCCCGGCGGGCGGCGACCATGCCGCCCGCCGGGCCGTCTCCTTTAACAGGAGTCGACCGGACACGCAGCGTTTGCCGAACTTCTGGCATCTTCTGTGAAACGGGCCACCCGCCGGAGGCGAGAATGCTCACCGGATTCGTACGGCGTAGCCTTGGGACGTCCGTGCGCCCATTTCCCGGGCGCCGGCGGACACCGCGTGCATACGAACCGGCGTGAAAGAGGCGATCAGCGGCCGTGTCGACCCAGCAAACTTCGTCGCAGGAGAACCCACTGGCGGGTTTCGGCCCGAACGAGTGGATCGTCGAGGAGATGTACCAGCGCTATCTCGCCGACCCCTCGAGCGTGGACCCGGCCTGGCACGACTTCTTCGCCGACTACCGGCCCGCCCCGGGCGCCGCCACCCCGCGCCCCGGCAGCACGGCCAAGCCGGCCCCCCGTCCCGAGCCCGGCGAGCAGCAGGAAGCCGTCGCCAGCGTCGCCCAGCAGCCGGTCCCGGCAAAGCCGGCCCCGGCCGCCAAGGCCCCCGAGAAGCCGGCCGCCAAGCCGGCCGAGAAGGCCGCCGCCAAGCCGGCCGCGAAGCCCGCCGCCAAGACCCCGACCCCCGGCACCACCCCGCTGCGCGGCGTCGCCGCCAAGATCGTGCAGAACATGGACGCCTCGCTCGCGGTGCCGACCGCCACGAGCGTCCGCGCGGTCCCGGCGAAGCTGCTGGTCGACAACCGCATCGTGATCAACAACCACCTGGCCCGCGGTCGCGGCGGCAAGGTGAGCTTCACCCACCTGATCGGGTACGCGATGGTCCGGGCGCTGGTCGAGCACCCGGAGATGAACAACTCCTACGCCGAGGTCGACGGCAAGCCGGCGATGGTCCGCCCGGAGCACGTCAACCTGGGCATCGCCATCGACCTGGCCAAGCCGGACGGCTCCCGCACCCTGGTGGTGCCCTCCATCAAGGCCTGCGAGCAGATGGACTTCCGGCAGTTCTGGCAGGCGTACGAGGACGTGGTCCGGCGCGCCCGCCGCAACGAGCTGACCATGGAGGACTACTCAGGCACCACCATCTCGCTGACCAACCCGGGCGGCATCGGCACGGTCCACTCGATCCCGCGCCTGATGCAGGGCCAGAGCGCCATCATCGGTGTCGGCGCCATGGAATACCCGGCGCCGTACCAGGGCATGAGCGAGGCGACCCTGGCCGAGCTGGCGGTCAGCAAGATCATCACGCTGACCAGCACGTACGACCACCGGATCATCCAGGGCGCGCAGTCGGGCGAGTTCCTCAAGGTGATGCACGAGCTGCTGCTCGGCGAGCGCGGCTACTACGACCAGATCTTCACCTCGCTGCGCATCCCGTACGAGCCGGTGCGCTGGGTGCAGGACGTGGCCGTCAACTCCGAGGGTCAGATCAACAAGACCGCGCGGGTGCACGAGCTGATCCACGCGTACCGGGTGCGCGGCCACCTGATGGCCGACACCGATCCGCTGGAGTTCAAGATCCGCAAGCACCCGGACCTGGACGTCCTCCAGCACGGGCTGACCCTGTGGGACCTGGACCGGGTCTTCCCGGTCAACGGTTTCGCCGGTCGGCAGCGGATGAAGCTGCGCGAGATCCTCGGCGTGCTGCGTGACTCGTACTGCCGCCGGGTCGGCGTCGAGTACATGCACATCCAGGACCCGGAGGAGCGGCGCTGGATCCAGGAGCGGATAGAGCGCAAGTACGAGAAGCCGAACCGGGACGAGCAGAAGCACGTGCTCAACCGGCTCAACGCCGCCGAGGCGTTCGAGACCTTCCTGCAGACCAAGTACGTCGGCCAGAAGCGCTTCTCGCTGGAGGGCGGCGAGTCGCTGATCCCGCTCCTCGGTGAGGTGCTGGAGAGCTCCGCCGAGGCCGGGCTGGACGAGGTTGTCATCGGCATGGCCCACCGCGGCCGGCTCAACGTGCTGGCCAACATCGTCGGCAAGCCGTACGAGAAGATCTTCTCCGAGTTCGAGGGGCACCTCGACCCGCGCTCCACGCAGGGCTCGGGCGACGTGAAGTACCACCTCGGCCAGAACGGCAAGTTCACCACCCCGAACGGCGAGCACGCGGTCAAGGTGTCGGTGGTGGCGAACCCGTCGCACCTGGAGGCCGTGGACCCGGTGCTGGAGGGCATCGTCCGGGCCAAGCAGGACCGGATAGACCTCAAGCTGGAGGGCTACACCGTGCTGCCGCTGGCGGTGCACGGTGACGCGGCCTTCGCCGGCCAGGGCGTGGTCGCCGAGACGCTCAACCTGTCGCAGCTGCGCGGCTACCGCACCGGCGGCACGGTGCACGTGGTGGTCAACAACCAGGTCGGCTTCACCACCGCCCCGGAATACAGCCGGTCCAGCCTCTACAGCACCGACGTCGCCCGGATGATCCAGGCGCCGATCTTCCACGTCAACGGCGACGACCCCGAGGCCGTCGTCCGGGTGGCCCGGCTCGCCTTCGAGTACCGCCAGGCGTTCAACAAGGACGTCGTGATCGACATGGTCTGCTACCGCCGGCGCGGGCACAACGAGGGCGACGACCCGTCGATGTCCAACCCGCAGATGTACCAGATCATCGACTCCAAGCGGTCGGTCCGGAAGCTCTACACCGAGGAGCTCATCGGGCGGGGTGACATCACCGTGGAGGACGCGGAGGAGCTGCTGCGCGACTACCAGGCGCAGCTGGAGCGGGTCTTCAAGGCCACCCGGGACGCGGCCACCACGCCGCGCCAGCTCAGCCGGCCGCGCCGCGAGGACGAGCCGGAGCCGCAGGTCGACACCGCCACCGACGCCGCGGTGATCAAGGCGATCGGCGAGGCGCACATCAACCTCCCCGAGGGCTTCAACCCGCACAAGCGCATCCAGCAGCTGCTGGACCGGCGGGCCAAGATGTCCGTCGAGGGCGGCATCGACTGGGGCTTCGGCGAGATCATCGCGTTCGGCGCGCTGTTGCACGACGGGGTCACCGTCCGGCTCGCCGGGCAGGACTCCCGGCGCGGCACCTTCGTCCAGCGGCACGCCTCGATCGTCGACTCGAAGACCGGCGACGACTACCTCCCGCTGAAGTCGCTCACCGGCGACGGCGAGCGGTCCCGCTTCTTCGTCCACGACTCGCTGCTGTCCGAGTACGCCGCGATGGGCTTCGAGTACGGCTACTCGGTGGAGAACGTCAACGCGCTGGTCTGCTGGGAGGCCCAGTTCGGTGACTTCGTCAACGGCGCCCAGTCGGTGATCGACGAGTTCATCTCCTCCGGCGAGGTGAAGTGGGGCCAGCGCTCCGCGGTCACCCTGCTGCTGCCGCACGGCCACGAGGGCCAGGGCCCGGACCACACCTCCGGCCGCCCGGAGCGGTTCCTCCAGCTCTGCGCCGAGGACAACATGCGGGTGGCCATCCCGACCACCCCGGCGAACTACTTCCACCTGCTGCGTCGCCAGGCCCTGTCGCCGAAGCGCAAGCCGCTGGTGGTGTTCACGCCGAAGTCGCTGCTGCGGCACAAGCTCTGCGTGTCGCCGGTGGAGGACTTCACCTCGGGCACCTTCCAGCCGGTCCTGCGGGACACCGCCGCCCCGGCACCGGAGCAGGTGAAGCGGGTGCTGCTCTGCTCGGGCAAGGTCTACTACGACCTGTTCCAGGCCCGGCAGGAGCGGGGGGTCACGGACACCGCGATCATCCGGATGGAGCAGCTCTACCCGCTGCCCGTCGAGGAGATCCGGGCCGCCCTGGCGCAGTACCCGAACGCCGAGGACTTCGCCTGGGTGCAGGAGGAGCCGGCCAACCAGGGTGCCTGGTCGTTCGTCGCGCTCAACCTGCTGGAGCACCTGAGCGACGTCCGGCTGCGCCGCATCTCCCGTCCGGCGGCCGCCGCTCCGGCGGTCGGCTCGGCGAAGATGCACGAGGTCGAGCAGGCCGCGCTGATCGAGGCGGCCCTCCCCCGCCCGTGACCTGACCGCACCGCGAGACACCGGGGCAGCGACCGTACGACGGCCGCTGCCCCGCCTCGTGTGGCAACACCGTTTTCGAGAGGACGAACCGTTGTACTTCACCGACCGTGGCATCGAGGAGCTGGTCGAGCGCCGGGGCGAGGAGCAGGTCAGCCTGGAGTGGCTGGGCGAGCGGCTGCGCGACTTCGTCGATCTGAACCCCGAGTTCGAGACCCCGATCGAGCGCTTCGCCACCTGGCTGGCCCGGCTGGACGACGAGGACGACGAGTAGGTCGGGGATCGCGGCCCGGGTTCAGCGGGCCGCCGCCCCGATCAGGCGCAGGTAGCGTTCGACGACCGCCGTCGTGCGCTCGGCGTCGCCGGTGGCCAGCAGATCGAGCAGGGCACCGCGCAGCACGGCCAGGCCGAGGGCCGGATCCCGATCGCCGGTGTCGTGGCCACCCTGGACCTCGGCGAGCAGGCCGAGCCAGTCCGCCACCGTCTGCCGGGCGAATCCCGCCCACGGTCCGTCCGGCTCGCCGAGCGAGCGGGCGTACGCCTGGGCCCACAGCACCAGCATCGGGCGATGGGCCGGATCCACGAGCCATCCCCAGGTCGTCCGCACCGCCGCCGGGAAGTCCTCCGGACCCCCGGCCGCGCGGGCCCGCTGGAGCGCGGCCAGCTCGTCGGACCTGGCCCGGGCGAGCAGGGCCCGGATCAGCGCCTCCTTCGAGCCGAAGAGGAAGAGCAGGACCCGGGGGCTGGACCCGATGGCGGAGGCGAGGGGGCGGAGCGACAGCTCCGCCAGCCCGTGCTCCATCGCATACGCGTACGCCCGCTCCAGCAGTTCCTCGCGGCGGGCGCTGGGGGGTCGCTCGTGCTGGCTCACAGCGCTACTCTGCCACTGAAACGACTGTTTCAGTTGTGGAGGGGTGTCAATGAGCGAAGAGATCCTCATTCGTCCGCTGGACCGTCCCGGCGACCTCGGCTGGGTGGTGATGGCCCACGGCGAGCTGTACGCCGCCGAGTTCGGCTGGGACACCAGCTTCGAGGCGCTCGTGGCGCGGATCGTCGCCGACTACGCCGCCGGCCACGACCCGGCCCGGGAAGCCGCGTGGATCGCCGAGCTCAACGGTGAGCGGGTGGGCTGCGTCTTCTGTGTGGCGGCGGACGACCGGACCGCCCAGCTGCGGATCCTGCTGGTCGACCCCGCGGCCCGGGGGCGGCGTCTCGGCGGCCGACTGGTCGACGAATGCCTCGCCTTCGCCCGGCGGGCGGGCTACACCCGGATGCGGCTCTGGACCAATCACCCCCTGGTCGCCGCCCGTCGGATCTACCTATCCCGTGGCTTCCACCTGATCCAGGAGGAACCACACCACAGCTTCGGCACCGACCTGACCGGGCAGGTGTACGAACGAGAGCTGGAACCGGCCGCGGTGGCTCCCTCGTGACCACGGAACGGGCCGTCGGTCCCGGGCACAAGGACCCGGGCGGGTGACACCGCGATCTTGTAGCGTGAGGTCGTGGCACGCAGCGTGTACGTGACCGGCGTGGGGTCGGGCGGTGGCAAGTCGACGGTGGCGCTCGGGTTGGCCGAGTTGCTGTCCCGGCAGGTCGAGCGGATCGGCGCGTTCCGGCCGTTGGTTCCCGGCACCGGCCCCGACCAGATCCTCGCCCTGCTCACCGAGCGCTACCGGGTGGAGCTGCCGATCGACGAGCTGCACGGCTCGACGTACGCGGAGGCAACCGCGCTGGTCGCCGACGGACGGCGGGAGGAGCTGATCTCCCGGATCGTCGCCCGCTACCGCGAGGTCGAGCGGCGCTGCCCGGCCGTCGTCGTGGTGGGCAGCGACTTCGCCGACGGGGACGGCGCCGGGCCCCGTGAGCTGGCCTTCAACGCCCGGCTGGCCACCGAGTTCGGCAGCGTGGTGGTGCCCGTGGTCGACGGGTTCGGCCAGCAACCCGAGGCGATCGCGGCGGCGGCGCGCGGGGCGTACCACGACCTGGCGGACCTGGGCGCGACCGTGGTGGCCGTGGTGGCCAACCGGGTGCCCGGGCCGATGACGCTGCCCGAACTGCCCGTCCCCGCGTACGCGATCCCGGAGGTGCCGGCCGTGTCGGCGCCGACGGTGGCCGAGGTGGCGGCGGCGCTCGGCGCCACCCTGCTCTCCGGCGACGAGGCCACGCTCGACCGGGACGTGCTCGACTACGTGGTGGGCGCGGCGCACGTACCCACCCTGCTCGACCACCTGACCGACGGGGCGTTGGTGATCACCCCTGGCGACCGGGCCGACCTGCTGGTGGCGGCCGGCGCGGCGCACGTCGCCGGGCAGGTCTCCCTGGCCGGCCTGGTGCTCACCCTCGGCGAGCAGCCCGACCCGCGGGCGATGCGGCTGGTCGAGCGGATGAGCACCGGGCTGCCCGTGCTCTCGGTGACCAGCGACAGCTACGACACGGTCGCGGCGTCCAGCCGGATCGAGGGCCGCCCCAGCACAGCGAACCCGCGCAAGGTGGAGGCGGCGATCGGCGCCTTCGAACGCTGCGTGGACACCGTCGACCTGGCCGGCCGGCTGCGGGTCAGCCGCTCCGAACGGGTCACCCCGCTGATGTTCGAGAACGACCTCATCGATCGGGCCCGGACGCGACGCCGGCGGCTGGTGCTGCCGGAGGGCGCGGAGGAGCGGATCCTGCGCGCGGCGGAGATCCTGCTCCGCCGGGACGTCGCCGACCTCACCCTGCTCGGCCGCCCCGACGACATCGCCCGGCGTACCCGGGAGCTGGGCGTGGACCTCGGCGACGCGCAGGTGGTCGACCCGGTGACCAGCCCGTGGCGGGACGAGTTCGCCGACGAGTACGCCAAGTTCCGCGCGCACCGGGGCATGACCCCCGAACTGGCCCACGACATCGTCGCCCAGCCGAACTACTTCGGCACCATGATGGTGTGGGCCGGGCACGCCGACGGCATGGTCTCCGGCGCCACCCACACCACCGCGGCGACCATCCGGCCGGCCTTCGAGATCATCCGGACCGTGCCGGGCGTCTCGGTCGCCTCCAGCGTCTTCTTCATGCTGCTCGCCGACCGGGTGCTGGTCTACGGCGACTGCGCGGTCAACCCGGACCCGGACGCCGCCCAGCTCGCCGACATCGCCATCTCGTCGGCCGACACGGCGGCCCGGTTCGGCATCGAGCCGCGGGTGGCGATGCTGTCGTACTCGACCGGCGACTCCGGCTTCGGGGCGGACGTGGAGAAGGTCGCGACCGCCACCAAGCTGGTCCGCGAACGCCGACCGGAGCTGCTGGTGGAGGGCCCGATCCAGTACGACGCGGCGATCGACCCGCACGTGGCGGCCACCAAGCTGCCGGACAGCCCGGTGGCGGGGCGGGCCACGGTGTTCATCTTCCCGGACCTGAACACCGGCAACAACACGTACAAGGCGGTGCAGCGGTCGGCCGGCGCGGTGGCGGTCGGCCCGGTCATGCAGGGCCTGCGGCGCCCGGTCAACGACCTGTCCCGGGGCGCCACCGTGCCCGACATCGTCAACACGGTGGCGATCACCGCCATCCAGGCCGCCGCCGGGGAGTCCTGATGAGCCGCATCCTCGTCCTCAACTGCGGGTCGTCGTCGGTCAAGTACCGGCTGTACGACGGCGAGCAGGTCCGCGACAAGGGCACCGTCGAGCGGATCGGCGAGCCGGGAGGCGGGCCGGCCGACCACGAGACCGCGGTGCGGGAGATCATCGAGCGGCTCGACCTCGACGGGCTGGCCGGGATCGGGCACCGGGTGGTGCACGGCGGCCGGAGGTTCAGCGCGCCGGTGCTCATCGACGCCGGGGTGATCGCCGCGATCGAGGACCTGGTGCCGCTCGCGCCGCTGCACAACCCGGCGAACCTGGCCGGTATCCGGGTGGCCCGGGAGGCGCTGCCGGACACTCCGCAGGTCGCCGTCTTCGACACCGCCTTCCACCACACGCTGCCCGAGGCCGCCGCCACGTACGCCATCGACCGGGACACCGCCGAGCGGTGGGGCATCCGCCGGTACGGCTTCCACGGCACCTCGCACGCGTACGTCTCCCGACGCACCGCCGAACTGCTCGGCCGGCCGTACGCGGAGCTGAACACGATCACCCTGCACCTGGGCAACGGGGCGAGCGCCTGCGCGGTCCGCGGCGGGCGCAGCGTGGCCACGTCGATGGGCATGTCCCCGCTGGAGGGCCTGGTCATGGGCACCCGCAGCGGCGACCTGGATCCGACGGTCATCTTTCACCTGCGCCGCGAGGCCGGGATGGGTGTGGACGAGATCGACGACCTGCTCAACCACCGCAGCGGCCTGCTCGGGCTGACCGGGGTCAACGACATGCGCGAGGTGCTGGCCCGCCGGGACGCCGGCGACCCGGCCGCCACGCTCGCCTTCGACGTCTACCGCCGCCGGATCACCGGATACGTGGGCGCCTACTACGCCCTGCTCGGACGGGTCGACGCGGTCACCTTCACCGCCGGGGTCGGCGAGCACGCGGCACCGGTCCGGGCCGCGTCGCTGGCCGGCCTGGAGCGGCTCGGGATCGCCGTCGACCCGACCCGCAACGACGGCAGCGGTGACCGGGTGATCTCCCCGGACGGCGCCGAGGTCACGGTCTGTGCGGTCAACACCGACGAGGAGCGCGAGATCGCCCGGGAGACCCGGGACGTGCTCGGCTCGCTCGGCTGAGCCGCCGGGTCCGGTCCGGCCGCTGCTCGGGATGCGGCAGGTCGCGGTGTGCGGGAGGCCGGGCACCCCCACATCCCGCTCCTGGCGTGAACCACGCGTGCGACGACAGCGGGCAGGCCGGACAAGTGCCTTTCGGCGACCGCCCGGCAGCGGGGCTCAGGCCAGCACCAGCCAGGCGACCAGGGCCACGACCACGACGGCGACGGCGATGCCGGCGATCAGCGGCAGCCGGGAGGGCGCCTCCTCCGCCGCCGCCGCTGCCGCCTCGGGCGACTCGACGAAGGCACGGAACTGCGCGGTGTTGCCGCTCGGGTCGGTGTAGTTCTCAGCCATGCGCGTGACCCTAGCGAAACTCGTCCACCCGGACGTTCTCCCCACGTGCCCACGACGACAACACCGCCCGGCCGGTGGAGGCACGTCGGCCGGGTGGGCGGCGACGCCCGGTCCGGACGTACGGGCCGTGCCGGCCGCCCGGCCGCCTACCGTGAAGGGGTGAGAGTGCAGCGGCTCGTCGCCGCGCTGGTGACGGCGCTGCTCGCCGGATGTGCTCCGGCCATGACCGCCGCTCCGGAGCCGCCCACCAGCCAATCCGCCCCGCAACGGACGTACGCCGTCGGGATGCGGCAGTTCGTCGTCGACCCGGGCGGCCCCCGGCCGCTGCCGGTGACCGTCTGGTATCCGGTGGAGCCGGCCGCACCGACGGCGACGGGCTCCGTCCCCACGGCCACCCGGTCGGCCGCGCCCACGGCCACCCCGTCCCCGGGCGCACCGGAAGTCCGGCCGGGCGCGGCGGTGGCCGCCGGACGCTTCCCGGTGGTGATCTACAGCCACGGGCTGCGCAGCCTGCCCGAGTTGCACGCGCCGTTGACCACCCGCTGGGCCGCCGCGGGCTTCGTGGTGGCCGCGCCCACCTTTCCGCGTACGAACCTGCGGGCGCGGGACTTCACCCGGGCGGACGTCCGCAACCAGCCCGCCGACGGCTGGCGACTGATCCGCCACCTGGTACGCCTCGACGCCCACCGCGGCGACCCGCTCGCCGGGCACCTGGCCGTCAACCGGATCGGCGCGGCCGGCCACTCGGCAGGCGGCTTCACCACGGCCGGCATGTTCACCGCCGGCCATTCCGCACGGCTGCGCGCGGGGATCGTGATCGCCGGCGGCGGCCTGGCCGGCGGCCTCGCCGGCCCCGTCGCCCCGCTGCTGTTCGTGCACGGCAGCGCCGACCCGATCGTGCCGGAGTCCGTCGGCCGGGCCGGGTACGCCCGCGTGCTCGGCCCGGCCGCCTTCCTGAGCCTCCCCGGTCAGGGCCACGGCGAGTACCTGATCCCGGGCCGCCCCGGCTTCGTCCAGGTCCTCGCCACCACCATCGACTTCCTCCGCTGGACCCTCTACGACGACCGGGCGGCCCTGCGCCGGCTCCCCGCCGACGCCCAACTCCCCGGCGTCACCGCCCTCACCAGCCGCCTCCCCCGCTGACCGCACTGGCAACCGGGCGGTCAGTGCGGGCGACGGGTGGGGACTAGCCTCGGCGGGATGGACGGCGACGGGCTGGTGGGACGACAACTCGGCGCGATCCGCGAGGTGACCGAGCTGGCGGAACAGGCCGGTGTCGCGGTGTGGCTGCGCGGCGGCTGGGCGATGGACTTCCACCTCGGCGAGGTGAGCCGACCGCACGTCGACGTCGACTGGTACTGCTGGCGACACGACGCCAGCGAGTTGGCGGCCCTGCTCGGCGGGCGCGGTTGGCGGCCCGATCCGCGGATGCCCGCCGAGACCCAGCTCGATCTGCTCCGGAACGACGTCGAGCTGAGCTTCGCGTACCTGGACCGGGACGCCGAGGGCCGGGTGGTGGTCGGTGCCGGGCCGTGGGCCGGCACCCCACTACCCGACGGGATGCTGGACGCCCGACCGGGCCACATCGGCCCGCTGGCCGCGCCGATCATCAGCGTGGCCGCGCAGATCGAGTTCAAGGAGATGTTCCCGGTCTGGATGCCGACCCGACCACGCCGCGCCAAGGACGCCGCCGACCTGGCCCGCCTCCGGGGCGTGCCGGACCCGCACGCGAGGTGACAGCCCGCCGAGCACGCCCCACCGGGGGCACGGGGTCAGGCGGTGTGGTCGATGACGACCTTGCCGAAGACGTCGCCCGAGGCGAGGCGGGCGAAGCCCTCCTCGATCCGGCTGAACGGCACCACGCTGTCGACCACCGGGCGCACCTCGTGCTCGGCGCAGAACGCGAGCAGCTCGGTGAGTTCCTCCGGGGTGCCCATCGAGGTGCCGAGAATCTCCAGCTGCATCGCGAAGACCCGGCGCAGGTTGACCTTGGGCTCGTGGCCGGAGGTGGCGCCGGAGACCACGATCCGGGCCATCGGCGCGGCCGACTTCAACGAGTGGTCGAAGGTGGCCGCCCCGACCGTCTCGATCACCACGTCGACCCGCTCCGGCAGCCGGGCGCCCGGCTCCAGCGCGGTCGCGCCCAGCCCGGCGATCCGCTCCCGCTTCACGGCGTCGCGGCTGGTCGCGTACACCCGCTTGCCGAGCGCGACGCCGAGCGCGACGGCGGCGGTGGCCACGCCGCCGCCGGCCCCCTGCACCAGCACCGACTCGCCGTCGGCCACCCGGCCCTTGGTGGTGAGCATCCGCCACGCGGTGAGCCAGGCCGTGGGCAGGCACGCCGCGTCGGTCGCCGACAGGCCCGCCGGCAGCGGCACCAGGTTCATCCGGGGTACGGCCACCCGCTCGGCGAACGTGCCGGGGAAGTGCTCGGAGAGGATGGAGATCCCACGCGGGTCGCCCGGCGTGGGCACCACCGGGTAGATGACCACCTCGTTGCCGTCCGGGTCGGTGCCGACCGCGTCACAGCCGAGGATCATCGGGAGTTGGTCGCCGGTGAGTCCCACCCCGCGCAGCGACCAGAGGTCGTGGTGGTTGAGCGAGCTGGCCAGCACCCGCACGGTGACCCAGTTCGGATCGGGGTGGATCGGCTCGGGACGGTCGCCGACGCTCAGCGCGGCGAGCGGGTTGTCCGCGTCCAGGGCGGAGGCATAGGCAGCACGCATGATCGGCACCGTAACAAGGAGAGCGGCCGTTAAGAAGGGCACCTTCCCATGCGAAATGCGATAAGAAGGTGCCCTTCCTTACACCTCAGCGGCGGGCGACCCCGTCGCGGCGGGCGGCCTCGGCGACCGCCTCGGCGACGGCCGGAGCGACCCGCGGGTCGAGCGGCGAGGGCACGACGGCCTCCGCGGTGAGCGACTCCGCGACCACGCCGGCGATGGCGTCGGCCGCGGCCACCTTCATCCCCTCGGTGATCCGGGTGGCCCGGGCGTCCAGCGCACCCCGGAACACGCCGGGGAAGGCGAGCACGTTGTTGATCTGGTTGGGGTAGTCGCTGCGCCCGGTGGCGACCACCGCGACGTGCCGGGCGGCCACCTCGGGGTGCACCTCGGGCGTCGGGTTGGCCAGCGCGAAGACGATGCCGCCGGGAGCCATCCCGGCCACCGCCTCCTCCGGGATCTGCCCACCGGAGACGCCGACCAGCACGTCCGCGCCGCGCAGCGCCTCGGTGATGTCGCCCTGCCGGCCGTCGGCGTTGGTGGTCTCGGCCAGCTCGGCCTTGGTCCCGGTCAGCTCGCGGTGCCGGCCGATGATGCCCTTGGAGTCGCAGACGACCACCTGGTCCGGGTTCACTCCCCCGGCGATCAGCATCTTCGTCACCGCGACGCCGGCCGCTCCGGCCCCGCTCACCGCCACCCGCAGGTCGCCGAACTTGCGGTTGAGCAGGGTCGTCGCGTTGCGCAGCGCGGCCAGCACCACGATCGCGGTGCCGTGCTGGTCGTCGTGGAAGACCGGGATCGGCAGCGCCTCGTCCAGCCGGCGTTCCACCTCGAAGCAGCGCGGCGCGCTGATGTCCTCCAGGTTGATCCCGCCGAACGAGGGGGCGAGCGCCCGCACCGCCGCGACGATCTCGTCCACGTCCTGGGTGTCCAGGCAGATCGGCACCGCGTCCACGCCCGCGAACTGCTTGAACAGCACCGCCTTGCCCTCCATCACGGGCAGCGCCGCGCGTGGACCGATGTTGCCCAGGCCGAGCACGGCGGAGCCGTCGGTGACCACGGCCACGGTGTGCGAGATCCAGGTGTAGTCGTCGGCGAGGTCGGGGTCGGCGGCAATCGCCTCGCACACCCGTGCCACCCCCGGCGTGTACGCGAGGGAGAGGTCGTCCCGGCTGGCCAGCGGCACCGTCGAGGTGACGGCCATCTTGCCGCCGGCGTGCAGCCGGAAGACGGGGTCAGCGAGGTCCGGGGTGGACGTAGGCATGGTGACTCCAGGATCTGTCGAGCAGACGGACCGGCCGGCTCGGCTCGCGATGGTCAGCGGCCAGCGGGGCGGCGGTGCGGGGGGTCACCCGGGCACTTTCCGAGCATAGTCAGGCACCCGTCACCCGCGTGTGAGCGGGGTCATATCCGCCGCTGCCGACCGTTGACCAACCGGGGACTCGGCCAGTACCGGGCCACCACCCGGCCCCGCACGTCGGCCACCCCGTAGGCCCGGGAGTCGTCGGTGACCAGGTCGTTGTCGCCGCGTATCCACCAGCCGCCGTCCTGGGGACGGACCGCGCGCTTGACCACGAGCAGGTCGGGGCGGCTGCGGAAGACCGCGACCACCACGTCGCCGGGACGTACCGGCCGGCCGCCGGTACGCACCAGCACCGCGTCCCCGTGCCGCAGGGTCGGCACCATGGAGGGGCCGGTCACCAGTACGGCCGCCAGTGGGCCGCGTAGCACGGGCGAGGCGGGGTCGTTCGGGGCACCCACCGGGTTTCACCTCCCGCCAGCCGGGGAGCATCTCCAGGAGTAATGTCGACCTGGATCATCGCAAACATCCCATGGAGGACCCTGATGCGCCTTCCCCGCATCCTCACGCCCCGTGTGACCGTCAGCGCCCACTGCGACCTGCCGTGCGGCGTTTACGACCCCGCGCAGGCCCGGATCGAGGCCGAGTCGGTCAAAATGATCTGCGAGAAGTACCAGGCGAACACCGACCCGGAGTTCCGCACCCGGGCCATCCTGATCAAGGAGCAGCGCGCCGAGTTGGTCAAGCACCACCTCTGGGTGCTCTGGACCGACTACTTCAAGCCGGCCCACTTCGAGAAGTACCCGCACCTGCACCAGCTCTTCAACGAGGCCACCAAGCTGGCCGGCGCCGCCGGAGCGAAGGGCGCGACCGACCCGGCCAAGGCCGACGAGCTGCTCGCCAAGATCGACGAGATCTCGAAGATCTTCTGGGAGACCAAGCAGGCGTGACCCTGGCTGCCCCGGCACCCACGATCCGGCCGGCGCGTCCCGAGGACGTGCCGGCCGTCGTCGCGATGGTGCACGAACTCGCCGACTACGAGCGGGCCCCCGAGCAGTGCCACCTCACCGAGGAGCAGCTCGCCGCCGCGCTCTTCCCGACCACGCCGGACGGCGCGCCGAGCGGTCCGGGCCCCGCGCTCTTCGGCCACGTCGCGGTGGACGCGACGGGGCAACCGGTGGGCTTCGCCCTCTGGTTCCTCAACTTCTCCACCTGGGAGGGCGTGCACGGCATCTATCTGGAGGACCTGTACGTGCGTCCGGCCGCCCGGGGCACCGGCGTCGGCCGCCGGCTGCTCGCCACTCTGGCCGCGATCTGCGTCGAGCGCGGCTACCGGCGGCTGGAGTGGTGGATGATCAACTGGAACCCGGCGGCCCGCTTCTACGCGGCCATCGGGGCGACCCCGATGGACGAGTGGGTCCCGTACCGGCTCACCGGCGCGGCGTTACACGAACTCGCCGGGAAGGCGACGGTCGTCACATAACCCGACACCTGAGCGGGTAGAGTCCCGCACCGGGGGGATGAGGCGTGACTCAACTGACCGGCCAGCCGACGACCGACGACGATGTCGTGCACCTCACCGTGCCCGCCGACGGCGGTTATCTCGCCGTGCTACGCACCGCCACGGCCGGTCTCGCGGCCCGGCTCCAGTTCGCCCTCGACGAGATCGAGGACCTGCGCATCGCGGTCGACGAGGCGTGCGCGATGCTGCTCGCCATCGCCACCCGAAACGCCGAGCTGGAGTGCCGGTTCGCGGTCACCGAGGACGCCCTCACCGTCGAGGTGAGCGTGCCCACCGTCCGGGGGCCGCGCTCCCCTCCGAGTCGTCCTTCGCCTGGAAGGTGCTGACCGCGCTGACCACCGCGGCGTCCGCCCATGCCGTCGACGGCCGGGCCACCATCTCCCTGCTGACCCGCCGCTCCGACTACTGACCGGCCCGGCGCGACGGCACCCGGTCGTCCCCGGCCGGCCGGTGGAACTTCCGGCCGGGACGCCCGGCCGCCGGTCGGCGGGTGGGCGCGGGTCAGTCGAAGCCGAGCGCGCGGTTGGTCGGCGAACTCACCAGCAACCCGCTGACCCCGAGACCGAGCACGATCAGCGGCAGCCCCAACCAGCCCAGCCCGCCCTGGATCATGTACCAGCCCAACGGCAGCAGCATGAGCTGGAGCACGATGGCCGGCGCCCGGGCGCCCGCCCGGCGGCGTACCAGCGCACCGCCGAGGGCCCAGAGCGCCGCCGCGCCGGCCACCGCGAACGCGGTCACCCACAGCGCCGAGGTGAGGTCGGTGCTACGCGCGGTCAGGTCGGACCAGATGAGCCACGCCGCGACCAGGCCGAGCGCCACCGCCTCGGCGCGCAGCAGCCGGACCGCCCAGTGGAGGGTGGCGGGGACCGGGTCGGAGTCGATCGTCACGGGCGACACGATACCCGTGGGTAGGCGCGGTACAGTGCCGCCCATGCGGGCCGTTCTGGTGGTCAACCCGAAGGCCACCACCACCAGCGAACGCAGCCGGGACGTCCTGGTCCGGGCGCTGCGCAGCGAAGTCGACCTGTCGGTGCGCTACACCCGCCGACGGGGCCACGCCACGGACCTGGCCCGGGAGGCCGCCGAGGAGGGCGTCGACCTGGTGGTCACGCTCGGCGGCGACGGCACGGTCAACGAGGTGGTGAACGGTCTGATGACCGCCGAGCCGCCGACCTTCCGCACCGGGGAGACCCCGGCGGAGCGGTTGCCGGCGCTGGCCACGGTTCCGGGCGGCTCGACCAACGTCTTCGCCCGCGCGCTGGGCCTGCCACGCGAGTGGCCCGACGGGACCAGCATGATCCTGGAGGGGCTGCGCCTGGGCCGGTCCCGCACCGTCGGCCTGGGCCGGGCGGACGACCGCTACTTCACCTTCTGCGCCGGCTTCGGCATCGACGCGGCGGTGATCCACCGCGTCGAGCAGGCCCGCCGGCGGGGCCGGGTGTCGACCCCGGCGCTCTACCTGCGCTCGACGGTGAGCCAGTACTTCCTCGCCTCGGACCGCCGGCATCCCTCGATCAGGCTGGAGCGCCCCGGCGAGAGCCCGGAGGCCGAATTGGCCACGGTCATCATCCAGAACACCGCGCCCTGGACCTATCTGGGTGAGCGGGAGATCAACCCGAACCCGGAGGCGTCGTTCGACCTCGGCTTGGACGTGCTCGCGATGCGGCAACTCCGAGTGGGCAGCACCGCACGTACGGTGACGCAATTCTTCTCCAACCGGCCCGACCCACACGGCCGGCAGGTGCTCCGGCTGCACGACGTGCCGGAGTTCACCCTGCTCTCGGCCCGTCCACTGGCCTTCCAGCTCGACGGGGACTACCTGGGCGAGCGGGAGAAAGTCAGATTCACATCCGTTCCGGCCGCACTGAGAGTAATCTGCTAGGTCTCGGGTACCTCCGTCGGTTGAGCGGCGACCGCCACCCCCAGGGCGGGCGACAGCCCCAAGCCACACCGACGAAAGGTGCCGGAAATGTCAGCAATGTCACGCAGAATGTACTACATTGATCCTCGACTGTGGTACGCCGGGTAACCAGAGCGCTCTGAAACCCGGACAAAAGGGTGGTGAGCCCGCTCACTGTTCGGAGTTTTTCCGAGCGGCACCCTTGACATCGCCGTAGTTCGTGAAAGTATTCACAAGCGAACTTGAGTTACCGGGACATTGCCTGGATATGCTCGGCAGGTTGAGCTCTTCCAGCAGGTCCTGGTGCCTGCAGCCTGCTCACGCAGAGCCGAATTGATGGATGCTGACCGTCACCAATCGGCAACGCGGATGCATATAGGAAAAGCACCAAAGCGTTATCTGGCCACCCACTTAAGAATGAGGAGTGTTGCCGCCATGGACTGGCGCCACGATGCCGTCTGCCGCGACGAGGACCCGGAGCTGTTCTTCCCGATCGGGACGTCCGGCCCGGCCCTCCTGCAGGTGGAGCAGGCGAAGGCCGTCTGCCGGCGCTGCCCGGTGACCGACCAGTGCCTGCAGTGGGCGCTGGAGTCCGGTCAGGACGCCGGCGTCTGGGGTGGGATGAGCGAGGAGGAGCGCCGCGCGGTGAAGCGCCGCGGCGGTCTCCGGGTGCTGCGCGCTCACTCCGCCTGATCGCACCACCGCAAGCCGCACGCCCCGGCCGGGTCACCGGCCGGGGCGTCTTGCTGTCCCGCCCCGGCCCGACCGAGCAGGCTCGCGTCGTCAACTCGGGAACGGCAACCCGTGTGATCGGCGACGCGGGCCACGGAAACAGCCGACCGCCCGATCACCGGAGCCGGGCGTCGACCCGGCGCAGGACCAGATCGGCGAGTTCCGGGAGGTCGGTGAGCGGGTCGGCGACGGCGATCGCACCGGCCGTACCCGCCGCGGCCCGCACGGCGTCATGGAACAGCCCCGGGGCCAGGAAGTAGGCGGCCACCGCCACCCGACGTGCCCCACCGGCCCGCAGCTTCGCCACCGCGACACCGGCCGCCGGAGCGGCCGCCGAAGCGTACGACACCCGGCAGTGGACGCCCAGCTCGGTCCCGAGGGCCGCCGCGACCCGACCCACCGAGCCGCGCGCCCGCGAGTCCCGGGTGCCCGCCGCAGCCAGCACCAGAGCGTCGTACCCGCCGGGCGCCACCTCGGCCAGCCGGCGGCACAACCCGCCCAGCAGCGCGCCGTCCACCCGCCCGTCGGCCGGCCCGAGCACGTCGGTGACCCGTACGTCGATCGGTGGCCTGCCCTCCCCCGCCGCGGCGACGGCCGCCGGGATGTCCACCTTCCGGTGGTACGCGGCGGTCAGCAGCAGCGGCACCAGCACCGCCCGGGGGTGACCGGCGGCGGCGAGGTCCCGCAGCACGGTGGCCGGGCCGGGCTCGGTGTGGTCCAGCCAGCTCGGCACCACCGTGGCGCCGGGGCGGGCAGCCGCCACGGCCCGGGCCAGCGCCCGGGTCGCCTCGGCCGCCCGCGGGTCACGACTGCCGTGCGCGACCAGCACCACCGGCGGATCGACGGTCAGGTGTGCAGGCCGCACTCGGTCTTCTCGAACATGGCCCACCGGCCCGCCCGCGGGTCCTCCCCCGCCTTCGTCCGACGGGTGCACGGCCAGCAGCCGATCGAGCCGTAACCCCGGCCGAACAGCTCGTTGACCGGGATGTCGTGGCGGGCGATGTAGGCGTCCACGTCGCGCTGGGTCCAGGCGGCGATCGGGTTCACCTTGACCTTGCCGCGCCGCGGGTCGAAGGCCACCACCGGGGTGTTGGCCCGGGTCGGCGACTCGTCCCGGCGCAGCCCGGCGGCCCAGGCGTCGTACCCGGTCAACGCCCGCTCCAGCGGCTCGACCTTGCGCAGTTGGCAGCACTCGTCCGGGGACCTGCTGAACAGGCGGGGACCGTACTCGCCGTCCTGCTGCCCGACGGTCATCCGTGGCCGGATCGACCGCACGTTCACCGGCAACCGCCGGGCCACCTCGTCGCGCACCCGCAGCGTCTCCGGAAAGTGCAGCCCGGTGTCCAGGAAGACCACGTCGACGCCCGGCGCGACCCGGGACACCAGATGGGCCAGCACGCCGTCGGCCATCGAGCTGGTCACGCAGAACCGGTCACCGAAGGTCTCGGCGGCCCAGCGGGCGATCTCCAGCGCGGGGGCGTCCGCCAGCTCGCGGCCGGCCTCCTCGGCCAACGCGCGCAGCTCCTCCGGGTCGCGCCGCGCCGGGTCGGCGGGGGCCGGGCCGCCAACCCCGACCAGGCCCAGGCCGACGGCGGAGGTCAGGCCGTTCATCGGGCCACCACCCGGCTGAGCAGGCCGGCGAACCGCACGGAGAAGACCCGCGCGCAGGCGTGGCACTCCCAGGCGCCGTGCCCCGCCTCGTTCGGCCGCAGATCCTCCTCCCCGCAGTACGGGCAGTACAGCGGCGCAGATCGGCTCTCGCTCATCGCAGGTCCTCCTCGTCGACCCGGATCACCCAGTTGGCGAAGGTCTCGCCCTCGGTCCGGCCGGCCAGGTAGCGGCGGGCCAGTCGTTCCACGTACTCGGGAAGCTCATCGGCGGTGGTCTTCAGGCCGCGCAGCTTGCGGCCGAAGCCGGCGGTCTGCCCCTGCGCCATGCCGAGGCCGCCGCCCAGGTGCACCTGGAAGCCCTCCACCTGCCGGCCGTCCGGGCCGACCACCAGCTGGCCCTTGAGGCCGATGTCGGCGACCTGGGTGCGGGCGCAGGCGTTCGGGCAGCCGTTGAGGTGGATGGAGATGTCGGCGTCGAAGTCACGCAGCCGCTCCTCCAGCCGGGCCACCAACTCCTCGCCGCGGGCCTTGGTCTCGACGATGGCCAGCTTGCAGAACTCGATGCCGGTGCAGGCCATGGTGCCGCGCCGCCAGGCCGACGGCCGGGCCTCCAGGCCGATCCGGCGCAGCTCCGCCACCAGCGAGTCGGTCCGCTCCGGCGCCACGTCCAGCACCAGCAGCTTCTGGTACGGGGTGAGCCGCACCCGGCCGCTGCCGTGCGCCTCGACCACGTCGGCGAGCCGGGCGAGCTGCGGCCCGGAGACCCGACCCACCACCGGGGCGGCGCCGACGTAGTTGCGGCCGTCGCGCTGGGCGTACACGCCGATGTGGTCGACCGGCTTCGCCGGCAGCTCCGGGGCCGGGCCGTCGAGCAGCGTACGGCCCAGGTATTCCTTCTCCAGCACCTCGCGGAACTTCTCCACACCCCAGTCGGCGACCAGGAACTTCAGTCGGGCCCGGTTGCGGAGCCGGCGGTAGCCGTAGTCGCGGAAGATGCCGACCACGCCCGCCCAGACGTCCGGCACCTCGGCCAGCGGCACCCAGACGCCGAGGCGCTTGGCCAGCATCGGATTGGTGGAGAGGCCGCCGCCGACCCAGAGGTCGAAGCCGGGGCCGTGCTCCGGGTGCTCCACCCCGAGGAAGGCGATGTCGTTCGCCTCGTACGGGGTGTCCACCAGCCAGGAGATCGAGGTCTTGAACTTGCGGGGCAGGTTGGAGAACTGCTTGTCACCGACGTACCGGCGGACGATCTCGTCGAGCGCCGGCGTCGGGTCGAGCAGCTCGTCCCGGGCCACCCCGGCGACCGGGCTGCCCAGCACGACCCGGGGGCAGTCGCCGCACGCCTCGGTGGTCTGCAGGCCGACCTCCTCCAGCCGGCGCCAGATCTCCGGCACGTCCTCGACCCGGATCCAGTGGAACTGGATGTTCTGCCGGTCGGTGATGTCGGCGGTGTCCCGGGCGAACTCCCGGGAGATGTCCGCGACGACCCGGAGTTGAGCCAGGTTGAGCTCGCCGCCGTCCACCCGGACCCGGAGCATGAAGAACTCGTCCTCCAGCTCGTGCGGCTCCAGCACGGCCGTCCGCCCGCCGTCGATGCCCGCCCGGCGCTGCGTGTAGAGCCCCCACCAACGGAACCGGCCACGCAGGTCCTGCGGGTCGATGGAGGCGAAGCCCCGGTGGGCGTAGATGTTCTCGATCCGGGCGCGAACGTTCAGCGGATCGTCGTCCTTCTTGGTCCGCTCGTTGGCGTTGAGCGGCTCGCGGTGCCCGAGCGCCCACTGCCCCTCGCCCCGGGGACGGCGGGGGGCCCGGGCGGCGGGCGGGTTCTCGGACCGGGTAGGGGTGCTGCTGACCGCCATCGCGGCGTCCTCCGTTGTCTGCTGTGCCCGGGAGCGCGGACGCGACGGCCGGCCCTGGTGGAAGGGCCGCGGACGGCGATGTCGGAGAAGGCCGGCGCGCGGGCGCGCCCGAGACAAATGGGTCGGGCGTCGTCAGTGGGCCGGACAGATCGCGCTGCGCACGCGGCCGTAATCGACGTGGCGGCGGGCCACGAAGCGGCGGACGACAGCGGCGGTCATGGGCTCATGCTCCCACATCGATCGGCTGCCGGCCAACGGCCGGAAGTGTGATCCCACATCACGGGCCGCCGCTTCGCCCATCGACGGTGATGCGCGCACCCCGCCATGATCGACTCCGCGTGCGGGACGTGGTGGTGTCGGCGGGTGCCCGACACCACCGTGTACGCGACCCGGAGCGAACCATGCGGCAACCGGAGTGATCGGCCGGGAATCGGCGGACCGGCCCGGGAGAGCGGCCGCTGTGTGACGCTGCGGAATGTGACCGCAGCCTCCGAGCCTGGACCGGCCGGGGCGACGGGCGCCCGCCGGGGCTGGCTGGTCTGGGCCCCGCCGGCCCTGCTCACGCTGGCGGTCACCCTCACCGGGATCGGCCACGCCCAGCCGTGGCGCGACGAACTGGCGACCTGGAGCGCCGCCGCGCGCCCGGTCAGCGACCTGGTCCGGCTGGCCGGCACCATCGACGCCGCGACCGGGCCGTACTACCTGTTGCTGCACGGCTGGATCGCGCTGGCCGGGGCCTCGCCGACCGCGCTACGGCTGCCGTCCGCGCTCGCCGTGGCCGGGGCCGCCGCGCTCACCGCCCGGCTCGGCGAACGGCTGGCCGGCCCCCGGGCCGGACTGCTGGCCGGGCTGCTCCTCGCCGTCCTCCCGAGCACCTCGCGGTACGGTCAGGAGGCCCGCCCGTACGCCCTCACCGCGCTGCTCGCCGTGGCCGCCACCCTGTTGCTGGTCGGGGCGCTGAGCCGGCCGACGTGGCGGCGCTGGACCGGGTACGGCCTCGTCGTGGCCGCCCTCGGGCTGAGCCACCTGATCGCCCTGTCGCTGCTCGCCGCGCACGCGCTCGTGGTGCTGCTCGCCGCGATACGCGGCCCGGCGGCAGCCGGCCTCACCGGAACGGCGAACCCCGCCGGAACGGAGGCCGGCGGCGACGGGCCGAGCCGGGATCGGCCGGTGAGGGCCGGCCGAGCAGCAGCCGCCGACGCCGACCGCCCGGCGAATGCGTCCCGCGTGGACGCCCGGGAACCCCGCGGCCCGAGCGGCCGGACCGGCCCCGGTGCGGCGGCCGGTCGGGGCGGAGCGGGGAGGAGCCGACGGTGGGCCCGTCCGCGCCTGTTCCGGCGGTGGCTGGTCGCGTTGCTGCCGGCCGTGCTGCTGGTCACCCCGCTGGTGCTGCTCGCCGGGTCGCAGCGGTCCCGGCAGCTCGACTGGGTGGACCTGGCCCGCCCCACCGACCTGACCGGGCTGCCCGGCGGGGTGGCGCAGAGCGGAGTGGTGGGCGGGCTGCTGGTCGGCCTCGCCGCGCTCGGCGCGGGGCGGCTCGGCCGCCGGGCCCTGCTGCCCGGGGCCGCCGTCCTGCTGCCGGTGCTGCTGCTCTTCGCCGCCGGCACGGCCGTGCCACTGTGGGTGGCCCGGTACCTGTTCTTCACCGTCCCGTTCGCGTGCCTGTTGGCCGGGGCGGCGCTGGCCGGCGTACGCCTCGTGCCGGCGCTCGCCGTGGTGGCGCTGGCCGGGGCGCTCGGCCTGCCCGACCAGGCGGCGCTGCGGCGTACGCACGAGTGGCCGCGTACCGCCCCCGTCGACTACCGGGGCGCGGCACAGGTGATCGCCGCGCACGAGCGGCCGGGCGACGCGATCGTCTACTCGCCCCGGGACAGTTGGCTCTTCCTCGACCTGGGGATGGCGTACCACCTCGGGTCGCGGCAGCCCCGTGACGCGCTGGTGGTCCGCGACCAGCGGCAGCGCGCGGACCTCTGGGCCAGCGAGTGCGCCCGGCCGGCGCAGTGCCTGGCCGGCGTGGACCGGGTCTGGCTGGTCGTCTCCGGCCGCCACACCACCGACCCGCTCGCCACCGTGCCCGGCCCCAAGGGCACCACCCTCCGCGACAACTTCACCGTCCAACAGCTCTGGCCCCGCCCCGGCCTCACCATCGCCCTCCTCACCCGCTGACCCCACCCACCCCACCCACCCGGGTTGATCAAGAGGTTTGCGTCACCGTCGCGGCGGAATTCAGACGCGAACTCCTTGATCAACGCAGAGCGGGGATGAGGTGGGTGGGTCAGGGGGTGGGGTCGGTGGTGGGGGTCCGGGCCAGGGGGACGACCAGGACCGCCTCGGTGCCGCCGGTGGCGCCGTTGCGCAGTTCGATGGTGCCGCGCAGCTCGCCGGTGATCAGGGCCCGGACGATCTGGAGACCGAGGTTGCCGCCACGCTCGGCGTCGAACTGCTCGGGCAGCCCGCGTCCGTTGTCCGCCACCGAGACGTGCAGCTGCTTACGGAACCGGTGCGCGGAGACCACCACCTCGGGTCTCCCCGTGCCCTCCGGGCGGGCCGGGCCCTCCTCCTCGGTCGGCGGGAAGCCGTGCTCGACGGCGTTGAGCAGCAGCTCGTTGAGGATCATCACCAGGGAGGTGGCGATCTCGGCGGGCAGTACGCCGAAGCTGCCCTGCCGGCGCATGCCGACCGTCACCTCGGTTGCCGCGACCTCGGTGGCCGCGCTGGCCACCCGGTCGACGATGCCGTCGAACTCCACCGCCTCGTCGCTGGACATGGAGAGCGTCTCGTGCACCAGCGCGATCGAGGCGACCCGGCGTACGGACTCCTCCAGGGCGACCCGGGCCTCCGGCATGCCGACCCGGCGGGCCTGGAGGCGGAGCAGCGCCGCGACGGTCTGAAGGTTGTTCTTCACCCGGTGGTGGATCTCCCGGATGGTGGCGTCCTTGGTGATCAGGGCACGGTCGCGGCGGCGTACCTCGGTGATGTCGCGGACCAGCACCAGCGCGCCGATCGGCACGCCGGCCGGCATCAGCGGCAGCGCCCGGGTGAGCATGGTCGCGCCCCGGGCGTCGATCTCCCGTCGGGGTGGGGCCTCGCCACGCAGCGCGGCCAGCACCGCGTTGCCGGCGTCGGTGCCTTCGAGCGGGTCGCCGGCCAGCCGCCGGTGCAGCTTGGCCAGGTCCTCCCCCACCAGATGCGAGGCGTAGCCCAGCCGCCGGTACGCGGACTGCGCGTTCGGGCTGGCGTAGGTGACCTTGCCGTTGGCGTCGAGCCGGACCAGGCCGTCGCCGACCCGGGGCGCCGAGGTGGTCTCGCCCGGGTGCCGGGGCGGCGGGAAGGTGCCGTCGGCGATCATCTGGGCCAGGTCGTCCGCCGTGGTCAGGTAGTTCAGTTCGAGTTGACTGGGCGTCCGCGCGGTGGAGAGGTTGGTGTCCCGGCCGACCACGGCGATCACCTCGCCGGACTCCCCGTCAGCGGCGCGCAGCCGCACCGGGATCGCCTCGTGCCGGGCGGGCACGTCGCCGTACCAGACCGGGTCGCCCTCCCGCCAGATCCGGCCCTGCCGGTGGGCGACCTCCAGGTGCGCCACCTCCGGCCCGCCGACGATCCGGCCGACCTGGTCGTCGAGATACGTGGTCGGCGCGGTCGTCGGGCGGACCTGGGCCACACAGAGGAAGGTGCCGTCGCCGTCCACCGGCACCCAGAGCAGCAGGTCGGCGAAGGACAGGTCGGAGAGGAGCTGCCAGTCGCCGGCGAGCCGGTGCAGGTGGTCGATGTCGGCCGGCCGGAGCTGGGTGTGCTCCTCGGCTAGCTCACGGAGGGTGGACACGCTGAACAGCGTGCCACGCCGGGGGTCACATCGTCGCCGTGACCTTTTTCAAGCCGCGCGGGGAGTCAGGGTCCTCGCCCCGGGCCAGTGCCAGGGCGAGCGCGAGCCGCTGGAGCGGGAGGATGTCCAGCAGCGGGGCGTACCGCTCGTCGACCTCGGGCACGGGCATCCGGGCGGTCGCCTCGACGTCGGCGGAGCCGACCACCACCACGTCGGCGCGGCGCTCGCCGAGCCGGGGCAGCACCTCGCGCATCGACTGCCCGCCGGGGCCGGACCCGACCACGGCGAGCACCGGCACGTCCGGGTCGGTCATGGCGAGCGGGCCGTGCAGCAGGTCGGCACCGGAGAACGCGAGCGCCGGCAGGTACGAGGTCTCCATCAGCTTCAGCGCCGCCTCCCGGGCCGTCGGGTACGCGTATGCCCGGCCGGTGGTGACGAGCCGGGCGGCGAACCGGTAGCGCGGGGCGAGCTGCGCCGGGGTGGTGTCGGACAGGGTGCGTTCGGCCAGCTCCGGCAGGCGGGCGAGGGCGGCCCGCTCCTCGGCGGGCAGCACGCCGTCGCCGGCGCGTACCCCCTCGACGAGCATCAGCAACGCGAGCAGTTCGGCGGTGTACGTCTTGGTGGCGGCGACGGCCCGCTCGTGCCCGGCGGCGATGTCGACGCTCAGCTCGGCGGTGCGTACCAGCGGTGAGTCGGGGTTGTTGGTGACGGCGAGGGTGAGCGCGCCGGAGGCACGGGCCACCCGCAGCACCTCGGCCAGGTCGGGCGAGCCGCCGCTCTGGCTGACCCCGACCACGAGGGCATCTGAGAGGTCGGGCCGGGCGCCGAAGACGGTGATCGCGCTCGGCGAGGCGAGGCCGGCGGGCAGGCCGAGCCGAATCTCGGTCAGGTACGCCGCGTAGAGCGCCGCGTGGTCGGAGGTGCCCCGGGCGGTGAACACCACGTGGCGGGGCCGACGCTCGGCGATCACCGCCGCGACCCGGGCGATCGCCCCGGCGTGCTCGGCGGAGAGCAGGCGGTCGTAACCGGCCGGCTGCTCGGCGATGTCGGCCGCCATCCCGGCCCCTGGACGCGTCACGAAGCAGACCCCTTCCTGCGCGATTGCCGCGCGATCGATGCTCAGTCTTGCATTTTTCGGCAGTAACGAGCAACGGAACGAACAGTAGTGCGCAGTGGATCACCATCTGGACGGGTGATCCCCTAGGCTTGCCCGACCGGCCGACCACCGAGAGGACGACGTGCCCGAGGACGATCCCGCGCTCTCCGCCATGGAGGAGCTGGCGCTGGCCCGGCTGGCCCTGGCGGAGGGGGATCTGCCGCACGCCGCCGGGCATGTCGCCGCCGCCCTCGTCCAGGCCCCGACGCTGCCCGAGGTGCACGAGACGCTCGCCCGGGTGGCCGCGGTCAGCGGCGGCGACCTGGAACTCTTCCCGCTCGGCCAGCGCGCCTTCGTCGGTGCGGTAGTGGCCCGTGCCCACCTGCTCGCCGCCGCCGGGCGGCCCGCCGAGGGGCTCGACCTGCTGGCCGCGGCCACCGGTCACGCGCCCGACGTCGACTGGGCCGGGGTGCCCTGGGTGACCGCCCCCGAGCTGCCCGAACGACTCGAACCCGAGCGGACTGCCCGGATCCTCATGCAGCTCTGCGCGGCGGTCCCCGACCCGGTGCCGCGCCGGCTGCGCGAACCGCTGCGGCCGTACCTCACCCTGGCCCGCAACGCGGTCACCGTGCACCCCGGCCACCCGCTGCTGCTCGGCGCGGCGTCCGCGCTGGCCCGGCGCCTCGGCGAGGCCGCCCTCGCCGTCTCCTGGGCCGCCCGAGGGGTACGCGCACAGCCCAGCAAGCTCGGCGAGGTGTGGCTCGGGTACGCGTACCGCAGCGCCGGCCGGGTCCGGGAGGCCCTCGCCGCGCTCGGCCGGGCCGTCGCGCACGACCCCGACGACCTCGCGGTCTACGCCGACATCGCCGGCACCCTCGCCGACAACGGCCGGCTCGACGAGGCGCTGGACTGGATCGACCGGGCGCTGGCCAAGGACCCCACGTTCGACTGCGCGGTGCACACCGCGTACCGGCTGCGCTTCCAGCGCGACGGGGACGTGGCCCACCTGGTGGCCCTGACCGATTTCGTGCGGGACCACCCCGACGACAGCCACGAGCACGGCGACCTGGCCGAGTGCTGCCGCGCCCGCCCCTGGCTCGGACAGCTGACCCCGGCCGCCGGGCCGGTGCCGGACGCGCTGCGCCAGGCCGTCACCGCCCAGGGCGCCGGCCGGATCGAGGTACGCCTCGACGCGCTCGAACCGCCGAGCGCGATGCGTACCGCGGCGGCCGTGCCGGGGCTGGACGTCGAGGTGGCCGCGATCGCCGACCCAGACCCGCGCGAACCTCGGCGGGCCACCACCCGCCCCCTCTGGCGGTACGACGGCACCGCCGCGACGCCCACCCTGCCGGCGCCCTCGGCCGAGGCCGCGGAGCGGATCCGGCAGCTCGCCCACCCGGCCTGGCCCCACCCGCCGGCCGCGTACGACGCCGCGGTCGGGCTGGCCACGCTGGACCTTGCCGACCTGCTCGGCCTGCTCGCGCATCCCCCCGAGGCCCCGGCCACCGCGCTGGGCCGGGCGCTCGCCGTCCAGGACCCGTCGCTCTGGGTACGCTGCGTGCAGGTCTGGGCCTGCCTGGGCCTGTTGCACCACCGCACCGACGAGCCCTGGGCGGAGTCCACCCGCCGCCGGGTGCTGCTGGAGCTGGTCTGGGACGTGGAGGACTGGATCACCGAGGCGGCGCTGTTCGCCCTGGTCACCGCCGCCTGGGTCGACCCCGCCGTACGCGCCGACGTGGCCGCGGTGATGGCGGAGCGGCTCGCCGACGCGGCGGCCGTGGCCCGGGAGCGTCGAATGCCGATCGTGGTGTCGCTGGCGCACCTGGCGCTGGCCACCCCGGACGTCGACCCGCCCACCCGCGACCTGGCCCGCACGCTGATCGCCAGTGCGCCGGCCGATACCCCGGCCACCCCCTGGCGCCGGTTCCGGCGCCGCCTGGCCGCCCTCTTCCGCCGCCCCTGACACCGGGAAGCGAACAAGGGGGCGGCGAAGACGGCGCGGCCACGCCGTAGCCCTGGTGGGCTCGGCGTGGCCGCGGCGCTTGCGGTCAGGCGGTGGGCGCGTTGCCGAGGGCGACCTCGGCCTGCTCCTCGCCGGTGGCGTCGGCGGGCGGAACATCGTTCGCCGAGCGCAGCGGGACCTCCTTGATGAACCAGGCGAGCACCGGCACCGCGACGGTGAAGAAGACCGCCCAGACGAAGACGTGTGAGATGGCGTCGGAGAGCCCGCCGAGCACAACCTCGCGCATCGGCCCGGTCAGCTGCTTGAGCTTCTCCAGGTCGGGCTGGCCCCCGTCGCCACCGAAGGCGGCGCCGCCGGGCGAGCTAGCGAGCCGGTTGGCGAAGATCGCACCGAAGAGCGAGACGCCGAACGAGCCGCCGATCGAACGGAAGAAGGTGGCCGCGCCGCTGGCCGCGCCGAGGTCCTTCTGCGCCACGCTGTTCTGCGCGATCAGCATCGAGGTCTGCATGAGGAAGCCCATGCCGACGCCGAGCACGATCATGTAGAGCGAGGACTCGGTCTTGCTGGTGCCGAGGTCCAGCAGGGTCAGCAGGCCCATGCCGCCGGCCATCACCACGCCGCCGATGATCGGGAAGGCCCGGTAGCGGCCGGTCTTGGTGATGGTGCGGCCGACCACCAGCGAGACCACCAGCATGCCGAACATCAGCGGCAGCAGCAGCAGGCCGCTGTTGGTGGCCGAGGCGCCCTGCACGGTCTGCTGGAAGAGCGGCAGGAAGCTCATCGAGCCGAACATCGCGAAGCCGAGCAGGAATCCGATCACCGAGATGAGAGCGAAGTTCCGGTTGGCGAAGAGCCCCAGCGGCAGGATCGGCTCCGCCGCCCGCCGCTCGACGAAGCCGAAGATCACCAGGGTCACCGCGGCGAGGGCGGCCAGGCCGAGGATCTGCGGGGAGATCCAGTCGTACTCGTTGCCACCCCAGGTGGTGACCAGCACGATCGCGGTGATGCCGACGGAGAGCAGCGCGGCCCCCAGCCAGTCGATCTTGTGCTCGGTGCGGTACTTCGGCAGGTGCATGGTGGTGGCCAGCACCAGCAGGGCGACGCCACCGAGCGGCAGGTTGACATAGAACGCCCAGCGCCAGGAGAGGTGGTCGGTGATGAAGCCGCCCACCAGCGGTCCGGCCACCATGGCGATGGCCATGATGCCGGCGATCATGCCCTGGTAACGGCCCCGCTCCCGGGGCGGCACCAGGTCACCGATGATCGCCATCACGCCGACCATCAGGCCGCCGGCGCCGAGGCCCTGGACGGCCCGGAACGCGATCAGCTCGATCATGCCGTCCTGGGCCCCGCCGAGGAGGCTGGAGCCGGACATGCCGCAGAGCGCGGAGCCGACCAGGAAGACGACCACCGAGGTCAGGAAGACGGCCTTGCGGCCGTAGAGGTCGCCGAGCTTGCCCCAGATCGGGGTCGAGACCGTGGTGCCCAGCACGTACGCGGTGACCACCCAGGTGAAGTGGCCGGCCCCGCCGAACTCGAAGACGATCCGCGGCAGCGCGGTGCTGACGATCATGTTGTCGAGCATCGCGAGCATCATTGCGATCATCAGGCCGAACAGGACGACCCGGACACCGGGTCGGGCTGCCGCCTGGGCTGGCTGCGTCATGGGTGAACTCCCCCGAAGTGTGATCGACTTACTTGCCGCCCGGCTAGTTACCTTACTAGCCGCACGGTAAGCTGACGGGAAGAATCGGTCAAGCAAGTTGGGTGGTGCACACACGTGAGGGAGAGCACAGGCGGCACGCGGGAGCGTATTCAGGCCGTCGCGCTGGAGCTCTTCACCGAGCAGGGGTACGAGCGGACCTCGCTCCGGGAGATCGCGGAGCGGCTCGGGGTGACCAAGGCCGCCCTCTACTACCACTTCAAGAGCAAGGACGAGATCGTCAACAGCTTCGTCGAGGACCGGCTACGCCGGATGGACGAGCTGATCGAGTGGGCGCGTACCCAGCCCGCCACGTTGGCCACCCGCCGGACGCTGATCGGGCGGTACGCGGACACGATGTTCGGCGGCGACCTGCCCGCCGTGATGCGCTTCTTCGAGCAGAACCAGACCGTGCTGAAGAGCCTCACCGCCGGGAAGCAGATGCGGGAACGGATGATGCGCCTCGCCAACGAGCTGTGCCGGGGCGACGACACGCCGGCCGCCCAGCTACGGGCCGCGCTGACCCTCTTCGCCGTGCACAGCAGCTGGTTCGCGGTCCGGGCCCCGCACATCACCGAGGAAGAGCGCAAGAAGATCGCCCTCGAGGTGGCCGACGAGCTGCTGGCGAAAATCGGCTCCGACGACTGAGCCGCCCGCTTCCCGGCTGACGCCTCGACGCGGGCGGCCCCCGGTCAGCGGGCGGCCCCCGGTCAGCGGGCGGCCCCGGTCAGCGGGCGGCCCCGGTCAGCGGGCGGCCCCCGGTCAGGCCCGGCCGGTAAGGTCCAGGCGCAGACCCAGCAGCTCCACGCCGGGCAGCGGCGACCAGTCCTTTTCCGGCACCCGGACGAAGCCGAGCCGCGCGTAGAGGCGGTGTGCCGTGGCGGCCATGCCGGCACGTACGCAGATCACCACGGCCGAGCAGCCCAGCTCCGCCGCCCGGGCCACACAGGCCCGGACCAGGGCGGCCCCGGCGCCGCGGCCCTGCGCGGCCGGGTCGACCGCGAGCATCCGGAACTCGGCCTCCCCGGGCCCGGACAGCTCGGCGTACGGGGTGCCGGGCAACACGAACGTGACCGCACCCTGCACCTCGCCGGTGGCCTCGTCAACGGCGACCAGCACCTCGCCGGTCTCCGCCCGGGTGGCCACGTCGGCGAGCACCACGCCGTAGCCGTGCTCGCCCTTGAGCTGGCCGTCCGCCTCGTACGCGGCGACCGTCAGGCGGGCCACCGCCGGATGGTCGGCCGGCTCCGCCCGACGGACCAGGAGGCCGGTCAACCGATCACCGCGATCAGGTCGCCGTCCTGCACCACGTCACCCTCGTTGACCGCGATCTGCTGCACGACGCCGTCGGACTCGGCAACGACCGGGATCTCCATCTTCATCGACTCCAAAATCACCAGCGTGTCCCCTTCGGAGACGCTGTCCCCAGCCGACGCGACGACCTTCCAGACGTTCGCCACCATCTCGGCGCGGATCTCCTCGGCCATCCTGACAGCCCTCCCTCTCCACCGGTGTTCCTGCGAACGGTATCCAATCATGACCGCGATCACCCTGGGGTGGAGAGCGACCCGGCCGCCCGATTCCGCCCCCGCCGGACCCCCGGGGCCACCGCCGGCACTAGCATCAGCGCCGTCGGTCCCCAGCTTGAGCAGGACCGGTACGCGACCTCCGCCGCGCTCGCCCGCGGCCGGACGTGACCAGCACAAGGAGGCAGAGCATGGCGAAGAAGGCCCGCAAGAAGAAGGCGCGCAAGAAGAGCAGCGCGAACCACGGCAAGCGCCCCAACTCCTGATCGTCGGGACGCGACGGTGGCCCGGGTCCGATCGGACCCGGGCCACCGGTGTCTTCAGCTCGTCGCGATCGCGCTCGTCAGCTCGTCGCGGATCGGGTTCAGTCGGCGAGTTCGCGGGACTCGGTGGTCTCGAAGACCACCAGCTCGGTCAGGCGGACCCGCAGTCGCTCCCGCAACTCCTCGGGCGCGGTCTCGTTGCCGCAGCAACGGGCGACCAACGCCCGCACCTCCTGCTCGATCCCGTACTCGCGCAGGCAGGGCCCGCACTCGTCCAGGTGGTGCCGGATCAGCACGCGCCGCTCCTCGGCGCACTCCAGATCGAGATAGAGGTAGACCTCGGCGAGCACCTCGCGGCAGTCCGTCTCGTGCGGCTCTCCACAGCTCACGGTCACACCTCCCGGCTGGCGGCGGCGGTCGAACCCTTCGACGGCGTGGCGGTGAACCCCCGCTCGGCCGCGTACTGCTCGAGCAGCTTGCGCAGATTACGCCGGCCGCGGTGCAGCCGCGACATCACGGTGCCGATCGGCGTACCCATGATCTCGGCGACCTCCTTGTAGGAGAAGCCCTCGACGTCGGTCAGGTAGACCGCCAGACGGAACTCCTCCGGCAACTGCTGGAGGGCCTCCTTGACGTCGCTGTCCGGCAGCCGGTCGAGCGCCTCGGTCTCCGCCGAGCGCAGCCCGCTGGAGGTGTGCGACTCGGCCTCGGCGAGCTGCCAGTCGGTGATCTCGTCGGTCGGCGCCTGGATCGGCTGGCGTTGCCGCTTCCGATAGGAGTTGATGTAGGTGTTGGTCAGGATCCGGTAGAGCCAGGCCTTGAGGTTGGTGCCCTGCTCGAACTGGTGGAAGGCGGCGTACGCCTTCAGGTAGGTCTCCTGGACCAGGTCCTCGGCATCCGCCGGGTTCCGCGTCATCCGCAGCCCGGCAGCGTAGAGCTGATCGACGAAGGGCATCGCGTCCCGCTCGAAACGGGCCCTGCGCTCGTCCGTCTTCTCGGTGGTCAACCGCACATCCCCTCGCGTCGGATGCTTTCCCGCCGAGGATACGCGTACGGGCCTGCCCGCAGATCCGGTTCCGGCCGGTGTGCTGGTGCTCACCGCTGCCGACGCGGACCACTCCGGCGCGTCGAGCAGCCGTCTCAGTGCCCGTGCGTCCCGTTCGTCCCGCTCCCGGCTCCGTGTCTCGATCGGCACCGGTCACCCCCCTCGGCTGGAAAAGTCGTCCGGGGGTGGTAACGCCCGCCGCCGATGGCACATTCCGCGGCCACCCCGCCGTTCCTGGTCCCGGCCCCGGCCGCGACCGGTGCTGGGACCAGGAAGGGCCTGGGAGGATGGCCCCGGATGCCCGAGACCGGGCCGCCGACACCATCCGATGCAACGACCCGCCGCCACCCCGGGTCACGCCCAGCCGCGCCGGGCACCCCCGAGATCACGCTGCCCCGGCGCGCGAGGGGGCTGACGTGGGCGGGTCAGGCGGGCGTCCACGCTCGGGCGCGCAGCCAGTCGCGGACCACCTCGGCCGTGCGGGCCGGGTTGCCGCGCAGGTCGTGCCGTTCGCCCGGGCGGATCGCCACCTCGACGTCCGGCCCGGGCTCGGGCACGCCGAAGGGGTCCCGGTCCCCGTTGACCACGAGGGTGGGCAGACCGGTACGCAGTTCGTCGGCGCGGGAGCGCTCCGGGCGGCCCGGCGGGTGCAGCGGGAAGGCGAGCGCGACGATGCCGGCCGCGCCGACGGCACCGGCCGTACGGCAGGCGACCCGGGCACCGCTGGAGCGGCCGCCGACCACCCAACGGGCGACGTCGGGGTGGCGCTGCCGGAGCGCGGCCAGCACCGCCGTCCACGCCTCGTCGAGGTGCCCTGCGGGGGCGGGCGCCCGCCGGCCGGCGACCCGGTACGGCTGGGTCACCCGGATCACGCCCACCCCGGCGTCGACCACCGCGTCCCGGACCGCGATCAGGTCCGGAGCATCCACGTCGCCGCCCGCCCCGTGGCCGAGGACCAGCACGGTGCCCACCGGGACGGCCGGCAGGTCGGTGGTTGTCCGGGCCGCCCCGCGGGGCGTCTCGATGTCGTCGCTGTGCCGCACCGGCCCATTCTGCGCCCGGCACCGCGACCGTGCCGCAACCGGCGCATTGCACGTCGGCGGCGCTTCCTGTGCCACGGCGTACCGGGGCGGAAATGCCGCCGCCCGCGCCCCTGGGGACGCGGGCGGCGGTGCGCGGAATCAGCGCGACGGCACCAGGGCGAGCAGACGGTCGCGGACCGGCGGGCCCGCCTCGTCGGCCGCGTCCGGATCCGGCTGCACCTCGCCGCGCCAGGCGACGAGCATCGCCCGCCGCTCACGCGGCGTGGTGCCACCCCAGACGCCGTGACAGTCGCCCACCTCAAGCGCCCAGGCCAGGCAGGGTCCCTGGACGTCACAGCTGCGGCAGAGCGCCACCGCCGCGTCGGCCGGCTCGTTGGGTGCCGGGAAGAACGTCTCCGGATCCACGCTCTGGCAGGTCCCTCTGGTCCGCCACGCCTCGTCCTGTCGTCGTTCCCGCAAGGCCCGCAGCAGGCGCGGGTCTCGTCGTGCGGCGGCTACTTCGTGCGGACGGGGCATACGCGCCCGTGTCAATACACCCACCTCCCCCGTGGGACCGGCAGATGATCTCAAATGATCGATGGGTGTCATCCGCCCCGTGCGAACAGACGCCCAACACCGGCGCTGTGTTCTATCGCACTTGCACACACGGGGACAAGCCTCTGCGGTAAAGATGGCTAAAGAGCCGGGCGACGTTTCAGGCGCAACCCCGGCAAATCAGCACCGACAATGTGCCGACAATGATCAAAACAGCGTCATTTCCGAGGCTGTTTCACCTCTGGTCCGAGGCACCCGGGCGGTCAGCCCCGGTCCGTCGTTGCGGACGTCGCCGACCGCCGGGGAAACCGGCCGGATCTCCAGCCCGGCGAGCCACTCCGGAGCGGGCGGGGCAAGAAGCGCGGCGGGCTCGTCGGCCGGGCCGAGCCAGGCCGCCCACCGCTCCCGGGGCAGCAGCAACGGCATCCGGTCGTGCACCTCGGCCAGTTCGCCGACCGCCGCGGTGGTCAGCACGCTGAAGGTGAGCAGGGCTGCGCCCGCCGGCTCCCAGACCGACCAGATGCCGGCGAAGGCCAGCACCGAGCCGTCCACCGGAGTCATGTAGTACGGCTGTCGCCGGCCGTCCGGCTCGCGGACCCACTCGTACCAGCCGTCGGCGGGGACCAGGCAGCGCCGGCGGGCGAAGGAGGGGGCGTACGCCCGACTGGTGGCAACGGTCTCCGCCCGGGCGTTGATCATGCGGGCGGCCCCGGCCGCGCTACGCGACCAGTGCGGCACCAGCCCCCAGCGGCCGACGGAGAGCAGCCGGTGCCCCTCCGGGGCCAGCCGGACCAGTGGCACCGGGTCGGTCGGGGCGACGTTGAAGTCCGGGCCGACCGCCCCGCCGGTCTCGTCGGACGACTCGAACAGCGCGCTCAGGTCGCCCGCGCTCCGGGTCGTCGCGTACCTCCCGCACATGCGCACACGCTAACCCGCCGCGGACGTTCCGGCTGTCCCGCCAACCGGGAGCAGGCGCGACGGGTGGCTCCGCCGGCCTGGCGAGTTGGCAGAATGTGAGCGTGGGGAATCTGACCGCAACGCGACCGCCGCAGCCGTGGACCGCGCCGACCGCCACCGACCCGGTCGCCGCCACGCTGCGCCTGCCCGGGTCCAAGTCGATGACCGCCCGGGCCCTGGTGCTCGCCGCGCTGGCCGGCGGCCCGTCGACGCTCGACCGGCCGCTGCGTGCTCGGGACACCGAGCTGATGGCCGGCGGGCTGCGCGGGATGGGCGCGCACATGTCGATCTCCGACGACGACCGGTGGCTGGTCCGGCCGCACCGGCTGGTCGGCCCCGCCCACGTCGACGTCGGCCTGGCCGGCACGGTGATGCGCTTCCTGCCGCCGGTCGCCGGCCTCGCCGAGGGCCGGGTCACCTTCGACGGCGACCCGCAGGCCCGGGTCCGCCCGATCGGCCCGCTGGTCGGGGCGTTGCGCTCCCTCGGCGTACGGATCGACAGCCCGGCGACCGGCAGCCTGCCGTTGGCGGTCCTCGGCACCGGCCGGGTCAGCGGCGGCGAGGTGGTCGTCGACGCCTCCGCCTCCAGCCAGCTCGTCTCCGGGCTGCTGCTGGCCGCGCCCCGCTTCGACCGGGGCCTGGTGGTCCGGCACGAGGGGCCGCCGGTGCCCTCCGCCCCGCACCTGCGGATGACCGTGCAGATGCTCCGGGCCGCGGGGGCCGCGGTCGACGACGCCACGCCCGACGTGTGGGCGGTCGAGCCCGGCCCGCTGACCGGGCGGGCCTGGGCGATCGAGCCCGACCTCTCCGGCGCGGTGCCGTTCTTCGCCGCCGCGCTGGTCACCGGCGGCGAGGTGACCCTCCAGGGCTGGCCACGCAGCAGCATGCAGCCGGTCGAGCAGCTCCGCGCGCTGCTGACCCGGATGGGTGGCGAGGTGACGCTGACCACCGCCGGGCTGACCGTCCGGGGCACCGGCAGCGTGCACGGGCTGACCGCCGACCTCTCCGACGTCAGCGAGCTGACCCCGGTGCTGACCGCGCTGGCGATGCTCGCCGACTCGCCGTCCCGGCTGACCGGCGTCGGGCACATCCGCGGGCACGAGACCGACCGGATCGCCGCGCTGGCCACGGAGTTCGCCGCGCTCGGCGCGGACATCACCGAGTTCGCCGACGGGCTGGAGATCCGCCCACGCCCGCTGCGCGGCGGGACCTTCCGGACGTACGCCGACCACCGGATGGCACACGCCGCGGCGGTGGCCGGGCTGGCCGTTCCCGGCGTCGAGGTGGACGATGTGGCGTGCACCTCGAAGACCATGCCGGAGTTCCCGGCACTATGGTCGGGGATGGTGACCGGCAAGAGCTGACGCGACGGGGGGACGTCCTGGCGACCAGGCGACGGGAGTACGACGAGGACGATGTCCGGGTCCGACCCGGGAAGTCGTCGCGCCCGCGTACGCGCACCCGACCCCGGCACGAGAACGCGGTCGACGGGTTCGTGATCGCCGTCGACCGGGGCCGCTACACGTGTGTGCTCCCCGACGCCGGGCCCGACGCCCCGACCGTCACCGCGATGCGCGCCCGTGAGCTGGGTCGCAAGTCGGTGGTGGTGGGCGACCGGGTCGGGCTGGTCGGCGACACCTCGGGCGCGCCGGGCGCGCTGGCCCGGATCGTCCGGATCGCCGAGCGCACCTCCGTGTTGCGGCGTACCGCCGAGGACGACGCGACCACCGCCGAGGGGCGGCTGGAACGGGTCGTCGTCGCCAACGCCGACCAGTTGGTGATCGTCAGCGCGCTGGCCGACCCGCCGCCGCGCACCGGGTTCATCGACCGCTGCCTGGTCGCCGCGTACGACGCCGACATCGAGCCGCTGCTCTGCCTGACCAAGGCCGACCTGGCCGGCCCGGAGGCGGTCCTCGACTACTACACCGAGTTGGAGCTGCCGTACGTGCTGATCCGCCCGGACTCCGCGCTGGACGCGCTGCGCGCGCTGCTCGCCGGGCGGGTCTCGGTGCTGGTCGGGCACTCCGGGGTGGGCAAGTCGACGCTGGTCAACCGCCTCGTCCCGGAGGCCGACCGGGCGGTCGGCACGGTCAGCGCGATCGGCCGGGGGCGGCACACCTCGACCAGCGCGGTGGCGCTGCTGCTGCCCCCGCTGCCGGATCCCGGCGCCTCTGACGCCGGCGATCCGGGCTGGATCATCGACACCCCCGGGGTACGCAGCTTCGGGCTGGCCCACGTCTCGGCGGAGAGCCTGCTGCACGGCTTCCCCGATCTCGTGGAAGCCACGGTCGACTGCCCGGCGAACTGCCAGCACACCGCCGACGAGGCGGACTGCGCGCTGGACGCCTGGGTGGCCGCCGGCAAGGCCGACCCGCGCCGGCTGGCGTCGTACCGCCGGCTGCTGGCCTCCCGGTCCGGCGAGGGCGACCCACGGGAGCCCGAGCGGAACCCCGGCGACCCGCTCGCCGGTTCCTGACCGCCGGGACCCGGGACCCGCTCACCGGCCGACGCGGCCCCGACGGCCGGCGCGCCGGTTCCTGGCCGGCGGGACCCCGGCGGCCCCACCGTCGCGGCGGTCCGGGCGTCGCTACCGTGTCCAGCATGACCGGGTACGCCGACGACCTCGCCCTCGCCCACCTGCTCGCCGATGCCGCCGACGCCGTCTCGACGGCCCGGTTCCGCGCCCTCGACCTGCGGGTCGAGGCCAAGCCCGACCTGACCCCGGTCTCCGACGCGGACACCGCCGTGGAGCGGGCGATCCGTGCGCTGCTGGCCGAGCACCGGCCGGGCGACGGTCTGCTCGGTGAGGAGTACGGGGAGCAGCCCGCGACCGGCCCGGGCGGGCGACGCTGGGTGATCGACCCGATCGACGGCACGAAGAACTTCGTCCGGGGCGTACCGGTCTGGGGCACCCTGATCGCCCTGCTGGAGGCCGACCGTCCGGTGCTCGGCCTGGTCTCCGCCCCGGCGCTCGGCCGACGGTGGTGGGCCGCCCAGGGCGCGGGCGCGTACGCCGGCCCCGACCTGGCCTCCGGCGCGCCGATCCGGGTGTCCGGCGTCACGGAGCTGGCCGACGCGAGCTTCTGCTACTCCTCGCTGACCGGCTGGGAGGAGGCGGGCCGGCTGGACGCCGTACTCCAGATCATGCGCGACACCTGGCGCAGCCGGGCGTACGGCGACTTCTACGGCTACATGCTGCTGGCCGAGGGGGCGCTGGACGTGATGGTGGAGCCGGAGCTGTCGCTCTGGGACATCGCCGCCCTGGTCCCGATCGTCACCGAGGCGGGCGGCGCCTTCACCGACCTGGCCGGTCGACCGGCCCCGGCCGGGACCAGCTCCGACGAGATCAGCGCGATCGCCACCAACGGGCCGCTGCACGAGGACATTCTGGCCCGGCTCGGCCGACCAGCCGAGCGCTGACCCGCGGGCCGTCCTCTATCCTCGCCAGGTGGTGTCCTCCGGTTGGTGCTTCCTGGCGGCAATGATCGTCGCGTACGGCTTCGCCAACCTGCTCCAGTCGGTGGCCGCGGCACGGACCACCCTGCACCACACCTTCGATCCCGGGCTGCTGCTCCGGCTGGCCAGCCACCGGACCTACCTGGTCGGCCTGCTGTGCCAGGTCACCGGCTTCGTCTTCGCCTTCCTGGCCCGCCGCGACCTGCCGCTGTTCCTGGTCCAGGCCAGCGTGGCGGCCGGGCTCGGGGTGACCGCCGTGCTCGGCGTGCTGGTGCTCAAGTGGCGGCTTCCGGTCGCCGAGGTCCTGCTGCTCGTACTGCTCTTCGGCGGGATCACCGCGCTGGTGCTCGCCGCCCAGCCCGCACCGTCCCGGCAGCTCGGCGCGGCGGGGCTGGCCGGTCTCGCGGTGGCGCTCGTCGTGATCGCCGTGGTCGGCTTCTTCACCGCCCGGCTGCGCGGCGCGCCCGGCTCGGTGGCGCTCGGCTCGCTGGCCGGCATGGCGTTCTCCGCCGCGGCGGTGGCCGCCCGTCCGCTCGCCTCGGCCGACTCGGCGGAGGCGTTCGTCCGTGACCCGCTGCTCTACCTGCTGATCGCCCACTCGGTGGTCGGGCAACTGCTGCTCGGCCTGGCCATGCAGCGCGGCTCCACCACGGCGGCGGTGGCCGCGATGGACGCCGCCGGGGCGGTCCCCGCGGCGATCATCGGCCTGCTGCTGCTCAACGACCGGATCTGGCCCGGGCGGGAGTGGCTGGCCGGCGTCGGTTTCCTGGCCACGCTGGTCGCGGTGGTCGGCCTGACCCGGTACGCCGAGCCGCAGCACCACCACGCGGTCGCCCGGGGGCGGGAACGGCCGATGGTCGTCGCCGGCACGGCCGCCCGGCCCCGCCGCTGACCTCCGCCCCCCGACCCGACCCGCCCGATCAGGCCGCCTCGACCGGCTTGCGCAGGCTGACCACCCGCTCGTAGAGCCGTTCCAGGGCGCCGGCCGTCCGTTCCCAGGTGTAGCTGCACCGCACCCGGTCCACCGCCGCGTGCCCGTACGCGAACCGCCCGGCGTTGTCGGTCAGCAGCCGGCGCAGGGTCATCCCGAGGGCACGGATGTCCCCGGGCGGCACGAGCTTCCCGGTCACCTCGTCGACCACCGCGTCGGCGAGCCCGCCCATCGCGTAGCCGACCACCGGCACCCCGCAGGCCATGGCCTCCAGCGACACCCGCCCGGCCGAAGAGTAGTGCGGCGTGCAGACAACCACGTCGGCGGAGCGGTACCAGGTCGCCATCTGGTCGTGCGGGACCGCCCCGACCAGCGTCACCTGGTCGGCCACCCCGGTCCGTTCGGCCAGCTCACGCAGCCGGCGCGCCTCGGCGTGGTCGGCGAGCCGCGCGGCCGGCGGACCACCGGCGATGATCAGCTCGGCGTCGCCGACCAGCCGCATCGCCCGGATCACGTCCTCCTGGCCGTGCCGGGGCGAGAGCCCGCCGACGGAGAGGATGCGGGCCCGCTGATCCCGGGGCGCCGCCTCGCCGTCCGGATGGAACTGCACGGTGTCGACCCCGGTCGGCACCATCGCCACCGCGGTGCGCTGGAGCCCCATCCGGGTCAGCTCGTCGACCTCGTCGTTGCACTGGGCGACCGCGATGTCCACCGCCCGGGTCAGCGCCCGTTCCAACGGGATCCGCTCCCCCGGCCCGTCGTACCGCTGGCCGAGGTGGCGGAGCTGCTCGACGCCGATCGAGTGGAAGGTCTGCACGACCGGGATGTCCGTCTCGCGTACGGCGTTGGCGGCGGCCAGGCCGCCGACCCAGTAGTGCCCGTGCACCACCTCCGGCGTCCAGTCCCCGGACCACCGCTGCGCGAGCCAACGGCCGAACTCGGCCACGTAGGGGACCAGCTCGGCGGTGGCCAGCGGGACGGGCGGACCGACCGGCGCCCGCTCCAACCGGTAGCCGTTCAGCTCGACCGACTCGGGCTGGCCCGGGTCGTCGCGGCGCTCGTGGACCCGGATGTCGTGACCTCGTGCGGCGAGTTCGGCCGCCACCCGCGCGACGTGCTGGTAGGTGCCGACGGTGGAACCTTCGACGGACGGGCCGGCGTGCGCGCACACGAGGCCGACGCGCATGGTGCACCTCCACGCGTTTCTTCCAGCGGTGGGTCCTCCGGTCAGAGGGTCCCATTAACCCGGCCCCGGTGCGCCCAAACCTGACAGATCAGGAGCGACCCCGGCCGCATGACCGGCCCGGGGTGGGGGTACCGCCGAGGAATGCCTCTCACCCGCAGCCTCGACGACGCCACGGTCGTGATCACCGGCGCCTCCAGCGGCATCGGGACGGCCACCGCGTACGCGCTCGCCCGACGGGGCGCCGACGTGGTGCTGGCGGCCCACACCGAGGCGGTGCTGCGCCAGGTCGCCGCGCGCTGCCGGAGGCTGGGCGGTCGGGCACTGGTCGTACCCACCGACGTGACCGACCCGGAGGCGGTGGAGCGGCTCGCGGCTCGGGCGGTGGCGGAGTTCGGCCGGATCGATGCCTGGATCAACAACGCCACGGTGAGCGCGGTGGGGCTTTTCGACGAGATCCCGGCGACCGAGTTCCGCCGGGTGGTGGAGGTGAACCTGCTCGGCACGGTGTACGGGACGAAGGCGGCGCTGCGCTGGCTCGACGCCGCTGGCGGCGGGGTGCTGGTCAACAACGCCTCCGTGCTGGCCGAGGTGGCCATGCCCTACCAGTCGGCGTACAACGCGGCCCGGCACGGCATCCGAGGGCTGAACGACACGGTCCGGCAGGAGTTGCGCGTCACCGGCCGGAACCACATCTCCCTCTGCACCGTGTTGCCGGCGGCCGTCGACACCCCGTTCTTCCGGCGCGCCGCCAACCGCACCGGCCGGGAGCTGGCCCCGCCCCCGCCGGTCCACCCGCCGGAGGTGGTGGCCGAGACGATCGTCCGGCTGCTGCGCCGGCCCCGTCGGGAGGCGTACGCGGGCGGCCGGGCCCGGCTGCTCGGACTTCAGTGGCGGCTGGCCCCGGCGCTGGTCGAGCGGGTGGCCGGCTGGTTCACCGCCCGCACCCGGTTCGGCCCCGGCGTACGGCTGGACACCGCCGGCAACCTGTTGCCGCCCGACGCGACGGCGGGGCCGGCCGGCGGCTGGCCCGGCCGGCACCGGCAACTGGTCCGGCTGACAGCGTTCGGGTTGGCCGCGGCGGGCACCGCGGTGGGCACCGCGGCCGCGCTCAGCCGACGATCGCGGGCCGGCCGCTGATGCGACGCGCCGACCGGCCGGATACGCCGCCCGGACCGGGCGGGCACGAAGGGTCGATCATGTACACGTACAAGGACCGGCGTCGCCCGGTGGTGACGGACGGGTCGCCCCGGGTCGTCAGGCTGACCGGCGTGCTCGATCGGGCCGGCGTCGACAGGGTCCGCGACGCGCTCCTCGCCCGGCTGTGGCAGCGGCCCGGTCCGGTGATCGTCGACCTCTCCGCGCTTCGGGCCGCCGGCCCCGAGGTCCGGGCCGTCGTGGACGACGTGCACCGGGCGGTGGCGGACTGGCCCGCCGCCGGACTGCTGGTGATCGACCCATCCGGCGCGGTCGGCCCGGACGGCCCGGTCCACCCGTCCGATTCCGCCGGCCCTGGCGCCCCGGTCCACCCGTCCCTGGACCGGGCGCTGGCCGCGCTGGCCAACGCGCCGGCGGCTGTGCTGGCCGCCGATCTGCCGCCCGTGGTGACCGCGGCCCAACAGGCACGGGCACTCGTCACCGACGGCTGCGGCCGGTGGGGCGTGCCGGCGCTGGTCGATCCGGCCCGCATCGCGGTCACCGAGCTGGTGAACAACGCGGTCGCGCACGCCGGGACGTCGATGACCGTCCGGGTGGCCCCGCGGGGAAGTAGCCTGCACCTGGCCGTCCGCGACCGGTGCGCCCGACCGCCCGCGTACGCCGGGCTGGACCCGTTCACCTCGGTCGGCGGGCGCGGGCTGCTGCTCGTCGACACCGTCGCCCGGCGTTGGGGCAGCACGCCGCTGCCCGACGGCAAGGTCGTCTGGTGCGTGCTGCACGCCGAGGACGAGACCGCCCGCCTCGGTTGACCGCGGTCGGGGCGTCAACCTCGTCAGATCTGGCCGGTTTCCGACCGTTCATCCCGATCCACCCCGCCGGACCCGGTTAGCCCGGTCAGCTCGGTGGGTAGTGACCGGTCATGCGCGACGACGAGTACCCCACCCCCCTGTCCGACCCGGAGGCGGAGGGACTGCCCGACACCGCCGACGACGACTCCACGGCCGACGACGACGTCCTGACCGGACGCGAGGCGGACGGCCCGGAGCCGGCCCAACTTCCCGCCGACCGCGACCCGGTGGCGGTGGACCGCTTCGGCACCACGGCCGAGGAGCAGCTCGACGGCGAGTCGCTGGACTACAAGCTCCAGCGGGAGGCGTACGAGCGGCCCGTCAACGATCCGCTCGCCGGCGCGGTCGACCCGGGCATCGCCGCCGAGGCGGACAGCGATGAGGCGGCCGCGCAGGCCCAGTTCGACGCGGACGTGATCGACCCGGGGCCGACCTCCGACCCGCACTCGGCGGTCTCCCTCTACGACCACGGCCAGCTCGGCGCCGTCGCAGACCGCCAGGTGGGCCGGCTGGTCGAGCCGGACGAGGGCACGCACACGGACCAGGAGGCCGACAACATCGCGTACGACGCGGGCGCCTCCGGCGGCGGCGCGACCGCCGAGGAGCTGGCCGTCCACGAGACCCGCCCACCCGAGGCGACCCCCTGACGGCCCGGTCCGTCAGTCGTCCAGCCCCCGCTCGATGGCGTACCGGGTCAGCTCGACCCGATTGTGGAGCTGGAGCTTGCCGAGCGTGTTCTGCACGTGGTTCTGCACCGTCCGGTGGGAGAGCCCGAGCCGTTCGGCGATCTGCTTGTACGACAGCCCCTTCGCCACCAGCCGCAGCACCTCGGTCTCCCGCTCGGTGAGCCGGGGCGCCGCGTCGTGGACGGTGGCCGGAGCGGCCGCCAGCCGCCGGTACTCCCCCAGCACCAGCCCGGCCAGGCCGGGCGTGAAGACCGGCTCGCCGGCTGCGGTACGGCGCACCGCGTCCAGGAACTCGGCCGGGGCGGCCGACTTGACCAGGTAACCCGTGGCGCCGGCCTTCACCGCGTCCAGCACGCTCTGCGGCTCGCCGCTGGCCGACAGCATCAGCACCCGCACCTCTGGCAGCACGGCGCGCAGCCCACGGATCACCTCGACGCCGGAGACGTCCGGCAGTTGCAGGTCGAGCACGACCACGTCCGGGCGGGCCGCCGCGGCCACCCGGACCGCCTGCCGCCCCTCCCCGCTGGTCGCCACCACCAGGTGGCCGGCCTCGGTGAGGTCGCGGGCCACCCCCTCCCGCCACATCGGGTGGTCGTCGACCACCATCACCCGCACGCCGCTGCTCATCGGCCGGTCCTCGGCACGGTCAGCTCGATCTCGGTGCCCGTGCCGGGGACGGAGACGATCCGTACCGCGCCGCCCAGGTCGGCGACCCGGCCGCGGATCGACTGCGCCACCCCGAGCCGCCCCTGTGCCGCGGCCTCGGCCAGCCGCCCCTCCGGTATTCCCGGGCCCTCGTCGCGTACCGAGACGGTCACCGTCTCCCCCTCGTCCTCGATCAACACCCAGGCCCGCCCGCCGGCGTGCCGGGCCACGTTGTCCAGCGCCGCCCCGACCGCGGCGGCCAGTTCGTCGGCCACCCGGGCGGGCAGCGGCACCGGGGTGGCCGGCGCGGCCAGCTCGACCGTCGTCGAGGCGTACCGGTCGAGCAGGTCACGCAGGTCGTGGGCGTCCCCCTCGTCGGCCGGCGCGCTCCCGGCGCGGCCGATCAGGGCGCGCAGCGCGGCTTCCTGCTCGCCGGCCAGCCGGGCCAGCTCGCCCGCCTCGCCGTCCAGGTGCGCGCCGCGCCGTTGCACCAGCGCCAGCACCTGCAGCACCGAGTCGTGGATGTCCCGGGCCAGCCGCTCCCGTTCCCGGGTGGCCGCCTCCAGCTCGACCGCCCGTTGCAGCCGCTGCTCGGCGGTGACGGCCAGCCGGGCGACGTGCCCGACCACCACCCCGGCGAGCAGCATCAGGATCAACCCGGTGAGCGAGGACTGGCTGATCCGCTCCCGGGTGGCGAGGTCGGCCCCGCCGAGGATCAGGGCGGCGACCGCGCCCCGCCGCCGCCCGCCGGAGACCGCCCAGGCCAGCACCGGGCCGGCCAGCCAGGCGACGGTCAGGGTGGGCACGCCGGCGGCGAGCGCCGCGCGCCCCACCACCCACGGGGTGACCACCATGATCGCCAGGACCACGCCGAGGTCGGCCAGGAGCAGTGGCCAGCGCCGCCCGGCCGGACGTGCGTAGCCGGCCGCGGTCGCTCCGGTCCAGGCCAGCATCAGCAGGAGTACGCCGCCGGCGGCCAGCGGGTGCGCGTACCGGTGGGCGTCGCGGAGCACCAGCAGCCCGACGTACGCCAACGAGGCGAACCGGAACACCGCGATCGAGCGCCAGAGCGGGACCTCCAGGCCACCCGGGGATGACGGCATGCGCGACACCATGTCACAACCGGCGAGGGGCGGAGTGACGGGTGCGCCCCGGGAAACCCTGACGTACGGTGGAAATGCCGCGAAAATCGCCAAGATCCACCGTCGGGACGGGGCTATGACGAACGCAGATTCCCCCGCACCACGTACGGTTGTGCCCATCGAACCTTCCCTCCTCATCGCCGAGGCCTTCGACCAGGCCCAGGTGACCGAGCTGCGTCACTCGGTCACCTCCTGCGCGCGCGTCGCGGGGCTGCGTGGCCAGCGGCTGGACGACTTCGTGCTGGCGGTCAACGAGCTGATCACCAACGCCGTCCGGCACGGCGGCGGCCGGGGCTGGCTACGGCTGTGGCACCGGGCCGGGGAGCTGGTCTGCGAGGTCGCCGACCACGGTCGAGGGATCAGCGCCCACCAGCTCAGCGACCGCAACCGACCCGCCCCGGACACCGCCGGCGGCTGGGGTCTCTGGCTCGCCCGCGAGCTGAGCGACACCATGGTGGTGGACACCGGCGACGGGGGCACGACCGTACAGATCACCGCGGCACTCGGTCTCCCCGAGCAGATCCGCCGCCAGCCCGCCGAGTAAGAAGGGGCCCCCTGTTAACGCCAGACGTTGTATAGGGGCCCCCTCCTAACGTGCGTCCCGGCGGAGTCAGGTGAAGAGGGCGCTCACCGACTCGCCGTTGTGAATCCGCCGCATCGCCTCGGCCAGGGCCGGTGCCACCGAGAGCACCGCCAGCTTCGGCACCCGCTTCTCCGCCGGGATCGGCACCGTGTTGGTGCAGACGATCTCCAGCACCCCCTCCTGCTCGCTCAGCCGCTCCAACGCCCCACTGGAGAACAGGCCGTGGGTGCAGGCCAGCCGGATCGATCGCACCTTCCGCTCGCGCAGGTGGGCCATCAGCTCGATCACGGTGCTGCCCTTGGCGATCTCGTCGTCGAGCACGATGACGTCCCGGTCCGCCACCTCGCCGATCACCGTACTGATCTTGACGCGGTCGTCGCTGAACCGCTGCTTGGCCCCGGCCGCCACCGGCGTGCCGAGCATCCGGGCGAACGCGGCCGCCTCCTTGGCGTTGCCCAGGTCCGGCGAGACCACCACCGCGTTGCTCAGGTCGTACCCCCGGAAGTGGGCGGCCAGCTCACGCAGCGCGTGCAGGTGGTCCACCGGGACGCTGAAGAAGCCGTGCACCTGCGGCGAGTGCAGGGTCAGCGCCAGCACCCGGTCCGCGCCGGCCGAGGTGAGCAGGTCGGCTACCAGCCGACCACCGATGGAGATGCGCGGCGCGTCCTTCTTGTCCGACCGGGCGTACGCGTAGTGCGGCAGCACCACGGTGATCCGCCCGGCCGACGCGCCGCGCGCCGCGTCGATCATGAGCAGCAGCTCGACCAGGTGCTCCTGTACCGGCGGCACCAGCGGCTGGATGAGAAAGACGTCGCGTTCCCGGCAGTTCGCCTGCAACTGCACCTCCAGGCAGTCGTTGGCGAACCGGGACACCCGTACCGGGTGCAGCGGAACGTCGAGGTGGGCGCAGATCTCGGCGGCGAGGTCCGGGTGGGCGGTCCCGCTGAACACGGCAATGTCACGCACGTCTGCCGATCGTACGGTCCGGCGCGGGGCGGGCGACGAACGATCCCGGCGGGTACGGTGCTGCCGTGACCGGAGAGTTCGTCGCCGCCATCGACCAGGGCACCACCTCGTCGCGGTGCATCGTCTTCGACCGGGCCGGGGATGTCGTCTCCGTCGCCCAGCGTGAGCACCGGCAGCACTTCCCGCAGCCCGGCTGGGTCGAGCACGACGCCGAGGAGATCTGGGCGAACGTCCAGCAGGTGGTGCGGGAGGCCCTGACCGCCGCCGGCATCGGGCCGGACGGGCTCGCCGCCGTCGGCATCACCAACCAGCGGGAGACCACATTGGTCTGGGACCGGGCCACCGGCCGCCCGGTCGCCAACGCCATCGTCTGGCAGGACACCCGCACCGGCCCGCTGCTGCGCGAGCTGGCCGAGGCGTACGACGAGGAGCGGCTGCGCGCCCGCACCGGCCTGACCCTGGCCACGTACTTCGCCGGGCCGAAGCTGCGCTGGCTGCTCGACCACGTCGACGGGCTGCGCGAGCGGGCCGAGCGGGGCGAGGTCCTGTTCGGCACGATCGACAGCTGGCTGATCTGGAAGCTGACCGGCCGGCACGTGACCGACGTGACCAACGCCAGCCGGACCATGCTGATGGACCTGGCGACCCTGGACTGGGACCCGGAGCTACTCGACGCGATGCGGGTGCCGGCCGCGATGTTGCCGGAGATCCGCTGCTCGGCGGAGGTCTACGGCACCGCTGGCGGGGTGCTCGCCGGGGTGCCGGTGGCGAGCGCGCTCGGCGACCAGCAGGCCGCCCTCTTCGGACAGACCTGCTTCCAGCCCGGCGAGGCCAAGTGCACCTACGGCACCGGCAGTTTCCTGCTGCTCAACACCGGGACCGGTCCGGTCACCTCCCGGCACGGACTGCTCACCACCGTCGGCTACCGGATCGAGGGCCAGCCGGCGGTGTACGCACTGGAAGGCGCGATCGCGGTCACCGGCTCGCTGGTCCAGTGGTTGCGGGACAACCTCGGCCTGATCTCCACCGCCCCGCAGATCGAGGAGCTGGCGCGCACGGTGGCCGACAACGGCGGCTGCTATGTGGTGCCGGCCTTCTCCGGGCTGTTCGCGCCGCACTGGCGCAGCGACGCCCGAGGGGTGATCGCCGGGCTGACCGGCTACATCACCAAGGGGCACCTGGCCCGGGCGGTTCTGGAGGCGTCCGGCTGGCAGACCCGCGAGGTGGTCGACGCGATGAACGCGGACTCCGACGTGGCGCTCCGCCGGCTCCGGGTGGACGGCGGGATGACCGGCAACGCCCTGCTGATGCAGTTCCTCGCCGACGTGCTCGACGTGCCGGTGGTCCGCCCCCGGATCACCGAGACCACCTGTCTCGGCGCCGCGTACGCGGCCGGGCTGGCGGTCGGCTTCTGGCCGGACCTGGCCACCCTGCGGGAGCAGTGGCGCGCCGACGCACAGTGGACTCCGCAGATGGACCCGGCGTCGCGCGACCGGGAGCTGCGCAACTGGCGCAAGGCCGTGCAGCGCACCCTGGACTGGGTGGAGTGAGCGGGATGGCGGCCGGGGTGCTTGTCGTCCTCGGCCCGCTCGGGGTGTCCGGGGTGGTCACCGCCGTGGTCCGGCTACGCCGGGACCTGCGCCTGCTCGACCGGGGCACCCGGGTTCCGGGCGAGGTGGTGGATCTGCGCCGCGCCACCCTCGGCCACGGCCCGGTGACGTACGCCCCGGTGGTGCGTTTCCGGACCACCGACGGCCGGGAGCTGACCGCGACGCCCGGGCGCTGGCGACAGACCCCGCTCGACGGCGCACCCGGTCCGGTCACGGTAATCTACGACCCGGCCCGGCCGTCCCGGATCCTGATGGAGCCGGCCACCGGCGGGGGCACCACCTCGGTCGTGGTCCCCTTCGTCACGTTCCTCGTTGCCAGCGTGATCGTGCTGGTCACTGGCATCGTCGTCAGCCAGCGACTCGCCTGAGCGGACCGCCGGGCCCGTCGCGTCCCGTGCGGGTCGCGGATCACGGCTGCCCTCGGCAGGACGCCGACGGCACGAGAACATGAAGGTGACACACAGATGACCGCTACCACCGGGGAGCCGGCGGGGAACGACCCGATGGCATCGATCGCCGCGCGGATGCGCGAGCAGATGGCGCGGGGCGAGGAACTGCGGGGCCGGCTGGCCGGGCTGACCGGCCGGGCAGTCAGCGAGGACGGGCAGATCGAGGTGGCCTGCACCGCCGACGATCCGGCCCACGAGCTGCGGATCGACCCCCGGGCCATGCGCCGGCCCGCCGTCGAGCTGGCCGAGCAGTTGCAGGAGCTGCTGCGGTCGGCCCGGACGGACCTGCAGCAGCAGACCGCCGAGGCGGTACGCGAAGCGGGCGAGCAGGTCGGACCGCAGGCACTGATCGGTAATCCGGCCGCGGCGCAGGCCAAGCTGGCACAGCTCAGCGAGCTGGTCAGCGGCCCGATGAAGCAGAGCGGCGAGATGCTGGAGCGGCTGCGCCGTCAGTTGTCGCTCTGACGCCGGTCAACGGCCGGCCGTACCGCCAGCCGGCGCGACGCCGGCAAGCGTACGGCCGCACCGGCCGGCGCCTTCGGTGCCACCGGCCGGTGCCCCGCCTCGACGGGGTGACGCCGGTCAGCGGCCGGTCGTACCGCCGCCGGCCCGCCGCGACCGCAGGACCAGCCGTACCCAGACCACCCCGAAGGCTCCCAGCCCGACCAGGAGCGCCCCGCCGATCAGGACCGGCGCGACCAGCCAGACGGACAGTTGGCTGGTGGCCCGCTCGCCGTTGCCCCAGCCCTGAATCTCCGTGCCGGCCCGTAGCTGCGTACCGTCGACCGGCCCGGACACGACGCGCCCGTCGCCCAGCCGCCAACTGCCCCGGCAGGCCTGCGTGGCCTTCGGTCCGCTCAGGTCGCAGGACTCGACCCGGACGGTCACTCGTTCCGCCGCGATCGCCTGCCGGGCGAACACCACGGGCAGCACCAGGGCGGCCGCGATCAGCAGAAACGGGACGAGCATCCGCTGCCAGCCGGGCCGAGTCGCCATCCGCGCGGTATATCCATCAGGGACGGATGCCGGGAGGTGGGATGCCATGCTCGGGAGGCTACCAGCGCCGGATCAGCCCACAATGGGCGATCTTGCTAGGCTCGGGCGCCGGCCGCACCGACAGGCAGCGCCGCACCGGGGGAGAAATCATGATCGACGTTGACGTGCGGGCGATCCGCTCGATGGCCGAGGCGGTCGTACGGCAGACCGCGCCGGGCCTGGAGGCGGCTTCCGCCCGGTTGCAGGAGACCCGGGCCATCGAGCACAGCAACTTCACCTCGGTGGTTCCGCAGCTCGCGGTCGCCTACGTCGGCGCGGTGGAGTTCATGGAGGAGGAGCTGCGCACGAAGCTCACCCACCTCACCGAGATCCAGTCCCGGCTCAACCGCACCGCCGACAACTGGGAAGCGGCGGATCAGTCGAGCACCATCATGATCGCCTGAGGTGAGAACGGCATGGCCCAGATAAGCAGCTCGGCGGCGGCCGCCAAGATCGCCCTGGTGGAGATCTCGATCGCCGCCGCGGTCATTCCGGCGGCCTGGCCGGTCGCCCAGATCGTCTACTTCAACCAGTGCGACCCAGAGGCGATGATGGATGTCGCCGGTAAGTGGATCGAGCTCGCCAACCAGCTCGGTTCCGCCCGGGAGGGCCTGGACGACGCGGTTGGCGCCGTGTTGCCGACCCAGTGGAGCGGCGAGGACCGGGACGCCTTCGACCGCCACATCCGGGCGTACGACATCCAGGTGGTCGGCAGCCAGGTGGTCGCCGTCACGGTCGCCGTGACCCTGATCGCCGTCGGCGTGGCGCTGCTCTGCCTGGTCATCGCGTACACCGTGGTCTGCACGGTCCTCTTCGCCTTCGCCGTCTTCATCGCGGCGGCGGCGGCCACCGTGGTCGGCGCGCCCGCGGCGGCCTCCGCCGAGGCGACCGCCAACTCGTTCGCCGCCTCCGCGCTGGCCCTGTTGAAGAGCCTTGAGGCGACCGCCGAGGTGATCGCCACCGGCGGCGCCGCGACCGTCGGAGCCGCACTGGCCGTCGACGTCGGGATGCAGTTGGGCACCGGGAACACCGACGTGTTGAAGAACCTCGTCCAGGCCACCATCGACGGGCTGGACAACGTGGCCGTCGGGTTCCTCTCCAAGTGGGAGCGGGACTTCGTCGGCTACGGGATCCACAACAGTGGCAAGCACGTCGCGGGCTCGCCCAACGGGCCGGGATCCCTGATGTTCGGCCTCCTGACGCAGATCGCGCCGGCCGGTGACGACGGCGAGGGAAACACCGTCTTCGGCCCGGGCGGCATCGTGGACAACATCTGGTCGCTGGGCTTCGACGGCGACGCCTGGAACCACTGACCCGGCCGCGCCGGCCCTTCCAGGACGGGTCGGACGGCGCACGCCTCGCTTCCCGGGCGCTCCGCAGCCGCCCAGGGAAGCGGGGCGTCAGGCCCAGCGGTTGCCGGTCAGCTTCTCGTAGACGTCGACGTAGCGCGCCCGGGTCGCCTCGACCACCTCGGCCGGCACCTCGGGGGCCGGCGGTTGCCGGTCCCAGCCGCTGCCGGTGGCCCAGTCGCGGACGTACTGCTTGTCGTAGGAGAACTGGGCCCGGCCCGGCTGGTACGACTCGGCGGGCCAGAACCGGGACGAGTCGGAGGTGAGCAGCTCGTCGGCGAGGACCAGGCTGCCGTCCGGCGCCCAGCCCAGCTCGATCTTGGTGTCGGCGACCAGAATGCCCCGATCGGCAGCGATCTCCGCGCCGCGTCGGTAGACGTCGAGGGTGATCTGCCGCAGCCGCTCGGCGGTCTCCGCGCCGAGCTTGTCGACCACCTGCGCGTAGGTGATCGGCTCGTCGTGCTCGCCCTTGGGCGCCTTCGTCGACGGAGTGAAGATCGGCTCGGGCAGGATCGACGCCTCCACCAGGCCCCGGGGCAGCTCGACACCGGAGACCGCGCCGGTGCGCTGGTACTCCGTGAACCCGCCGCCGGTGAGGTAGCCCCGGGCCACGCACTCGACCGGGACCATCTCCAGCCGCCGGCAGCGGATCGCCCGGCCGGCGAACTCCGCCGGCACGTCGGTGGCCGAGATCACGTGGTTTGGCACCAGGTCGGCGAGCTGCTCGAACCACCACAGCGACAGGGCGGTGAGCAACCGGCCCTTGTCCGGGATCGGGGTCGGCAGCGCCACGTCGTAGATGGAGATCCGGTCGGAGGCGACCAGGAGCAGGTCGTCGCCGTCGGCGTACACGTCCCGGACCTTGCCCGAGTGCAGAAGTTCCACGGCGCCTAGTACACCACGCGACCGGACCCTCGCCCGGTGCGGCCACCGGCCGTCCCGCCGGCACGATCGACGGCACCGGCCCGGCGTTGACACCGTCGCCCGCGCCCTGGGTAAATGATCCGTACGCCGCAGCCGCCCCGCTCCAGGAGAGCCCCGTGCGCACTCCGCAGCCCGTGCCCCGTCCCCACGTCGACCGGCGGCGGATCCTCGGCGCGCTGGCCGGGCTGCCGCTGCTCGCCGGCGGGCTGGCCGGCTGCGGGCCGGAGGAGGACGCCCGGGTCGACGACGGGCCGGTCGAGCTGTCGGTGTTCTGGTGGGGCGGGACCCGCCGGTCCACCGCGACCGAGCAGGCGCTGCGCCTCTACTCGCAGCAGAACCCCCGGGTCCGGTTCCGGTTCACCTCGCAGGGTCTCACCGGCTACTACGACCGGCTGGCCACCCAGGCCACCGGGGGCAACGTGCCCGACCTGTTCCAGATCGACGACACGGTGCTCACCGAGTACGCCCAGCGGGAGATCGTCCTCGACCTCGACCCGTACGTCGCCGACCAGCGGCTCGACCTGAGCGGCCTGCCGGAGCACCTGGCCCGCTACGGCCAGGTGGAGGGCCGGACCAGGGCTGTCCCCGCCGCGCAGACCAACGCCACGCTCGTCTACAACCGCGACCTGCTACGCCGCCTGCGGCTGCCTGAGCCAGGCGCCGGGATGCCGTGGAAGGACTACCTGCAGTGGGCCGCCCGGGTCACCCGGGATTCCGGCAACCGGGTGGCCGGCATGATGGACGCCTCCGGCGACTACCGGGCGCTCTGGCTCTGGCTGCGGGGCCAGGGCGGCGAGCTCTACCGGGGGCGACAGCTCGGCTTCAGCTCGGCCGAACTGCTCGACTGGTTCGAGTTCTGGGAGGTGGCCCGCCTCAACCGGGCCACGACCACCGGCGGGCTGGTGGAGCTGACGGACAGCGGCGAGTTGACCCGCCAGCCCGTGGTCACCGGGCAGGCCGCGGCGTCCTTCGCCTGGTCGCACGAGCTGCCGGAACTCCAGCGGCTCACCGACGACGAGCTGGGCATGACCACGTTTCCGGGCCCCCCGGCCGCCCAGTGGCCCCGGGCGTCGATGTACTGGGCGGCCTTCCGGGGCACCCGCCACCCTGAGCTGGTGATCGACGTGATCAACTTCCTGACCACCAACGTGGCGGCCGGTCGGGTCCTCGGCACCGAGCGCGGCCTGAACGCCAGCGTCCCGGTCCGGCGGTTCGTCGAGCAGGACATCACCGACCGGTCGGGAAAGCGGGTGGCGGCTCTCGGCGCCGACCTGGCCGACCTGATGGGGCCCGCGCCCGCGCCGCCGCCGAAGGGGCACGCGCGGGTGCGTACTCTGCTCGTCGCCGCCGCCGAGAGCATCCGCACCAAGTCGTCGGGCGCCCGGGCGGCGACCTCCCGCTTCATGGCCCAGGCGAACGCGGCCCTGGCCGAGTGACCACCGCCGCTCCCGGGCCGGGCGGCCCGGGAGCGCGGACGCACCCGGCGTGCCGAACGGGCCGGACGGTGCGCTCAGCGCGGCGGGCCACTCCGGCGGCGGGTCAGCCGCATCAGCAGGAGCACCAGCAGCACGACCACCCCGACCACCACCAGGCAGCAGAACAGCCCGAGGAAGCCGAAGCCGCCCCGGCGCCGCCGGGCGGCTTCCACCACCAGCTCGCCGGTGCCCGTGGACGCCCACGCCGCGACCGGCACGAACACCGACAGCACGATCCCGCCGAGGACCGCACCGAGCCGGCCCCACCACCTGTTCCAAGCAGACATGACCCCATCCTCGCCGAAGAGCGCAACCAGAAAGAACCGGACCACGCTGGGCTGGAACAGACGAAAGGCCCCGGAGCGCACTCCGGGGCCTTTCGTGACGAGTAGCGGGGACAGGATTTGAACCTGCGACCTCTGGGTTATGAGCCCAGCGAGCTACCGAGCTGCTCCACCCCGCGTCGGCTCGTACAGCTTATCGCATCGCCGCAGTGGAGATCAGCCGGGTCCGACGATCGCCACCGCAGCCGCGAAGGACGGGAGAAACGGAACGGCCCCGAGGAAATCCTCGGGGCCGTTCCGGCGTGGTAGCGGGGACAGGATTTGAACCTGCGACCTCTGGGTTATGAGCCCAGCGAGCTACCGAGCTGCTCCACCCCGCGTCGGTCCGTTAACAGTAGCGCACGGACCCCAGCGGGCGCAAAACGGCCCCATCCCAGGCCCGGGCGTACGCCCCCTGGAAGACGACGAGAGCCCGCGGCCCGGGACCGCTACGGGTCTTCGGGCCGCGGGCTCGGTGGTCGGGCCGGCGTCAGCCGTTCGGTGACGGCGAGGGCGAGGCCGGCGGCGACGCGGACGGGCTCGCGCTGGACGACGCGGCGGGCGACGGATTGGCCGCCGCCTGCGCCTGCTGGAACGCGGCCATCGCCTCGTCCAGCGCCTTCAACGCCCGGCCGTACCGCTCGAAGTCACCGGACGTCTGGGCGGCCTTCACCTCGGCGATGGCACTCTGCACCTTGTCGGCGGCCTGGGCCAGCTCGCCGGTGAGCACCGGCGGGTTGGTGCCACCGTCGGTCGGCGGAGTCCCACCGGTCGGCGGGGTACCGCCCGGCGCGGGCGAGTTGCCAGCCCCCCGCTTGCCCTTCTCGACGAGCTGCTTGATGCCGTCGTTGATGTTGTTCGCCAGCACCACGTACGAGCTGCCGTCGCCGTACGAGAGCAGCACCTTCTGCAACAGCGGGAACGCGTCCTGCTGGTTGCTCTTCACGTAGACCGGCTCGACGTAGAGCATGCCGTCGGCGAAGGGCAGCGAGAGCAGGTTGCCGTACTGCACCTGCGCCTGGTTGGACTGGAGCAGGTTGAGCTGCTGGCGGATGTCGCCGTCGTTGGTCATCTGCTGGTGCACCTGGACCGGGCCACCGGTCCGGGTCTGGTCCGGCAGCTCAAGCACCTCCAGCTGTGGACGACCGTCGACGTACGACCCGGAGATCAGCGCGGCGAGGTTCTGCCGGCGGTTCGGGGTGACCGCGGAGGTGAGCTGGAAGCGTGGCCCCTCCTGGCCGGGGAACTGGGTGAAGAGGTAGTACGGCGGCTGCTTCTGCCCGCTGTCCGGCGCGTCCGGCGCGTTCGGCACCTCCCAGAAGTCCTGGCCGGAGTAGAAGTCGCCCGGGTCGGTCACGTGGAACCGGGTGAGCAGGTTGCGCTGCACCTTGAACAGGTCCGCCGGGTAGCGGAAGTGCGCGGCCAGCTCCGCCGTGATCTCGCTCTTCGGCCGCACCAGGTCGCCGCCGAACGCCTTGTTCCACGCCTTGAGCACCGGGTCGGTGTCGTCGAACTGGTAGAGCCGCACCGTGCCGTCGTACGCGTCGACCGTCGCCTTGACCGAGTTGCGGATGTAGTTGACGTTCTCCCGGGCGAGCTGGAAGGTGCCCCGCCCGGTCAGCTCGTCGGCCGTCTCGGTCTGGAGGTTGACCCGGTCGGCGTACGGGTAGGTCGCGGCCGTGGTGTAGCCGTCGATGATCCACAGGACCCGGCCGTTCACCACCGCCGGGTACGGGTCGCCGTCCACGGTGAGGAACGGCGCGACCTTCTCCACCCGGTCCCGCGGGTTGCGCACGTAGAGCAGCTTGGAGTCCTTGTTCACCGCCTCGGAGAGCAGGAAGTTCGACTCCTGCTCCTTGATCGCGTAGAGCAGCCGCCGGGTGAACGAGCCGATCTTGACGCCGCCCTTGCCCGTGTAGGTGTAGTACTGCTCGCCGCCCGTCGAGATCGGGCGGTCGAACTCCCCGTTGCGGTCGCCGGTCTGCCCGACGATCGCGTAGTCGTCGGCCGTCATCCGCTCGCCGTAGTAGATCCGCGGCTGCTCGGCCGGGATCTCCTCGGTCGTCGACGAGCAGCCCTGCGTCTCCTTCGCCGCCTCGCCCAGGAAGCCCGAGACGAAGTACGGCACGCCGTTGCAGACCTGGTTGGCGGGGGCGGCCACCAGGCCGTACCCGTGCGTGTAGACGGTGTGCCGGTTGATCCAGTTGCTCTGCTGCGGGGTCAGCTCGCTGTAGTTGATCTCCCGGAGGCCGACCACGTAGTCGGAGGTCTTGCCGTCGACCGTGTACCGGTCGATGTCCAGCTTCGCGCCGAAGTCGTAGAAGCCACGCACCTGCTGGAGCTGGGTGTACGTCTCGGAGACCAGCTGCGGGTCGAGCAGCCGGATGTTCGACACCACCGAGGTGTCGGTGGCCAGGCTCGCCGGCGGGACAAGATTGCTCGCCGCGTACGCGCTGCTCTTCGCGCCGCTCAGCCCGTACGCCTCCCGGGTCGCCTCGATGCTGCGCTGGATGTACGGCGCCTCCTTGTCGCGGGCGCTCGGCTTCACCTCGAAGGTCTGCACCGCCCACGGGTAGATGCCGCCGATCGCCACGGCCGAGACGCCGAGCAGGGCGAGCGCGATGCCGGGCCAGACCAGGTTCCGCATCACCGCGTTGGAGAACACGATGATCGCGATGGCCACCACGATCGAGATGTACGCCAGGATCTCCTTTGCCGGGAGCAGGGCGTTCACGTCGGCGTAGCCGGCGCCGTAGAGCTTGGCACCCTCGTTGTACTCCAGCAGCATCGCCCGCCGGTCCAGCACGTACGCGACCGCCTTGAGCAGGACGAAGACGGCGACCAACGTGCTCAGGTGGGCCCGGGCGGCGTTGGTCATCCGGTCGCCGACGCCCTGCAGCCGCACCCCGCCGTAGATGTAGTGCACGGCCAGCGCGCCGAGCAACGACAGCACCACCACGGTGAAGCCGACGCCGAGCAGGTAGCGCCAGAACGGCAGCTGGAAGACGTAGAACCCGACGTCGACGCCGAACTCCGGGTCCTTCACGTCGAAGTCCCCGCCGTTGCGGAACAGCATCCACTGGCCCCACCGGCTCTGCGCGGACAACCCGGCGAAGACCCCGATGGCGGCGGAGACCAGGGCGATCCAGGTACCGAGCCGGGGGCTCAGCAGCATCCGGTACCGCTCCAGGGTCGCCTGCTCGGGCGAGTGCGGGCGCAACTGGGGCCGCAGCCGGTGCGCCAGCCAGAGGTTGCCCGCGATGATCACCGCCAGGCCGACCCCGACCACGAGGAACAGCACCAGCCGGGTGACGAGGACCTCGGTGAAGACCTGGGTGTAGTCGACCTCTTCGAACCAGAGCCAGTCGGTCCACGCGTTGACGCCCCAACCGAGGAGGGTGAACAGCAGGAACACCCCGATCAGGACCCCGATGGTGACGCGTCCGCGCCGGCTCATTCTCGGCAGGGGGCTGCTACGCATGACCACTGTTTGGCTCCGCACGCTCGATGTGATCGGCTCCGACCAGGCACCCAGAGTACGGGGTGTTCCTGAACACGTCGGGTCAAGGTCACGTCACGATCCTGCACGCGGTCACCGCGGACCCCTCAACAGCGGGTCGGTTGCCCCCCGGCGCGCAGCGTCTCCAGCGCCTTCAGCGCGTCCTCCAACGACGTCACCTTCAGCAGCGGCAGGCCCGGCTGCGGGTTGTTGACCGCCTCGGCGCAGTTGTCGGCGGGCACCAGGAACACCTTGGCCCCGGCCTCCTTGGCGCCGACCAGCTTCTGGGCGATGCCGCCGATGGGACCGACCCGACCCTCGTCGTCGATGGTGCCGGTGCCGGCGATGATCTTCCCCCCGGTCAGGTCGGCCGGCTCCAGCTTGTCGATGATGCCCAGGGCGAACATCAGCCCGGCGCTCGGTCCGCCGATGTCGGCGAGGTCGATCTTCAGGGTGAACGGGTGCGGCTGCTGCTGGTCGATCTCGACGCCGATCCGCGGTCGACCGTCCTGCTCCCGGCTGGTCACCGTGGCGGTGCCGGGCTGCCCGTCCCGGACGTACCCGATCTTCAACGCGGTGCCGGCCGGCTTGGCCCGGACCAGCTCGGTGAGCCGGGAGGCGCTGGTCACCTGCTGGTCGTCGACGGAGGTGAGCACGTCGCCGGGCTTGAGCACGTTCGTCGACGGCCCGCCGGCGGTGACCGCCTTCACCAGCACCTGGACCGGGTAGCCCAGTTCGCGCAGGGCCGCCGTCTCCGCGCTGGTCTGCGAGTTCTGGAAGTCCTCGACGTTGCGCTTCTCGATCTCCTGCTGCGACTCACCCGGCGGGTAGACCAGCTCGCGGGGCACCACCGCCTCGTCCTTCGAGAACCAGCCCGCCAGCGCCGAGCGGAGCCGGACGGTGGGCTGCACCCCGACCGTGGTGAGCCGCAACTGCCCGGCGGAGGTGGACGTCGGGCGGCCGTCGACCTGAATGATCTCCTTGCCGTTCGAGGTGCCGAGGGTGTTGACCGTCGGGCCGGGACCGAGCACCACGTACGGGATGGGCACGCTCAGCACCCCGATGCTGAGCAGGGCGGTGAGCAGTGCACCGAGGAGTACGGTCACGCCGCGACGTCTCATGCGGCAGAGCGTACCGAGCCGGGCCCGTCGCTCCGGCCGGACGACCGGCGTACTTCGCCCTCAGCGCAACGCCGACAGGCGCGACCTGCGACGCGGTGTCATCCGGTCCGCATTGCCGCCGGGCGGCGCGGGGCCGAACTGTGACCGGCCGCGTACCGTAGACGACGTGCCTGATATTCCGTTCGGCTTCGCGCTCCCGGGTGGGCAACCACCAGACCCCAACGACCCCGCACAGATGCAGCAGTTCATGACGCAGTTGCAGCATCTGCTCTCCGCGTCGGGCAGCGGACCGGTCAACTGGGACCTCGCCCGGCAGGTGGCCGCGAGTCAGCTCGCCGCCGCCGGCGACCCGGCGGTCTCGCCGTTCGAACGCAACGCGGTGGAGGAGGCGCTGCGCATCGCCGACCTCTGGCTGGAGCCGGCCACCTCGTGGCCCTCCGGCATCCGGACGTCGGTCGCCTGGAACCGCAACGAGTGGATCTACAAAACCCTCGACGTGTGGCGCAAGCTCTGCGACCCGGTGGCCAGCCGGATGGTCGGCGCGATGGGCGACCTGGTCCCCCCGGAGGCCCGGGCCCAGCTCGGCCCGATGCAGTCGATGGTCGCCACGCTGGGCGGCGCGCTCTTCGGCGGCCAGCTCGGCCAGGCGCTCGGCTCGCTCGCCGCCGAGGTGCTCTCCGCCGGCGACATCGGCCTGCCGCTCGGCCCGGCCGGCACCGCCGCGCTCGTCCCGGCCAACATCCGGGCGTACGGCGAGGGCCTGGAGCTGCCCGAGGACGAGGTACGCCTCTACGTCGCCCTGCGCGAGGCCGCCCACCAGCGGCTCTTCCAGCACGTGCCGTGGCTGCGCGGGCACGTGCTCACCGCGGTGGAGAACTACGCCGCCGGCATCCGGGTCAACCGGGAGGCGATCGAGGAGGCGATGGGTCGGGTCGACCCGACCGACCCGGAGTCGATGCAGGCGATCGCCCTGGAAGGCATCTTCACCCCCGAGGACAGCCCGGCGCAGAAGGCCAGCCTGGCCCGGCTGGAGACCGTGCTCGCCCTGGTGGAGGGCTGGGTGTGCCACGTGGTCGACAGCGCCGCGGGCGACCGGCTGCCCAACGTCGTACGCCTCGGCGAGGCGTTCCGCCGGCGCCGTGCCGCGGGTGGGCCGGCCGAACAGACGTTCGCCGCCCTGGTCGGTCTGGAGCTGCGGCCCCGCCGGCTGCGCGAGGCGACGGTGCTCTGGGCGGCGCTCACCGAGCACCGCGGGATCGCCGGCCGGGACGCGGTCTGGGGTCACCCGGACCTGCTCCCGTCGGACGACGACTTCGCCAACCCGGAGGCGTTCGCGGCGACGACCAGCGACCTGGACGAGGAGCTGGCCAACTTCGACTTCACCGCCCCCGGCGCCCCCGAGGAGCACCCTCCCACCGACGACGACAAGCCCTGATCCCTCCCCACCCCGTTCCACCGCACAACATCCGGGAACTGGTGGTCTCAACCGCGCGTCGAGGCCACCACTCCCGGCATTTGTGGCTCCGCTGGCCCTAGTGGGGGTGCGGGGAGAGGAGGGCGCGGGTGGCGTCCCAGCCGTCGAAGGCCGGGTCGAGGGCCGCCAGGTCGGCGGGGCCGCGTAGCCGGCGCCAGCCCGCGGTGACGGCGACGTCCCCCGGGCGCGGGGCGGCGGCGCGCACGTCGGCCGGCGCCGCCGTCGCCAGGTCCACCTCGGGCAACCAGTCCGGTACGGGCAGCCGCGCGGCCACGCCGAGCAGCCCCGGGCCGCTCCCCTCCACCGGGGCGACCGCCACCGGTCGGCTGGACAGCGGCCGGAGCAGCTTGGCGACGGTGAGCCCGGGCAGGTCGGGCGCGTCGGCGGCCACCACCGCCGCCTGGTCGTACCGGGCCGGCGCGGCGGCACCGCCCGGCGACCCGGCCTCGTCGGCGCTGGTGGCGGCGTGGTCGGCGGCCAACGCCGCGAACACGGCGTTGGCCGTGGGCTCGCGCACCTCGTACACCGTGGTGCCGGGCCAGACCACGGCGTCGGCCAGCCAGCGGTCCCCGGCCGGCACCGCCACCGCGGTCTCCACCTCGTTGAGCGTGGCGAGCAGGTCCACGACGTCCTCCGCGAGCGCGGTGCGCCACCGCGTCGGATCGATCCCCGGCGGCGCCCAGGTCACCGGCCCGAGCAACGCCACCACCACACGTCGGTTCATGCCCGACCCTAACCCGGGCCGCGCCGCGCGGGCCGCCCGTGGCCGGTGCCCTCGGCTCAGCCGGCCAGGGCGACGGAGGCGACGCCCTCCAGGTAGCCCCGGGCCCGTTCGGTCTTCGGGTACCGGCCGACCAGGCCCCAGAACTGCGCGTTGTGGCTGGGCACGATCAGGTGTGCCAGCTCGTGCAGAAGCACATAGTCGATCACCCAGTCGGGCATGTCCTGGATCCGGTGGGAGATCCGGATGGTGCGGTCGGCGGGGGTGCACGAGCCCCAGCGACCGTTCTGGTTGGTGACCCAGCGAACACTGACCGGGGCGGCCACGGTGCGGTGCTCGGGCAGGTAGAGGTTGATCAGACGGGTGGCCCGGGCCAGCAGCTCCGCGTCGGAGCGGGCGAGCCGGCCCTCCCGGGCGGCGAGCCGGGCCAGCATCCGGTCGACCCACTCGCTCTCCTCGGCCCGGGAGAACTGGTCGGGGATGAGCACCACGACCCGTTCCCCGTCCCGATACGCGGACACTGTACGTCGCCGGCGCTGACTGCGCCGCACCTCGACGACCGGCTTCCGCGTCCCGGCCATTACCGCTCCGCGCAGCCTCGGATGACTGTCACGAAGGCAAGCTAATGCGTACTGACCAGGGGTCCGCAAGAGTCAACACGACGACACGCGCCCGGAAAATGATGATTGGTCGCGGGGAGTCCTGAAAATTTTCGTTGCGGTACCCACCCAATTGGCTCCGGTCACCCTTCGTGGCGATCCGAACCGGCCCGCAGGCCGTCACCCATCGCCCCTCGCACACGTTAGGTGATCTACGGACGGGACGTCGCGGGGGGCTGCCCGAAGGGGAATCTGAGTGCATTCACCCGGCGTGTCCCCGCCAAACTGACTTATCCGACCTAACCCGGCATGCACACTCTCGTCGTCGGCTTGCTCACAGAGTCGACGTACAGCTGACATGGAACCGCCCAGAGCTGGGTAGGGTCCGCCAACCGGCGGTCACGCGCGTGATCGCCGAAACCCCCGGCGCCGGAGCCACGGTGGCCCGCCGCAGGGAAACCCGCTGGGCGTGCCCGGCGGACGAGACGAGGAGGGCTAGCGTGGCCGACCAGGCCCAGACGTACAACGGTTACTGCGTCAAGTGCAAGGAGAAGCGGGACTTCGAGGGACGCGTGGAGGTCTCGAAGACCGGCATGAACATGGCCAAGGGCAAGTGCCCGGTGTGCGGCACAACAGTGAACCGCATCCTCGGCAAGGCCAAGGTCTGACCCACGAAGGTGCCGCCGGGCGGACCGGCAGACGTGGGCCCGCCGGCACCTTCGTAGCCGGGTCGCGTGGGGGAGGGACGACCGGCCATCGGTCGCCCTCCCCCGCGTCACGTCCGGCCGGTGACTGTCGGCCGACCGACACCGGTTACCGCCCGGTTGTGGATAAGCCGGCTTTTCCTGTGGACAGCCCTGGATATGGTCGGGCGCACCTGTGGACAACAAGCCACGGACAGCGCGGATACGGTAACGATTCGTGGCATGACCGCCCGCACCCCGCTCGCCCGTCCGACGCTCCTGCCAGGCCTGACCCGACTCTGGCGGGACCGCCACACCCTCCAACTCGGGCTCGAACCGGGCCGGGCCGTCCTGCTGGAGGTGGCCAACCCCTCGGCCACCCGCCTGCTCGACCTGCTGGACGGCACCCGCAGCGAGCGCGCCGTCCTCGCGTACGCGGCCATGGTCCAGGTGCCACCGGACGAGGCCCGGGTTCTGCTGGACACGCTCCGGGCCGCCGGTCTCGTCGTACCGGCGCACAGCCTGCTGCCCCGCGACCTCGCCGGGCCGGTCCGGGCCCGGCTGGCCGACGAGGCCGCGGCCCTGCCCCTGACCCCCGCCGGGCTCCCCGCCACCCCGGCCCAGGTCCTGCGCCGCCGCCGGGCGGCCCGCGTGCTGGTCACCGGGGCCGGCCGGCTCGGCGGGGCGGTCGCCGTCGCGCTGGCCCAGGCCGGCGTCGGCCACGTGGCGCCCGACCTGGCCGGCCCGGTCCGCGCGGGCGACCTGGTCGGGACCGGCCTGAGCGTTGCCGAGTTGGGCCGGCCGCTGGCCACGGCCGTCCGTGACGCGCTCGTCCGGTGCGCGCCGGGGACGAAGACCGGGCCGCTCCCGCACGGCCGCGTCGACCTGGTGATCCAGCTCGGCACGGACCGTCCCGCGGCGCTGCTGGCCGCCCGGTACGCGCAGCGCCGGCAGCCCCACCTCCTGATCGACCTGCGCGGCGGGGTGCCGGTGATCGGCCCGCTGGTGCGGCCACCGGCCGGGCCCTGCCTGAACTGTCTCGACCTGCACCGGGTCGACCGTGACCCGGACTGGCCGGCGCTCGCCGCCCAGCTCGCGACCGACGAGACCGAGCGCCCGTGCGCCGCCACCACCCGGCTGGCGGCGGCGGCGTACGCGGCGGCGGAGGCGCTGGCCCACCTCGACGGTGGCGTTCCGGAGACCCCCGGCTGCGCCGTCGAGATCGCCGGGGCCGGCCGGTTCCGCCGCCGTCAGTGGCCGCCGCACCCCTCCTGTGGGTGTTCCGGGCGCCGCCCGACCCGAATCGGCATCACCCGCTCCCGGCTCGCAGCAGCAGGGGGGCCGTCGAGTCGGTAACAATGACCGGGTGACCGACATCCCGCGCCGGGCCGTGTCCCGGACCGCCAAGCTCGCCGCTCTGCCGCTCGGCTTCGCCGGCCGGACCGTCCTCGGCATGGGCAAGCGGGTCACCGGGCTCGCGTCCGACGTCATCTCCGCCGAGATCCAGCAACGCACCGCCGAGCAACTGTTCAGCGTGCTCGGGCAACTCAAGGGCGGGGCGATGAAGTTCGGGCAGGCGCTGTCGGTCTTCGAGGCGGCGCTGCCCGAGGAGATCGCCGGGCCCTACCGCCAGGCGCTCACCAAGCTCCAGGAGGCCGCCCCGCCGCTGCCCGCGGCGACCGTGCACAAGGTGCTCGCCGAGCAGCTCGGGCCGGACTGGCGGGACCGGTTCGTGGAGTTCAACGACACCCCGGCCGCCGCCGCCAGCATCGGCCAGGTGCACCGCGCGGTCTGGCGCGACCCGGGGTACGGCCCGGGCGGCGCACCGCACCACCGGGACGTCGCCGTGAAGATCCAGTACCCGGGCGCCGGGGACGCCCTGCTCGCCGACCTGAAGCAGCTCTCCCGGCTGGGCGGCATGTTCCGCGCGATCCAGCCCGGGCTGGACGTCAAGCCGCTCCTCGTCGAGCTGCGCGAGCGGATCACCGAGGAGCTGGACTACGAGCTGGAGGCCGAGTCGCAGCGGGCCTTCGCCGCGGCGTACGCCGACGACCCGGAGATCTTCATCCCGGCGGTGCTGGACGCCTCGCCCCGGGTGCTGATCACCGAATGGGTGGAGGGCATCCCGCTCGCGGAGATCATCCGGAACGGCACCGAGCAGCAGCGCGACGATGCCGGCCGGCTGATGGCCGAGCTGCACCTGTCGGCGCCGATGCGCGCCGGGCTGCTGCACGCCGACCCGCATCCGGGCAACTTCCGGCTGCTCCCGGACGGCCGGCTCGGTGTGATCGACTTCGGCGCGGTGGCGCGGATGCCGGAGGGCACCCCCGAGCCGATCGGCCGGCTCGCCGGAATGGCCCTGCGCGGCGAGGCGGACGCGGTGGTGGCCGGGCTGCGCGAGGAGGGCTTCGTCAGCCAGACCGAGCCGATCGACGCGCAGGCGCTCCTGGAGTGGCTCCAGCCGATGCTGACGCCGGTCGCCGAGGATGAGTTCCGGTTCACCCGGGCCTGGCTCCGCTCCGAGGCCACCCGGCTGGCCAGCCCCCGATCGCCCTCGTTCCAGCTGAGCCGGCAGCTCAACCTGCCCCCGTCCTATCTGATGATCCACCGGGTGACGTTGGGCTCGATCGGGGTGCTCTGCCAGTTGGAGGCGAAGGCGCCCTACCGGGCGATCCTGGAGCGCTGGCTGCCCGGCTTCGCCCCGGTGAGCTGAGCGCCGGCCGCGTCCCGCCACCGCCGGGCTGGGGCGTGTCGCCCGGATCCTCGCCGGCCTGCCCCGGTCCGGGGACGACGAGGCGACCGGGATGCCGACCGCGGCGGAGAACGCCACGGGGGCGGCGGCCATCCGGCCGCCGCCCCGTCGTAATCGGTAGGGATCTAGAGAACGCCCAGGTCGCGAGCCGACTGGTTGCGGCTCTTCATCGCGACGTTACGGGCGGAACGGGTTGCCTCAGTGCTCGTGGTGGTGCGACCGGCCTGAGGCCGGGGCATTCGAGCCCTGGACAACGCTTCGTGAAGTAGTTGCATCTCGGTTCCGTTCGGCAGGTGCATCATGGGTTTCGACTTTCTCGCGGCCGGTGGGACACCGGCGGGGACGTGTGGATCGGGAACTTGTCAGGCTGCCAGCCGGACCGTGTTACGCGACTCGGACAGCCCACTGGCCGCCAGTCGCGCCTCGGCCTCGACCCGGAGCTGGGCGTCGCGGGCGAGGTCCTCCTTACGCGGACGGCCACGGGGCCGCTTACGCGGGACGACCGCGCCACGCTCGAAGATCTCGCCGCCCCAGACCCCCCACGGCTCGGCACGCTCCACCGCGCCGGCAAGGCACTCGACGCGCAGCGGGCAGTCCCCGCAGAGCGACTTGGCCAGCTCCAGCTCGGTGGGCGCGTCGGAGAACCACAGGTCGGGGTCGAACTTCCGACAGGGCAGGTTCGCCTCCATCTCGACGGTCATGTCGAGCGGGGCCAACGCCAGACTCATCCTCCGGTCACCTCTCTCTCACTTCGATCTCGTGGATCGCGTTCCGACGTACTTGGGCACTACGGCGGTGCAAAAAAACTGAGGCCGCGGATCCCGGTATGCGGGTTCCGCGGCCTCGAGGTGAGCCGGTGGTCTGATGGATCAGACCGGTCTACCTCGAGGTGGAACACCGCGGACATCGGTGCGCTTCTTGGCGCCGACGATGCCCATGCCCGTGAAGCCACTGGTCCCCTCGACTTCCGCCAGCGCTGCCATGAGCAGGTTCAGCTCGGCCTGAACCTGGACCTGGTGCACCTGCGAAACCGACGGTCGAGCGGCAAGGGCCACCCGGACGGCCGACAGCGGAGCGCAGGCAGCTGGCATCGCCGCCGGACGCTCGTAAACGTAGGTCTTCTCCATTGATGCCACCTCCCTGACTTTCCTCGTGCCGACCATGGACTCATCCCCCGTGAGCAGCCCGAATGACGCCGCTCGTGAGGTGTGCTCTGAGGCTATTCCTCGCCTCGGGGCGAGGGCAAACGATTTACGGCAAGATCTAAAAACTTTTCTGTGGGCAGACATCGTCCACCGCCGCGCCCGCCACCAGAGCCAGCACGGTATCACCGTAAAGTCCCAGTTTGCGGGGTCCGATCCCGGCGATCGCGATCAGCTCCTCGCTGCGTCCCGGCCGCCGCTCGGCCAGCGCAACCAGCGTCGCGTCGGTGAAGACCACGTACGCCGGCACGCGCTGCGCCTCGGCCACCCGCTGCCGCCACTCGCGCAGCCGCTCGTGCAGCTCCTCGTCGAGGTCGGACGGGCAGGTCGGGCAACGCCCGAGCTTGCGGTCCGCCCCGGCGAGCAGGGTGGCGCCGCAGATCCGGCAGGAGATCACCTGGGTCCGGCGTCGCTCGGTGCGCCGGGCCGCGCCGGCACCGGCCCGCTCGGTGCCGCCCGAGCGGTCGAGCTGCGGCAGGAAGCGGGACGGCCGCCGGGCCCGTCCGCCCGGCGAGCGGGCCGCGGCGTACGACAGCCAGAGCCACTCCCGAGCCCGGGTGATCCCCACGTAGAGCAGCCGCCGCTCCTCCTCGACCTGCTCCGGCGTCTTGGCGTAGGAGGTGGGCAGGGTGCCCTCGACGAGGCCGACCAGGAAGACCGCGTCCCACTCCAGGCCCTTGGCGGAGTGCAGCGAGGCCAGCGTCACCCCCTCCACCGTGGGCACGTGCTGCTGGGCCGCCCGCCTGGCCAACTCCTCGTTGAAGTCGGCCAGCGTCACCGGCCGCTCGACCGCGGCGGCCTCCCCGATCGGCACCACCGGCGGCGTCGCCGCGTATTCCTCGGCGAGCTGGACCAGGGCGGCGAGCGCCTCCCACCGCTCCCGGGCGGCACCGCCGGCCGGGGGCGCGTCGGGCGCCCAGCCGACCGCGGCGAGCCCCTCCACCACGGCGGCCGGCAGTGGGGTCTCCCCAGGGATGGACCGGGTGGCGGCACGCAGCGCCACCATCGCCTGCCGCACCTCGGGCCGTTCGAAGAAGCGTTCCGCCCCCTGCACCTGGTACGGCACCCGCGCCTCGGTGAGCGCCTTCTCGTACGCCTCGGACTGCGCGTTGGTGCGGAACAGCACCGCGATCTCCCGGGCCGGGGTGCCGCCGTCGATCAGCGTCCGGCAGCGGGCGGCGACCGCGTTCGCCTCGGCCGGCTCGTCGGTGAAGATCCGCAACTCGGGTTCGGGGCCGGGCGCGCGCTGGCCGTGCAGCTCCAGCCGCAGCCGGGCCTCGGCGCCCCGGGCCTGCGAGATCACCGCGTTGGCCAGCCCGACCACCTGCGGCGTGGAACGGTAGTCGCGGACCAGCCGGACCACCGTGGCGGTGCGGTACCGACGCGGGAAGTCGACCAGGTACGACGAGGTCGCCCCGGTGAACGAGTAGATCGTCTGGCTGGCGTCGCCGACCACGGTCAGGTCGTCCCGGCCGCCGAGCCAGGCGTCCAGCAGCCGCTGCTGGAGCGGGTTGACGTCCTGGTACTCGTCGACGACGAAGTGCCGGTACTGGCCGCGTACCTGCTCGGCGACGTCGGCGTGCTCCTCGACGCCCCAGACGGCGGCGCGCAGCATGTCCTCGAAGTCGATCACGCCGTTGCCGCGCTTGAGCCGCTCGTACGCGGCGAAGACCTCGGCCACCTTCGCCGGCTCGTACGGGGTCTCCCGCAGCGCCTTGGCCGCGGCCACCACGTACTCTCCGGGCTCGACCAGGGATGACTTGGCCCACTCGATCTCACCGGCGAGGTCGCGGGCGGCGGCCCGGTCGGCGCGCAGGCCCACCTTGGCGGCGGCCAGGGTGACCACCCGGACCTTGCTGTCCAGCAGCTCCGGCATGGCGCGCCCGTCCAGCAGCCGGGGCGCGAAGTAGCGCACCTGGCGCAGCGCCGCCGCGTGGAAGGTGCGTGCCTGGACGTTGCCCACCCCGAGCGCGGCGAGCCGGGCCCGCATCTCGGCGGCGGCACGGGCGGTGAAGGTGACCGCCAGCACGTGCCGGGCGGAGATGTCGCCGGTGAGCGCGCGGTGGGCGATCCGGGCGGTCACCGCCCGGGTCTTGCCGGTCCCGGCGCCGGCCAGGATGCACACCGGACCGGCCGGGGCGGTCACCGCGGACCGCTGCTCCGGATCCAGTCCGGCGAGCACCCGTTCCGCCGCTGAGTGAACCGCCACAACAAGGAATCATCTCAGCCCTCCGCGATGTTGCAGCGGCTAGCCTGGCCTGATCCGGCCGGGCGTGAGCCTTCCCCCCTTGGAGGACCTGACCATGTTGACGATGTATTCCACCCCGTGGTGCGGCTACTGCCACCGGCTGAAGTCGCAGCTCGACCGGGAGGGCATCGGGTACGAGGTGGTCGACATCGAGCAGGATCCGCAGGCCGCGGAGTTCGTGATGAGCGTCAACGGTGGCAACCAGACCGTCCCGACCCTGCGTTTCGCCGATGGCAGCGCCCTCACCAACCCCTCGATCACCCAGGTCAAGCAGCACCTGGCCGCCCTCTCCGCCTGACCCACCACCGCCCCGCCCCCGCCCCCGTCCCGCCCCGGCATCACGAAGTTATCGCCCTTGAGCAGGGCGTGTCGTGACGACAACTTCATGATCGACGGCGGGCAACGGGTGGCGAGGGGCCGGGATGGGGGTGGGGTCAGCGGTAACCGGCCGCCACCGCGTAGATGATCCAGACGGCGTGGTGCCGGGCCTGAGGAACGGCCGACGCCGGTACCGGTCGACGAGCCAGCCGACCAGCGCGGCCAGGACCATCGGCGCGACGATCGCGAAGACGGATCGCCCTGGCTATGCCGTCCGAGCCGGTCAGGCGCCCTTCCAGAGTCCACTTTTTGTCGCAAGACACGCCCTCGCCGGAACCTCCGATACCGGTCGCGCCGTCCATACTGACCGTGGGGGCCGAACTTCATACAGTTACCGTCGCGTGCGGCGACGGTCGACGGAAAGAGGACACCGTGCCTCCTGCCGTACCAGGCCCGATCCTGCGGCGTCGCAGGCTCGGCACCGAGTTGCGCCGGCTGCGTGAGCGCGCCGGCCTCACCGGCGATCAGGTCATCGAGCGGATCGGCTGGGCCTCCGCGTCCAAACTGTCCCGCCTGGAGAACGGGCGCAGCCGTCCCGATCCCGACGACGTCGGCGTCCTGCTGGCCCTCTACGAGGCCGACGATGAGCTGCGCGAGGAACTGCTGGGGATCACCCTGGAAGCCGGCGACATGCGGGGCTGGCTGCGCAACTTCCCGGTGATGACCCAGCAGCAACGCGGCTTCGCCGAACTGGAGGCGGGCTGCGCCGAGATCTCCGAGTACAACCCGGTGCTGGTCCCCGGGCTGCTCCAGACCCCGGGGTACGCCCGGCACCGGATCAGCTCCGCGTCCCGGGTGGCGGAGCAGGCCGGCGACGCGGAGGGCGAGGACCCGGAGACCGAGGTACGCGCCCGCCAGGCCCGCCAGTCGCTACTGACCCGCTCCCCCGACGCGCCGCGCTACACGGCGGTGCTGGAGGAGGCGGCGCTCGGCCGGCGGGCCGGCCCACCGGCGGTGCTGCACGAGCAGATCGTCCACCTCTGCGAGCTGGCCATGCTGCCGAATGTGACGCTGCACCTGCTGCTGCGCGACACCCGGATCGGCGACTGGTACCTCCCGCCGACCGCGTTCTCGGTCTACCGGTTCGCCGATCCGCTCGACCCGGAGACCCTGGCCATCGAGGGCGGGTTCACCGACGTCATGTCGACCGAGGCAAACACCCTAAATCGCTATAAAGTGGTGTTCGAGTGGCTACGCTCGGCGGCGCTCTCCGCATCGGACACCCTCTCCTGGCTCATCGAGGCGACGGGACGGCTGACCGAATCGGCAGTCGAGTCCACTGCGGCGTTCGGGCCGGCATCGGCGCCGGCCCAGCGCCGCCGCGGCTCGGGCCGCCTGACGACGGACCGGTGATCCACGGGGATCTGGCAGTCCGGACGGGCGGCGTCACTCGTCCCCATCGGAGCACTCCAGATCAGGAGCAGAACCATGAACGAGATCCGCAACAGCTCGTGCGACCTCGCGCAGCAGTTGGCCGGTGCCGCCTGGCGCAAGAGCACCCGCAGTCAGACCTCGAACTGCGTTGAGGTCGCGCCCCTGCGTACCGGGCCGGCGGCGGTGGCGCTCCGGGACAGCAAGAACCCGAGCGGGCCGGTGCTGTTGTTCAACCGGGCCGGATGGCTGGGCTTCATCGCCGGCGCGAAGAACGGTCAGTTCGCGCTGAACTGATCCACCGAGCGCACCGGGGCCGTTGGCGTCGCGCCGACGGCCCCGTCGCGTATCCGCCCCCGACAATGGTGCTGACCTGGACTCATCCGATCGGTCGACGCCCCCGAACGATCGTCGAGTTTCACTTGCTGAGACGAACACCGGGCGTAACATGTCAAAAGAGTGACGTGGAAGTTCCAGCGCGTATCCGTCCGTCCCGGGGGACACCCATGCGGTTCCTGATCGTCCGCACCGAGATCCGTGCCGCCGCCGACACCGACATCGCCGCCGCCTGGGCCGGTGGCGGCCGACTGCGGGACGAGACCACCACGCCGGAGCCACGCCGCCAGGTCGTCCACGCCGAGGACCGGGACGCCGCCCTGCTGCTGGCCCGGGCTCTGGCGTGCGTCGGAGCCGTACGCGCCGGCCGGCACCGGGTCAAGGTGCTCCCGCTCGAGGAGGCCGACCCCGGTCACCCCTACCGCTGGGACGGCGGCTGACCACAGCTGACGTCCGTCGTGGTCGGACCGGCTCCCCCGCCGCGTTCCCTGCCTCACCCGGCCGCGACGGCCCGTTTTCCCGGCCCGGGACCGCCGCGGCAACGACGGTTCCGGGCCGGGGCCACGTCCCGCCGCCCTCCACGGTCAGGAGTGGCCGTCGAGCCAGCGATGGACGAGAAACAGGGCGATCGAGGAGGGCGGCGGGAGGACCAGCCGCTCCCCGCACACGTCGACCACCTCCCCGGCCAGCGCCGCGCCGATCTCCCGCCGGGTGAACCAGCGGGCGTGGGCGATCTCCGCGGGATCCACCCGGATCGGCTCGTCGGCGTCGGCGCGGGCCAGGAAGCCGAGCATCAGCGAGCCGGGGAACGGCCAGGACTGGCTGCCCGCGTACGAGATCTCCGCGACCTCGACGCCGACCTCCTCGCGGACCTCGCGGAGCACGGCGGCCTCGGCCGACTCCCCCGGCTCGACGTAGCCGGCCAGGCAGGAGTAGCGGCGCTCCCCCGGGGTGTGTGCCCAGGCGGCGTTGCTGCCGAGCAGGCAGCGCCCCTCCGGGCCGTCCACCGCGTCGTGGACCAGCACGATCATCGCCGGGTCCGTGTGCGGCCAGACCCGCTGGCCGAGCGCGTCGACCCGTGACCAGCCGGCCTCGTCGACCTGCGTGGAGTGCCCGCTGATCGACGAGTAGCCGTGCCGGACGTGCCAGTTCAACAGGGCGAGCCCGGTGGTGAAGATCCCCGCGTCCCGGTCGGCCAGCAGGTGCCCCACGTCGCGCAGGCTGACCCGGCGGGTGCCGGGCAGCTCCGGCAGCGGCGCGTCCACCGCGAAGACCGGTACGCCGTCCGGCTCGATGCCGAGGAACATCGGCACCGAGCGGGGCACCTCGGGCAGCTCGTCCGGGCCGACCAGCACCAGCTCCGGCGGGGCGGCCTCACCGCGCACCAGCGCCCGGCCATCGTCGGTCGAGTCCAGCACCAGCACCCGGGCCCGCTCCCACGCCTCGGCGAGCCAGTCCGGGTCGGTACGCCGGTGCGCCGCCCGGTCCAGCGTGGACCGGGCCAGTGGCGGACAGACCTCGCCGCTCACACCGCCGCCCCGCTGCTCAGCCCGATGGTCCGCTCGCTCACGCCGGCTCCGTCCGGACCTCGGTGAGCGCGGCCAGCGGCTCCGCGATCCGCTCGGCGTCACCGAGGATCACGGTGACCGCCTTCGCCGGTGCGAGGTAGCGTGCCGCCGCCTCGGCGACGTCGTCCACGGTCGCCTTCGCCAGCCGGGCGGCATGCTCGGCGAGGAAGTCCAGGCGCAGCCCGTTGCCGGCGTACGCGCTGGTCAGCGATGCCAGCCCGGCCTGGGTCGACATGCCGAGCTGGAGCGTGCCGAGGGCGTACTGGCGGGCCTGCTCCAGCTCCTCCGGCTTGGCCGGCAGGGCGGCGAGGCGACCCAGCTCGTACCAGGTCTCCAGCAGCGCGGGTGCGGTGACCTCGGTGGCCACCTCGGCGGCGGCGACCAGCACCGACCCGGCCACCGAATGCTCCACCACCGAGTGCGGCCCGTACGTGTAGCCCTTGTCCTCCCGGATGTTCTCCACCCAGCGGGACGAGAAGTAACCACCGAAGAGCAGGTTGGCCAGTTGCAGGGCGGCGTGGTCGGGGTGCGTACGGGGCACCGCCGGCAGGGCGATCCGCAGCGAGGACTGCACCGAACCGGGCCGATCGACCAGCAGCAGCGGGCCGGGCTCCAGCGGCGGCGCGGGCGGCAGCTCAACGACCTTCCCGGCCCCGTCCCAGCCGGCGAGCGCCTGTTCGGCGGCGTCCAGGGCCCGTTCCGGCTGCACGTCGCCGACCAGCACCAGCACCGCGCCGGCCGGGTGCACCCGCTCGGCGTGCAGCTTGCGCAGCACCGGTGGCCGAACCGTGCGCACCTCGTCCGGCTCGGGGGTCTGCACCGCGTACGGATGCTTGCCGTAGATCCGCTTGAGCAGCGCGGTCCGGGCCAGGTGAGCGGGCTGGCTCCGGGCGACCTGGATCCGGTCGACCAGTCGGTCCCGCTCGGTCTCCACCCAATCACCGGGGTAGACGGCCCCGGTCAGCACGTCGGCGAGCAGCTCCAGCATCCGGCCCAGGCCGCTGACCAGGCTGGCCCCGGACAGCATCAGCCGGTCCGGGTCGATCCCGGCGGAGAGCCCGCCGCCGACCTTCTGCAGCTCGGCCGCGATCTGGGTCGCGGTGTGCGTCGCCGTGCCGGAAAGGATGGTCTGCGCGAGCATCCCGCCGCGGGCCAGGTGGGTACGCCCGAACGGCATCCACAGCCGCAGCTCGACCAGCGGAACCGCCTTCCGGCGTACGGCGATCACGGTGAGCCCGTTGGCGAGCGTGCGCTCGGCCTGCGTCGGCACCTTGAGCCTGCGGGTGGGCCCGAGCGGCGGCAGCGGCCGGGTCCCGGTCTCCACGGTTGCCGTCACTGATCTTCCTCCGTTCGCGACTGCAAGGCTCGCAAACCCGGCTCACTCCTCGCGCTCACCGAGCCGGTCCTCGTTCGCGACTGCAAGGCTCGCAAACCCGGCTCACTCCTCGCGCTCACCGGGCCGGTCTTCGTTCGCGACTGCGGGGCTCGCAAACCCGGCTCACTCCTCGCGCTCACCGGGCCGGTCTTCGTTCGCGACTGCGGGGCTCGCAAACCCGGCTCACTCCTCGCGCTCACCGGGCACCTCCCGGGATGACCTCAATGGACGCGCGGCGTTGCGGCCGCAGGGTGGCGGCGGCGGCGAGGACCTGCTCCTCGGTCACCTCGCCGACCAGCCGGGGCAGCTCGTTGAGCAGGCCCGGCTCGCCGCGCTGCTGTTCGAGTACGGCCATCCGCAGCGCCCGGCCGAGCACCGCGTCGGTGTCCCGCAGCAGGTGGGTGGCCATCCGGGCCTGGGTGCGGGCCAGCTCCCCCTCGGTCAGCCCGTCGGTGGCGAGCCGGTCCAGTTCCTCGTCGATGGTGCGCAGCACCTTGTCGACGTCGCCGCCGGGCGGCAGGTGGGCCTGGAGCAGCAGCGCGGTGGGGTCGCGCACGTCGAACGGGTCGCCCATGAAGCCGAGGTAGCCACCGAGACTGGTGACCGTGCGGTCCCGCTGCACCAGCCGCTCGACCAGCCGGGACGCGTCGCCGTCGGTGAGCACCTCGGCGAGGACCACGTACGGCAGGTAACCGGAGAAGTCGGTCACCGGGTCGGGCACCCGCCAGGCCCCGGCCACCGCCGGCAGCGGGGCCAGCCGGTCGGTGTACGAGGTGCGTCGCTCGGCGGTCAGGTCGGGCTCGGCGAAGTCGGGCCGGCGCGGGGCGGGTCGGGCCGGCACGTCCCCGAAGTGCCGCTCGATCAGCGCGGTCGCCTCGGCCACGTCGATGTCCCCGCTGACGGCGAGGACGGCGTTGCCGCTGGCGTAGTAGCGGCGGAAGAAGTCGGCGGCGTCGGCGACGGTGGCCGATTCCAGATCGTCGAAGGAGCCGTAGCCGTCGTGCGCGTTGGGGAAGGTATCGAACATGACCGGCGGCAGGGTCAGCCAGGGGAACCCGCCGTACGGCCGGTTGAGCACGTTGACCCGGATCTCCTCCTTGACCACGTCGACCTGGTTGCGCAGGTTCTCCTCGGTCAGCCGGGGGCCGCGCATCCGGTCGGCCTCCAGGAAGAGGGCCCGTTCCAGCGCGTTGCTCGGCAGGGTCTCGAAGTAGTCGGTGTAGTCCAGGTGGGTGGAGCCGTTGAAGGTCCCCCCGGCGCCCTGGACGTGCCGGAAGTGGGCCAGCTTCTCCAGGTTCTCCGAGCCTTGGAACATCAGGTGCTCGAAGAGGTGGGCGAAGCCGGTGCGGCCCTCCGGCTCGGACCGGATGCCGACGTCGTAGACCACCGCCACCCCGATCACCGGGGCGCTGCGGTCGGGGGTGAGCACCACCCGCAGGCCGTTGTCGAGGGTGAACCGCTCGACCGGGTACTTCGTCGCTGGAATTCTCGCTCTCGGCGGCACGGATCGACCCTAACGTGTCCGCACCGGCCGCACCGGCCGTGTGACGCGGCACTCCGGACGGCCGTCGTGGCGATCGGTCGACCAGTGCCACTTACTCCACCGAACAGGTAGGAAATACCGGGACCCTCCGGGTCGCCATTCCCGGATCGTGGATAGGCCTTGACGCCGCCCATCGCCTGCCCCACTCTTCCTACCAAGTAAGTAGGAATACTGTGGATTGGATACCCGATGAGACGGCTTCCCTTCCGTCGACTGCTCTCCGTGGCCACCCTCGCCGTGGTCGGCGCGGCCACCCTGGGCGCCACCGCGGCCTGCGGCGACGACACCGACAGCTCCGGCGGATCCGGTCCGGTGACGCTGCGCCTCGGCTACTTCCCCAACATCACCCACGCGCCGGCAGTGGTCGGGGTGGAAAAGGGAATCTTCGCCGAGACGCTCGGCAGCGGCGTCAAGCTCGACACGAAGACCTTCAACGCCGGCCCGGCCGCCATCGAGGCGCTCTTCTCCGGCGCGCTCGACGCCACGTACATCGGCCCGAACCCGACCGTGAACGCCTTCTCCAAGTCCAAGGGCGAGGCGGTCCGGGTCGTCTCCGGCGCCGCCTCCGGCGGCGTCGCGCTGGTGGTGAAGCCGGGGATCACGTCGGTCGAGCAACTGCGCGGCAAGAAGATCGCCACCCCGCAGCTCGGCAACACCCAGGACGTGGCGCTGCGCTACTGGCTCAAGGAGCAGGGCCTGACCGCCACCAAGGAGGGCGGCGGCGACGTCAAGGTCGTCCCACAGGAGAACGCGCAGACGGTGGAGACCTTCACCAGCGGCGCCATCGACGGCGCCTGGGTGCCGGAGCCGTTCGTCTCCCGGCTGGTCAACGCCGGTGGCAAGGTGCTGATCGACGAGCGCGACCTCTGGCCGGACAAGAAGTTCGTGATCACCAACCTGATCGTCAGCACCAAGTTCCTGAAGGCCCACCCCGACGTGGTGAAGAAGCTGGTCGAGGGGCAGGTCGCGGCGAACGACTTCGTCAACAGCAAGCCGGACGAGGCCCAGCAGGCCGTCTCCGACCACATCGGCAAGATCACCGGCAAACCGCTGGACCTCAAGCTGATCAAGCAGGCGTGGCCCACTCTGGAGTTCACCAACGACCCGATCCCGTCCTCGCTGAAGGTCGGCCTGGACCACGCGGTCGCCGTCGAGTTGACCGAGCCCGTGGACCTCACCGGCCTCTACGACCTGACGTACCTCAACGAGGTACTCAAGGCGCAGGGCAAGCCCGAGGTCACCCTGCCGTGACGTCGACCACGACCCTCCCGCGCGGCGCGACCGGCTCGGTCGCGCTGCGCGGCGTGACCAAGGTGTACGGCCAGGGCGAGCACGCCGTCCTGGCCCTGGACGGGGTGACGCTGGACGTCGCCCCGGGCGAGTTCGTCTGTCTGGTCGGCGCCTCCGGCTGCGGCAAGAGCACCCTGCTCAACCTGGTCGCCGGGCTGGACCGGGTCAGCGGCGGGCAGATCGACCTCGGTGAGGGGATCAACCCCGGCCTGATGTTCCAGGAGTCGGCCCTGTTCCCGTGGCTCACCGTCGAGTCGAACGTCGAGGTGCCGCTCAAGCTGCGCGGGCTGCCCCGGGACGAGCGCCGGGCACGGGTCGCCGAGTTGCTGCGCACGGTCCACCTGGCCGACTTCGGTCGCAGGCGCCCACACCAGCTCTCCGGCGGCATGCGGCAGCGCGTCGCCCTGGCCCGTACCCTCGCGCTGGACACGCCGGTGCTGCTGATGGACGAGCCGTTCGGCGCACTCGACGCGATGACCCGGGACATCCTGCACGACGAGTTGGAACGGATCTGGTCCGAGCGGAAGCTCACCGTGCTCTTCGTGACCCACAACGTCCGCGAGGCGGCCCGCCTCGCCGACCGGATCATCCTGCTCTCCAGCCGGCCCGGCCGGATCATCTGGTCCACCCGGGTCGACGTGCCCCGGCCCCGCCGGATCGACTCCCCGGAGATCGCGACCATCGCCGCCGAGGTCACCGAGCGGCTGCGTACGGAGGTGGGCCGTCATGGCCAGTGACACGCTCGCCGGGTCGTCGCGTACCGACGCGGAGATCACCGGCCTGGACGCGCTGGAGATCGCGGGCCGCGAGCAGAGCCCGACCCGACTGCGCCGGGCCTGGTCGGCGCTGTGGCCGAAGCTGGCCGCGCTGGCCCTGGCCATCGCGATCTGGCAGGGCGTGGTCTGGACCGGCTGGAAGGACCCGTGGGCCCTGCCCGGCCCGGCGACGGTCTTCGCGGACCTCGGCCACTACCTGGTCAGCTCGGCGCTCTGGGACGGCCTGGCGACCACCGGCCGGCGGGCCGCCGTCGGCTTCGCCGCCGCGGTCGCCGTCGGGCTGACGCTCGGCCTCGCCGTGGCCCGGGTGAAGGTGCTCCGGGCCGCCCTCGGCTCGATGATCACCGCCCTGCAGACCATGCCGTCGATCGCCTGGTTCCCGCTGGCCATCCTGCTCTTCCAGCTCAGCGAGCAGGCGATCTTCTTCGTGGTGGTGCTCGGCGCGGCGCCGTCGGTCGCCAACGGCGTCATCCACGGCGTCGACTACGTGCCGCCGCTGCTGGTGCGGGCCGGCCGCAACCTCGGCGCCCGGGGCCTCAACCTCTACCGGTACGTCATCGCGCCCGCGGCGCTGCCCGCCATCGTGGCCGGACTCAAGCAGGGCTGGGCGTTCGCCTGGCGCAGCCTGATGGCCGGCGAGTTGCTGGTGGTCATCGCCACCCGGACCTCGATCGGCGCGCAGCTCACCTACGCCCGAGAGCTCAGCGAGGCGCCCCGGCTGATGGCGATCATGATCGTCATCCTGGTGGTGGGGCTCGGCGTGGACGCCGCCTTCGGCGCGGCCGACAAGGCGATCCGCCGCCGGTGGGGCGTGCTGGACCAGGCCGGCAACTGACGCCGTGTACGTCTCCGCGCTTTTGGCCATGCTCGCCGTCGCCGACGCCACCGGGGCGGTGGCCTCCACCGGCGGTTACGCCGACGGCGTCCACCCTGGCCGGCGCGGGCCGGGGGTGGACGCCGACGGCGGGACCGATCAGTATTTGCCCGTGCAGTACAGGACGTGCTTCTTGTCGTTCATGAAGTCGAGTTCGCTGTCGTACTGGTAGAAGCAGGCCTGGGCCAGCAGACCCTTGTCGTTGGCCATCCGCGACCAAGCACCGTCCGAGGTCTGGCTGTCGTAGGTTGCCCGGAGGCTGCCGTCGGTGCGGTAGCTGCGGACCAGCACACCGCTGAGGTAGCCGTAGCTGCCGGTCTGCCGGCCCCAGGCCGTCCGGCACCAGGGGCTGTACCGCAACTCGACGTAGCTGGCGGTCGACACCGTCTTCGCGTCCATGTAGCAGTAACCGGCCTGGTCGACCATGGCGACGTACGTCTGCGGGTCCTTGTTGTCGCAGGCACTGCCACAGCCCACGGTGGCGGCCGACGCCGGTGAGGGCACGGCCATCATCCCGGCGACCACGGCGGCGGCCAGGCCGGCCGCGACACGGGCCAGCCGACGCCGGGAGGTGACCGCTGCCACCCGCCATACCCGCAGCTTGCTCAACACTCGCATGTTCTCGTCCAATCGCTCCAGAATGGGCGAAGCCATGGTGCGAGAACACATCATCACCGCGTCATCACGCGGCCATCACAGAATCACGGCAGGAGCCACCCGACCGCCATGACGCGCCGGCGGGGCTAGCCTGCGGTCAGCCCGACCGCCGGAGGCTGCGCCTCGTCCGGTCCGTGCAGTTCGACCAGGCTGGCCGGGGCGGCGTGACCTGGCCACTGGGGCCAGGGCGCGAACGCCGCGAGCACGGCGAGCAGCAGGCCCGCCCCCGCGACCAGCAACACCATCAGCAGCTCACGCGCCGCCCCCGACTCGGCATCGCCGGCCATGACACCCCTCCCGCGTGGCCGGCTCGGCCGGCCCGTGCACCCCCGCGCCAAGCATCGATCACGCCGGCCGCCCGAGCCTGTCGTCAATCAGACCCTTTTCGCGCCTGATTCCCGACTCGAAGTCCCGGCCCAAGGGGAAGGGCTGTACGGCCGGCCGGCCGCGCTGGATGCGGGCCGGCCGCGCCGTCGCGCCCGGGTGGGGCGCGCCGCGTGTCCCGACGTTGGGGAGCGCGGCTCAGAGCGGGCGGATGTTCTCCGCCTGCGGGCCCTTCTGGCCCTGGGTCACCTCGAACTCGACCCGCTGGTTCTCGTCCAGCGAGCGGTAGCCCGAGGTCTGGATGGCGGAGAAGTGGGCGAAGACGTCGGCGCCGCCGCCGTCCGGGGTGATGAAGCCGAAGCCCTTGTCAGCGTTGAACCACTTGACAGTGCCGATGGCCATTGTTCGTCTCCTTTGACGGAACGGTCCGACCCGCGCCTGTCGCGGGCCGGAATGGTGGTACGCCACCCGGCGCACCTGTCGCTGCTGGTCGCCCCGTCCGGAGAACTCCGGACACAACAAAAGTGCGCCTGGGCCACAATCCGCCAGGCGCACACAGAGCCTCTGGAAACCAAAACTGCAACGACGCCAAGGTATCACGGCCGGCGGCGCGGGCCGGCCGCCGGCGGAACTTCCGGCACGCCGGCGATCAGTGCGGTCAGTCCGTCGGCGTCGAGCAGGTCGGCCGGCCGGACGGTGGCCCCGTCCCGGACGTAGTGGAAGGCCGCCCCCACCCGCTCGACCGGCACACCGGCCAGCTCGGCCCAGGCCAGCCGGTAGACCGCGAGCTGCACCGCCGCCGCCTCGGCCTCCCGCCCGGTGGGCTGCCGGCCGGTCTTCCAGTCGACCACGTCGTACCGGCCGCCGGGGCGGGCGAAGACGGCGTCCATCCGGCCCCGGACCACCACGCCGGCGAGCACGGTGGCGAACGGCACCTCGACCTCCACCGGCACCCGCTCGGCCCACTCGCTGGCCAGGAAGCGCTCCTGAAGCTCGGCGAGCGCCTCGTCCGGCGCGGCGTCGTCGTCCGCCGCGCCGGGCAGCTCGTCCACGTCCAGCAGCCGGTCGGCGCCGAAGCGCTGCTCCAGCCAGGTGTGGAAGGCGGTGCCGCGCCGGGCGTACGGGTTGGGTTCGGTGGGCATCGGTCGGCGCAGCGCCCGGGCCAGGGCCACCGGATCGCGGCGCAGCGCCACCAACTGGGTCACCGACAGGTGCCCGGGCAGGTCGATCTCGACCGCCTCGGCCCGGCGGGCCAGCTCCGCCCGCTCGGCCAGCAGCAGATCGGCCTCCCGCCGCCACCGGGCCGCCTCGGGATCATCGCCCCGGCTCCCGGTGTCGTCGCCCCCGGGCACCGCCCCGGAGCCGCCGGCCGGCCGCTCGGTCCCGGCCCGGCCGCCCATCTGCTGGGCTTCCGTCGCTCCGGGATCGCCGGCCGGCCCGGCGATCGTGAGCCCGGCCGTCTCGCGGCGGGCCGCCGCCGGGTCGGCGAGGTAGCGGCGGACCAGCGCGGCGGCCTCGGCCAGCGCCGGGCGACGGGCGCCGAGCGGGTCGGCCGGCCACTCCGCCCGGAGCACGACCTCGGTGGTCGGGTTCACCGCGTCTCCGGCCGGCTCCGGCGCCCACTCGTCGACCAGATGCCCGGCCGCGCCGTCCAGGCAGGCGTCGTGCACCTCGCGCAGGAACACCGACGGGCCGCGGAACCTCTTCGTCCCCTCCCCCCACCAGTAACCCGAGCAGAGCAGCAGCCGCCGGGGCCGGGTCACCGCCACGTACGCCAGCCGGCGCTCCTCCCGCTCGTCGTGCGCCCGCCAGGCGTCGCCGAAATCCTCCACCGCCCGGGCCACCCCACGCTGGTCCTCCGCCCCGTGAAGGCCCAGCTCGGGCAGCCCGTCGGCGTCGCCGCGCAGCGGGAACGGCAGCACACCCAACCCGCCGAGCCAGTGGTCGGAGTTGCGCACCGGCCCCGGCCAGACGCCCCGGGTCAGCCCGGCCACCGCCACCACGTCCCACTCCAGGCCCTTCGCGGCGTGCGCGGTGAGAATCTGCACCGCGCCCTCCACCACCTCGACCTCGCCGGGGCTGAGGCCGCGCTCCTCGTCCTCGGCGGCGGCCAGGTAGGCGAGGAAGCCGGCCAGGGTCGCGCCGGGCGTCTCGCCGGAGAACCGGGCCGCCACGTCGCCGAGCGCGTCCAGGTGCCCACGGGCCAGACCGGCGTCGCCGGTGCCGTCCCGACCGGCCCGGACCGCCACCTCCACGTCCAGGCCGATGGTCCGCTCGATGTCCGCGATCAGCTCCGGCAGGGACTGGTCCAGCCGGTAGCGCAGCAGCGCCAGCTCCATCCCGTACGAGCGCAGCCGCGCGTACCCCTCCGCCGAGTACGCCTGCGCCGGCCCCAGGTCGGCGAGCGCCTCGACCAGGGTGGCCTCGTCGAGGGCGTCCACGGTGATCTCCGGCCCCCCGTCGCCGGCCAGTTCCCGGCGGGCCCTCGCGATGCCCTTCGCCCGCCGGTGCAGAGCGACCAGGTCGCGCGGCCCGATCCGCCAGCGCGCCCCGGTGAGCAGCCGCAGCAGCGCCGCCCCGTCGGTGGGGTCGGCGAGCACCCGCAGCGTGCAGACCACGTCCCGGACCTCGGGGGTGTCCAGCAGGCCACCGAGCCCGACCACCTCGACCGGCAGCCCCCGGGCACGCAACGCGGACTCGATGGCGGGGATCTGGCTGCGTAGCCGGACCAGCACGGCGGTGGTGGGGCGGTGCGGCACCGGAATGTGCTCGGGCAGCGCGCCGGGCATCCCGGCCGCGCCGCGCCAGGCGGCGAGCACGCTCTCCGCGATCCACTCGGCCTCGTCGGCGTACGTCTCCAGCAACGCGCAGTGCACGGTGCCGGCGGCCTGCCCGCGCGGGCTGCGGTGCGGGATCGGGTCCTTGACGCTGCGCGCCGCGTGCAGTTCCGGCACCCGGGCACCGGCCGCCCGCAGCGGCACCGAGAGCGCGTTGGCGACGCCGAGGATCTCCGGCCGGTTACGCCAGCTGGTGGTGAGGCTGAGCACGTCTGCGGGGGTGCCGTCGGCGCGGGCGAACTCGGTGGGGAACCGGTCCAGGGTGCCGGCGCTGGCGCCGCGCCAGCCGTAGATGGACTGGCAGGGGTCGCCGACGGCGGTGACCGGGTGGCCGCCGCCGAAGAGCGCGTTGAGCAGCACCACCTGGGCGTGGCTGGTGTCCTGGTACTCGTCGAGCAGCACCACCCGGAACCGATCCCGCTCGATCACCCCGACACCGGGGTGGTCCCGGGCCACCCGCGCGGCCCGGGCGAGCTGGTCGGCGAAGTCCATCGCCTCGAAGTCGTCCTTGCGCCGGGCGTACGCCCGGACCAGCGGCAGCAGCTTGAGCCGGGTCTGCTGGAGCTGCAACGCCTTGCGCACGTCGGCGTAGACCCGGCCGGGGCGGGACTGCACCTCGGCGAAGAACCGGCCGGTCCAGGCGGCCAGCTCGTCCGGGTCGACCAGGTGCTCGTCCAGCTCCCCGGCGAGGGCCAGCACGGCGTCGGTGACCGTGCTGGGCATCCGGTCCACCTCGGACATGTCGCCGTCGTAGTTGCGTACCAGCAGGTCGACGAGCTGCCAGCGGGACGCCTCGGTGAGCAGCCGGGTGGTCGGCTCGTAACCGGCGCGCAGCCCGTGCTCGGTGACGATCCGGCCGGCGTACGAGTGGTAGGTGGAGACGGTCGGCTCACCCGCGAGGGGGTCGTCGTGCGGGTCCCGGCGTGGCCGGCCCAGCCGGCGGATGAGCTGGTCGAGCCGGGTACGCACCCGGTGTGCCAGCTCGCCGGCGGCCTTGCGGGTGAAGGTGAGGCCGAGGATCTGCTCGGGTCGCACGTACTGGTTGGCGACCAGCCAGACCACCCGGGCGGCCATCGTCTCGGTCTTGCCGGACCCGGCGCCGGCGACGACCAGCAGCGGCTCCACCGGCGCGGCGATGATCGCGGCCTGTTCCCGGGTGGGTGCCGGCAGACGTAGCAGTTTCGCCAGCTCCACGGGGGTGTAGCGCGGGCCGGAATCGGCGGTCCGGGGCGCCGGGGTGGTGGCGGTGCCGAAGAGCGCGGGCTGGGTCACGGCTCGACCACCTGACGGCCCTGCCCGGACACCGGGCAGCTCGTCCGGACCGGGCAGACCCGGCACTTCGAGTTGGCGACCGCGGCGAAGGTGGCGGCGGCCATCGTGTCCGCGGTACGCCGGACCAGGGCGGTGGCCCAGCCGGCATCCGGCCCCTCCCCCGCGGCGGCCTGGGTCTGCTCCTTGGCCTCCTTGGCGCTCGTGCCGAGCTGCACCAGCGCGGCGCCGCCGGACTCGTCGCCGTACTCGGCGAACGCCCCCGCCTCCACCGCCGCCTGGTACGCGCCGAGCTGCGGATGCTCGGCCACCTCCCGCTCGGTGACCGCGGTCGACTTGCCGGTCTTCAGGTCGATCACCACGAGCCGCCCCTCGGCGTCCACCTCCAGCCGGTCCACCCGGCCGGTCAGCTGGACCGGCCGCTGCGGGTCGTCGAGGCGCACCGCGAACTCGTGCTCGATGGCGAGCAGCCGGCGCGGGTTGCCGGCCAGCCAGCGCAGCAGCTTGTCCACCATGGCCTCGGCACGGGTGCGTTCCGGCCCGACCATCCAGCGGGCGGCCAGCTCGATCGCGTCGAACCGGGCGGCCACGTACTCCAGCAGGGTGGTCCGGTCGACGCTGGCGTCCTCGGCCAGCATCGCGGCGGCGTGCACCAGGTTGCCGACCCCCTGCGCGGCGCTGGCCGGGGCGCTGCCGCCGTGCCGTTCCAGCAGCCAGCGCAGGCTGCACCGCAGGGCGCTCTCCATCGCCGACGGGGTGACCCGGACCGACTCGCCCTCGTCGACCAGCGGCCGGTCGTCGGAGAGGCCGCGCAGCCCCCACCAGTCGTCCGGGTGCGCCCCGGGCACCCCGGCGGTGGCCAGCCGGGCCAGCTCCGCCGCCGCCGCGTGCCGCCGGGTGGACGGCGCCGCCGGGTCGACCACCGCGGTACGCAGCTCCGCCACCAGCGCGGACAGGGTGAGCCCGCGCGGCGGCAGGGTGACCGGCAGGGCGGCCGGCGGCTCGCCCCGCGGTTCCGCGTCGACCGTCGGCACCGGCCCGTCCGACGCCGGTTGGCCGGCCGGCACGGCGGGATCCCCCGGGCCTCCCGCGGCGCTGCCCCGGGCCTGGCCGGCGTCGTCGCCGGTGTCCGTGCCGCGCCCGCCCCGGGCCTGGCCGGCGTCGTCGCCGCCCGGGCCCGTCGGACGGAGACCCGGAGCCGGGCTCACCGCCACCGCTCCCCCGCCGGCCGGGGGCGGTTCGGTGCCGCCCAGCTCGTGCAGGAAGCGGCTGGGCTGCTCCTCGTGATCGTCGCCGCCCACCGCCGCCGAGGCGACCGCGGTGACCAGCAGCCGGTGCCGGGCCCGGCTGACCGCCACGTGGAAGAGGCGGCGTTCCTCGTCGAGCAGCGCCGAGGTCTGCCCGACCAGGCTGGCCCGTACGCCGGTGCCGTCGGCCCGCCCGGCCAGCACGTCGACCAGCCGCTCGGAGCCGAGCAGGCTGCCGCGCAGCCGCAGGTCCGGCCAGACCCCCTCCTGCACCCCGGCGACCGCGACCAGGTCCCACTCCAGCCCCTTCGCGGCGTGCGCGGTGAGCAGGCGTACCGCGTCGCCCCGGTCGGCGCTGGCGGCCAGGGTGTCCGCGGGCAGGTCCTGCCCGAGCACGTGGTCGAGGAAGACCTCGGTACGCGCACCGGGCAGCCGGTCGGTGAACCGGGCCGCCGCGTCGAAGAGCACCAGCACCGCGTCGAGGTCCCGGTCGGCGGCCTCGGCACGCCAGCGCTGGGCGGTCTCGTGCTCGCCGGTGGCCTCCCGGCCCCGGGTGATCACGCCGGCCCAACGCTCGGCCAGCCCGCTCTCCCGCCACACCGCCCAGAGCACCTCCTCGGCGGTGGCTCCCGGGGTGGCCGCGGCCTGCCGGGCGGTCGCCAGCAGGCGCGCCACCGCCTGGGCGGGCTCCGCCCAGCGCCGCTCGATGGCGGCCAGCTCGGCCGGGTCGCGCAGCGCCTCGACGATCAGCTCGCCGGAGGGGCGCCGGTCGCCGGCGGCCAGCGCGAGCGCGCGCAGCCCCTGACGCAGCCGCCGTTCGGCGAGCGGGTCGGCGCCGCCCAGCGGCGAGTGCAGCAGGGCGACCGCGGACTCCTCGTCCAGCCGGTCGGGCTCCAGCGCGCAGCGGAGCAGGAGCAGCAGCGGAGCCACCCCGGGCTGGAGGTGCAGCGGCAGGTCCTCGCCGTGCACCACGGTCGGCACGCCGGCGGTGTGCAGGGCCCGCCGCAGCGACGGCAACTGCCGGCCGGTGGAGCGGACCAGCACCGCCATCCGGGACCAGGGCACCCCGTCGAGCAGGTGCGCCTCGCGCAGGGCGTGCGCCAGCCAGGCGGACTCGCTGGTCGCCGAACGGAAGGTGCGCACCTCGACCGTGCCGGGCGGCGCGTCGGGCAGTGGGCGCAGCCGCCGGTGCGCCGCCGGCCCGCGCAGTCGGCGGGCCAGCCGAGCGGTCGCCGCCAGCAGCTCCGGGCCGGCCCGGTACGACGTGGTCAGCACGACCTGCGCGGCGGGCGCTCCGGAGGCGGTGCGGAACCGGTGCGGGAAGGTGGTCACGCCCGCCGGATCGGCGCCCCGGAAGGCGTACGTGGAGGAGTCCGGGTCGGCGAAGGCGACCAGGGACTTGCCGCCGCCAGCGATGACGGCGAGCAGGTCGAGCTGGGCGGGGTCGGTGTCGGCGAGCTCGTCGACGTAGACGTGGGCCAGCCGGCGGCGCTCGGACGCCAGCAGCTCGGGGTCGTCGAGCAGCATGCCGGTGGCGGCCCGGACCAGTTCGGCCGGGTCGTACGCGATCGAGCCGCGGTTGCTCACATCACGCAGGGCGAGGACGGCGACGTACTCCCGCAGGAAGCGGGCGGCGGCCGGCCAGTCGGCGCGACCCAGCTTCTCCCCCAGCCGGGCCAGCTCGACCGGGCCGACGCCCCGCTCGGCGGCGCGCATCAGCAGATCCCGGAGCTGCTGGGCGAACGCCCTGGTCCGCAGTGCGGGGCGCAGGTCCTCCGGCCAGCCGACCGGGTCGTCATCCGGTTCCTCGCCGACCACGTCGAGCAGCTCGCGGATGATGAGATCCTGCTCGGGCCCGGTGAGCAGCCGGGGCGACGGCTCACCCCGCTCGGCGGCGGCCCGGCGGAGCAGCCCGAAGGCGTACGCCGGGAAGGTGCGCACCAGCGGCTCGCGGACCACCCGGTGCCCGGCGCCGACGAGCCGCGCCTCGATCCGGTGACGCAGGTCGGTGGCGCCACGCCGGCCGAAGGCGAGCACCAGGATCCGCTCCGGGTCGACGCCCTCGGTCACCCGCGCGGCGACCGCCTCGACCAGGGTGCTGGTCTTGCCGGTGCCCGGACCGCCCACGACCAGCATCGGCCCGGCGGTGTGCGCGACCACCTCGGCCTGCACGGCATCCGGCGGGCACGCGGCATCGCCCGCCGACCCCCCGGATCGCGGATCCTCCCCGGTCGCCTCAGGACCGACCCCCTGCCCCGCCCCGCCGGAGTGGGCGACCCCCGTCCCCACCCCGCCGGACCGGCGCACCAACCGATACGCCCCCATCACCGACATCCCACCACGCCGGTCCGACACCCCACCTCCCCCACCCCGCCGGTCCACGCCCAGCTCACGTCGATCATGAAGGTGTTGCCACGGGACGCCGACGCGCTGGGCGACAACTTCGTGATCAACGGGGTGGAAGCGGGTCAGCTGAGGTGGGGGGCGAGGAGGTCCAGGGCCTCCGGGACGGTGTCGGCGACCAGCAGGAGGTCCATGCCGGCGGGCTTGAGGAAACGTTGGTCGGCGAGGGTGCGCAGCCAGTCCAGCAGCGGCCGGTAGAAGCCGTCCGCGTCGACCAGCACCATGGGCTTGGCGTGCAGGGCCAGGGTGGCCGTGGTCCACACCTCGAACAGCTCGTCGAGGGTGCCGAGCCCGCCGGGCAGGGTGATGAACGCGTCCGACTTCTCGATCATCAGGGTCTTGCGGCTGGCCATCCCGTCGGTGACCACCAGCTCGTCGGCGGCCAGGTCGGCGACCTCCAGGTCGACCAGGGACTGCGGGATCACCCCGAGGGTGTAGCCACCGGCGGCCCGTGCGCCGTCGGTCACCGCGCCCATCATGCCGACGCAGCCGCCGCCGCTGACCAGGGTGTGCCCGCGCCGGGCCAGCTCCGCGCCGGTCTCGGCCGCCAGGTCCAGCCAGCGGTGGTCGAGCGTACGGGAGGACGCGCAGAACACGCAGATCGCGGCCACCGGTCAGCCCCGCCCCGCCGGGGCCGACCCGGGCTGGTCCCCCGCCGACGGCTCGGACCCGATCTCGACCGGCGGCTCGGCAGCGGTCTCGGGCGCTGCCGCCGCGGCGGCCCGCTGGTCGGCGGCGACCCGGGTGACCGCCTCCTCGCGGATCGCCTCCTGCTCGGCGGAGAGCACCGCCTCGGCCTCCACGATGTGCCGGACCGCCTCGTCAACGTCGTCGGTGAGGCACATCAGCTCCAGGTCGGACGGGCCGATCTTGCCCTCGGCGACCATGCTCTCCCGCAGCCAGTCGATCAGGCCCCGCCAGTAGTCGAGGCCCATCAGCACCACCGGGAAGCGGGTGACCTTGCCGGTCTGCACCAGGGTCAGCGCCTCGAACAGCTCGTCCATGGTGCCGAAGCCACCGGGCAGTACGACGAACGCCTGCGCGTACTTGACGAACATGGTCTTGCGGGCGAAGAAGTAGCGGAAGTCGATGGACAGGTCGGCCCAGTCGTTGAGGCCCTGCTCGAACGGCAGCTCGATGCCGAGCCCGACGGAGAGCCCGCCCGCCTCGCTGGCGCCCCGATTGGCCGCCTCCATCACCCCCGGGCCGCCACCGGTGATCACCGCGTACCCGGCCCGGGCCAGCGCGCCGCCCAGTTCCTCGGCCATCCGGCACTCGGTGCTGTCCGGCATGCTGCGGGCCGAGCCGAAGACGCTGACCGCCGGCGGCAGGTCGGCCAGGGTGTCGAACCCCTCGACGAACTCCGACAGGATGCGCAGCGCCCGCCAGGCGTCCTTGGTCTTCCAGTCGCCCCGGCCCCGGGAGTCCAACAGCCGCTGGTCGGCGGTGCTGGTCGGGATGGCCCGGTTGCGCAGCGTGACGGCACCCCGGTGCCGCTCACCGCGCGGGCCACGGCCGGGCTGCCGCACGCGCTCGCTCATGCCAGCACTCCGCTGCGCTGCGTGCCGCCATGAGGCACCACCACACTGCACTGATGATTCGCTCGCGTGCGCTCGCTCATGCCAGCACTCCGCTGCGCTGCGTGCCGCCATGAGGCACCACCACACTGCACTGATGATTCGCTCGCATGCGCTCGCTCATGGGGCCACCGTAGTGGAGCCACGGCGGCCGGATGCGGAGGCCGGCGAGTGAGCGAAATTCTTGGCGATCTTGGGCAACTAATTCTGTCGCCCGCACGTCTTACTATTCACATACGGGGTATGCCCCGGTGCGAGCGTTCGGGGGGAGGAGCCAGCGTTGATCAGCAACACCGAGATGATCCGGATCCGCCGGCAGATGCAGCGGCGGATCCGCGACGTGGTGGCCGAGCGCCGCCGTGCCCGCATGATGGAAGCCCACCACACCGACCTCACCGGCGAGTCCACCGATCCGGACGCCTCACTGACGACGACCGTCTGAGGCTTCGCCGACCCGACCTCCGGGGCCCGCGTCGATGACGCGGGCCCCGGTCTTTCAGAGCCCACGCGGACTCTGTCCGCCTCAGGCCGGGGCGAGCCAGCGGTGCAGGGTGGCCGCGCCGTCGCGGATCTTGGTCAGCTCGACGTGCTCATCGGGGTGGTGGGCCAGGTTCGGGTCGCCCGGGCCGAAGTTCAGCGCCGGGATGCCCAGGGCCGCGAACCGGGCCACGTCGGTCCAGCCCAGCTTGCCGACCGGGGCCGCCCCCACCGCCGCCAGGAACTCCCGCGCCGGCGCGGCCGCCAGCCCGGGCAGCGCGCCCGCCGCCATGTCGGTCACCGTCAGCTCGAAGCCGGCGAAGACCTCCCGCAGGTGCGCCTCGGCCCGCTCCGGCGTACGGTCCGGGGCGAACCGGTAGTTGACCTCGATCTCGCACCGGTCCGGCACCACGTTGCCGGCGACCCCACCGTGGATGCGGACCGCGTTCATGCCCTCCCGGTAGTCGCAGCCGTCGATGGTGACCCGCCGTGCCTCGTACGCGGTCAGCCGCCGCAGCACCTCCCCGGCCGCGTGGATGGCGTTCACGCCGTGCCAGGAGCGCGCCGAGTGGGCCCGTACGCCGGTGGTCGACACGATTCCCCGCATGGTGCCCTGGCAGCCGGCCTCGACGATCCCGTAGGTCGGTTCCAGCAACACGGCGAAGTCGGCCTGGAGCCACTCCGGATGGGACTGGGAGACGAGCGTCAGCCCGTTGTACTGCGACTCGATCTCCTCGGCCTCGTAGAAGAAGTACGTGACGTCGTAGCGCGGGTCCGGCAGGGTCACCGCCAGGTGCAGCGCGAAGGCCACCCCGGACTTCATGTCGGAGGTGCCGCAGCCGTACATCAGGTCGCCGCGCATGGTCGACGGGAAGTTGTTGTTGATCGGGACGGTGTCCAGGTGGCCGGCGAGCACCACCCGCTGCGACCGGCCGAGATCGGTGCGGGCCATCACCGTGTTGCCGTGCCGGTACGTGGTCAGGTGCGGTACGCCCCGCAGCACCTCCTCGACACAGTCGGCGATCGTCTTCTCGTTGCGGGAGACGGACTCTATGTCGACCAGTGCGCGGGTGAGCGCCACCGGATCAGCCAGGACCTCGGGGGTCAGCGGGTTCTGCATGCCTCGCACGGTACCGTCAGCACTGGTGAGCGCGTGGAGTGAGCTTGCGAGCCCCTCGGCGAGCACGAGGAGTGATCCGGCGAGCCCCCGCGGTCGCGAGCAGCAGCCGGCGTAGCCGCGAACGAGAGGTAGAGCTGTGACGTCCGATTCGGCCTGGGGCATCGGTCTGGCCACGACCACCGCTGACGATCTGGTGCTCGACACCTGGTACCCGACCGGCAAGCTCGGGCTCGGGGAGCTGCCGCTCGTCCCCGGAGAGGACCAGGCCGACGTCCTCGACCTGCCGCCCGGCGCGGTCGGCGGGCGGGCGCTGCCCGGGCTGCGTACGGTCCAGGTGGTCACCGTGATCGGCTCGCTGGACGATCCGATCAAGGACGCCGCCGACGCGTACCTCCGGCTGCACCTGCTCTCCCACCGCCTGGTCCGGCCCAACGAGCTCAACCTCGACGGCATTTTCGGCAAGCTGGCCAACGTGGCCTGGACCTCGGCCGGGCCGTGCCCGCCGGAGCGGGTGGACGAGTTGCGCGTCATCGAGCGCGCCGCCGGCCGCCACCTCGCCGTTTACGGGGTGGACAAGTTCCCCCGGATGACCGACTACGTGGTCCCGTCCGGCGTGCGGATCGCCGACGCGGACCGGGTCCGGCTCGGCGCCCACCTGGCCGCCGGCACCACCGTGATGCACGAGGGCTTCGTCAACTTCAACGCCGGCACGCTGGGCACCTCGATGGTCGAGGGCCGGATCGTGCAGGGCGTGGTAGTCGGCGACGGCTCCGACATCGGCGGCGGCGCCTCGATCATGGGTACCCTCTCCGGCGGCGGCACGGAGAAGGTGCGCATCGGCGAGCGGAGCCTGATCGGCGCGAACGCCGGCGTGGGCATCTCGCTCGGCGACGACTGTGTGGTGGAGGCCGGGTGCTACATCACCGCCGCCTCGAAGATCACCCTGCCGGACGGCCGGGTGGTCAAGGCCCGCGACCTCTCCGGCGTGGACGGGCTGCTCTTCTGGCGCAACTCGGTCACCGGGGCGCTGGAGGCGAAGCCGCGGACCGGCCGGGGCATCGAGCTGAACGCGGCCCTGCACGCCAACGACTGATCGGTCCGCCGGTCGACGTACCGGGCGCGGCACCCGGGTCGGGGCACCCACTCCGGCCCGGGTCCATCTCCGGTCCGGCCCTCGCCGCGGCCCGGACCGGGCATGATCTCCCAGTGACCACCATGAGGGAACGCATGCTCGCCGGCGAGCTGTACCTCGCCGACGACCCCGAGATCGTCGCCGATCTGGACCGGGCGGCCCGGCTCACCGAGCGCTTCAACGCCGTACCCGCCGACGACCCGGAGGGGCAGCTCGCCGCACTACGCGAGCTGCTCGGCTCGCTCGGCGAGGGCAGCTGGGTCCGGCCGCCCTTCCACTGCGACTACGGCTGGCAGACCCACCTCGGGCCGCGCTGTTTCGTCAACTTCAACGCGGTCTTCCTCGACGTCGCCCGGATCACCATCGGCGCCGACGTCCAGATCGGACCGAACGTGCAGCTCCTGACGGCCACCCATCCGCTCGATCCGGCGGCCCGGCGGGCCAAGTGGGAGGCGGCCAAGCCGATCACCATCGGCGACAACGCCTGGCTCGGCGGCGGAGCCATCGTGCTGGCCGGCGTCACCATCGGGGAGAACACGGTGGTCGGTGCGGGCGCGGTGGTGACCAAGGACCTGCCGGCCAACGTGGTTGCCGTGGGTAATCCCGCTCGACCGGTACGCGATCTCAAACAGGCCACCTGACCTGCGAAAACGGGCAGCAAAACCAGTACGAGGCGGAGACCCGCAACCGCAGCGGCTGCCTGGACGCGATCGAGTGCCGCCGCGAACGGGCGGTGGTGGCCGGCTGCTCCGCCGGACCGTGCCGTCACCCCGGCAGGGGATCGACCAACCGGACCACCAGGTCGGCCCGGTCGGCGGTGCCGGCGACCCGGGCCGCGTTCGCCTCGTCGCTGCCCAGCGCCCAGGCGCGGGCCTGCTCCGGGGTCTTGCCGTACGCCTCGTGCCGGGCGGTCAGCCTACGCACCCGCAGCCCGGCGTCCAGGTCGAGGAACCAGGCCTGGTGCAGCAACGGGCGCACCTCCCCCCACGGGTCGTCGGGCAGCAGCAGGTAGTTGCCCTCCGTCACCACCAGCCGGACCTCGGGCGGCACCTCGATCGCTCCGGCGACCGGCTCCTCCAGGTGGCGGCGGAACGCCGGCGCCCACACCGAGGTCGGCTCCAGCCGGTGCAGCCGGCGCAGGACGGAGACGAAGCCGTTGGCGTCGAAGGTGTCCGGGGCGCCCTTGCGGTCGGCCCGGCCCAGTCGAACCAGTTCGGACTGGGCCAGGTGGAAACCGTCCATCGGCACCAGCCGGGCGGCCGGGCCGACCTCGGCGACGATCCGCTCGGCCAGGGTGGACTTGCCCGCACCGGGCGCACCGGCGACGCCCAGCAGCTGTCGCGGGCCGGCGCCGGCCAGGGCCCGCGCCCGGTCCACCAGCTCGCCGAGGGGGAGCACCTGAGCCGGTGGCATCAACCGAGCACCGGCTCGCTGATGGTGAACCGGGCCTCGACCGCCGCCTGCACCGGCTGCGGCTGCGGATCCAGCTCCAGCTCGGGCGGGGCGTCGCCGGCCCGCGCGTAGGCCGCCTTCGCCAGCATCGGCGGGGCGGCGGCCAGGCCGGTGTCGGCCAGCTCCACCAGGGCGGTCACCCGGGCACCGAGCGCCTCCGCGTACTCCCGGGCGCGGGCCAGGGCGTCCGCGATGGCCGCGTGCCGCGCCTCCCGGTACGCCGGGCTGTCCGGCCGCAGCGCCCACCAGGGGCCGGCCACCTCGACCTGGTCCTGGTCGGCCAGGCGGAGCATCAGCTCGCCGAGCGCGGTGAAGTCGGCGACGGTGACGGCCGTGGTGACGCTGCCGTGGTACGCCACCACCCGCTCGCCGGACCGTCTCGTCTCCGGCCAGACCCGGAGCTGGCCGTTCTCCCGCCGCTCCACGACCGGCCCGGCCGCGTCCAGCAGCACCCGGACGGCGGCGGCCCGCTCGGCCAACCGGGTCAGCGTGGTCTCCCGGTCCCGGTCCCGGGCGGACACGGTGACCGTGAACCGGGCCAGTTCGGGAGCGACCTCCCGGTACGCCTCGCCGCGTACCGCCACGACCGGTGCGTCCGACATGCTCCTCACCCTAGTGGCGGGCCGACCGGCAGGTGCGCCGTGTAGGCCACCGCGCCCGCCTCGACCCGGCAGCCGGTGAGGTGGCCGCCGGCCGCCCCCAGCTCCCGGAGATACGCCAGCTCCCCCGCGTGCTCGACCTCGGCCGGGAACTCGCACCGATGGGTGGTGTACGAGCGGGCGCCCAATGCGGCCCGGGCCGCCCGCGCCTCGTCCAGCCGAGCCGTGAGCGCCCCGGCGTCCCCGGCCGCCAGCGCCTCGGCGAGTTCGTCGAGGACGTTGCGGACCGCGCCCAGCTCGGCCAGCGCCCGCTCACGGTTGCCGAGCAGCATGTTCGCCGTCCGGGCCGGCGGGCCGCCGGCCACCCGGGTGCCGTCGGTGAAGCTGCCGGCGGCGAGCGCGAGCACCGCGTCGCGCAGCGCCGCCCGCTGCACGGCCCCGGCCAACGCGCCCGCGAGCAGGTGCGGCACGTGCGAGGCGAGCGCCGCGGCGGTGTCGTGCTCCGGCGCGGACATCGGCACCACCTGGGCGTGGAAGACGTCGATGAGCAGCGCGGCGAGCCGGCGGAACGCGGCCATCCCGGTCGGCGCCGGGCAGAGCACCCAGGCGGCCCCGTCGAGCAGGGTCGGGGAGGCGGCGGCGAGGCCGGCCCGGTCGGCGCCGGCCATCGGGTGGCCGGGCACGAACCGGTGCCCGAGCCCCTGTGCGGTGGCGGCGGTGGCCACGTCGGCCTTGGTGCTGCCCACGTCGGTGAGCACGCACCCGTCGTCGGTGACGCCGGCCACCCGGGTCAGCGTCGCGGGCAGGGTGGGCAGGGGGCCACACAGGAAGACCACGTCCCGGCCGGCGACCGCATCCTCCAGGGCGTCCGGTACGACGACGCCCCGCTCGGCGGCGTGCCGGCGGGTCGCCGGGTCCGGATCCCAGCCGGCGACGTCGAGGCCGGCGTCCCGCAGCCGGAGCAGCACCGAGCCACCGATCAGGCCGGTGCCGACCACCGCCGCCCGCGCCTGCCCGTTGGCTGCGCCCACCGTCACCTCGGTCCGCTCGTACGTCGGCGTCGCCGCTCCATCACCGCGCCGAGGATATCGCCCCGGTGGCCGGCACGGTCGTGCTCGCCGGCCGGGCAGCCGTGCCTCAGCCTCCGGCCGACGGACACGGAAGGGGGTTGTCCGAGCAGGGTTGACGTCGTACCGTCCCCCGACGGCCCGCCCGGCATCGAAGGCGGGCACTTCTCACGGAAAAGGGAAAAACATGTCCGCGACATACCGGGCACTCGCCTCGGTGGTCATGTTGATCGGCTTCTACGTCGTCGCGCTGCTCCAGCTCGCCGCCGTCGCCGCGCTCGGCGTGTGGCTGTTCAGCCACACCAACGGCCTGCTGACCGGCAAGGTGCTGCTCCCGCTGCTCGTCGCGCTCGGCGCGGTGGCCGTGGGGCTCTGGAAGGCGATCCGTACGAAGAACGAGCCGCTGCCCGGCCCGGTCCTGGGTGAGCGGGAGGCGCCGCAGCTCTGGGCCACCGTACGGGAACTGGCCACCGCGGTCGGCACCCGCGCGCCCGACGAGATCCGCCTGCTGCCGGACGTGAACGCGGCCGTCAGCGAGCAGACCCGGCTGCTCGGCCTGCTCGGCGGCCGGCGCACCCTCTACGTCGGACTGCCGCTGCTGCTGGGCCTGCGGGTCGACCAGTTGCGCTCGGTGCTCGCGCACGAGCTGGGCCACTACTCCGGCCGGCACACCCGGCTCGGCGGGGTCGCCTACCGGGGTCGGCTGGCGATCGAGGAGACCATCGAGAGGATCAGCCCGCGCAACCCGATCGGGTGGGTCTTCAAGGGCTACGCGATGCTCTACCTGATGGTCGACAACGCCGCGTCGCGCCGACAGGAGCTGGAGGCCGACCGGGCGTCGGTGCGGCTCGCCGGCCACGAGGCGGCGACCTCCGCGCTGCGTACGCTGCCCGCGCTCGATGCGGCCTGGGCGTTCTACATGCGCCAGTACGTCGAGGCGGGCTGGTCAGCCGGGCTCGCGCCGGACGACCTGTTCGGCGGCTTCGCCCAGTTGCTCGACGCGCGCCGGGACGAGATCGACGAGCTGCGCGAGCACGCGCCCGAGCGGAAGACGTCCCGCTGGGACACCCACCCGCCGGTCGGCGTACGGGTCGCCGCGATGGCCGACTCGCCCGCGGCGGAGGTACGGCCGGACGACCGGCCGGCCTGGATCGTGCTCGCCGACGTGGCGGGCGCCGGCCGGCAACTCCAGAGCATGGTGGTCGAGCACGGCTCGCGTCGGATCCTGCCCTGGCCCGAGTTCGTCGCCGAGTGGATGGCCGCGTCCACCCAGCAGCGGGCGGACCGCGTCTACCGGGCGGCCGGCCGGTTCACCGGTACGGCGATGCCGGGTCTGCCCACGGTGCTGGACCTGGTCCGCGCCGGCCGGCTCGGCGAGTTCGCCGAGCAGTTCTTCTCCGGCGCCACCCGCCAGGAGGCGGCGGTCGCCTTCGCCGGGCCGATGGAGGCGCTGCTCGACAACGCGGCGATCCGCTCGGGGCGGGCACACTGGCAGCTCTCCTGGTCCGGGCCGGCCCGGCTGGTCGGCCCGGACGGCGAGCCGTGGGACCTGGCCGAGATCGCCAAGCTGGCGGTGTCTCCGGAGACCCTGGACGTGGCGCTGGCCCGCCTCGCCGAACGGGGCATCGATGCGGCGCAGGCGACGGTGGTGCAGGCCCGGGCGTCCGCGCGCAACGCCGACCTGATCGGCGGGCTGGCCAACATCAAGATCGACGGCCGGGAGCACGACGTGCTCGTGTTGGACAACGGTCTCGTGCTGATCCCCGACCCGGGCAAGTCCAGCGAGGGGGAGAAGCGGCTCACGGAGCTGGTCCGCGCGGAGCCGGTGAGCGAGGTGGCCGCCCGCCACCCCTACCTGCCGTACGAGGAGATCACCTCGGTCGAGGTGACCCGGGAGGTGCCGTTGAAGGCGACCCTGACCCTGTACGACGGCCGGGTGGTGCAGGTGCAGGAGTTGATGGCCAGCGAGTTCCTGGAGAAGCACAGCCGGGACACCCTGCTGCGGGTGTTCGAGCGGATCAACGCCTGATCCGGGCAGTGCGGCGGCCGGTCCTCCCGGGCCGGCCGCCCCACGGGTCCGTCCTGGGCCGGGCGGCCGCCGCGCGCCGACGGTCAGGGTTGGGCGCCGCCGCGCGCCGACAGTCAGGGTTGGGCGAGCCGGTCGGCGACGGTCAGGGTTGGGCGAGCCGGTCGGCGACCGCCGCGATGTGCTCGTCGGACTCGGTCAGCGCGACCCGGACGTGCCGGGCGCCGGCCGGACCGTAGAAGATCCCGGCGGCGGCCAGGATGCCCCGCCGGGCCAGCCAGTCGACGGTCTCCCAGCAGTCCTCGTCCCGGGTCATCCAGAGATAGAGCCCGGCCTCGGAGTGCTCGACGGTGAAGCCCGCGCCGGTGAACGCGGCGCGTAGCCGCTCGCGCCGGACGCGGTAACGCTCCCGCTGCTCGTCGGCGTGTGCCTGGTCGCCCAGCGCGGCCACCATCGCCGCCTGCACCGGTGCGGGCACGATCATGCCGACGTGCTTACGGATCTTGAGTAGCTCGGCCACCAGCGCCGGGTCACCGGCCACGAAGCCGGCCCGGTAGCCGGCCAGGTTGGAGCGCTTGGAGAGCGAGTGCACCGCCAGCACGCCCTCGTACGACCCGCCGCAGACCTCGGGCGACAGGATCGAGACCGGCTCGGCGTCCCAGCCCAGCGGCAGGTAGCACTCGTCGCTGGCGACCACCGCACCACGCTCGCGCGCCCAGTCGACCACCTTGCGCAGGTGGGTGGCGGGCAGCACCCGCCCGGTCGGGTTGCCGGGCGAGTTGACCCAGACCAGCCGTACCCGGGAGGTGGGGCCGACCGCGGTCAGCGAGTCGGTGCGTACCGTGGTGGCGCCGACCAGCCGGGCCCCGTCCTCGTACGTCGGATAGGCGATCGACGGCACCACGACCACGTCGCCCGGACCGACGCCGAGCAGGGTGGGCAGCCAGCCGACCAGCTCCTTTGAGCCGATCGTGGGCAGCACGCCGAGCCCGTCGACGCCCGCCCCGCACGCCCGGGCGACCCAGGCCGCGATGGCGTCCCGCAGCGCGGGTGTGCCCGCGGTCAGCGGATAGCCGGGGGCGTTCGACGCGTCGGCCAGGGCCTGCCGGATCACCTGGGGCACCGGGTCGACCGGCGTGCCCATCGAGAGGTTGATGAGACCGCCCGGGTGCGCCGCGGCCGTCGCGGCCGCGGCGTCCAGGGTGTCCCAGGTGAAGTCGGGCAGGCGCGACGAGACCGGCGCGGGCCGGTTCAGTGGCCCTCTCCGCGCGGCGGCTGGGACGCGACGAACGGCGCGTCCTTCTCCACCTTGCCGATCTTGGAGGCGCCGCCCGGCGAGCCGAGATCCTCGAAGAACTCGTAGTTCGCCCCGGTGTAGTCCTTCCACTGCTCCGGGACGTCGTCCTCGTAGAAGATCGCTTCGACCGGGCAGACCGGCTCACAGGCACCACAGTCGACGCACTCGTCGGGGTGGATGTAGAGCATCCGGTTGCCCTCGTAGATGCAGTCGACCGGGCACTCCTCGATGCATGCCTTGTCGAGCACGTCCACGCACGGCTCGGCGATGATGTAGGTCACCGGTCTTCTCCTCCGCAAGACTCGTCGCGATCACCTGCGACGGTAAGAGCCTAGTATCTCGCCGGGGAGGAGGTCGATCGTGCTCCGACAGCAGGATGTGGGACACCGGATCGTGGTCCGCCGGATTGTGGGGATTCGCGAAGGCCGCCCCCTGTTCACCGACGCTCTCGGCGAGTTGGTCGAGCTGAGCGAGACCCACATCACCCTGGCCACCGATAGGGGTCGGCTACGGGTCCCGGTGGGCGAGGTGCACCGGGCGAAACGGGTGCCGCCGGCCCGCCGACCGACCGCCGCCGCCGTGGTCGCCCTGGAACTGGCCGCCGACGAGGCGTGGCCCGCGCCGGTCCGCTCCCGGCTCGGCGGCTGGCTGCTGCGCGCCGCCGAGGGCTGGACCGGCCGGGCGAACTCGGCGCTGCCGGTCGGCGACCCGGACCGACCGCTGCCCGACGCGCTCGACGCCGTGGAACGCTGGTACGCCGACCACGGCCAACCCGCCCTCGTGAACACCCCGCTGCCGCTCGCCGCCCCGGTCGGCGCGGAGTTGGACGCCCGGGGCTGGGACACCCGCCCGCCGGTGCTGGTACAGACCGCCCCGCTCGCCGCGCTGCCACCCGCCCGGGTTGACCTGCCACCGGTCGAGCTGGCCGACTCGCCGTCGGACGCCTGGCTCGCCGTCGCCGCCGCGCGCAAGGGCAGCCTGCCGGACGTCGCCCGGCACGTGCTCACCGCCGTGGACCGGGTCCGCTTCGCCCACGTGTACGCCGACGGCCGGCTGCTCGCCGCCGGTCGGGGCACGGTGACCGGCGGTGGCCGCTGGCTGGGGCTGACCTCGATCGAGGTGCTGCCCGAGGCACGCCGGCAGGGACTGGCCGGCCGGGTGATCCGCGCCTTGGTCGACTGGGGCGTCGCGGAGGGTGCCACGCAGGCGTTCCTCCAGGTGGAGCAGCGCAACACGCCGGCGGTGAACCTCTACCGGGGGCTCGGCTTCACCACCCACCACACCTACCTGACGCGGGTCGCCCCGGCCTGAGCGCGGGTCAGCGGCGGACCACCTTGCGCGGCTTCGTGGCCTTCAGCTCGGCGTACCGCTTGAGCTGTCGGGAGCGGAAGTCCCGGCCGAGCGCGGTGAGCGTCAGGTAGCCCACCAGCACGCCGGCCGCGGTGGCCGCCAGGTAGAGCCAGATCTGGGCGAAGAACGTCCCGGCGCCGTCGGCGAACGGGCTCTTGCCGACCAGCAGCGGGCCGACGAACAGGGTCAGCGCCAGCGCCACCCCGATCGCGGCGGCCAGGTCGCCGGCCAGGCGACCAGTCGGCCGGTCGCTGCCCCAGCGGAACGCCAGCACGGCGAGGATCAGCCCGATGACCAGGAACATCGCCAGTGTGACCCGGTCGGCGGCGGTGTCGTCGTCCGGGAAGCCGAACTTGATGACCAGCCGGGCCACCGCGTTCACCACGAACAGCGCCGCCGCCAACACGCCGACCGCGCCCCACCGCTCCCTCATCGCACGCCTCCACCGTCGCCGCCCGCCCCGACGGCGGACTCTTGGCAGGAATATGTACCACCACGACCGGTGCGGCGTCAGCACTCAGGAGGCGGTCGGCGGCACCACGATCTGCCGGAAACCCAGCACCGCGAAGGTGATCGCGCCCGCCAGGATCATGCCGAGGCCGAGCAGGTTGTCACCGGTGAGCACGAGGTCACCCTCGGCGGTCTTGAAGCTGCCCGCGGCGATCACCACGAACCAGGGCACGGCGGGCAGCGCCACCGCCCAGCGCGTACCGACCGCGGCGTGGGCGAACCAGGCCACCAGAACCGTCAGCACCACCACCGCGGCGATCCCGCCGACCGCGAGCGAGGTGCCGACCACCGTCTTGGACAGGCCGGCGGGCCGGCCCTTGACGACCTCCCAGGCCCAGGTGGCGAAGAGCAGGTTCAGCACCGCAGCGAGCAGACCCGCCCAGACCGACACGACCCCACCGCCGATCCGCAGGGCGGCGTCGGCCGGCCCCGGCCGCGCGGGCGGCTCGGCGGGCGGCGACTCGGGGGTGACCGACATCGGTACGGCCGGCAGCGTCACCGGAGGCCGGCCACCGCGACCGGGGACCGCTCCGGCCCGTCCAGCGACAGCCCGGCGAAGAGGTCGTCCTCCCAGCCGTACGGGCCGTGGCCCGGCCCCTTCTCGCCGACCGCGAGGGTGAAGTATTCCACCCCCATGAACTCGGCGCCGAAGTTGCCGGCGATCGAGTAGAGCCAGGAGGTGGCCGGGATCTGGGTGGCGTGGGCCCGCATCGCCGCCTCCTTGGCGGCGTGCTGGTCGGTGGCGTCGATGCACGCGGCGATCTCCGGGTCGGGCGTGCCGAACGGCAGGTCGTCGACGCTGTCGATGCCGGCGAACGGGTTGTCGGAGGCCTCGGTGAACGAGTTCAGGCCGGCCTCCAGCACGCTACGCGGCATCGCCGTCCAGTAGACCTTCGCCGGGGCGATCCCCTCGGCGGCGGCCAGCTCGACGGCGCGCATCGCCACCCGGTGCGCCTGGATGTGGTCGGGGTGGCCGTAGAAGCCGTTGGCGTCGTACGTGATCAGGACCTGCGGGCGGACCTCGCGCATGACCTCCAGCAGTTGCCCGGCGGCCTCGTCGAGGTCGGCCTGCCAGAAGGCCCGGGGGTGCTCGTTGGTGGCCAGGCCCATCATGCCGGAGTCCCGGTAGCGGCCCGCGCCACCGAGGAAGCGGTGGTCGGTGACGCCGAGCGCGGCGCAGGCGGCGGCCAGCTCGCCGAGCCGGTAACCGCCGAGCTGGTCGGCCTCGGCCGCGGCGAGCTGGGCCAGCTCCGGCACGTGGATCTCGCCCTCCTCACCCAGGGTGCAGGTCACCAGGGTGACGTGGGCGCCGGCGGCGGCGTAGTGCGCCATCGTCGAGCCGGTGCCGATGGACTCGTCGTCGGGGTGCGCGTGGACCAGCAGGAGGCGTCGGTCGGGCAGCGTCGTCACGACGGTCACTCTATCCGGCAGTCCTGCCCCGGCGATGCTTACGCGTCCGCCCAGGTCGGCCACATCACGCCCGACCCGCCTCTACGATCTACAGGCGTGGACTTTCCCGAGCTGGCCGCCCGTACCCGTCGGTTCAGCCACGGGGCGCCGCGCGCCGTCTCCGTCGCGGACGACGGCTCCCGGGTGATCTTCCTGCGCTCGGCGGGGCCGGAGGACCCGGCCGACGCGCTCTGGCTGCTCGACGTCGCATCGGGCAAGGAGAGGCTGGTCGCGGACCCGGCGGTGCTGCTCGGGTCGGACGGCGAGCCGGCCGCGCTCGCGCCGGGGGAACGGGCGCTGCGCGAGCGGCTGCGCCTCAGCACCTCCGGCATCGGCTCGTACGCCCTGGACGCGGCCGGCCGGGTCGCCGCGTTCGCGCTGGCCGGCCGGTTGTTCCGGGCCGACCTGGTGCACGGCGACGTGGTCGAGGTGGCCACGGTCGGCCCGGTGATCGACCCGCGCCCCGACCCCACCGGCGAACGGCTGGCCTACGTCACCGACGCCGCCGAGGGGGTCCGCCGGGGGCAGCTCCGGGTGGTCGAGCCGGACGGCGCCGACAACCTCCTCGCCGGCGAGGACAGCGGCGTGACCTGGGGACTCGCCGAGCACATCGCGGCGGAGGAGTTCGGCCGCTACCGCGGCTACTGGTGGGCCCCGGACGGGCGCACCGTGCTGGCCGCCCGGGTGGACGAGTCCCGGCTGCCGCACTGGCACCTGCACGATCCGGCCGACCCGGCGAGCCCGCCGACGACCATCGCGTACCCCCGGGCGGGCGGGCCGAACGCGCAGGTCAGCCTGCACCTGCTCGACCTCGACGGCGGCTGGGTCGACGTGCACTGGGACCGCGAGACCTACCCGTACCTGACCTCGGTCGGCTGGGCGGACGGCGGGCCGCTGATCACCGTGCTGCGCCGGTCGCAGCAGCACGGCCTGGTGCTGGCGGTGGACCCGCGCACCGGGGAGACGCAGGTGCACGCCGAGCTGGCCGACCCGCGCTGGGTGGAACCGATCCCCGGTACCCCGGCGCACCTGCCCGACGGCCGGGTGCTGGTCGGCGGCGAGCTGGCCCACGACGGCTACGACGCCCGCTGCCTGTTCGCCGATGGCACCCTGCTCACCCCGCCCTCGCTGTACGTGCGCCGGGTGGTGGGGCGGCTCCCCGGCGGCGGCAGCGCCCCGGCGGACCTGCTGGTGGAGGCGAGCGAGGGCGAGCCGAGCCAGCGCCACCTCTACCGCATCCGGACGGTGATCGGCGGCGGGGTGGACGCCCGCCGGATGGGCAGCGACCCGGGCTGGCACACCGGCGCGATCGGCGGCGCCACCCTGGTGGTCGGCACCGCGTCGCTGGAGCACCCGGGCACCCGCTGGTCGGTGTGGCACGGCGACCGGGAGGTGGGCGAGCTGCGCTCGCTGGCCGCGACCCCGCCGTACGCGCCGCTCCCGATCATGGTGCGGGTGACCGACCGGCGGCTGCCGAGCGCGGTGCTCTATCCCTCCGAACACGTCAAGGGCACGAAGCTGCCGGTCCTGCTGGACGTCTACGGCGGGCCGGGGCACCAGGAGGTGGTCGCCGCGCGGGCGGCCTGGCTGGAGCGGCAGTGGTGGGCCGACCAGGGCTTCGCGGTGGTCACCATCGACAACCGGGGCACCCCGGGCGTCGCCCCGTCGTTCGAGAAGGCCATCCACCGCCGGGTGGCCGACGTGATCCTGTCCGACCAGGTGGACGCGCTGACCGCGCTCGCCGGCAAGCACCCGGACCTGGACCTGGCGCGGGTGGCGGTGCGGGGCTGGTCGTTCGGCGGCTGGCTGGCCGGGCTGGCGGTGCTGCGCCACCCGGAGCTGTTCCGCTGTGCGATCGTCGGCGCCCCGGTCACCGACTGGACCCTGTACGACACCGCGTACAGCGAGCGCTACCTGGGGCTGCCGGAGGACGGCATGGACGTCTACGCCCACCATTCGCTGGTCGAGCTGGCCGCCGAGCCGGTCGGCGACCCGGCGCAGGCCCGGCCGATGCTGCTGGTGCACGGTCTGGTCGACGACAACGTGCTGGCCGCGCACACGCTGCGGCTCTCGGCGGCGCTGCTGGCCGCCGGCCGGCCGCACGCGGTACTGCCGCTCACCGGGGCCACCCACATGGCCACCGGCGGCACCGCCGAACGCCTGCTCAAGCTGGAACTCGACTTCCTCCGCCGGAGCTTGTAAGGAGGGGCCCCTTCTTAACGCCTGCGGTAGAGCAGGGGCCCCCTCTTAACACCGAGGTTAAGAAGGGGCCCCTGCTTTCAGGCCGTTACTGCTTGACGAACGCGTTCACGAAGGAGACGTTGCCGAAGATGCTCTCGATGAAGAGGCCACCGGCCTTGGAGCCGTGCAGGTTGAAGGACACGTCCGCGTAGAGCGGGACCGCCGGGGCCACCTCCTCCATGATCTTCTTGTCCAGCTTGGCCCACTCAGGCGCCTGGGCGGCCGGGTCGATGGCCAGCACCCGGTCGAACTCGGCGTTGATCGTGTCGCTGTTGACGTACGACGTGTTGCTGTTGCCCGCGGGCTTGATGTTGCGGCCGTCGAAGAGCACCGGCAGGACCGCGGCACCGCTGGGCCAGTCAGCCGCCCACGAGTCGAGGTAGATGTCCCACGCGTTGTCCTTCTTCTTGACGTCGTCGAGGTAGGAGTCCGCGGGGGTCGTCTTCACCGTGATCTTGAAGCCGGCCTTCTCCAGGTTGTTCTTCAGCTGGGTGCCGAGCCGCTGGTTCAGGTCGTCGTCCCGCACGGCGAGCACCAGCGGAGTCTCCTTGCCGCCGAGCAGCTCCTTGGCCTTCTCGGGGTTGCCGTTCGGGCCGGCCGGGTAGGCGTCGTACTTCTCGAAGCCGAGGGTGGCCGGCGGGAGCAGCGTGGTCAGCGGCGACGCGACGGCCTCACCGCCGAGCGCCTTGATCAGGCCTTCCCGGTCGATCGCGTAGTTGAGCGCCTGGCGCACCTTGAGGTCAGTGACCCGCTGGGTGTTGATGGTGAGCCGGTTCGCGCTCGGCGTCGGCGCGAGCAGCGAACGGCTCTTGAGCGCCGCGTCACCGAGCACGCGCGAGATCAGCGAGGCGGGAACCGTGTTGAAGGCGACCGCGCTCTGGTCCGGGCCGTTGTCGGCGACCATGCGGTTGGCCTGCGCGTCCGGCGTGGTGCCGAACGACCAGACGAACTTGTCCGGGTACTGGTGGCGCACCGGGTCGGTCTTCGGGTCCCACTGGTCGTTGCGCTCCAGCACCACCTCGACACCCGGCGTCAGCTTCGTGATCTTGTAGGGGCCAGAGGAGAACGGCTGGTTGTCCACGTTGACGCCGGTGTCCTTGTCCGGCGGCAGGGGTGCGGTGGCCGGCAGCGACGCCGCGAAGGGCAGGTCACAGTGGGCGGTCTTGAACTCGAACCGCAGGGTCTTGTCGTCCGGCGTGGTCAGCCCGGGGGGCAGGGAGCCCTTGTTGGCCTTGAAGTCCCAGACGGTGTCGTACTGCGCGCTGTCGGCCAGCCACTCCTGGATGTAGGTCGGGCCACCGGTGAGGTCGGGGTTGAACGAGCGGGCGATGCCGTACGCGATCTCCTTGCTGGTGATCGGCCGGCCGTCCTCGAACTTCAGCCCGTCCTTGATCTTGAATTCCCAGACCTTGCAGTCGTTGTTGACGTTCTTGCCCGGGGTCTCGGCAAGGTCGCCGACCAGGGTCAGGCTGCCCTTGCCGTCGTCCTTCCACGTGGTCAGATAGCGAGCGTAGAGCGGGGCCCCCATCAGCCCGGCGAAGGAGTAGACCCGCTGCGGGTCCAGGTGCGAGATCTGCGTCTCACGGAGGATGGTGAGGGTGCCACCCTTCGTCGCCCCCGACACCTCGGGGGCGGGGCCGAGCGAGTCCTTGGGGTCGGTCGCGATGACCCCGGTGGTCTTCCGCTCGGTGTCCACATCCGTCTTGGTGCCGGTGTTCTTGCTGCACGCGCCCAGTGCCAACGCCACGGCGAAGGCGCTGCCTGCGGCAGCGACCACTCTGGCTCTCATGATTCCGTTCCTTCCGGCCTTCCGATTTGAAGGAAAGCTTCGCTCAATAGCCCATGAAGGTAAATTTCAATCGAATAACGGGCCGGCAACAATCCCCCGATCACCCGAGCCGGATGCGGGGATCGATCGCCGCGTAGAGCAGGTCCACCACGATGTTCGCCAGCACGATGAAGAACGCGGAGATCAACACGGTGGCCATGATGGTCGGCAGGTCGCCGAGCCGGACGGCATCCACCGCCGTCCGCCCCAGACCCCGGATGCCGAACGTGGTCTCGGTGATGATCGTGCCGCCCAACGCCGATCCGAGGTCCAGCCCGGCGATCGTCACCATCGGCGTGATCGCCGCGCGCAGCGCATGCCGGCCGTACACCTTTCCCTTGCTCAGGCCCTTCGCCCGGGCGGTGCGGACGAAGTCCTCCGACAGCGTCTCCAGCATCTGGGCCCGGGACAGCCGGGTGTAGACGGCGGAGAAGAGGAAGGCCAACGACCACCAGGCCAGGACGAGACCGCCGGCCCATTCGAGCGGATCCTCGAGTATCGAGGTGTAACCCGGCGTCGGCAGGATGTGCAGGGTGTAGACGAAGACGAGTTGCAGCACCGCGCCCACGAAGTAGAGCTGTAGCGAGGCCCCGGTGAGGGAGAAGCCGACCGCCAGCCGGTCCAGCACGGTGCCCTTGCGTAACGCGGAGACCATGCCGAGGCCGACGCCGAGGACGAGCCAGATGATCGCTGCCGGGATGACGATGCTCAGGGTCACCGGCAGCACGCGGGCGAACGTGTCGCTGACCGCCTCGCTGTTGACGTACGAGTAGCCCAGGCACGGCGCGTCGCACTGCCCGCCCTGCGCGCTGCCCAGGTCCCGGCCGACGAAGATGCCCTTCATGTAGTTGAGGTACTGCTCGGGCTTGGGGTCGTTCAGACCCAGCTCGTCGCGGACCCGCTCCAGCCGCTCGGTGTTGCAGTTCTTCGGGCACATCCCGGTGACCGGGTCGGCGGGGAGTGCGAAGAACATCAGGAACGCGACGATGCTGACCGCGGTGAGGGTCAGCACCGCGGTGAGGATGCGCTTGATCAGAAATCGCACCATGTCACACCTCTAGCGAGACGACTTCGGGTCGAGCGCGTCACGCAGCGCGTCACCGAACAGGTTGAAGGCGAAGACGAGGACGAAGATCGCAACGCCGGGGAAGAAGAGGTACGCGGGATCGGTCTGCATGAAGTCGATGCTCTTGAAGATCATGGCACCGAAGTCGGGGGTCGGGTCGACCATGCCCACGCCGAGGAAGGAGAGCGCGGCCTCGCTGGTGATGTACGCCGGCAGCGCCAGCGAGAAGGAGACCAGGATCGGAGCCCAGATGTTCGGCAGCAGCTGCCGGAACGCCATGTGCAGCAGCCCCGCACCGCTGGCCCGGGCCGCCTCGACGAACTCCCGCTCGCGCAGCGAGATCACCTGGCCGCGTACCAACCGGGCGGTCGCCGTCCAGCCGAAGGCCGCGAAGATACCGATGATCACCACCATCTTGAACCAGTCCGGCGGATTGTCCCGCGGGCCGTAGAAGCGCAGCGCCACGGTCGGCACCACCGCCAGCGCGAAGATCAGGTACGGCAGGGCCAGCGTGAAGTCGATGACCCACCCGATCACCGCGTCCACCCAGCCGCCCAGGAAACCGGCGACGACGCCGAGCACGATGCCGGTGCCCGCGGTGATGATCGCGGCGGCGAAGGCGATGAGCAGCGAGGTACGGATCCCGTAGATCAGCCGGATGAAGATGTCCCGGCCCAGTTGCGGCTCCAGGCCGAACCAGTGCTCGCCGGAGACCCCGCCCGCGTAACCGAGCGGCATGCCCGTCCCGTCGAGCTGGTCCTGGAACTGCTGGTACGGCCCGACCCCGTACAGCCGCTCGATGAGGGGTGCGGCGAGCGCGATGACGAGGAAGAGCGCCACCGTCACGCCACTGATGATCGCGGTACGGTCGCGCCGCAGCCGGGCCCAGGCGAGCTGCCCTGGCGAGCGACCGACGAACTCCTTCGCCGTCGCCTCGGGCGCCGCGTCGCCGGGCGTCCGGGGCCCCGCCTCGCCCAGCGCCGTGTCGTCAACCGGTGACAGGCTCATAGCGTCTCCCCATCACTGTCATGACCGCCGGCCTCCGGGAAGTGGCAGGCGACCGTCTGCGCCCCGCCGTCCCGCCGCACCAGTGCCGGCTCCTCGTTGGCGCAGCGTTCCTGCGCCTTCCAGCACCGGGTACGGAACCGGCAGCCCGACGGCGGGTTGAGCGGGGTCGGGACGTCACCGACCAGCCGGATCCGCCCGGAGGTGTCGGTCTGCGCCACGTCGGGCACCGCGGACAGCAGTGCCCGGGTGTACGGGTGCTGGGGCCGTTCGTAGATGTCGTCGCGGTCGCCGACCTCGACGATCTTGCCGAGGTACATGACGGCGACCCGGTGGCAGAAGTGCCGGACCACGGCCAGGTCGTGGGCGATGAACACGAACGCCAGGTCGAGGTCGCGTTGCAGATCGCGCAGCAGGTTGATGACCTGGGCCTGGATGGACACGTCCAGGGCGGAGACGGGCTCGTCGGCGACGATGAGTTTCGGGCGCAGCGCGAGGGCGCGGGCGATGCCGATACGTTGGCGTTGCCCGCCGGAGAACTCATGCGGGTAACGGTTGTAGTGCTCCGGGTTCAACCCGACCAGTTCAAGGAGCTCCTGCACGCGTTTCTTGATCCCGCCGGGCGGGTTGACGCCGTTGACCTGCAACGGCATGGCCACGATCCGGCCGACGGTGTGGCGGGGGTTCAGCGACGCGTACGGGTCCTGGAAGATGATCTGCAGGTCCTGCCGCAGCGACCGTAGCTCGCCACGGCGGGCGTGGGTGATGTCCCGGCCGGCGAACTCGATCGACCCGGCGGTCGGTTCCAGCAGCCGCACCAGCATCCGCCCGGTCGTGGTCTTGCCACACCCGGACTCCCCGACCAGGCCCAACGTCTCACCCGGACGCACCTCGAAATCCAGGCCGTCGACCGCCCGTACGGCGCCCCTGGCCCGGAAGCCCTCCCGCACCGGGAAGTGCTTGGTCAACCCGCGCACCTTCAGCAGTGGTTCGGTCATCGGGGGCCCACCTTCGCTCGCGACCGCGGTGCTCCGCCGCGCTACGTTCCTCGCGCTCACCGAGCGACTCCCACCTGGGCGATGTCCTGCTGGTAGAGCCGGGTGCGTTCCTCGGCGGGCAGGTGGCAGGCGACCAGGTGGCCCGCCTCCCCGGCCGGGCGCAGCTCCGGCACCACGGTGCGGGAGCGGTCGCCGTTGCGGCCGGCGTAGCGGCAGCGCGGGTGGAACGCACACCCCGACGGCAGATTGATCAACGACGGCGGATTGCCCCTGATCGGCACCAGATCCGCGTCCGCATCACCATGCAACGACGGCACACTCGACAACAAACCCCACGTGTACGGATGCTGCGGCCGACGCAACACCTGCTCCACACTGCCGTACTCGACCGCCCGACCCCCATACATCACCAACACGTCATCAGCCACCTGACTGACAACACCCAGGTCATGCGTGATCAAAATGATCGCCGACCGGAACTCCGCCTGCAGATCCGCCAACAGATCCAGAATCTGCGCCTGCACAGTGACATCAAGAGCGGTGGTCGGCTCATCCGCGATCACCAGATCCGGATCATTCACCAGAGCCATCGCGATCATCGCCCGCTGCCGCATCCCACCCGAGAACTCATGCGGATACTGATCGAACCGCTTCCCCGGCTGCGGAATCCCCACCCGACCCAACATGTCCACCGCCCGCTGCCGGGCCTCCCGCCGACCCGCCCTCGGATGATGCACCCGATACGCCTCAGCGATCTGCCGACCAACCGTGTAGTACGGATGCAACGCCGACAGCGGATCCTGGAAGATCATCGCCATGTCCCGGCCCCGCAGCCGCCGCACCTCCTCCTCCGGCAACCCGACCAACTGACGCCCACCCACCGAGATCTCCCCGGTGATCCTGGCCCGCTTCGCGTTGTGCAGACCCAGCACCGCCAACGACGTGACGCTCTTCCCCGAGCCCGACTCACCCACGATCCCCAGCGTGCGGCCCCGCTCCACCGAGAACGACACCCCGTCCACCGCCCGGACCACACCGTCCTCGGTGTCGAACCGCACCCGCAGATCCTTGACCCGCAGATAGGGACCCTCACCGGAGCGCTGCTCCGGGACCACGGGGCGGTCCGGTTCCCCGGACGGCGCCGACTCCGACCTGCCCACGACCGCCTCCCCCTCAGTGACGAAGAGAACTTACAGCAAAGTTCTGGAGGCGAAAATAATCTACAAAACGTGGGATGTCAGTGGGCTGAGCGTAACGAGTGGGTTTCGGGCTTGACCAGCCCCAGCAGGAGACTCAGGTCCACCAAGGCGTGCCGTGATCGCCGGCGGGCCGTTCCAGCGCGTCGAACTCTTCGACTGGGGCCTCCACCTCGCCTAGGGTCGGCGCATGAGCGAGTTCGACGCGGCGGCCGATGCCGTCCAGGCCGCCCTCGACACGGGAGCCCGGTACGCGGACGTCCGGGTGATGCACCGCCGCTACGAGTCGATGTCGGCCCGCAACGGCGACATCGAGGAGCTGACCCAGGACGAGAGCATCGGGCTGGGCGTCCGGGCGCTGGTCGGGTCGAGCTGGGGCTTTCACGCCGTACCCGAGCTGTCGGACGCCCGCGACGCCGGCCGGCGCGCCGCGGAGATCGCCGCCGCGAGCGCGCGGGTCCCCGGCCCGCCGATCGACCTGGTCCCGGTCGCGGCGACCGTCGCGAGCTGGGCCTCCGGGTGCGAGGTGGACCCGCTCGGCGTCCCCCTCTCCGACAAGGGCGACCTGCTGGTCCGTGCCACCGAGACGATGCGCGCGCACGGCGCCGACCTGGCCGAGGGGCTCTACCAGATCTGGGACACCGCCAAGTGGTTCGTCTCCAGCGAGGGGCATCGCATCGACCAGCACATCCGTGAGTGCGGTGGCGGCATTTCGGCCACTTCGATCGGCGAGGGCGAGACCCAGCGCCGGTCCTACCCGAGCTATCGCGGGCAGTACGGGACGACCGGCTGGGAGCTGGTCACCTCGCTCGACCTGGCCGCACACGCCGCCCGGATCGCCGAGGAGTCCCGGGAGTTGCTCACCGCGCCGGAGTGCCCGTCCGGCGAGACCGACCTGATCCTCGGCGGCGAGCAGCTCGCCCTGCAGATCCACGAGTCGGTCGGGCACGCCATCGAGCTGGACCGGATCCTCGGCTGGGAGGCCGCCTTCGCCGGGACGTCCTGGCTGGACCTGAAACAGCTCGGCACGTTGCACTACGGCTCCGAGCTGATGAACGTCACCATCGACCCGACCATCCCGGGCGCGCTCGGCAGCTTCGGCTTCGACGACGAGGGCTCCCCGGCGGTCAAGCGGGACGCGGTCCGCGCGGGACGCTGGGTGGGGGTGCTCGCCGGCCGGGACTCGGCCGCCGTCGCCGGCCTCGGCTACGGCGGCAGCGTACGCGCGGACGGCTGGGCCCGGCTGCCGATGGTGCGGATGACCAACGTGGGCCTGGAACCGGGCCCGCACACCCTCGACGAGATCATCGCGGCCACCGACGACGGGGTGCTGATGGACATCAACCGCTCCTGGTCGATCGACGACAAGCGACTCAACTTCCAGTTCGGCTGCGAGGTCGGCTGGGAGGTGAAGAAGGGCCGGCGGGGGCGGATGCTGCGCAACCCCACCTACACCGGCATCGGGCCGGTCTTCTGGCGCTCGATGGACATGCTCTCCTCGGAAATCGTGCCGTGGGGCACGCCGAACTGCGGCAAGGGCCAACCGGGCCAGGTCGGGCACACCGGCCACCCGGCCGCCCCGGCCCGCTTCCGCAACGTCCGGGTGGGGGTGCGGGCATGAGCGAGCTGGATGTCGCCGGTCAGGTCGTCGAGCTGGTCCGCCGGCTCGCCGGGCCGGACGCACAGGCCGAGGTCACGGTGGCCCGCGCCGACCTGGCGCTGACCCGGTTCGCCAACTCGTTCATCCACCAGAACGTCGCCGAGTCGGGCACAGCCGTGCGGCTACGGCTGCACACCGGCGGGCGGACGGCCGCTGGCAGCGGCAGCCTGCTCGATCCCGACGGGCTGACCGCCCTGGTCGAGCGGGCCCTGGCGGCGGCCCAGCTCGCCCCGCCCGATCCGGCCTGGCCGGGGCTGACCGCGCCGGCACCCGTCCCACCGGGCGCGGTCTTCGACGAGGACACCGCGTACGCGACCCCGGACGAGCGGGCCGCCCGGGTACGCGCCTTCGTGGACGCCGCCGGTGGGCTGGAGACGGCCGGCTACTGCCGGACGGCGTACCGGTCGGGTGCGTTCGCCAACTCGGCCGGCCATTCGGCGGTGGGGCGTACGGCGGAGGTGGCGATGGACGGCATCGCGCGTACCGGCCGGTCCGACGGGGTGGCCCGGCGCTGCGCCGACCGCCTCGGTGAGCTGGACGGCACGGTGCTCGGCGCGCGGGCGGCGGCGAAGGCGCGGGCCGCGGCCGATCCGGTCGAGCTGCCCCCGGGGCGGTACGACGTGGTGCTCGAACCGTCCGCCGTCGCCGACCTGCTCCAGAATCTCTCCTGGTTCGGCTTCAACGGCAAGCGGTACGCCGAACGGCAGTCCTTCGTCGAACTCGGCGCCGTCCAGTTCGACCCGTCGGTGACCATGGTCGACGATCCGCTGCACGCCTCGGCCCTGCCGTACGACATGGAGGGCACGCCTCGACGCGCCCTGACCCTGGTTGACGGCGGCACCACGACGGCGGTGGTGCACGACCGGCGCAGCGGCGCCGAGGCGGCGGCCGCGTCCACCGGTCACGGGATGCCCGGCGCGGCCACCTTCGGCCCGATCCCGCACAACCTCCGCCTGCTCCCGGCCGCCGCCCGCGCCCTGGGCGGCGACAGCCCGGCACCGGTCGACGGGCCGGCCGGCGACGAGGCGGCGGGCGGCCCGGGGGCCGGGGCGGTGGCCGACCCGGACACCGCCGCGCTGGTCGCCGGAGTGCGGCGCGGGCTGCTGGTCAGCGACTTCTGGTACACCCGGGTGCTCGATCCGATGCGCCTGGTCGTCACCGGGCTGACCCGGAACGGGGTGTGGCTGGTCGAGGACGGGGTGCTCACCCGGGCGGTCCGCGACTTCCGCTTCACCGAGTCGTACCCCCGCGCGCTGGGGCCGGGCCGGGTGCTCGGCGTGGGCCGGCTGACGGGCCGCCAGCCGGACCGGACCGACGGCGTCTGGTGGGAGGCGCCGCCGCTGCGGCTGGCGTCGTGGAACTTCACCGGCGGCGCGTCCGGCTGACCGAACCTGCCGCCACCCGGCACCCTTCAAAATATTGATCTTGCTCCGGGTCTTTCCAACCTGCTGGACACACGGGACACTGCGTTGCGCGGCCACGCCGCGAAGATCGGCGTAACGTGTGTCATTTAGCTGCGCCGTTTCGTCGGCGTGGTCGTTGGTGTGCGCAAGACGTGGCAGTGGACGCGGTCTCGCCGGTCCACTGGCCGGTACGGAAGGTGATCCGCCGCCCCCGCGAGGGCGCCGTCAGGGAGACGACTGGAATGACATCAACGGCAACGAGGCCGCGTGGGGCGCGCGCACGCGCCGCGATCGCGGCGAAGACGTTGCGGACCGACCGCTGGTGGTTCGCGCCACTGATCACCGTCGTCGGCCTCAGCGCCTGGGTCATCTACGCGACGGTCCGGGTCTTCATGCACAGGTATTACTGGGTCGAGGATTTCCACTACCTCACGCCGTTCTACTCCCCGTGCGTGACCGACCGGTGCGTCGAGGGCTCCGCGCACGTGGGCACCTATCTGCCGAGCTGGTGGATCATCCCGGACGCGGCGTTCACCCTGCCGTTCCTGCTGCTGTTCCGGCTGACCTGCTACTACTACCGCAAGGCCTACTACCGGTCGTTCTGGCTCTCGCCGCCGGCCTGCGCGGTCCCGGACGGGCACAAGTCGTACGGCGGGGAGACCCGGTTCCCGCTGCTCGGGCAGAACCTGCACCGCTACTTCTTCTACGCCGCCGCGATCATCTCGATCATCAACACGTACGACGCGGTCTACGCCTTCCACTCCCCCAAGGGCTTCGGTTTCGGGCTCGGCAACCTGATCCTGATCGGGAACGTGGTGATGCTCTGGGCGTACACCATCTCCTGCCACTCCTGCCGGCACATCATGGGCGGCCGGCTCAAGCACTTCTCGAAGCACCCGGTGCGCTACAAGGCCTGGACCTTCATCTCCTGGCTCAACGTCCGGCACATGCAGCTCGCCTGGATCACCCTCGGCACCCTGGCCCTCACTGACTTCTATGTCATGGCGGTCGCGGCCGGCTGGTTCAACGACCTGCGGTTCATCAACTGAAGGCCCTCACATGACTGAGACGCGAATCGAACGACACCACTACGACGTCGTCGTGATCGGAGCCGGCGGCGCCGGCCTGCGCGCGGCGATCGAGGCTCGGCTGGCCGGCAAGAAGACCGCGATCATCTCGAAGTCGCTCTTCGGCAAGGCGCACACCGTGATGGCCGAGGGCGGCGCCGCCGCCGCGATGGGGAACGTGAACTCCCGGGACAACTGGCAGGTGCACTTCCGCGACACCATGCGCGGCGGCAAGTTCCTCAACAACTTCCGGATGGCCGAGCTGCACGCGAAGGAGTCGCCGCAGCGGATCTGGGAGCTGGAGACGTACGGGGCGCTGTTCGACCGTACGAAGGACGGGAAGATCTCCCAGCGCAACTTCGGCGGCCACGAGTACCCGCGGCTGGCGCACGTCGGCGACCGGACCGGGCTGGAGCTGATCCGCACCCTTCAGCAGAAGATCGTCTCCCTCCAGCAGGAGGACAAGCAGGAGTTCGGCAACTACGAGGCGCGGATCAAGGTCTTCGCCGAGACCACCATCACCGAGCTGCTGCTCGACGGCGACCGCATCGCCGGCGCGTTCGGTTACTACCGGGAGTCCGGGGAGTTCATCCTCTTCGAGGCGCCGGCCGTGGTGCTGGCCACCGGCGGCGTGGGTCGCTCCTACAAGGTCACCTCGAACTCGTGGGAGTACACCGGAGACGGTCACGCGCTGGCGCTGCGCGCCGGGGCGACGCTGATCAACATGGAGTTCCTCCAGTTCCACCCGACCGGCATGGTCTGGCCGCCCTCGGTGAAGGGCATCCTGGTCACCGAGTCGGTCCGCGGCGACGGCGGGGTGCTGAAGAACTCCGAGGGCAAGCGGTTCATGTTCGACTACGTACCGGACGTGTTCCGCAAGCAGTACGCGGACAACGAGGCCGAGGCGGACCGCTGGTACACCGACCCGGACAACAACCGGCGTCCGCCCGAGCTGCTCCCCCGCGACGAGGTCGCCCGCGCGATCAACAGCGAGGTCAAGGCCGGTCGGGGTACGCCGGCCGGCGGCGTCTACCTGGACATCGCCTCGCGGCTGCCGGCCGAGGAGATCCGCCGCCGCCTGCCGTCGATGTACCACCAGTTCAAGGAGCTGGCCGACGTCGACATCACCAAGGAGCCGATGGAGGTCGGCCCGACCTGCCACTACGTGATGGGCGGCGTCGAGGTGGACCCGGACTCCGGCGCGGCGGCGGGCAGCGTACGTGGGCTCTTCGCCGCCGGGGAGGTCTCCGGCGGGATGCACGGCTCCAACCGGCTCGGCGGCAACTCGCTCTCCGACCTGCTGGTCTTCGGCAAGCGGGCGGGTGGACACGCCGCCACGTACGCCGAGCAGCTCACCTCGCGCCCGACGGTGGCGGTGGCGGCGGTGGAGGCCGCGGTGGAGACGGCCCTCGCGCCGTTGCAGCGGGACACCGGCGAGAGCCCGTACGTCCTCCAGCAGGACCTCCAGGCGGTGATGGGAGATTTAGTAGGAATCATCCGCCGGGAGGGTGAGCTGGCCGACGCGCTCGGCAGGCTGGCCGAGCTGCGGGAGCGGGTGGCCAAGGTGAGCGCGGCCGGCGGCCGGCGCTACAACCCGGGCTGGCACCTGGCGCTGGACCTGCGCAACATGCTGGTGGTCTCGGAGTGCACGGCGAAGGCCGCGCTGGAGCGGCAGGAGTCGCGCGGCGGGCACACCCGGGAGGACTTCCCGAAGATGGACCCGACGTGGCGGCGGGTGAACCTGGTCTGCTCGCTCGACGGTGAAACGGTCCGGCTGGAGCACAAGCCGCTGCCGAAGATGCGTCCGGAGCTGATCTCCCTCTTCGACCGGGCGGAGCTGGCCAAGTACCTGACCGACGAGGAACTCGCCGAGTTCGACGCCCTCGCTGAGGAGGCGAGCAAGTAATGGGGACCAAGAGGCAGTTCCGCATCTGGCGGGGCGACGAGACCGGCGGCGACCTGCAGGACTACACGGTCGAGGTCAACGAGGGCGAGGTCGTCCTCGACGTCATCCACCGGTTGCAGAACACGGAGGCGCCGGACCTGGCCTGCCGGTGGAACTGCAAGGCGGGCAAGTGCGGCTCCTGCTCGATGGAGATCAACGGCAAGCCGCGACTGAGCTGCATGACCCGGATGTCGACGTTCGAGGAGGGCGAGACCGTCACGGTCACCCCGCTGCGGACGTTCCCGGTCATCCGGGACCTGGTCACCGACGTCTCGTTCAACTACGAGAAGGCCCGGGAGACCCCAGCGTTCGCGCCGCCGCCCGGCGTGGCCCCCGGCGACTACCGGATGCAGCAGGTGGACGTCGAGCGCTCGCAGGAGTTCCGCAAGTGCATCGAGTGCTTCCTGTGCCAGAACGTCTGCCACGTGATCCGCGACCACGAGGAGAACAAGCCGGCGTTCTCCGGTCCCCGGTACTTCATCCGGGCGGCCGAGCTGGACATGCACCCGCTCGACGCGAAGGCCGACCGCAAGGAGTACGCGCAGGCCGAGATGGGCCTCGGCTTCTGCAACATCACCAAGTGCTGCACCGAGGTCTGCCCGGAGCACATCAAGATCACCGACAACGGGATCATCCCCATGAAGGAGCGGGTCGTCGACCGCAGGTACGATCCCCTTGTGTGGCTTGGTAGCAAGATCTTCCGGAGGGGTCAGGTGCCTCAGACCAGCGTGACCAGCGGGCATCACAGCGGCACCGCGACCGCCAGCGGCGAGCGGCCGGTGCACTCGCACGCCGGCGGCTCGCACGACGCGCGGTCCGAGTCGCAGGCGCAGCAGGGCGTCAACTGGCACCGCGAGGTGCCGCACCCGACGGCACCCGCCGTCGACGCCAACGGCAAGCTGCCGCTGACCGAGCTGACCTTCGACCGGGCAGCGGCGCCGTCGCCGTTCGGGGACGACGTCACGTTCCCGCTGCCGCCGGAGCACCTCAACTTCGCTCACCCGCAGCAGGACGAGCCGAAGCACTGAGCACGGAACGGACGACGACGGGGGCCGCGGCACATGCCGGCGGCCCCCGTCCCGTTTCCGCTCCCGCGTCCGTTATCCCTGGTCAGGGGGCCGGCGCGGGGCCGCAGTCAGGACCCGGCGAGCAGCGGACGCAGGGCGGCGACGATCGGCGCGTCGGCGGGCAGCCAGGGCACGCTGTCCAGCTCGGCGGCGGAGAGCCAGCGCAACTCGGAGTGCTCCAGGGCCTTCGGCTGGTCACCGTGGAGGAGCCGGGCCGCGTACACCCGGAGGACGGAACGGCCATGAGCCATTCGTACGTCGCGGCCGACCCGCGCGCCGATCTCCACGCGTACGCCGAGCTCCTCGGCGCACTCACGGACCAGCGCGACGGTGTCGGTCTCCCCCGGCTCCACCTTGCCGCCCGGGAACTCCCAGCGGCCCGCCACCTCGGGCGGCGCGGAACGGGCGCAGGCCAGCACCCTGCCGTCCACGATGATGGCCGCGCCGACGACCACCTTCGGCTCACGCCGGTCGTCCTGTCCGCTGCCGCTTACCCGTTCGGTCCGCACGGGCGTCCAGGGTGCCAGATCAATCGGCGGTTTGGGTACCTGAGCGCGCCGTCAGGACAGCAGAACCCGGAAATGTGGGCGTGGACACACCATCTGTGCGGCGACAGACTAGAGACCGTCGACTAGGACACGGGACGGCGACGATTTGGCCACAAGCCGACAACGACGCCTGGGAGGTGTGGTGAAGCGCGTGCTGTTCAGCGGCCGGGCCAAGCACGACTACCTCAGCGACGCCCTCACCCTGCTGTCCGGGTGGACCCGCGACGGTGAGGAGATCCGCCGCACACTCGTCCTGGACGACACCCAGCACGCCGCGTTGACCGAGCGGGTGAAGGTGGTCGCCGACGCGCTGCGCCTGCGTCCCGAGATCAGCCGTCGCGCCGACCGTACGCAGATCCGGGTGGGCCACGGCGACAGCGAGCCGCTCACCGAGGGTGAGGTCCTGCTGGCCGCCCGCATCGAGGACGCGGTCCGCGCCGTCACCCAGCCCTGAACGGCTGGCGCGTCCCGCCTACCGTCGTCGTCATGACCACCCCAACGTACGACCGCAAGGAACAGTTCCAGCAGATCCAGAGCGGGCTCCTGGCCGGTGAGCAGATCATCGCCGTCTACGACGCCGTCGGGACGGGCACCGGATTCATCGGTCTGACCGACCGTCGCGTGATCATCCAGGACCGCTCCTTCGTCGGCAAGCGGTACGCCATCACCAGCATCCCGTACTCGAAGATCACCAGCGTCAGCGTGGTCAGCAACAAGTCGTGGGGCGGTTCGTTCTTCTCCACCGGGGCGATCGCGATCAACGTCGGCTCGCAGACCTACGAGGTCGAGTTCCGGGGCGCGGAGAAGAGCCACCACGTGCACAACGTGATCCTCCACCACATCTCCTGACCCGATGTACCTGCCTGGGATACTCGTCCGCATGCGGAGCTGGCTCGGGGTCGTCAAACGGTGGTGGGGCGTTCGCCCGGTCCGCTGGGCGCTGCTCGCGGTCGCCGCCAGCGCGGTGCTGGCCACCGGTGGCAGCGTGGCCAGCGTGGCGTGGCTCCGCGGCGGCGCCGAGGGCCACATCTTCACCGAGACCGACGTGCCGGAGGCGCCCGTCGCCCTGGTCCTGGGCACCAAGGTGGAGGCGGACGGCACCCCGTCGCGGTTCCTCACCGCCCGGCTGGAACTCGCCCAGCGGCTGTTCACCGCCGGCAAGGTCCGCGCGATCCTGGTGTCCGGCGACAACATGCACGCCGACTACAACGAGCCCGAGGCGATGCGGCGCTGGCTGCTCGACCGGGGGGTGCCGAGCAACAAGGTGGTGCCCGACTACGCCGGCTTCGACACGTACGACTCGTGCGCGCGGGCCAAACGGATCTTCGGCGTGGACCGCCTGACGGTCGTGACCCAGTCATTTCACGTCCCCCGCGCCGTGGCGCTGTGTCGACACCTCGGCATCGAGGCCAACGGCGTGGGTGACGACAGCGTCCGGCAGTACTCCAAGTGGCGGATCGGCTCCATTCGCGAGTACGGCGCCTCGGTGAAGGCCGCGGTGGACGTACTCTCCGGCCGTGACCCCGTCCACCTGGGCCGGCGCGAGACCGGCATCGACGACGCCCTCCGCGCCGGCTGACGTCGCTCAGCGGGTCAGCCGCCCACAGGGTCGAACCGGCCCGCCGACCAGGAGCTGTTCACCACCTGGAACAGGGCCATGTCCTGCCACTCGCCGGCGATGTTGAGGTACGCCGGCGCGACACCGATGGGCAGGAACCCGTTGCGCTTCAACACACGCTGCGACCCGACGTTGTGCAGCAACGTCTCCGCCTGCACCCGGTGCAGCCCCAACTCCTCGAAGGCCACCCGCACGATCTCCCGGACCGCCCGGGTCGCCACGCCACGATCGTTGTGGCTGGCGCTCACCCAGTAGCCCACACTGCACGACTGGAACGGGCCCCGCACGATGCCGTTCAACGTGATGCGGCCTACCACGCTGCCGGAATCCAGAATGACGTGCGGCAACTTCGATCCCTGCGCGTGTTGGGCGAGGTCGGCCTGGAGGACCGCACGTTGGCCGTCCGCCGTGAAGTAGTCCTCGCCCCGGAGCGGCTCCCACGGCGCGAGGAAGTCACGGTTGAGGCGGAGCAACTCCGCCAGGACCGGCGCATCATCGAGCGCGACCAGCCGGGTGGGACTCACCCGCCCATGGTCACACGGAGACCCGCCGCCGCTTACCTCGGGACGCCAGGCAGCCGCGCGTCACCTACCGTCGCCGTGGCGGCGTTCAGCACAGCCCGGAGCGGTACGTGTGGAAACCCCTCGCCCGTGCCGGTATCCGGCCCCAGCCGGGTGCTGTAGAAGGGTTCGTCGTCACGGTCATCCTGCTGAGCCCACAGGTTGCCGGCCTCGTCACGCCGCCAGATGACGTGCTGACCGCGGAAGTCGGCGCGATCGAGCCAGTCGGTGCCGCGCGGCCAGTAGCCCTCCCACCGCGCAGGGCGCAGTGCGGCGTACGCCGCATCGACGGTGGCGACCGCCTGGTCCACGTCGTCATCGTCAAAAACGGCGGCGAACCGGCACAACAGGGCCAACGGAACCCCGGAATGCGGCAGCTGCGGATCACGCGCGGCGATCGCCCGGCAGATCAGGTCGAGTTCGGACCAACGCAACGCGTACGGGTGCCAGTGCGCGAGGTCGTCCCATCCGAGCTCGGCCGGCTCGGACAGGTCCGGGGTGGTGATCATCAGGCTGTACGAGTCGAGCGAGACGTCAATGCTCAGTACGACGTGATGGCCAGCGCCGACCTCGAAGGCCACGTCGAGCGACGAGTCGGCGCAATCCTCGTCCTCGTCGTCATCGTCGTCCTCGTCCAACAGGTCTTCGAGGTCACCAAGCCGATCCGCCCCGGGTCCCTCCTCGTGGGCGAAGGTGTACCGCGCCCAGAACACCGGATCGTGCAATGACTCCCGCAACACCGATGGAATCGCCACCAGGCGAACTATAGGGACTCCGCAGGCGGCTCCAGTACCGGGTCAGCGGCAGACGTACGCCAGCAGGCCCTCCGACCGACGGCCCATCGTCCACCTCGGCTGGCAGCCGACCGAGCGCAGCCGCGATGATGAGGTGAACCGGACCATCGCCCTCGATGCGAAGCTCCACGAGGACCACCGCACCGCGGGACGGCCCCGGCTGGGCCACACTGCTCGATCCAGAGGGCAACGAGTTCTGCATCGAGCGGCGTAAGGGCCTATGAACCGGCCGGAGTCAGACGTTGAAGCGGAACTCCACGACGTCGCCGTCCTGCATGACGTACTCCTTGCCCTCGATCCGGACCTTGCCGGCGGCCTTCGCCGCCGCCATCGATCCGGCCTCGACCAGGTCGGTGAAGGAGACCACCTCGGCCTTGATGAAGCCGCGCTGGAAGTCGCTGTGAATGACCCCCGCGGCCTCCGGCGCGGTCGCGCCGACCGGGACGGTCCAGGCCCGCGCCTCCTTGGGGCCCGCCGTCAGGTACGTCTGGAGCCCGAGCGTCCGGAAACCGACCCGGACGAGCTGGTCCAGCCCCGGCTCGGACTGCCCGATCGACTCCAGCAGCTCGCGGGCCTCCTCCTCGGGCAGGTCCACCAGCTCAGACTCGATCTTGGCGTCCATGAAGACCGCCTCGGCGGGGGCGACCAGCGCGCGCAGCTCGTCGAGGAACTCGGCGTTGCCCAGCTCGGCCTCGTCGACGTTGAAGACGTAGAGGAACGGCTTGGTGGTGAGCAGGTGCAGCTCGCGCAGGTGCTCCAGCTCGATCTTGGCGGCGGCGGCACCCGCGTACAGGGTGGTGCCGCTGTCCAGGACGTCGACGGCCTTCTTGGCGGCCTCGACGGCGGCGGCCCGGTCCTTGCGGAGCTTCGCCTCCTTCTCCAGCCGGGGCAGCGCCTTCTCCAGGGTCTGGAGGTCCGCCAGGATCAGCTCGGTGTTGATCGTCTCGATGTCGTCGGCCGGGGAGACCTTGCCGTCGACGTGCACCACGTTCGGGTCGGAGAAGGCGCGCACCACCTGGCAGATCGCCGTGGCGTCACGGATGTTCGCCAGGAACGCGTTGCCCCGGCCCTGCCCCTTGGAGGCGCCCCGGACCAGGCCGGCGATGTCGACGAACGAGACGGGCGCCGGCAGCACCTTCTGCGAGGAGAAGATCTCGGCGAGCTTGTCCAGCCGCTCGTCGGGGAGCCCGACCACGCCGACGTTCGGCTCGATGGTGGCGAACGGGTAGTTCGCGGCGAGCACGTCGTTCTTGGTCAGCGCGTTGAACAGGGTGCTCTTGCCGACGTTGGGCAGGCCCACGATGCCGATGGTGAGACTCACGACGAGCCAGCTTACGCGGTTCACCGCGCGCCTCGGACAGGCAGGCCCGCCGCCGGCACCGAAAAGGGACGGCGGTCACCACGAACGCACAGTCAGTGCCCCGCTCAGCGGGACTGGCCGGTCAGCAGCCGCGGTTCGATCCGGGTCTCCCGCACGCCGCCGTCCGTTTCCCGGGTCACCCGGTACGCGGCGGCGCCCTCCCGGTCGGCCACCGCCTCGGCCAGCCGGGTGCCCCGGTAGACCAGCCCCACTCCGTCGTCGGTGCAGTAGCTGGTCGGCAGCGTGCCGTCGCCGACCAGCCTGTGCATCAGCGGCCGGCGCTGCGACTCGCCGTCGTAGTGCACGCCGTTGCCGTACGGGAGCCAGCCCAGCCCTTCGGTGAACGGCCGCAGGGTCGGGCCGTAGCTGTCGGTGGCGCCGCCCAGGTGCCAGCAGATCGACCCGGCCGAGATCCCACCCAGCACCACGCCGGCCTGCCAGCACTCGTGCAGGATGTCCGGCAGGCCGTGCACCCGCCAGACCGCGCAGAGGTTGGCGACGCTGCCGCCGCCGACCCAGATGATGTCCTGGGCGAGCAGGTGGGTCCGGATGTCCTCGACGTTGGGCATCGGGAACAGGGCCAGGTGGGAGGGGCGGAACCGGGTGCCGGCGAACGCGCCGTAGAACACGGTGTAGGCGGTGGGCTGGTCACCGACGGCCTGGTTCAGGTAGCAGATCCTCGGCGCGTCGCCGGCCTCCGCCAGCTCGCCCATCAGGTCGAAGACCGGCCCGGGCTGCGCGTCGTACGGGCCGCGGCGCCGGCTGGCGAAGCCGGTGCTGGCGGCGACGATGGTCGGTTCGCTGGCGGGCATGCTCGTCCTTCCGATGGGTGCTGGGCGGGCGGGGTCATCCGTCGGCGCCGGGCTCGTCCGCCTCGGCGGCGGCGAGCAGCGTACGCAGTAGGTCGGCCAGGCGTTCCTGGTCTCCGGGCGGCAGCGCGTCGAGGACCTGCCGTTGCACGGCCAGCCCGGCGTCGACCGACTCCTCGACCACCCGCCGGCCCTCGTCGGTGAGGCTCACCCGCAGCGCGCGCCGGTCGGCGGGGTCGGGTGCGCGCCGGAGCAGCCCGGCGCGTTCCAGCCGGTCGAGCCGGCCGGTCATCCCGCCGGAGGTGAGCATGAGCGTCGCGGTGAGCGCCTTCGGCGGCAGCGTGTACGGCTCGCCGGAACGGCGCAGCGCGGCGAGCACGTCGAACTCGCCCCGGCTGATCCCCCAGCCGGCGTACACCCGCTCCTGGCGGTCGCCGACCAGGCGGGCCAGCCGGTAGATGCGCCCGAAGACAGCCATCGGCTCAAGCCGCATCCCGGCCCGCTCCCGGCGCCACTGCTCGACGATCACGTCCACGTCGTCCGCTGCCACGCAGGAGATTGTGCCGCACCCCAGCTCTTCCCATTTCGCTCGACACCAGTTAGCTTAGCGCTAAGCTACTTAGCAACGAGAAAAGAGGGTTGTCATGAATCGCCGCTGGACCGATGTCGCGCTCACCGCCGCCGCCCCGGCCACCTGGGGCACCACCTACCTGGTCACCGCCGAGCTGCTCCCGGCCGACCGGCCGCTCTGGTCCGGCGCGATCCGGGCCCTGCCGGCCGGCCTGCTGCTGCTCGCCCTCACCCGGAACCGACCACGGGGGCACTGGTGGTGGCGCTCCGCCGTGCTCGGCGCGCTCAACATCGGGGCGTTCTTCCCGCTGCTCTTCGTGGCCGCGTACCGGCTCCCCGGCGGCACCGCGGCCGTGCTGGGCGCCGCCCAGCCGCTGCTGGTCGCCGCGCTCACCGTGGCCGTCCTCGGCGAACGGCCCGGCCGGCCGGCGCTGCTCGCCGCGCTCACCGCCCCGCTGGGCGTCGCCCTGGTGGTGTTGCGGCCCGGCGCCGGCCTCGACCCGCTGGGCGTCACCGCCGGGCTGGCCGGCGCCGCCGCGATGGCGGCCGGGCTGGTGCTCACCCGCCGCTGGGGGCGGCCGGCCGGCATCGGCACGCTCGCCGCGACGAGCTGGCAGCTGGTCGCCGGCGGGCTGATGATCGTGCCGGTGGCCGCCTTCGTCGAAGGCGCGCCGCCCGTGCCCGACGGGCCCGCTCTGCTCGGGTACGCCTGGCTCGGCCTCGTCGGCACCGCGCTGGCGTACGCGCTGTGGTTCCGTGGTGCGGCACGGCTGCCCGTCACCCGGGTGTCGGTGCTCGGCGCGCTCAGCCCGTTGACCGCCGCCACGCTCGGCTGGCTGGTGCTGGGGCAGGCCCTCAGCCCGATCCAGCTCGTCGGCTTCGCGGTGGCGGTCACCGCGATGGTGGCCGGCCAACTGCCGAGCCGGTCGGGGGGCGGCTCGCGTACGCCGCTCGGACCGGGCCGCTCGCCGGTCAGCCGGCCAGCAGTCGCGGCCACTCCGGCACCCCGTCGCGCCACTCGGGCAGCGCTCCGGGGGGCAGCTGCGCGGCCGCGGCGAGCGGCAGGGTGAACCGGTGCGCGGCAGCGGGGCCGGCCGCGTACGACTGGTCGAGCAGCCAACGCACCTCGTCGGCCGTCCAGCCCAGCCCGCCCCGGCCGGCGATCTCCCGGACCAGCCGCAGGCCGACCCGGGTGTCGTCGTCGTAGAAGCGCATGCACCAGTGGTGCGCCCACATGCCGAGCGCCCGTAGCCCGCCCCCGTCGAGCGAGCCGGCGAGCCGGCCACAGGCGGTCTCGGCGAAGGACCGCCCCGGGTCGTCGGCCCGGTCCCGCTCGATCGCCCCGTACGCGGCCGGCGCCACCACCCGCATCCGGTCGTAGAAGCCCTGCACCACCGCCCGGTCCAGCCGCACCCGCCCCGACCGCATCAGCGGGCACCTCGCCCGGCCACGCTCGCCACCCCCGCACCTTCTCCCGTGTTGGTGGCCGGACGGTACCGGCCACTACCGACACTTTCCGCGCCGGAATCCGTTGCGGCCCAACGGATAGCGGCTGCGACCTGGGGCGACGGAACTGCTGCGGGTCGCGCGTGAAGGGCCCTCCGTCCCGGGGAGGAGGGCCCTTCGGGCGCGCGGTGGGCGCTCTCCGCGGATCAGTGGTGATCTCGACGCGGGCGGGGTGAGCCGCGGGGAACGAGGGCGGGCGTACGGTCGGGTCCGAATCCCGCCAGCCGAGGGCTGGACCAGCGAGGCAGGATCGGTGGCATGGAGTTGGACTTCGAGCGGTGCTACCGGGCCGTCGACAGCCGTGACCAGCGCTTCGACGGCTGGTTCTACACCGGTGTGACGTCGACCGGGATCTACTGCCGGCCATCCTGCCCGGCGATGACGCCGAAACGGCAGAATGTCCGCTTCTTCCCGTCCGCCGCCGCCGCACAGGGTGCCGGCCTGCGGGCCTGCCGCCGCTGCCGCCCCGACGCCGCGCCGGGCTCGCCCCAGTGGGACGTCCGGGCGGACGTGGTCGGGCGGGCGATGCGGCTGATCGCGGACGGGGTCGTGGACCGGGACGGCGTACCGGGCCTGGCGTCCCGGCTCGGCTACACCGAGCGGCACCTGCACCGGATGCTCCGCGCCGAGTTGGGCGCCGGGCCGCTCGCGCTGGCCCGGGCCCAGCGCGCCCAGACCGCCCGGACCCTCATCGAGACCACCGGGCTCGGTCTGGCCGAGGTCGCGTTCGCCGCCGGCTTCGGCAGTGTCCGGCAGTTCAACGACACGGTCCGCGAGGTGTACGGGGCGACGCCGTCCGACCTGCGGGTCAGCCGGGGCCGGCAGCGCGCGGCCGGCGGGGCGGGCACCATCACGTTGCGGCTGGCGTACCGGCCGCCGTTGCACGCGGGGGCGCTGCTGGACTTCCTCGCCCTGCGGGCCCTGCCCGGCGTCGAAGAGGTACGCGACGGGACGTACCGCCGAGGGTTGCGCCTGCCGCACGGCGCCGGCACGGCCGCCCTGACCCCGGCCGACGGGTACGTGGTCGCCACGCTGCGCCTGGCCGACATGCGCGACCTGGCCCCCGCGGTGGCCCGCTGCCGGCGCCTGCTGGACCTGGACGCCGACCCGGTCGCCGTCGACACCACCCTGGCCCAGGACCCCGCCCTGGCCCCGGCGGTCCGGGCCGAACCGGGCATCCGCCTCCCGCACGCCGTGGACGGCTTCGAGATGGCCGTCCGCGCCATCACCACCCAGCAGATCTCCCTCCGTTCCGCCCGCACCACCCTCACCCACCTCCTCACGGCCGCCCACCCCGTCCCCGTTGATCAAGAAGTTCGCGTCGAGGAAACGGCCCCCGCCGGACGCAAACTCCTTGATCAACCCGAGACGGAGCGGGGGGCGGAGGGCTCGCTGCGGGGGTTCCCGACGGCGGAGGAGGTGTTGGGGGTGCCGGATGAGGGGTTCCGGATGCCGACTGCGCGGCGGGAGACGATCCGCGGGGTGGCGCGGGCCGTGGCGGACGGCTCGCTCGACCTCGACACGGGTGGGGACCGGGAGGAGACGGTGCGGCGGCTGACCGCGCTGCCCGGGATCGGGCCGTGGACCGCCGGCTACGTGGCCATGCGGGCCCTCGGCGACCCCGACGTCTTCCTCCCCACCGACCTGGGCGTACGCCGGGGTGCCGCCGCCCTCGGCCGGCCCGACGACCCGAAGACCCTTGACGCGTACGCGGACCGCTGGCGCCCCTGGCGGTCGTACGCGGTGATTCGACTCTGGAGAACGGCATGACCATCCTGGACAGCAGCGTCATCGACACCCCCGCCGGCCCGCTGAGCGTGCTCGCCGGACCCGACGGGGCGGTACGCGCCGCCGGCTTCACCGCCGAGCCGGCCGGCCTGGTTCCGCTGATGCATCCCAGCCTGCGCGGTGAACTGAGGGACCGGGCCGACCTCGGCCCGGTTACCGCCGCCGTCCGCGCCTACCTCGACGGCGACCTGGCCGCTATCGACCCGGTCCCGGTCGAGCAGCACACCGGGGGCGTCTTCATGGCGCACGCCTGGCAGGTACTGCGCGACGTGAAGCCGGGCGAGCCGGTGACGTACACCGGTTTCGCCGAGTTGGCCGGGCGACCGGCCGCGGTACGCGCCGCCGCGGCGGCCTGCGCCCGCAACGCCGCCGCCCTGTTCGTCCCGTGTCACCGGGTGCTGCGCACCGACGGCACGCTCGGCGGCTACCGCTGGGGCCTGGGCGTGAAGAAGTGGCTTCTCGGTCATGAGGGGCGCTGACCACCATGACGGGCGGCTGACAACAAGTTGACAGAAACGCTGTTCGTATTTGCCGCTACCGTCGGATAGTGCCCGCGCGGAGCGACGGCAATCCCCCGGCGTGTCATGACGCCCGTCCCCACTCGCTGCGCAACCTCTGGCGGCTGCGCACCTACCTGCGCCCGTACGCGGCCGAGTTCGCCTGGCTGCTGCTCGCCGCCCTGGCCGCCACGGCGGCGAGCCTGGCCGTACCCCTGGTGGTGCAGCGGGTGGTGGACGGGCCGGTGGCCCGGCACGACGTGGCCGGGCTGGTCCGGCTCGGCGTCCTGGCCCTGCTGCTCGGGCTGGCCGAGGCGGTGCTGATCTTCATCCGCCGGTGGACCCAGTCCTCCTCCTCGGTCGGCATGGAGGCGGCGATCCGCGCCGACCTCTACGCCCACCTGCAACGCCTTCCGGCCGGCTGCCACGACCGCTGGCAGTCCGGCCAGCTCCTCTCCCGGATCACCAGCGACCTGTCGGTGATCCGCCGGTTCCTCTCCTTCGGCCTGCTCTTCCTGGTGCTCAACCTGGTCACCTACGCCGCCGTGGTGGTGCTGCTGATCCGGCTGCACCCGTGGCTCGGGCTGCTGGTGGCAGCCAGCGCGGTGCCGCTGTTCCTGATCAGCCGCCGGTTCGCCCGCCACTACCACGCGGCGTCCCGGCGGATGCAGGACCAGCAGGGGGACGTGGCCACGCTGGTCGAGGAGACCGCGCAGGGGCTGCGCACCATGCGGGCGTACGGACGGGGTCCGGAACTGGCCACCCGGTTCGCCGACGGCGCCCGCCGGCTGCACGACACCGGGGTCGGCAAGGCGCGGCTGCTGGCGCGCACCTCGGCGTCGTTCGACCTGGTCCCCAACCTGACCCTCGGGGTGGTGCTGGTGGCGGGGGCGGCCTCCGCCGCCCGGGGCGGACTCAGCATCGGTGGGCTGGTCGCCTTCGTCAGTCTCCAGCTCATGCTGATCTGGCCGGTGCAGTCGCTCGGCTGGATCATCGCCAACGCGCAGGAGGCGGCGACCGCCGCCGACCGGATCCAGGAGCTGCTGGACACGCCGCCGACCATCGTGGACGCACCGCACGCCCGGTCGCTGGACCGCGCCGACGTCCGCGGCCGGCTGCGCTTCGAACGGGTCACCTTCCGCTACCCCGCGACGGCCGCGCCGGTGCTGCGCGAGGTCGAGCTGACCGTCGAGCCGGGCGAGACGCTGGCCCTGGTCGGTGCCACCGGCTGCGGCAAGAGCACGCTGCTCTCGCTGGTGCCCCGGCTGCACGAGGTGACCGGTGGCCGGATCACCCTGGACGGGCACGACCTGCGGGACCTGCGGCTCAGTTCGTTGCGCCGGCTGGTCGGGATGGCCTTCGAGGAGCCGGCCCTGTTCTCCATGTCGGTCTGGGAGAACCTCACCCTGGGCCGGCCGGACGCCGGCGAGGAGGAGGTACGGGCGGCGCTCGCGCTGGCCCAGGCCGAGTTCGCGTACGACCTGCCGTGGGGGCTGGCCACCCGGGTCGGCGAGCAGGGACTCTCCCTCTCCGGCGGGCAGCGGCAACGGCTGGCGCTGGCCCGGGCGGTGCTCGGCCGGCCCGCCCTGCTCGTGCTCGACGACCCGCTCTCCGCGCTGGACGTGCACACCGAGGCGCTGGTCGAGGCGGCGCTGCGCCGGGTGCTACGGGACACCACGGCGCTGCTGGTGGTGCACCGCCCGTCGACCGTGGCGCTGGCCGACCGGGTGGCCCTGCTCGACGACGGTCGGATCGTCGCCGTCGGCACCCACCGCGAGCTGATGGCCGGGGTGCCGGCGTACCGGGCGGTGCTCTCCGCGGCGCCGGAGCGGTGCGGCGAGCCCGGTTCCACCCCGGCCGGGCGGTGGCCGGACGGCGTCGGCCTGGTGCGTTCGTGAGCCGGGCGGACGACCCGCCCCGCGTGCCCCGGCCGCGCCGCGGCGACCGCCCCGACCCGCGCCGACCCCGGGACGGCGGCCCCGACCCGCGCCGCCCCCGCCATGGCGGCCTCGACCCGTGCCAGCCCGCGGACGATCGCGAGGGTGGGCCCGACCGGCCGGGCGGCGCGCACGGCCCGGGCGAGGAGGTCGACCTCGCCCGGTGGCGCGGCCGGGCCAGCGACCCGGACGCCGACCGCAGCCGGGCCGAGGACGCCACGCCGGAGGCAATCGCCCGGCTCCGGGCCCGCAGCCGGGTGCTGCTCGGCGAGCTGCTGCGCCCGCACCGGCGCCGGCTCGCGCTCGCGGTGGCGCTGCTGCTGGCCCAGAACGCCGCCGCGATGGCCGGGCCGTACCTGGTGATGCTCGGCATCGACCGGGGTATCGCGCCACTGCGGGCCGGCGACCCCGGTCCGCTGATCGCCGTCGCCGCCGCCTTCGTCGTCGCCACCGGCATCGGGTACGCGGCCCGGCGTGCCTTCCTCACCCTCGCCGCCCGGATCGGCCAGGCCGTCCTGCTCGACCTCCGCCAGCGGGTGTACGGCCACTTCCTCCGCCTCGACGTCGGCTTCCACCAGCGCTACACCTCGGGCCGGATGGTGTCCCGGCTGACCAGCGACCTGGACTCGATCGCCGAACTGGTCGACGGCGGGATCGACAAGCTGGTACTCGCCGCGCTGTCGGTGCTGTCGGTGGCCGGCATCCTGCTCTGGCTGGACCTGCCGCTGGCAGCGGCCACCCTGCTCGCCTTCCCGTTCCTGTTCTGGCTGTCCCGGTGGTTCGCCCGCGCCTCCGCCGCGGCCTACCGGCGCACCCGGGAGGCGGTGGCACTGGTCATCGTCCACTTCGTCGAGTCGCTACGCGGCATCCGGGCGGTGCAGGCGTACCGGCGGGAGCCGCGCAACCAGCGCATCTTCGCCGCGGTGAACGACGACTACCGGCAGGCCAGCCTCGACGCGTTCCGGCTGATCGCGGTCTACTCGCCGGGCATCCGGCTGATCGGCAACCTGACCGCCGCCCTGGTGCTCGGCTACGGAGGCTGGCGGGTGCTGGGCGGCCGGACCGAGGTCGGGGTGCTCGCCGCCTTCCTGCTCTACCTGCGCCGGTTCTTCGAGCCGATGGAGGAGCTGAGCCAGTTCTACAACGCGTTGCAGTCGGCCACCGCCGCGCTGGAGAAGCTGGCCGGGGTGCTCGACGAACGGCCGGCGGTGGCCGAGCCGGAGCGTCCGGTGCCGCTGCCCGCCGGCCGGGGGCGGGGCCGGGTCGCCTTCCGGTCGGTACGCTTCGGCTACCGGCCGGAGGCGCCGATCCTGGTGGACCTGGAGCTGACCGTCCCGGCCGGGCAGACCGTGGCGCTGATCGGGCCGACCGGCGCGGGCAAGTCCACCATCGCCAAGCTGCTCGCCCGGTTCCACGACCCGTCCAGCGGCACGGTCAGCCTGGACGGGGTCGACCTGCGGGACCTCGCCGACGCCGAACTGCGCCGGGCGGTCGTCCTGGTGACCCAGGAGAACCACCTGTTCAGCGGCTCGGTGGCGGAGAACATCCGGTTCGGCCGCCCGGACGCCGACGACGCGGCCGTGCAGGCCGCCGCCCGGGCCATCGGCGCGCACGAGTTCATCGCCGCGCTCCCCGACGGGTACGCCACCGACGTGCACCGGCGCGGCGGCCGGCTCTCCGCCGGGCAGCGGCAGCTCGTCGCGTTCGCCCGGGCGTTCCTGGCCGACCCGCGGGTGCTGATCCTGGACGAGGCGACCTCGTCGCTGGACGTGCCCACCGAGCGCCTGGTGCAGCGGGCGCTCGGCAGCATCCTGCGGGACCGCACCGCGCTGGTGATCGCGCACCGGCTCTCCACCGTGGAGATCGCCGACCGGGTGCTGGTGCTCGACGGCGGGCGGATCGTCGAGGACGGCCCACCGGCCGAGCTGGCCGCCGCCGGGGGCCGGTACGCCGCCCTGCACCGCCAGTGGCGCGACTCGCTGATCTGACCACCGCATAACCCGTGGTCGGTGGGGCACCCGGTGCCTACGATCGCGTGATGACCGATACGGCGAGGACGGCCCGCGCCGGCGTCCCCGAGCGTCCGACCCTGGACGGCATCGAGGAGACCTGGGCGCGCCGCTGGCAGGAGGAGGGCACGTACACGTTCGACCGGGCGCAGCCGGCGGTACGGGGCCGCGGCGCGGCGTCAGACGCGCCGAGCCCGGATGGCCGCAGGACGGACGTGTACTCGATCGACACCCCGCCGCCGACCGTATCGGGCGAGCTGCACATGGGGCACGTCTTCTCGTACACCCACACCGACACGGTGGCCCGGTTCCAGCGGATGCGCGGCCGGACGGTGTTCTATCCGATGGGCTGGGACGACAACGGCCTGCCCACCGAACGGCGGGTGCAGAACGTGTACGGGGTGCGCCCGGACCCGGCCCTGCCGTACGACCCGGACTGGCAGCCACCGGCCACGCCGGTGAGCGAGGCGGCCCGGAAGGATCCGGTGCGGATCTCCCGGCTCAACTTCATCGAGCTGTGCGAGCGCCTGACGGCGGAGGACGAGCAGGTCTTCGAGGCGCTGTGGCGGCGGCTCGGGCTGTCGGTGGACTGGTCGCTGACGTACACCACGATCGGGCGGGTGGCCCGGGCGACCAGCCAGCGGGCGTTCCTGCGCAACCTGGCCCGGGGCGAGGCGTACCAGGCGGAGGCGCCGACGCTCTGGGACGTCGGGTTCGCCACCGCGGTGGCGCAGGCCGAGTTGGAGGACCGGGAGCGGCCCGGCGCGTACCACCGGCTGCGGTTCTCCGGGCCGGGCGGGCGCGAGGTGCTGATCGACACCACCCGACCGGAGCTGCTGCCGGCCTGCGTGGCGCTGGTCTGCCACCCCGACGACGAGCGGTACGCGGACCTGGTCGGCGCTTCGGCGCGTACCCCGGTCTTCGGGGTCGAGGTGCCGGTGCGCGCGCACCCGCTGGCGGACCCGGCCAAGGGCACGGGCATCGCGATGGTCTGCACGTTCGGTGACCTGACCGATGTGACCTGGTGGCGGGAGCTGCGACTCGACACCCGCGTGGTGATCGGCCGGGACGGTCGGCTGCTGCCCGAGCCGCCCGCCGGCGTGCCGGCGGAGCCCTACGCCGCGCTGGCCGGGCAGACCGTGAACGGTGCCCGGCGGACGATGGTCGAGCTGCTGGCCGACGCGGGTGACCTGGTCGGCGAGCCGCGGCCGATCACCCACCCGGTGAAGTTCTACGAGCGCGGCGACCGCCCGCTGGAGATCGTCTCGACCCGGCAGTGGTATCTGCGCAACGGCGGCCGGGACGCCGGGCTGCGCGAGGAGCTGCTGGCCCGGGGCCGCGAGCTGCGCTGGGTGCCGGAGCACATGCGGCACCGCTACGAGCACTGGGTGGGCGGCCTGACCGGGGACTGGCTGGTCAGCCGGCAGCGCTTCTTCGGCGTGCCGGTGCCGGTGTGGTACCGGCTCGACGACGCTGGCGAGCCGGACTGGGCCCACCCTCTCACACCGGACGAGTCGATGCTCCCGATCGACCCGTCCGCCGAGCCGCCACCCGGCTACCAGGAGGCGCAGCGCGGGTTGCCGGGCGGCTTCGTCGGCGACCCGGACGTGCTGGACACCTGGGCCACCTCGTCGCTGACCCCGCAGATCGTCGGCGGGTGGGAGACGGACCCGGAGCTGTTCCGCATGGTCTTCCCGATGGACCTGCGCCCGCAGGGGCAGGAGATCATCCGTACCTGGCTGTTCGCCACGGTGGTCCGCTCCCATCTGGAGCACGGGGTGCTGCCCTGGCGGGACACGGTGCTCTCCGGCTGGATCCTCGACCCGGACCGGAAGAAGATGTCCAAGTCCAAGGGGAACGTGGTCACCCCGATGGACCTGCTGGTGCAGCACGGCTCGGACGCGGTCCGCTACTGGGCGGCGAGCGGCAAGCCCGGCATGGACCTGGCATTCGACCCGGCGCAGATCAAGGTGGGGCGGCGGCTCGCCACCAAGCTGCTCAACGCCTCAAGGTTCGCGCTCGGGCTGGGCGCCGCCGACGCGTTGCGCGCCCCGTACGACAACTCCAGCTCGGCGCGTCTGACGCCGCGCCGCGACCTGGAGCTGTCGGCCACCGAGCCACTGGACACCGCGATGCTCGCCGAACTCTCCGGCGTGGTCGGGGTGGCGACGTCCGCGTTCGACGGGTACGACCACACCGCCGCCCTGATGGCGACGGAGGCGTTCTTCTGGCGGTTCTGCGACGACTACATCGAGCTGGTGAAGGAGCGGGCCTACGGCTCCGGGCCGGGCGCCGACTCGGCCCGGGCGGCACTGGCCACCGCGCTCTCGGTGCAGTTGCGGCTGTTCGCCCCGGTGCTGCCCTTCGTCACCGAGGAGGTCTGGTCCTGGTGGCGGTACGGCTCGGTGCACCGCGCGCCGTGGCCCACCACGTACGAGGTGGGCCGGGCGGTGCAGGCCCCCGGGGATCCGGAGCTGCTGCGGCTGGCCGCCGACGCGCTGGGCCAGGTGCGCCGGGCCAAGTCGGAGCGGAAACTGTCGATGAAGGCCGAGGTGCCGCTGGCCGAGGCGCTCGGCCCGGCGGCCGTGCTCGACCGGCTCACCCTGGTCGCCGACGACGTCCGGGCGGCCGGCCGGATCGCCAAGCTCGACCTGCTGCCGGATCGCACGCCGGAACTGGTCGTCGCCTGCGCCTTTTGAGATGTAAGGAGGGGCCCCCTGTTAACGCCTGGCGTATAGCAGGGTTCCCCTCTCACACCCGTACGTTCCGGGCCCGGTGCGTGTTAAGAGGGGGCCCCTGCTCTACCGCAGGCGTTAAGAAGGGGCCCCTCCTTTCAACTCAGCTCGTTTCGCCGGCCACGCTGAAGGAGCGGAGGCGGTCGATCGCGAGGACCGTGAAGCCCACGGCGACGAGCCCGGTGAGAACCGCGGCCACCGGGACCGAGACAGTGGTGCCGAGCAGTTCGGTGGGGGCCATCCGATCGGCGAGGGCGATCACCCACTGCTGGATGGAGAGCACCCGGCTGCCTTCCACGAACCGGCCGAGCAGCCCCTCCCAGATCAGCACGTAGACCAGGCCGAGCAGCACGGGCCGCCGGGTCACCAGGCTGAGCGCCAGAAACAGCGCCGAGTACGCCAGCGCGCCCAGCGCCGACGCGGCGGCGAGCGCCAGCCCGAGGCGTACCGAGTCGGCGAGCACGCCCGCGACATAGAGCGGGACGGCGACGGTGGCCGCGCTCACCCCGGTCGCCACGGCAAGCTTCGGCAGCACGATCTGCCAGCGCGGCAACGGCTTGGTGAGGATGTGCACCACGGTGCCGTCGTCGATCTCGGCGCCGAGCACGCCGGTGCCGACGATCAGCGCGACCACCGGCAGCACCACGGCCAGCCCGAGCCCGACCAGCACCGGCGTCCCCCACTGGCTCGGGTGGACGCCCACGCTCCGGGAGATGATCGCCAGCGCCAGCAGCAGCGCGGGCAGCGGGAGCAGCAGCAGGAACCGGCGTCGGCCGAAGAGCCCACGGGCGGTGATCCAGGTAACGGTCGACATGTCAGCTCCCCACCAGGTAGGAGAAGACGCTCTCCAGCGATTCGTCCTCGGGCGTCAGCGACCGGACCCGGACGCCCCGGGCCAGTGCGATCTTGGGCAGCGCCCGGGTGAAGGCGCCGTAGTCGCCGGCCCGGACGGTGAGCCCGCCCCGGCCCAGCTCCACCCCGGTCACCGACGGCTCGGCGATCAGCGCGACCGCCAGCGCCCGGTCGTCGGTGGAACGCACCGCGAAGACGTGCGGCCGGTTCGTCATCAGCCGGCGGATGGTCCGGTAGTCGCCGGAGGCGGCCAGCCGGCCGGCGACCATCACCTGCACGGTGCCGGAGACCTGCTCGACCTCCTCCAGGATGTGCGAGCTGAACAGGATGGTCCGGCCGGCGTCGCCGAGGCGGTGCAGCAGGGCCATCATGTGCAGCCGCTGCCGCGGGTCCATGCCGTTGAACGGCTCGTCGAGCAGCAGCACCTGCGGGTCGTGGACCAGCGCGGCGGCCACCCGGGTGCGCTGCCGCATGCCCTTGGAGTACGTGCCGATCCGCCGGTCCTGCGCGTCCGCCATCTCGACCAGGTCGATCGCCCGGCGGGCCGCCGCCTCCGGTTCGGGCAGCCGGTGCAGCTTCGCGCTGGCCAGCACGAACTCGTACGCGGAGAGGAAGGTGTGCACCGCCTCCCGCTCGCTGACCAGGCCTAGCCGCCGGTAGACGCCGGGATTGCGCCAGGTCGGCTCCCCGTCGAGGGTGACCGCGCCCCGGGAGGGGGCCAGGAACCCGGCCATCATGTGCAGCAGGGTGGTCTTCCCCGCGCCGTTCGGCCCGAGCAGGCCGGTCACCCCGGGCCCGAGCCGCATGGTGACATCGTTGACCGCCACCACGTTGCCGTACCAGCGGGAGACCCCGGCGAGGTCGAGGGTGGACGCGGGCGTGGTCGGCGCCGCCGCCTGTGGGCCGGCGCTGATCGTGGTCATCGGGCGGCCACCTTCCGGTATCGCAGCAGCAGCAGGGCGACGCAGCCGGCCACCAGCACCCCGGCGGCGACCAGGTAGACCGGGCCGAAGTCGCCGATCATCTGTTCCGCCGACGCGCCGGGCGCGAGCAGGTCGCCGAGGGTGTACAGGCCGACCCCCTGCACCAGGGTGGACGGCGAGGCGAGCATGGCCAGCTCGTTGACCGCCCGGGACGGCATGATCGACAGGGTGCCGACGATCGGGGTGGTCATCAGGAAGGCCGCCACGATGCCGCCGGCCGCGAAGGCGCGCTTGCCGGTGAGCGAGGCGATGAGCAGCGCGACCGAGGAGAAGACCACCGCCCACAGGGCCGCGTAGAGCAGGCCGGGCAGCAGGTCGAGCAGCTCGTCCCAGACCCCGTGCATGCCGGTCTTGGTGGTGAACGCGGCGCCGAGGAACATCACCAGCTGCGGCGCGCCGAGCAGCAGCCAGAGCGCGGAGGCCAGCGCGCCGAGCTTGGCCAGCGCGTAGTCGCCGCGGGGCAGCGGCCGGGAGAAGTAGAGCGGCAGCACCCCGCTACGCAGGTCGCGGGAGACCAGCTCCGGCCCGACCACCGCGACGAAGAAGATGACCAGCCAGCTCATCGCGTCGGCGAACTGGGCGTACGTCATGACGACCTGGCCGGTCTGGGTGCGTACCGCGGTCAGCCCGGCGGCGACCACCACCACGATGCCGACCACCAGCCATGGGAAGATCTTCGCCTTGGCGGACCGGCCGAGGCCGAACGCGGTCCGCAGCCCGTGCAGGTAGAGCGCGCCGAAGACGTGCCGACGGCCCAGCCGGAGGCCGGTGTAACGCTGGTACCCGATGTCGTGGATGACGCCGGTCGGCTCAGGCATGGCTGGGCTCCCTCGTGGCGAAGAGTTCGGCCACCCGGTGCCGCCGCTGGTCCAGCCGGTGCAGCGGCAGGTCCAGCTCGGCGACCGCGCCGAGGATCAGGTCGTAGGTGGCGTCGTCGGCGAGCGGGACGAGCAGTAGCCGCCCCTCCCGGGACACCGGCAGGTCGAGCGCGGCGAGCCGGGCGGCCAGGTCGTCCGTACCCTCGCTGACCTCGACGGCGAGCACGTCGGTGGCGGAGGTCATCGCGGCGACCCGGTCGGCGCGCAGCAGCCGGCCGCCATCGATGGCGACCAGGGTGTCGCAGATCCGCTCCACCTCGCCGAGCAGGTGTGAGCAGACCACCACGGAGATACCGAACTCGTTGCCGATCCGGTGGATCAGCGCGAGCATGGCGTCCCGGCCGGCCGGGTCGAGGCCGTTGGTGGGCTCGTCGAGCAGCAGCAGGTCGGGGTCGTGCACCAGGGCCTGGGCCAGCTTCACCCGCTGCTTCATGCCGGTGGAGTAGCCGCCGACGGCCCGGTGTCGCTCCTCGTGCAGGCCGACGTGGCGTAGCGCCTCCGAGGCCCGCTCCCGGGCGACCGCCCGCGGCAGGCCGCTGATCCGGCCGAGGTGGGTGACCAGCTCGGCGGCGGACAGGTCGGGCGGGAGGGCGTCGTGTTCGGGCATGTAGCCGACCCGGGCGCGGACCGCCGCCGGGTCGGTGGTGGGGTCGAGGCCGAGCACGGAGACCCGGCCGCTGGTCGGGGCGAGCAGGCCCAGCAGGATCTTGATCAGGGTCGACTTGCCGGCGCCGTTGGCGCCGACCAGTCCGATGATCCCCGGCTCGACCGACACCGTGAGGTCGGCCAACGCGGTGACCCGACCTCCGTACGTCTTGGTCAGCGACTCGGTCGCGAGCAGTGTCACGACGCCCAGCGTAGAAAGTGCGTGCCGCCCTGGGTATCAGGAAACGCTCGGGGATGCCCCTGATTCCGCCCCCCGACCGGTCGGCCCGCGCAGGTCGGCCGGGGGCGGACCGTGAATGGTCCAGATCTTCAGGTCCGGCTGACCGACCGGCCGTTTCGAGTCGGCCGTCCGGCTGGCCCGGCGACGACGCGCTCGCGTTCGGCGCGCTCGACGCGCGTCGCAGCGACCGGGGCGAGCCGGCGTACCAGGTCCCGTCCGGGTGTCGACCGAACGGGCTGACCAGCGCCTCCACCGATTGCTTACGCTGGACGGGGTCGTTCGGCACCGCTTCACCGGTCGCCGCCGGCCGGTCGCGATCGGCGACGGCCGCGTCAACGGGCGGTGGCCCTGAGGTGGAGTGGTGCTCTCGACCGGAGCCCGACCGGCTGCGAAACTGTGTGCTGGCCGGCGAGTTGGGGGATAGATGAGCAACGGGTGGGTGCTGCCCGAGGACGTGCTGCGGGACGCGCCGGCGTACGCGCCTCGCACCGGTGAGCTGGCCGATCTGGAGTTGCTGCTGACCGGGGCGTACGCCCCGCTGACCGGCTTCATGACGCGGGCCGACCTGGCCGCGCTGAGCCGGCGCGGCCGGCTGGCCGACGGCACGTCGTGGCCGGTGCCGGTGACCCTGCAGGTGCCGGCGACGCTCGCCGGCGGGCTGGAGCTGGACGAGCCGCTGCGCCGGGCGCTGGTGCTCACCGACGGCGAGGGCGCCCCGGTGGCGGCGATGGACGTGACCGACGTCTGGCCGGTCCGCGAGGGGATGGTGGGTGTCGGCGGCACGGTACGCCGGCTCGGCGACGGCGGCCGCGGGCCGTTCCAGCGGCTGCGGCGCAGCCCGGAGGAGGTCAAGGCGCTGCTGCCGCCGGGCCGGGTGCTCGGTGTCTTCGCCGACCGGCCGCTGCACCGGCCGCAGCTCGCGCAGATCGCGCACGCCGCTCGCACGTTGGGCGCGCACCTGCTCGTGATGATCCCGGTCGGTGACGAGGGGGTCGGCGGGCTGCCGTCCGAGGCGCTGGTCCGCACCGTGTTCGCCGCCCGTGACCGGATGCCCCCGGCGACCCTGGTGGCGGTGCCGCTGGCCAGGCGGCCTGACGAGATCAGCGACGCCCTGCTCCGGGCCCGGGTCGCCGCCGCGTACGGGGTGACCCACCTGCTCTCCACCGAGGGAATGCTCTCCGGGGCGGGCCTGCGGGTGCTGGTCCCCCGGGAGCTGGCATACGACAACCGGGACGGGCAGTGGCGCTGGCGGGAGGACATTCCGCCGCGCAACCGACGGCTGGCGCTGAGCCAGGAGGAGATCGGCGACCTGCTCGACCGGGGCTTCCCGCTGCCCGAGTGGCACACCCCGCCGGCGGTGGCCAAGGAGCTGGCCCGGGCCCGCCCGCCGCGCCGGCACCGGGGCCTGGTGATCTTCCTGACCGGGCTGTCCGGGTCCGGCAAATCGACGATCGCCCGGGGCCTGGCCGACCTGCTGCGCGAGGGCGGCGAACGCAGCATCACCCTGCTCGACGGCGACGTGGTGCGCCGGGAGCTCTCCGCCGGGCTGGGCTTCAGCAAGGCCGACCGGGACGCCAACGTGCGCCGGATCGGTTGGGTGGCCGCCGAGATCGCCCGGCACCGGGGGGTCGGCATCTGCTGCCCGATCGCCCCGTACGCGGCGGCCCGGGCCACCGCCCGGGAGATGGCGCAGGCCGCCGGGGCGGGCTTCCTGCTGATCCATGTCGCGACCCCGCTGGAGGTGTGCGAGCAGCGCGACCGCAAGGGCCTGTACGCGCGGGCCCGCGCGGGTCTGCTCACCGGGATGACCGGCATCGACGACCCGTACGAGGAGCCGACCGACGCCGACCTGGTGGTGGACACCACGGCGCTGACCGTCGACGAGGCGGTCCAGCAGGTGATGGAGCATCTGACCGAGAGCGGCTGGGTGGAGCCCCGCCTCCAGTCCGCCTGATCGTCCCCGCCGCCCGCCGGCCGTTCGTGGTCGGTGCGCCACCTGTCCTTTTGCCGTACCCCGCCTGGGCGCTAGTGTTCGCCTTTGTTGGATCGCGTTCGACCACGTTGGGACGTGGTCGCGAGAGCCGGAGGTGACGGCGGGTGCTCGCGCGACAGCGGCAGGCGGCCATTCTGGAGCGGGTACGCGCCTTCGGGGGCGTACGGGTCACCGAGTTGGCCGCCGAGTTCGGCGTCTCCGACATGACCATCCGGCGCGACCTGGAGACGCTGCACGAGCGGGGCGTACTGGCCAAGGTGCACGGTGGGGCGACCGTCACCGGCCCCGGCTCGACCGACGAGCCCGGGTTCCGCGCCAAGTCGGTCCGGCAGTCCGCCGAGAAGGCGGCGATCGCCGACCACGCCGCGCGGCTCGTCCACCCCGGCGCCGCGATCGCCCTCTCCGCCGGCACGACCACCGCCGAGCTGGCCCGCCGGCTGGTCGACGTGCCGGGGCTGACCGTGGTGACGAACTCGCTGCCGGTGGCCGAGATCCTGCACGTCGGCGGCCGGCCGGACCAGACCGTGGTGCTCACCGGCGGGGTGCGTACCCCGTCGGACGCGCTGGTCGGCCCGCTGGCCGTGGCGGCGCTCGGGACGCTCCATCTCGACCTGCTCTTCCTCGGCGTGCACGGGATCAGCGAACGCGCCGGGTTCACCACCCCGAACCTCATGGAGGCCGACACGAACCGGGCCCTGGTGGCCGCCGCCGACCGGCTGGTGGTGCTCGCCGACCACACCAAGTGGGGCACGGTCGGCATCTCCTCGATCGTCGGGCTGGACGCCGCGGACGTGCTGGTGACCGACGACCGGCTGGCACCGGACGCGCGCCGGACGCTGGCGGACCGGGTGGGCGAGCTGGTGGTCGTGCCGGGCACCGAGGGGACGCCGTGAGACGTACCCGGATAGAGCTGGCCGACGGCCGCGAGTTGATCTACTTCGACGAGCGGGACGACGCGGTCCGTGACCAGCCGGACCGCCGCGAGCTGCCCCCGCCGCCGGCGGCGTCCCAGCTCCGGTACGACCCGCTGACCGACGAGTGGGTGGCGGTGGCGGTGCACCGGCAGACCCGCACCTTCCTGCCCCCGGCCGACCAGTGCCCGCTCTGCCCCTCCCGGGGCGACCGGCTCAGCGAGATCCCCGCCCCCGACTACGACGTGGCCGTCTTCGAGAACCGGTTCCCCTCGCTGAGCCAGCACGTCGCCGAGGAGCCGGCCGAGATCACCCCGTTCACCCCGGTCCGCCCCGGGCGCGGCAAGTGCGAGGTGGTCTGCTTCACCGACGACCACAACGCCTCGTTCGCCAGCCTCTCCCCCGGCCGGGTGCGCACCGTGCTCGACGCCCTGGCCGACCGCACCACCGCGCTGGGCGAGCTGCCCGGGGTGGAGCAGATCTTCCCGTTCGAGAACCGGGGCGTGGAGATCGGGGTGACCCTGCACCATCCGCACGGCCAGATCTACGCGTACCCGTTCGTCACGCCGCGGACCCGGACCATGCTGGCCGCCGCCCGCCGGCACTTCGAGCGCACCGGGGGCAACCTCTACGCCGACGTGCTCACCACCGAACGCGCCGCCGGCGACCGCGTGGTGGCGAGCAACGAGCACTGGACGGCGTACGTGCCGGCGGCGGCCCGCTGGCCGTTCGAGGTGCACGTGGCACCGCACCGCCCGGTGCCGGACATCCCGGCGCTGGACGACGCCGAGCGGGACGCCTTCGGGCCGCTCTACCTCGACGTGCTGCGCCGTTTCGACGGGCTGTTCGACCTGCCGATGCCCTACATCGCCGCCTGGCACCAGGCCCCGGTGCACGTCGACCGGGAGCTGGGGCACCTGCACCTGCAGCTGTTCAGCATCCGGCGCGCCAAGGACAAGCTGAAGTACCTGGCCGGCTCCGAGTCGGGGATGGGCGTGTTCATCAGCGACGTCGCCCCGGAACGCGCCGCCGAACTGCTCCGCACCGCGTGAAAGGAGGGGCCCCTTCTTAACGCCTCCGGTAGAGCAGGGGCCCCCTGTTAACACCCGAGGGCCGATGGGCCGGACAACAGGGCGCGGGGGGCCCGGGACAGGGCCCCCCGCAAGGGAAGGGACGGCTGGCTGTGCGCGACAGCCGGGAAGGCTGGCTGATCGGCACTCATGCCGCGAGGCGACGCGGTCAACCTTCCTGGGCGGGACTCACGCCCCGTCCACCATGCTCAACGAGGCGTGCCACCTGCGGTGACGCGACCGGCGGAGACGAGGGCCCGCCCACCGAAGCGACCGGCCCGCCGGCGAAGACGACGGAGCCCGCCCACCGAAGCGACCGGCCCGCCGGCAGAGACGACGGAGCCCGCCCACCGAGACGACCGGCCCGCCGGCGAAGACGACGGAGCCCGCCGGCGCAGGCTGGCGGGCTCCGTCGTGACGTATGGGCGGAATCAGGCGGCGAGCTTACGGGCCAGGTTCTCGTCGAGCGCGTTCATGAACTCGTCGGTGGTCAGCCACGGAGCGTCGCGCGAGATGAGCAGCGCGAGGTCCTTGGTCATCTGGCCACCCTCGACCGTGGCGACGATGACCTGCTCCAGGGTGTTGGCGAACTCGGTGACCGCCGGGGTGCCGTCCAGCTTGCCCCGGTGGGCCAGGCCCCGGGTCCAGGCGTAGATCGACGCGATCGGGTTGGTCGAGGTCTTCTCGCCCTTCTGGTACTGCCGGTAGTGCCGGGTCACCGTGCCGTGCGCGGCCTCGGCCTCGACGGTGCGGCCGTCCGGGGTCATCAGCACCGAGGTCATCAGGCCGAGCGAGCCGAAGCCCTGGGCGACGGTGTCGGACTGCACGTCACCGTCGTAGTTCTTGCAGGCCCAGACGAAGCCACCCTCCCACTTGAGCGCGGCGGCGACCATGTCGTCGATCAGCCGGTGCTCGTAGGTGATGCCGGCGGCCTCGAACTCCGACTTGAACTCGTTCTCGAACACCTCGGCGAAGATGTCCTTGAATCGGCCGTCGTACGCCTTGAGGATGGTGTTCTTGGTCGACAGGTAGACCGGGTAGCCACGGTCCAGGCCGTAACGCATCGAGGCGCGGGCGAAGTCCCGGATCGACTCGTCGAAGTTGTACATGCCCATGGTGACGCCGCCGCCCGGGAAGTTGGCGACCTCCATCTCCATCGGGGCGCCGCCGTCGGCCGGGGTGTAGGTGATGGTCACCGTGCCCGGGCCGGGGACGACGAAGTCGGTGGCCTTGTACTGGTCGCCGTGCGCGTGCCGGCCGATGATGATCGGCTTGGTCCAGCCCGGGACGAGCCGCGGCACGTTCGACATGATGATCGGCTCACGGAACACGACGCCGCCGAGGATGTTGCGGATGGTGCCGTTCGGCGACCGCCACATCTTCTTCAGGCCGAACTCCTCCACCCGGGCCTCGTCCGGGGTGATGGTGGCGCACTTGACGCCGACGCCGTGCTCCTTGATGGCGTTGGCGGCGTCGATGGTGACCTGGTCGTCGGTGGCGTCGCGGTGCTGGATCGACAGGTCGTAGTAGTGCAGGTCGACGTCGAGGTAGGGCAGGATCAGCTGCTCCCGGATCTGCTTCCAGATGATCCGGGTCATCTCGTCGCCGTCGAGTTCCACGACCGGGTTGTTTACCTTGATCTTCGCCATCGGCCGGCGCTCCTCTCGGGGGACACGTGCTCAAGCAGTACGAGCGTACTGGAAACTGACCGGGGCATCCCAGCCGGCCTCACCCCGTGAGAAACGGGATGGCCCGGAACGGGCCGCGGTTGGCATCCTTCCCGAATGCCAGTCACTCACACGGTCGGGTCTATCACGGTCACCGCCCTCGTCGACGCGGCAGGCCCGTTCTTCCAGCCACGCGAGGAGGCATTCCCCGACGCCACCCCGGCGCAGTGGCGGGAGGCCGACCGGCGGGACCCGGACACGGTCACCCCGGACGGCCGCTGGTGGCTGCCGTTCCGCTGCTTCGCGCTGCGTACCGGGGACGGGCCGGTCACCCTGATCGATGCCGGCGTCGGCCCGGCCGGCTCCCTGGCCGCGAGCTGGGCGCCGGCCCCGGGGCGGCTGCCGGCCGAACTGGCCGCCGCCGGTGTCGACCCGGCGGACGTCCGGACCGTGGTACTCACCCATCTGCACACCGACCACGTCGGCTGGGCGGTGGTCGGCACGCCGTACTTCCGCAACGCGGACTACCTGCTGCAACGCGCCGAGCTGGCGGCACTGGACCGGTTCCACCCCGAGCTGCCGGCCCGGCTCCTCGGGCCGTTGCGCGCCGCCGGCCAGCTCCGGGTGGTCGACGGCGACACCGACCTGACCCCAGGGGTACGCGTGCTGAGCACGCCCGGGCACACCCCGGGCCACCAGTCGGTGCTGGTCGACTCCGCCGACGAGCGACTGCTGGTCACCGGCGACCTGCTGGTGCACCCCCTGCAGCTGGTCGACCCCACCCTGGCGTACGCCCACGAGGAGGACCCCGCGACCGCCCGCGCCTCCCGCCTGCGCCTCCTGTCGACCGCCGACACGCGAGGCCGCACCATCCTCGCCACCCCCCACCTGGGCCGCCCCTTCAGCCCTCTCCCCTGATCCAGCCCGCCTCCCCGCCCGCCGGGTGAGTGGGGGTGAGACGGCGAAGGGACGCGCCGGCGGGAGCCGACGCGCCCCTTCGGCGCGAATGGTGCGGGGTCACATGTTGGAGATGTCGGACTGCTTGGCGCGGACCGCCTCGGCGGCCTCCTTGAGGCTGGCCAGCTCGTCGGCGTCCAGGTCGGTCTCGACCACCCGCTTGACGCCCTCGGCACCGATCGCGGCCTCGACGCCCAGGTAGACGCCGGAGATGCCGTATTCTCCGTCGACCCAGGCGCAGACCGGCATGACCTCGCCGGAGTCCTCGGCCACGGCCTTGGCCATCCGGGCGGCGGCGGCCGACGGGGCGTAGTACGCGGAGCCGGTCTTCAGCAGCGCGACGACCTCGGCGCCGCCGTTGCGGGTCTTGACGACCAGTTCCTCGATCTGCTCGGCCGGCATGACCTCACGCAGCGGCTTGCCGTCGACGGTGCTCTTCGACGGGACGGGGACCATGGTGTCGCCGTGCGAGCCCAGGGTCAGCGTCTTCACCGACTTCACCGGCACGTTCAGCGCCTCGGCGACGAAGTTGGTGAACCGGGCGGTGTCCAGCATGCCGGCCTGGCCGAGCACCCGGTTCTTGGGGAACTGGGTGGCGATCTGGGCCAGCGCGGTCATCTCGTCCAGCGGGTTGGAGACCACGATGACGACGGCGTTCGGGGCGTACTTGGCGACGTTCTCGGCGACCTGGCGGACGATCTTGGCGTTGGTCTCCAGCAGGTCCATCCGGCTCATGCCCGGCTTGCGGGGCAGGCCGGCGGTGATGACGACGACGTCCGAGCCCTCGATGGCCTCGTAGCCCTCGCCGTTCGGGCCGGTGGTGACGCCGACGACCTTGGTCTCGAAGCCCTCGACCGGGCGCGACTGGTTGAGGTCCAGCGCCAGGCCCGCCGGCTTACCCTCGACGATGTCAGTGATCACGACGGTGTCGAAGACGTCGTACTCGGCCAGGCGCTGCGCGGTGGTGGAGCCGTAGAAGCCGGCCCCGACGACAGTGACCTTCTTACCCATGGTCGTCCCACTCCCTGCTACCAGTCGGTTTTCCGGACCGTATCAGCCATCCTGGCACCCATCGGGCCAGGGGCGGACGGTTATGACGCGGTTGGGTGGATCACATCTGCCGTTCGGCGCGTTCCACCACGTTGGTCAGGAGCATGGCCCGGGTCATCGGCCCGACACCGCCGGGCATCGGCACCAGCTTGCCGGCCACCTCGGCCACCTCGGGGTCGACGTCGCCGGTGTAGCGGCCCTTGCCGTCCGGGCCGATCACCCGGGTGATGCCGACATCGACGACCGTCGCGCCGGGCTTGATCATGTCGGCGGTGAGCAGGCCCGGCACGCCGGCCGCGACGATGACGATGTCGGCCGCGCGGGTCTGCTCGGCCAGGTCCAGCGTGCCGGTGTGGCACAGGGTCACGGTGGCGTTCTCGCTGCGCCGGGTGAGCAGCAGGCCGAGCGGGCGACCGACCGTGTTACCCCGCCCGACCAGCGCCACCTTGGCGCCGCGTAGCGCGACGTCGTGCCGGCGGAGCAGCTCGACGATGCCGCGCGGGGTGCAGGGCAGCGGGGCGTCGTAGCCGAGCACCAGCCGGCCCAGGTTGACCGGGTGCAGCCCGTCGGCATCCTTCCCGGGGTCGATCATCTCCAGCGCCCGCTGGGTGTCCAGGTGGGCCGGCAGCGGCAGCTGGACGATGTAGCCGTGGCAGGCCGGGTCGGCGTTCAGCTCGGCGAGAACGTCGTCCACCTGCTGCTGGGTGGCGTCGGCGGGCAGCTCGCGGCGGATCGAGGCGATGCCCACCTCGGCGCAGTCGCGGTGCTTGCCGTTGACGTACGCCTGGGAGCCCGGGTCGGCGCCGACCAGGACCGTGCCGAGCCCGGGGACGGTCCCGCGCTCCGCCAGCGCCTTGACCCGCGTCCGCAGCTCGTCCTTGATCTCCGCCGCCGTCGCCTTGCCGTCCAGGATCATCGCCGTCACGCCTGGATCGTCTCACGTCGCACGGCCGGCCGAACGATGACGGCGAACGGTGACCGTCAGTGACGTGTTATTCGTCACTCACTGTTACGAAAATGTGTATCGCGCCACATGGTGAGACGGATGCCAGTGGACGAACCAGGCACAGCGGACGGGCAGTCGGCAAGCACGCGGGGACATCGGGAGCGGACCCCGGGTCCGATCTGTCGGCTGCAAAATGCGGCACTGGCCAGCTCTTTCACCTTCACCCCCATAGCAGAGCACCGACTCCCGGCCAAGGCCGGGTGGCGCACTCCGTTACCACATCGCAACGCTCCCGTTGCCGAAACAGCCCGCGACGACCTACCGTTGCCGATCGTTGCGCAGCGTTACCCAGCGCCGGGCCTGACTGCGCAGCGTGAGGAGATGAGGAGACTCCAATGCGTGTTCGTAGGCTCGCCGCCTGGACCGCTCTCCCGCTCGCGGTGACCCTGGGCCTGGTGGCCTGTGGCTCGGGCGGGGGCAGCGGCGGCAAGAGCGACCCCAACGCGGCCGTGCGGATCGAAATCGCCGAGCCGCAGCACCTGGTGCCGACCAACACCAACGAGACGAGCGGCTCACAGGTGCTGTCCGCACTGTTCAGCCCGCTGATCGACTACGACGAGGCGAACAAGCCGTACGAGGTGGCGGCCGAATCGGTGACGTCGTCGGACAACAAGGTCTGGACGATCAAGCTGAAGCCCGGTTACACGTTCCACAACGGCGAGCAGGTGACGGCCGAGAACTACATCGACGCCTGGAACTACGGCGCGTACGCCCCCAACGGCCAGAACGCCAGCTACTTCTTCGAGAAGATCGCTGGGTACGAGGACCTCCAGGGCGAGACGCCGAAGGCCAAGACGCTGAGCGGGCTGAAGAAGGTCGACGACCTGACCTTCACCGTGACGCTCTCCCAGCCGTACGTCGACTTCAAGACCATGCTCGGCTACACGGCCTTCTACCCGCTGCCCAAGGCGGCCTTCTCCGCTCCCGGCGTGCTCGCCGAGGGCTACGAGCAGGCGCCGGTCGGTCAGGGCCCGTTCAAGATGAAGGGCAACTGGCAGCACGACGCCAAGGTCGAGGTCGAGCGGTACGACGCCTTCCCCGGCGAGAAGCCGAAGGTGGGCGGCGTCGAGTTCCGGATCTACCAGCAGCTGACCGCCGCGTACGCGGACGTGCTGTCGGACAACCTCGACGTGATCAAGACGATCCCGACCGAGAACCTGTCGACCGCCGCCGCCGACCTCGGCGACCGGTTCCAGCAGAGCCCGGCCTCCTCGCTCCAGGTGCTGGCCGTCCCGACCTTCCAGAAGGAATTCAGCAACCCCGACGTGCGCAAGGCCATCTCGATGGCGATCGACCGGGACGAGATCACCAAGTCGATCTTCAAGGGCTCGCAGCAGCCGGCCCGCTCGTTCGTCTCGCCGGTGGTCGCCGGCTACCGGGAGAACACCATCGGCGCGTCCGGTGAGTTCGACCCGGCCAAGGCCAAGGCCCTGTACGAGGCCGCGGGCGGCCCGAAGAAGATCGAGCTGTCCTACAACGGCGACGGTGGCCACAAGGACTGGATCGACGCCACCTGCAACCAGCTCAAGGCCAACCTGGGCGTGGAGTGCGTCGGCACCGCCGAGCCGAAGTTCGCGGACCTGCTGACCAAGCTCAAGCAGAAGCAGCCGGTCGGCCTGTTCCGGATGGGCTGGGTCATGGACTACCCGTCCATGGAGAACTACCTCGGCCCGCTGTACAGCACCAACGGCTCGTCGAACTACTACGGCTACAGCAACCCGGAGTTCGACAAGCTGCTCGCCGAGGGCGCCAGCGCCCCGACCGAGGACGAGGCGATCAAGAAGTACCAGGCGGCGGAGGACCTCCTGGCCGAGGACATGCCGGTGATCCCGCTCCGGTACGGCCAGAACAACTTCGGCCACTCGACCAAGGTCAAGAACGTCGAGGTGGACCTCTTCGACCGGGTCGACCTGCTGAAGATCGAGGCCGTCAAGTAACACCCGTACGCCGGGTCGGGCCACCCACAACGGGTGGCCCGACCCGCGCGAGCGGCGTACCTTCCGCCCCTTCCAGAGAGACTTCAGGATGTTCCGCTTCATTCTGCGGCGACTGCTCCAGATGGTTCTCGCGTTCTTCGGGACCACGCTGATCGTCTACGCGCTGATGTTCGCCGGCCAGGGCGACCCCATTCAGGCGCTCGCGGGGGAACGACCCGTCACCGCGGCCCAGCGGGCATATCTGACCGAGAAGTACCACCTCGACGCGACCGGCGTGGGTGGCTTCTTCTACCGCTACTTCGACTACCTCAAGAACCTGCTCCAGGGCGACCTCGGGCAGTCGCTGACCGGACGGCAGATCGGCGACATCCTCGCCACCGCCTGGCCGGTCACCATCAAACTGGCGCTGATCGCCATGGCCGTCACGATTGTCATCGGCGTCACCGCGGGCGTCATCGCCGGCATCCGGCGGGCCAGCATCTTCGACAACTCGACGCTGGTGCTCACCCTGCTGGTGCTCGGCATCCCGACCATCGTGCTCGCCCCGCTGGCCCAGTTCCTGCTCGGCGTGAAGTGGCAGCTCTTCCCGCCGACCGCCGGCGCCGAACCGAGCCTGTACGCCCTGCTGCTGCCCGGCATCGTGCTCGGCTCGCTCTCGCTGGCCACCGCGCTGCGGCTGACCCGGACGTCGGTGGCGGAGAACCTGCGCGCCGACTACGTGCGTACCGCCCGGTCGAAGGGCCTGGTCAAGCGCCGGATCGTCAGCGTGCACGTGCTGCGCAACTCGCTCATCCCGGTGGTCACCTTCCTCGGCGTCGAGCTGGGCAACCTGATGAGCGGCGCGATCATCACCGAGGGCGTGTTCAACATCCCCGGTGTCGGCTTCAACCTCTTCCGCGGCATCCGCACCGAGGACGGCCCCCTGGTGGTGGGCATCGTCAGCGTGCTGGTCGTGGTCTACCTCGTCTCCAACCTGGTGGTGGACGTCCTGTACGCCGTACTCGACCCGAGGATCCGCTATGAGTGAGCGAAGCGAACGAATCATCAACGCAGTGGCTCCTCAGGCCGGCGCCGAGCGCAGCGAGGTGGCGGCATGAGTGACACGGGCACCCTGCAGCAGGTCGAAGCGCCGCAGAAGGCGCGCAGCCTGGCCGGCGACGCCTGGCGCGACCTGCGCCGCAACCCGATCTTCTGGATCAGCCTGACCCTGGTCGTGCTGGTCGCCGCGATGGCCGCCTTCCCGTCGCTGTTCACCGCCAACGACCCGCGCGACTGCGTGCTCTCCCGGCAGCACGCCGGGCCGTCCGGCGGGGCCATCCTCGGGTACGACTTCCAGGGCTGCGACACGTACTCCCGGTCGGTCTACGGCGCCCGCGCCTCGCTGCTGGTCGGCGCGCTCTCCGCGCTGTTCACCGGCCTGATCGCGCTGACCGTCGGGATGTTCGCCGGCTACTTCGGCGGCTGGGTCGACGCGGTGCTCTCCCGCGTGATCGACATCGTGCTCGGCATCCCGCTGCTGCTCGCCGCGATCGTGCTGCTCAAGCGGGTGCACAGCGACAGCTCCACGGTCCGGATCGCCGCGGTGATCTTCGTGCTGGCGGCGCTGGGCTGGACCACCGCGGCCCGGGTGATCCGCTCCTCGGTGATCACGGCCAAGGAGCAGGACTACGTCGCCGCGGCCCGGATGCTCGGGGCCGGCAACGCCCGGATCATGTTCCGGCACATCCTGCCGAACGCGCTCGCGCCGGCGATCGTGGTGCTCACCATCGCGCTCGGCTCGTTCATCGCCGCCGAGGCGACGCTGAGCTTCCTCGGCATCGGCCTCAAGGCCCCGACCATCTCCTGGGGCATCGACATCGACGCCGGCCGGGTGCACATGCGCGAGTCGGCGACCCCGCTGGTCGTACCCTCCGCCTTCCTCGCGCTGACCGTCCTCGCCTTCATCATGCTCGGCGACGCGATCCGCGACGCCTTCGACCCGAAGCTGCGGTGACCCTCATGACCCAGTCCGCTGTCCGGCCGGTGCCGGCCACCCCCACCCCGCCCGGTGGCCACCTGCTCGAGGTACGGGACCTGCACATCGAGTTCCGCACCCACGAGGGCGTGGCCAAGGTGATCAACGGGGTGTCCTACCACCTCGACCCGGGCGAGACCCTGGCCGTGCTCGGCGAGTCCGGCTCCGGGAAGTCCGTGACCGCCCAGGCGATCATGGGCATCCTCGACATCCCGCCGGCGCACATCCGCTCCGGCCAGATCCTCTACCAGGGTCGCGACCTGCTGACCCAGTCGGAGGAGCAGCGCCGGCAGGTGCGTGGCAAGGAGATCGCGATGATCTTCCAGGACGCCCTCTCCGCGCTGAACCCGGTCTTCCCGGTCGGCTGGCAGATCGGCGAGACGCTGCGCCAGCGCGAGGGGATGTCCCGCGCCGACGCCCGTCGGCGAGCCGTCGAGCTGATGGACCTGGTCAAGATCCCGGCCGCGGCGAAGCGGCTCGGCGACTACCCGCACCAGTTCTCCGGCGGCATGCGGCAGCGCGTCATGATCGCCATGGCGCTCGCCCTGAACCCGAAGGTGCTCATCGCCGACGAGCCGACCACCGCGCTGGACGTCACCGTGCAGGCCCAGATCATGGACCTGCTGGCGGACCTGCGCCGTGACCTGAACATGGCGATGATCCTGATCACCCATGACCTCGGCGTGGTCGCCGGGGTCGCGGACCGGATCGCCGTCATGTACGCCGGCCGGATCGTCGAGCACGCCGACGTGCGCTCGCTGTACCGGTCGCCGGCCCACCCGTACACCAAGGGGCTGCTGGCGTCGATCCCGCGGCTGGACGTACGCGGCCAGGCGCTGTCGACGATCAAAGGGCTGCCGCCGAACCTGATGCGCATCCCCTCCGGCTGCCCGTTCCACCCCCGGTGCCCGTACGCGCAGCAGGTCTGCGTGGACGAGGTGCCGCACGACCTGGCCCTCGGCGAGGGCCGGACCAGCGCGTGCCACTTCGCCCAGGAGGTCCGTGATGACACCGACCGCTAGCCCGACCAAGGTCCGCGGCGAGACAATCCTCTCCGTCGACAACCTGGTCAAGCACTTCCCGATCACCCAGGGCGTGCTGTTCAAGAAGCAGGTCGGCGCGGTCAAGGCGGTCGACGGGGTCAGCTTCGAGCTGCGCCGCGGCGAGACGCTCGGCGTGGTCGGCGAGTCCGGCTGCGGCAAATCCACGCTGGCCCGGCTGCTGATGCGGCTGGAGAAGCCGACCGCCGGCCGGGCCACCCTGGAGGGGAAGGACCTGTTCCGGTCCTCCGGGGCGGAGCTGCGCCGGCTGCGCCGCAACATGCAGATGGTGATGCAGGACCCGTACACCTCGCTGAACCCGCGGATGACGGTCGGCGACATCATCGGCGAGCCGTTCGACATCCACCCGGAGGCGGCGCCGAAGGGCAGCAAGCGGCGGCGGGTGCAGGAGCTGCTGGACGTGGTCGGCCTCAACCCGGAGCACGTCAACCGCTATCCGCACCAGTTCTCCGGCGGCCAGCGGCAGCGCATCGGCATCGCCCGGGCGCTGGCCCTGCGGCCCGAGATCATCGTCTGCGACGAGCCGGTGTCGGCCCTGGACGTGTCCATCCAGGCGCAGGTGATCAACCTGCTGGAACAGCTCCAGGACGAGTTCGGCCTGTCGTACATCTTCATCGCGCACGACCTGTCGGTGGTCCGGCACATCTCCGACCGGGTCGCGGTGATGTACCTCGGCAAGATCGCGGAGATCGGCACCGAGCAGGAGATCTACGAACGGGCCACCCACCCGTACACGCAGGCGCTGCTCTCGGCGGTGCCGGTGCCGGACCCCGACGCCCGCGACGACCGGAAAATCATCCGGCTGACCGGCGACGTGCCGAGCCCGGCCGACCCGCCGTCGGGCTGCCGGTTCCGCACCCGCTGCTGGAAGGCGCAGGACATCTGCGCCACCAAGGAGCCGCACGCGGTGCTGCGCGCGGCCGACCCGCACCCCTCGGCCTGCCACTTCGCCGAGGTACGCCCCGCCGCCTGAGCCGGCAACCCGCGGCGGTCGTCCCATCCGGGACGGCCGCCGCGCCAGGCCCCGTCCGGGACCGACCGCCCCGCCCCGGCACACGGTTCGTGACCCGCGCTGCTCCCGTTGCCGAAAGGGGACGGATTCCTCGCCGCCTTCCGACCTGATGTCGCAGACGAATCACGAGCGAGCGATCCGTTCGTGATGCCACGTCGACAGCGGACGCTGAGGTACCCCGCTCCCGGCTGACGCAGATCCGACCACCGCCTCCCGGCCGAGGCCCCGGCCACCGCCGCCTCCCGGCCACCGCGTCCGGGCGGCGGCGGTGGACACGAGGCGGGCCCCGCCCCGGAGGAAGAGGGGCGGGGCCCGCGGCCAAGGGCCGGCCGGCCTTCGGCGGGTCAGAGCTGGGACAGGTCGGACGCCCGGACGCCGCAGCCATCGGTCGCGACGTAGGCCCGGTCGACCACGGGGTACGCGGCGGCCATGCCGACGGTCGGCGCTGTGTGGAGATGGCACCGGGCGCACGACAGCAGGTGGCAGCAGCAGGACGCGGACCGGGTCAGGTGGCGAGCGGCGGGCCCCGGGTGGGCAGGGTGCCGCGCGGCGGCAGCGGCACGGCCGGCGACCGGTAGCGGATCGAAGAAACGACCTGGTCGGCCGGGCCACCGAGGCGCACGGGCATGGCCGGCAGCAGATCGTCCGGTCCGTCGGTGAGTACGACGCCAGCGCGGTGGTCACCGCAGTTGCCGCCGGAGACTGCCGTCCGCGCGTCCGGCGGAGCGTCGAGGTGCGCGGGGCGCGCCACGACGACTCGGGGGTCGCCGGGGGGAGGGGCGGGACGGTCCGGCGTCACGGCCGGTACGTCGACGACGACTCCAGGTCGCGGCGCGGCGTCAGACGCGCCGGGCCGGAGCCGTCGCAGGGCCCATCCGTCCGGTGCATGAACGGACGGCCCGCCGTGGACGATCGACCGCTGCGCGGCGGTGACCACCGCGCCGGGCTCAGGGCTCTCCGCGCGGGTGGGCCCGCCGAGACCGACCAGGACGAGCGCCAGCGCGACGACGGCGGTCAACCGGTCGAGCACGCGCATGGGGCGGACCTGTCGGTAGGAGGGGAGCCGCTCCGGCGGGCGACGCGAGGGCCGCGGGCGGGAGCCGGCCGCGAGGAGAACGGGAAGTATCGATCGCTTGCTGTCAGGGCCACGCTAGCAACAACATTCACGGACGGGCAATGGCGAGCTGCCCGCCCCACGGCAGGTCAGCGCCCCCGACGTGACAGTGCCCGGGTCAGGGTGGACAGCGCACGACGGGGGCGCCGCCATCGGCCGCGCCCCCGTCGCCGCCGCGTCAGTGGAAGAAGTGCCGGGTACCGGTGAGGTACATCGTCACGCCGGCCTCCTTGCAGGCGGCGATGGTCTCGTCGTCGCGGATCGACCCGCCCGGCTGGACGATCGCCCGGACCCCGGCCTCGATGAGGATCCTCGGGCCGTCGGCGAACGGGAAGAAGGCGTCCGAGGCGCAGACCGACCCCCGGGCCCGGTCGGCACCGGCCCGGCTGACCGCCAGTCGCGCCGAGTCGACCCGGTTCACCTGGCCCATCCCGACGCCGACGGTGGCGCCCTCCTTCGCCAGCAGGATCGCGTTGCTCTTCACCGCACGGACCGCGCGCCAGGCGAAACCGAGGTCACGCAGGGTCGCCTCGTCGACGGCCTCGCCGGCGGCCAGCCGCCAGTTGGCCGGGTCGTCGCCCTCGGCGTCGACCCGGTCCCGCAGCTGCACCAGCACGCCGCCGGTGACCTGCCGCCACTCCGCCGGCAACGGGTCGAACTCCGGGGCGTGCAGCAGCCGGATGTTCTTCTTGGCCTGAAGGATCTCGACGGCGCCGGGCTCGAAGCCCGGGGCCACCAGCACCTCGGTGAAAATTTCCGCGACCTGCCGGGCCAGCTCGACCGAGACCGGCCGATTGACCGCGATCACCCCACCGTACGCGGAGACCGGGTCGCAGGCGTGGGCCCGGCGGTGCGCCTCGGCCACATCCGTGCCGACCGCGATGCCGCACGGGTTGGCGTGCTTGATGATCGCCACCGCCGGCTGCCCGGGGAAGTCGTTCGCGGCCCGCCACGCGGCATCCGCGTCGACGTAGTTGTTGTACGACATCTCCTTGCCGTGCAGCTGCCGCGCCTGGGCCAGGCCGGCCGGGCTGGCCGGGTCGGCGTAGAGCGCGGCCGCCTGGTGCGGGTTCTCGCCGTAGCGCAGCACCGCCTGCCGGCGCAGCGCCAGGCCGGCGAACTCCGGCCACCCGTCCGCCGCCGGCGCCAGACCGGCCGCGAACCAGTCGGCGACGGCCACGTCGTACTCGGCGATGTCGGCGAACGCCCGGGCGGCGAGCGCCCGACGCTGGGCCAGGGTGAAGCCGCCCTCGGCGAGCGCGGCCAGCAGCGCCGGGTACGCCGCCGCCTCGGTCACCACGGCGACCGAGGCGTGGTTCTTGGCCGCGGCCCGGACCATCGCCGGACCGCCGATGTCGATCTGCTCGACGCACTCGTCCTGGCTGGCGCCCGAGGCGACCGTGGCCTGGAACGGGTAGAGGTTGGAGACCAGCAGGTCGATGCCGGCGATGCCGTGCTCGGCGAGCTGGGCCGCGTGCGCGTCCTTGCGCAGGTCGGCGAGGAGGCCGCCGTGGATCTTCGGGTGCAGGGTCTTCACCCGCCCGTCGAGGATCTCCGGAAAACCGGTCACCTGCTCGACCGGCGTCACCGGCACGCCCGCGCCGGCGATCGTCGACGCCGTGCTGCCGGTCGAGACGATCTCCACCCCGGCCTCGTGCAGGGCCCGGGCCAGCTCGACCAGGCCGGTCTTGTCGTAGACGCTGACCAGCGCCCGCCGGATCGGGCGACGCACGTCCTGAGTGGAACTCACGGGATCCTGACCTTTCTGCCGGTGATCGTCCAACCTTCACGGACCAGCCGACCGACCTGCTCCACGAGCTGGCGTCGCTCGGCCTCCTTGATGCGCTCGGTGAGCGTCTCCTCGTCGTCGTCGTCCCGCACCGGAACGGCGACCTGGGCGACGATCGGGCCGGTGTCCATCCCGGCGTCGACGAAGAACAGGGTGGCGCCGGTGACCTTCACGCCGTAGGCGAGGGCGTCCCGGGGGCCGTGGATGCCGGGAAACGCCGGCAGCAGGGTGTTGTGGGTGTTCAGGTAGCGGTCACCGAACGCGGCCAGGAAGCGCGGGCCGACCAGCTTCAGGAAACCCGCGCTGATCACCAGGTCGGGCTGGTGCTCCGCGACGCGGGCGGTGAGCGCGGCGTCCCAGTCCTCGCGGGACACATGGTCCTTCAGGCGCTCGACGAAGGTCGGCACCCCGGCCGCGGCGGCCCGGTCCAGGCCGGCGATCCCGTCACGGTCGGCGCCCACCGCCACCACCCGCGCGCCGTATCCCGGGTCGGCGGTGGCGTCCAGCAGCGCCTGGAGGTTGCTGCCGGAGCCGGAGACGAGGACGACGAGGCGGGCGACGGACGCGGGCTCGGTCACCCGGCCACCCTATCGGGCAGGTCGGAGCGCCCAATTGCCGGGCGGCGGCATGCGCGGGTGATCTCCGGGTGGCGCCGGCACGATACGCTGCCGTCTCCCGGTGCCTGGCGTACGCCCGGCCCGGCGTCGGCATCGTGACTTGGTTCCGGGCCCGTGACGTCCCGGTGCTGGGCCGCATGATGATCGGCAACAACCGACCAGGCAGTCGAACCCAGTTTGGAGCACCCCGCAAATGCAGCCCGGTTACCCCGGTCAGGACCCGTACGGCCAGCAGCCGCCGCAGGACCCGACCGCCCCGCAGCAGCCCCACGACCCGTACGCCCAGCCGCCCGCGGCGCCGCAGTACGGGCAGCAGCCCACCTCCGGCCAGCCGTACGGGCAGCAGCCCACCTCGGGGCAGCCGTACGGCCAGCAGCCCACCTCCGGCCAGCCGTACGGCCAGCAGCCCTACCAGGACCCGTACGCGCAGCAGCAGCCGTACGGCGCCGCGCCGGCCTACCAGAACCCCGGCTACCCGCAGCCGCAGGGCCAGCAGAACACGCTGGGCCTGGTGTCGATGATCCTCGGTATCGCGTCAATCCCGCTGATCTGCTGCTTCTACCTCGGCATCCCGGTCGGCATCGCCGCCGCGATCACCGGTCACCTGGGTCGGCAGAAGGCCGCGCAGGGGCTGGCCAACAACGAGGGCCAGGCCAAGGCCGGCTTCATCTGCGGCATCGTCGGCGCCGGCCTGGGCATCCTGCTGCTCATCCTGGTCGTGGTGGCCAACGTCAGCCTGCCCGGACAGTAATTCACCCGGTCTTCAGGGGCGCCCCGGGGCATCCGGGGTGCCCCTCGCCGTTTCCGCCCCCGTCCGTCCCCGTCGAGGAGCGGCCTCGCGGGTCAGGATCCTGGTGGCGGCGGCGCCGAGCAGCGCACCGGCGGCGACGACCGCAGTGGTCACCCCGGCCACCTGCCACCACACCGGGCCGATCTCGGCCAGCCGGCCGCCGCCGAGCGGCCCACCGGAGATCGCGGCGGCCACGCCGAGCAGCACCCCGGCGACCGGGCCGGCGAGCGCCGCCGGCACCAGCAGCGCCGGCCATCCGATCGTCACCCGTTCCTCGGCCGCGACCCGCGCCAGCCGCCGGGCCAGCAGCCAGCCGGCGGCCATCCCGGCCAGCACCGGCACCGCGAGCAGTCCCGCGCCGAGCCCGTCCATCGGCCCCCGCGGCAATCCGGCCAACAGCGGTACGGCCGGCAGCGCGCCGACGGACACCTCGCTGGTGCGTACGGCCGTGCCGGTGCCGACAGCGAACCCGGGCCCGAGCAGGTAACTGGCCGACCAGACGGTGGCGTTCGGGGCGTAGGCGAGGCTGACCAGGGTGATCCCCGCCTGACCGGCCACCCCGGTCCGGTACGCCCCGATCATGTCGGCCGCGTCGCCACCCCCGGTTGCCACGGCGAGTCCGGCCGCTCCGGCGCCCGCGCCGAGCAGCAGCAGCCCGGCGACCAGGCCGGCACGCACCCCGTCCCGCAGTGCCGGTGCCGACCGCCGGGCCAGCAGCACCGAAACGCCCGTGGTGCGCACCGAGCCGACCAGGGCGGCGAGCGTGCCCAGGAGCACGAAGGTGAGCCCGGCCCGGACCGGGGACACCCGCGGGCCGCCAGCGCTGACCGCGATCGCGGCGAGGGCGCCGAGCAGCGCGTACCCGATGCCGACGGCGACCGCGACGGTGAGCGCCTGCCGGGGTGAGCGACCGCCGCGGGCGCCGATGGCCCGGCTGGCGTGCACGCCGGCCCGGGTGAGCCGCCAGACGGCAAGCGCGGTCAGGGCGAGCGGCGCCAGGCCGAGCGGCCCGGCGGAGGTCTCCAGCGGCACCCCGTGGCCGAGCAGCCAGCCGGCGAGGCCGGCGCGGAGCGCGCCGGGCAGCGAGCCGGCGTCCTCGCTGAGCTGGGCCAGGCCGAGCACCAGGGCCACCGGCAGCCACGACGTCACGGCGGCCCAGCCGGCCGCCACCCCGGCGGCGACGGCCAGGGGAGCCCGACCGCGTGGCGCCTCCCCGGACCGGGGGGCGGGCACCCGGGGCCGGGCACGGCCGGTCGGCCGGACGCCGTCGGCGACACCGGCGGTACGGCGAGGCTGATCAGGGGTGACGGATGACATTGGCTCTACTCTGGCATGCCGCGCGAGCGGTGGCAGTCCGATACCGCCCCGGTGCCGCGGCGAGTTCCGTGATCCACCCGGTTGGCGGCACCGATCCGGTTTAGCCTCGGGCCAGGACGCGAACTCTTCGAAGGAGCGCCGAGCACTCGGAGGAAGCCGTGAACGCTCCGTATCCGCCGCCCCGGCCCTCGGCCGCTGGCCGGGACCGGACCACCCTCTGGGGTGTGGTCGGGATCGTCCTCGGCCTGCTGTGCTGCGGCATCCTCGGCGTCCTCTTCGGCTACCTGTCGCTCCGGGACGCACGGCGCTTCGGGCGGTCCCAGCTGCTCGGCTGGCTGGCGATCGCGTTCGGCGTCATCAACATCATCGCCAGCGCGATCTTCCGGACCCGGGGCGGCTACTACCACCCGTACTGGTACCGCTGACGCGGCGAGGGGGCCGACCGGATCCCGGCCGACCCCCTCGACACGTCACACGACCGCTCAGCGGCCGGACATGATCTCCCGCATCAGCTTGGCGGTCTCGGTCGGGGTCTTGCCGACCTTGACGCCGACCGCCTCCAGCGCCGTCTTCTTCGCCTCGGCGGTGCCCGCCGAGCCGGAGATGATCGCGCCGGCGTGGCCCATGGTCTTGCCGGGCGGGGCGGTGAAGCCGGCGATGTAGCCGACCACCGGCTTGGTGACGTTGGCCTTGATGAACTCGGCCGCCCGCTCCTCGGCGTCGCCGCCGATCTCGCCGATCATCACGATGGCGTCGGTGTCCGGGTCCGCCTCGAACGCGGCCAGGGCGTCGATGTGGGTGGTGCCGATGATCGGGTCACCGCCGATGCCGACGCAGGTCGAGAAGCCGATGTCGCGCAGCTCGTACATCATCTGGTAGGTCAGCGTGCCGCTCTTGCTGACCAGGCCGATCCGACCGCTGCCGGTGATGTCGGCCGGGATGATGCCGGCGTTGGAGGCACCCGGGGAGGCGATGCCCGGGCAGTTCGGGCCGATGATCCGGGTCCGCTCGCCCTTGGCCACGTTGTACGCCCAGAACGCGGCGGTGTCGTGCACCGGCACGCCCTCGGTGATCACCACGGCCAGCTCGATGCCGGCGTCGATCGCCTCGATCACCGCGGCCTTGGTGAACTGCGGCGGCACGAAGATGACCGTGACGTCGGCCCCGGTCTCCTTCATGGCGTCCGCGACGGTCGCGAAGACCGGCAGCGCGGTGCCGTCGAAGTCGACGGTCTGGCCCGCCTTGCGCGGGTTGGTGCCGCCGACGACGTTGGTGCCGGCGGCCAGCATCCGCCGGGTGTGCTTGGAACCCTCGGAACCGGTCATCCCCTGCACGATGACCTTGGAGTCCTTGGTCAGCCAGATAGCCATGATCAGACCCCCGCAGCCGCCAGCTCGGCGGCCCGCTCGGCCGCGCCGTCCATGGTGTCGACCCGCTGGACCAGCGGGTTGTTCGCGCCGTCGAGGATCGCCCGACCGGCCTCGGCGTTGTTGCCGTCGAGGCGGACGACGAGCGGCTTGGTGACCTGCTCGCCCCGCTGCTCCAGCAACGCCAGCGCCTGCACGATACCGTTGGCGACCTCGTCGCAGGCGGTGATGCCGCCGAAGACGTTGACGAAGACGCTCTTGACCGACGGGTCGGAGAGCACGATCTCCAGGCCGTTCGCCATCACCGCGGCGCTCGCGCCACCACCGATGTCGAGGAAGTTGGCCGGCTTGACGCCACCGTGCCGCTCGCCCGCGTACGCCACCACGTCGAGGGTGGACATGACCAGGCCCGCGCCGTTGCCGATGATGCCGACCTCGCCGTCGAGCTTGACGTAGTTGAGGTCCTTCTCCTTGGCGGCCTGCTCCAGCGGGTCGACCGACGCCTGGTCGACCAGCGCCTCGTGGTCCGGGTGCCGGAACCCGGCGTTCTCGTCGAGGCTGACCTTCGCGTCCAGCAGCAGCAGCTTGCCGTCCTTGGTCTTGGCCAGCGGGTTCACCTCGACCAGCGTGGCGTCCTCGGCCACGAACGCCTGCCACAGCTTCACCGCGACGTCGACGACCTGGTCGGCCACCTCGGCCGGGAAGCCGGCGGCGGTCACGATCTCGCGCGCCTTCGCCTCGTCCACACCGACGTTGGCGTCGATCGGGGCCTTGACCACCTTCTCCGGGGTCTCGGCGGCGACCTGCTCGATGTCCATGCCGCCCGCCACGCTGGCGATGCAGAGGAAGGTGCGGTTCGCCCGGTCGAGCAGGTACGAGAAGTAGTACTCCTCGGCCACGTCCGCGGTCACGGTGATCATGACCTTGTGGACCGTGTGACCCTTGATGTCCATCCCGAGGATGTCGGTGGCGCGGGCCACCGTCTCCTCCGCGCCCTCGGCCAGCTTCACGCCGCCGGCCTTACCACGGCCGCCGACCTTCACCTGCGCCTTGACGACCACCCGGCCGCCGAGGCGTTCGGCGATCGCGCGGGCCTCCTCCGGGGTAGTGGCGACGCCGCCGGCGAGCACGGGCAACCCGTGCCGCTCGAACAGGTCCCGCCCCTGGTACTCGTACAGGTCCACGATTGCGCGTCCCGTCCCGTCTCCGCGGCGCGCCGTCGCGCCGCCACCAGCTGTGGAAAATCAGTTTGACGCCTGTCATCAGATGAGACAGGCCATTTGCCGCAGCCTAACGAGGTGGGAACCGGCGGCAATCGAGCGGGTGCGCGGTGTGTGGTAATGCACAGCCACCCGTACGCCCGGTCAGCCCACCCGGCACCGGCCGGCCGCGTACCCGACGACGGCCCGCATGATCTCTTCCTCAGATCGATCGGCGAAGTTGGCCGTGGCGGTGAAGCCGGTGCCGAAGAACGCCTGCTGCAACCCGGAGTCCAGCGCGGTGAAGGCGCCCAGCCCGGTGCCGGCGCGTGGATCGCGCGGCTTGACGCAGACCATCTTCTCCAGGGACCAGCGCCGCAGGTAGATCCGGTCGATCGCCGCCCAGGGCAGCCAGATCGCCTGCCCCCGGGTCGGCCGGGTCTTGATCCACAGCCCGTCCGGGCCGACCGCCAGCACCGGACCGCCGGAGGAGACCAGCCAGAGCTGCAGGCCCATCAGCAGCGCGAAGAACAGCATGATCACCGGGATGACGAGCAGCACCGCGGCGTCGCCGTCGGCCGACACGGCCAGGCCCAACGGGCAGGCGATGACCAGGCCGACGAGCAGGGTGACGGCGCCGAGGAGCAGCGCCCGCTTGCCCAGGTTCGGCCGGGCCACGAACGGCAGGTCCTCCGGTATCCGCTTCGCCGTCCGCGTCACCGGCGGCGGCTGCGCCGGCCAGCCCGCCCCCGGTCCGGTCGGGTACGCCTGCTGCCCCGGCGCGGGCCAGCCCGGACCCGGCTGCTGTGGCCCCGGCGCGGGCTGCGGGTGCGCCGGCCAGCCCGGACCCGGCTGCGGCTGCCCCGGCACCGGCCAACCCGCCCCCGGCTGCGGTTGCGGTTGCGGTTGCCCAGACCATCCCGGGGCCGGCTGCGGCGGCCCCGGCGCGGGCTGCGGATGCCCCGACCAGCCCGGACCCGGCTGCGGCGGTACGGGCCAGGCGGGCTGGCCCGTAGGCGGCGTCCATCCGCCGGCGGGGTTCGGCTGCGGGTGGGGCGGCTGGGTCACGGCGGCCTCCGGCGGGTCGTCGACTGGCGGGACGCGGTACTGGGCAGGCACACGATACGACCTGGCTTCCGGCCGCACGGCCCGCGAACCGCCCGCCCGGCGCCCCGTGGAACCCACCCGGCCCACGCCGGACCAGGGAAGGAACGGCGGCGGGCGACAGGCCCACGAGACACACGCACCCGCTCCGGCCGAGGCGTCCGGACGCCGCACGCAGGCCGCCCGGGGGATACGGGTCAGCCGTCCGGGGGATGTTGGAAGACGGGCGTAACTCCCTCGTGGGGGCGTCGTTGAGTCTGATGTCGGAGCGCTGGTCAGGCGCGATGACGGGAGACGGCCGATGCCCTGTCGGTCGAGGGGTGGCGGCGGGGCATCGTGCATAGAGGGGCCGGGCGTGTGAGGGGTGCGTCCGGCCCCTCCCCCTGTCCACATTCCGCTCCGCATACGACAAATGGCGGTGTCCCCACTGCGGGACACCGCCATTTGCGCTGACTGGCCTGGATCATGGCGCGCCGGTCACGGCGCGGGGGCGCCGGTCAGCCAACCGGCTGGGCGACGTTTCCCCGGACCCACTCGACGATGGACTGGGTGGTGGCACCCGGAGTGAAGATCTTCGCGACGCCGAGCTGCTCCAGCTCGGGGATGTCGGCGTCCGGGATGATGCCGCCGCCGAAGACCACGATGTCGGCCGCGTCGCGCTCGGCGAGCAGTTCGAGCACCCGCTTGAAAAGGGTCATGTGCGCGCCGGACAGCACGGAGAGGCCGACCGCGTCGGCGTCCTCCTGGATGGCGGTCTCCACGATCTGCTCCGGCGTCTGGTGCAGGCCCGTGTAGATGACCTCCATGCCAGCGTCGCGCAGCGCACGCGCGACGACCTTCGCGCCGCGGTCGTGGCCGTCCAGGCCAGGCTTCGCGACGACGACCCGGATACGAGAGCTCATCAGCGCACACCTTTCGCCGGCTCCGGCACTGTCACCTGAACGAACGGTAACCCGGCCGGCCGGGGGCCGGAAACCCGGGCAGCACCCCTAGGCCGGATACCGCCCCGACATCCGGACGAACCGCCGCCGGGGGCTCCGCACGAAACCGCCGCCAGAGGGCTCGTCTCGGCCCGACGAGATCCAGGAGACACGCCCTAGCGCGCACCCTCACGCGCCGGAAGTCGGACACCTCCGCCGAACGGTCACTGTGCGCTACGAACGGCCAGTCATCGGGCCATCCGACCGGCGGCACGAGCTATGACAAGAGCGGATGTAAATGGACATAACAAAACGCCAATTCGGCGCTTTGGCTTGTGACAGGTGTGGCGGTTGGCTACCGTGTCCACGGTTGTCATCAGGTCCACGGACGGGTGACGACGCGATCGCCGGACGTTCGACGGAGTTTCACCGAACGGTCGGCGCTCGCATCGGATTCCCGACAACGGAGGGTGTGCGTGCGCCAGCGCCTGTCGTCTGAGCCCGATAGATATCGCGGCCGTCGCCGCGTACCCACCCCTCCACGTAGCCGCTACGCCGCGGTCGTCACCACCGCCTTCGTGGGAGCCGGCATCGTCGCCCTCGGCGCGAACGCCCTCCCCGACGCCAAGAGCGTCAGCCCGTCGGTCCTGGACGAGCTCAAGCAGGCGTCGATCACCAGCCAGGACGCGGCGGCCCGGAGCGACAGCGCCGACCGCGCCTCCCGGTCCGACCGGACGGACGGCAAGGCCACCGCGGAGCAGGACGTCTGGCTGCTCCCCCTGCACAACTACGACTTCAAGACGTCGTATGGCATGCACTGGGGCAAGCTGCACACCGGCATCGACCTCGTTGCCCCGGAAGGCACCCCGTACGTCGCGATCCACGCTGGCACGGTCACCAAGGCCGGCTGGTTCGGCGGCTACGGCTACGCGGTGATCGTCCAGCACGCGGATGGCAGCGAGGCGATCTACGGCCACTCCTCGGCGCTCAACGTCAAGGAGGGCCAGCAGGTCCAGGCCGGCGACCAGCTCGGCCTGGTCGGGAACACCGGCCACTCCTACGGCTCGCACCTGCACCTGGAGGTCCATGTCAACGGGAAGCCGTTGGACCCGGTGCCGTGGCTCAAGAAGCGCGACGTGGACATTCAGCTCCAGATCGAGGCAATCTACGGCGAGGTAGCCGCGTCCTGACGCTGTGCACCGCCCACCGACCGCCCGGATCAGTCGATCCGGGCGGTTTTCGTTGCGGCAAAGTCTGCTGGATCACACCGGCAACTGTGAGCAGCACCACGGCCGAGCATGATCCTTTTTGCCGCCAAAGGGATCAGAACGAGGCGAACTCGGACAGCCCGTCACACCGCCGCAGCCGGTCACCCCGGAGCCGGTACCGGTCACGGCCCCGGCCGACACCAGTATTTCGAGGTCACGTGCCCCTCGACTGATGAAGGTCCCCGTGCAGGAAGACAGCTCCATCCAGAACGAGAACACCCCGGACACCCCCGGCCGGCACCGGCTGCGCACGCGCACGGGCCGGCGTGGCACCTACCTCGTCATCGGCGCGGTCGCGCTGGTCGGTCTCGGTCTCGGTGGCGTCGTTGTCACCACCGAAGCCGACCGCCGTACGCAGGAGCCGACCCCGGCCGCCGTCGACTTCGATGCCCGGGCCCGGGCCGAGGCCGCCGCCCGGGCTGACCGCTCCGCCCGGGAGTCGACCGCCCCGGTCACCCCGTCCGCCACCCCGGCCACTCCGTCGCCGAGCCCGACCAGCCCGTCGCCGAGCCCGACCACGGCGAGCCCGAAGCCGAAGCCGACGAAGACCGCCACCACCAAGCCGACGCCCAAGAAGACCGCCGCGCCGAAGCCCGCGTGGGTCATCCCGATGGCCGGTGCGGAGATCACCTCCTGCTACGGGCCGCGGTGGGGCACCCTGCACGCCGGCATCGACTTCGCGATGCCCAGCGGCACGCCGATCCACGCCGCCGCGGCGGGCACCGTGGTCAAGGCTGGTGATGCAGGCGACGGGTACGGCAACTCGGTCTTCATCGACCACCACAACGGCTACCTGACCCACTACGCGCACCAGAGCCGCCTGATCGTCGGCGTCGGCGACAAGGTGACCGCCGGTCAGGTCATCGGCTACGAGGGCTCCACCGGCGACTCCACCGGCCCGCACCTGCACTTCGAGGTGCACCAGGGCGCGATGTGGAACCAGATCGACCCCGCGCCGTTCCTGCGCGCCCGGGGCATCGGCGTGGCCTGCTGACCACCTTCTGGCCATCCGCCCGACGCACCCCTTACCTGCGTGGCTCCGGTCGATCGCACCGGGCCTGGGCGCAACCCCCGCAAGCACCCGCGACGGTCAAGACCCACGTCACCCGGGCGATCGCGAAGCTCGGTGTGCGCGACCGGGTCCAGTTGGTGATCACCGCCTACGAGACCGGGCTCATCCGGCCCGGCGGATGAGAGCGGGTAGCGAGCCCCGGCCCGGCGCACCGCCGGCCGAGGCTCGCCGCACGAGGCCGTTCAGAGCTTGTCGATCGGGGCGTGCCGGAGCACCAGCCACAGGGTCTGGTCACCGAAGTCGATCTGCGCCCGGGCGCCGGGGCCGTGCCCCTCCACCGCCAGCACCCGGCCGAGGCCGTAGCGCTGGTGGTTCACCCGGTCCCCCACCGACACCTTCGGCGCCTGCTTCAGCTCGCTGGCGGTGGACAGCCGGCTGGCGTCCACCCCGAGCCGCCTCGCCAGCTGGGTCGCCTTGGGCGTACCCCCGGTGAAGCCGCCGGGCGCGCGGTCCGCGCGGCCGCCGACGCCCCCGCCGCCGCCGGCCCACGAGGTGTACGAGCCCTCGGTGCGCTCCCAGCGGACCAGCGCCGGTGGCAGCTCCTCCAGGAATCGCGAGGGTGGGTTGTACGCCGGCTGCCCCCAGGCCGACCGGGTGACCGCCCGGGACAGGTAGAGGCGCTGCCGGGCCCGGGTGATCCCCACGTACGCCAGCCGCCGCTCCTCCTCCAGCTCGCGGTTGTCGCCCAGCGAGCGCAGGTGCGGGAAGACGCCGTCCTCCAGGCCGCTCAGGAAGACCACCGGGAACTCCAGGCCCTTGGCCGTGTGCAGCGTCATCAGGGTGACCACGCCCTGGTGGTCGGGGTCGTCGCTGGGGACCTGGTCGGCGTCGGCGACCAGCGCGACCTGCTCCAGGAAGCCGGCCACGGTGGCCCGCTCCCCCTCCTCGCCCAGCGCCTCGATCCGCTCGGTGTACTCGCGGGCGACGCTGACCAGCTCCTGGAGGTTGTCCACCCGGCCGGCGTCCTGCGGGTCCAGGCTCTCCTCCAGCTCGGTGAGGTAGCCCGAGCGGGTCAGCAGCGCCTCCAACACCTCCTCGGGAGTGCCGGTCACGGCCAGCTCGCGCGCGGAGTCGAGGAGGGCGACGAACTCGGCGATCCCGTTGGCCGCCCGGGTCGAGATCCCGGGCGCGTCCTTGGCCCGCCGCAGCGCCGCGCCGAAGGAGATCCGGTCGCGGCTGGCCAGCGCCTCCACGCACGCCTCGGCCCGCTCACCGATGCCCCGGCGGGGGGTGTTGAGGATCCGACGCAGGCTGACCGTGTCGTCGTCGTTGACCACCGCGCGCAGGTAGGCCAGCGCGTCGCGGACCTCCTTGCGCTCGTAGAAGCGCACCCCGCCGACCACCTTGTACGGCAGGCCGACCCGGATGAACACCTCCTCGAAGACCCGGGACATGGCGTTGGTGCGGTAGAAGACGGCCACGTCACCCGGGCGGGTGTCACCGGCGTCGACCAGCCGGTCGATCTCCCGGGCCACCCAGTCCGCCTCGGCGTGTTCGGTGTCGGCCACGTAGCCGACGATCTGCTCGCCGGCCCCGGCGTCGCTCCAGAGCCGCTTGGGCTTGCGGGAGGTGTTCCGGTCGATCACCGCGTTGGCGGCGTTGAGGATGGTCTGGGTGGAGCGGTAGTTCTGCTCCAGCAGGATCGTCCGGGCGTCGGTGAAGTCGCGCTCGAACTCCAGGATGTTGCGGATGGTCGCGCCCCGGAACGCGTAGATCGACTGGTCGGCGTCGCCGACCACGCACAGCTCCGCCGGCTCGACCCCCTCGGTGCCGGAGACCAGCTCCTTGATCAGCACGTACTGGGCGTGGTTGGTGTCCTGGTACTCGTCGACGAGGACGTGCCGGAACCGGCGTCGGTAGCTCTCCGCGACGTGCGGGTGCGACTGGAGCAGGTGCACCGTCGCCATGATCAGGTCGTCGAAGTCCAGGGCGTGCGCCTCGCGCAGCCGCCGTTGGTAGAGCGTGTAGGCCTCCGACAGGGCCCGCTCGTTGGGGCCCTTGGCCCGGGTCGCGAACTCCTCCGGATCGACCAGTTCGTTCTTCAGGTTGGAGACCTGGGCCGCCAGCCCGCGCGCCGGGTAGCGCTTTGGATCGAGGTCCAGCTCCCGGGCGACCAGTTGCATCAGCCGCCGGGAGTCGTCCGCGTCGTAGATCGAGAAGGTGGACTTCAGGCCGGCGTGCTCGTGCTCGGCGCGCAGGATCCGGACGCAGGCCGAGTGGAAGGTCGACACCCACATCAGCCGGGCACGCGGGCCGACCAGCGCGGCCACCCGGTCCTTCATCTCACCGGCGGCCTTGTTGGTGAACGTGATCGCGATGATCTCGCCCGGGTGCACCCCCCGCGCGCCGAGCAGGTACGCGATCCGGTTGGTCAGCACCCGGGTCTTGCCGGAGCCGGCGCCGGCCACGATCAGCAGGGGGGAACCGGCGTGGGTGACCGCGTCCCGCTGCGGGCCGTTCAGCCCGGCGAGGAGGTCCTGCGGGACCGACCGGGCCGACGGCTCCAGGTTGCCGCGCGACGACAGACGCGCCGAGCTGGAGCCGTCGCCGGCCGAGGGTGCGGTGGCCGGATCATGGCCGCCCGCCGGGCCGGAGTTGTCGCCTCCGGGCCGGTGCGGCGAGGTCGGCCGGGAGGAATCCGGCGCGGGCGGGGACGCGGGAATGTCGAAGAGAGGATGCATCGCACGGCGAGTCTATGCCGCCGGCCGGACACTTCCGGTCCGCGCCGGGCGGGACGAGACGAAGCCGTCATCGAGGTGTCACCGCCCACCCGTTGGCGGGATTCCTTGCGCGCCCCGCCCGCCGGTCGGCATACTCGACGGCGTGTTCGGTCAGCGCTTCTACTTTTACTACGGCACCGGGAGTCCGGCAGCCGTAGGTCGCGCCTGATCAACAGACCTGCGAAAGCCCCGGGCTCCTGGAGCCCGGGGCTTTTTCGTCCCGGGATCCGGGCAGCGGGGCCCGAGACCCGAAGGGTACGACGATGATGACTGACGTGGTGGAGTCCAGCGGTAGCCTGGCGCGGCACGACCAGCCGAACGAGACAGACCCGACCGGGGCCGCGACGGCCCGGACCGGCACCGACGACTCGGCCGCGGCCGAGCGGATCGTGGCCATCCGGGAGCGGATCGACGAGATCGACCGCACCATCGTCGCGCTCTGGCAGGAACGCGCCGCCCTGTCCCAGGAGGTCGGAGCCACCCGGATGGCCGCCGGCGGGACCCGGCTCGTGCTCTCCCGGGAGCGGGAGATCCTGGAGCGGTTCCGTCAGGCGCTCGGCGCGGACGGCACCCAGCTCGCGCTGCTGCTACTGCGTGCCGGCCGCGGACCCCTGTGAGGCGAGCCGCCGGGGCGACCGGGCTGCGGCCGGGCGGGCCGGCCGGGCCCGGATACGACGAACCGCCTGCCGGCGTCGGGCTGACTTCGGCAGGCGGTTCGGGGGGATCACGCCTCGTGGGTGGCCACGATCTCCCGCTGCTCGGCGAAGTGGCAGGCGCTCGGGTGGTCCGAGCCCCGGCGGATCTGGAGCAGCGGCACCTCCTGGGCGCACACGTCCTGCGCCTTCCAGCACCGGGTGCGGAACCGGCAGCCCGAGGGCGGGCTCACCGGGGAGGGGACGTCACCGGTAAGCCGGATGATCGCCTTGCTCTCCCGCACCGTCGGGTCCGGCACCGGCACCGCCGAGAGCAGCGCCTGCGTGTACGGGTGCGTCGGCCGCTCGTAGATCTCGTCCTCGGTGCCGATCTCCGCGATCTTGCCGAGGTACATCACCGCGACCCGGTCGGAGAGGTGCCGCACGACCGACAGGTCGTGCGCGATGAAGACGTACGACAGACCGAACTCGTTCTGGAGCTTCTCCAGCAGGTTCATCACCTGCGCCTGGATGGACACGTCCAGGGCCGACACCGGCTCGTCGCAGACGATGATCTCGGGCCGCAGGGCGAGCGCCCGGGCGATGCCGATGCGCTGCCGCTGGCCGCCGGAGAACTGGTGCGGGTACCGGTTGATGTGCTCCGGGTTCAGGCCGACCAGGTCGAGCAGCTCCTTGACCTTGCTCCGGCGGGATCCCTTCGGAGCCACCTCGGGGTGGATCTCGAACGGCTCACCGATCAGGTCACCGACCGTCATGCGCGGGTTGAGCGAGGTGTACGGGTCCTGCATCACCAGCTGGATCTGCCGGCGCAGGCGCCGCAGCGCCCCACCGGAGAGCTTGGAGATGTCCTGCCCCTTGTAGATCACCTGGCCGGCGGTCGGCCGCTCCAGGTTCATCAGAACCCGGGCCAGCGTCGACTTGCCGCAACCGGACTCGCCCACCACGCCCAGGGTCTCGCCGGCCTTCAGGTCGAAGGAGACGCCGTCGACCGCCTTGACGTGACCGATGGTCTTCTTGAACACGACGCCCCGGGTGACCGGGTAGTGCTTGACCAGGTCACGGACCTCGATGATGTTCTCAGTCACGGTTCACGAGCTCCTCGGCGAAGTGGCAGGCGCTGGCCCTGCCGCGGCCCAGCTGCAGCAGCGCGGGCAGCTTCTCCCGGCACACCGGCTGCGCCATCGGGCATCGGGGGTTGAACGCGCAGCCCGACGGGATGTTCATCAGGTTCGGCGGAAGGCCCTTGATGGTACGGAGCTCCTGCCCCTTCTCGTCCATCCGCGGGATCGAGTTGAGCAGGCCGAGGGTGTACGGGTGCGCCGGCTTGGCGTACAGGTCGTACACATCGGCTTCCTCGACGATCCGGCCGGCGTACATGACCGCGATCCGGTCCGCGACGTCGGCGACCACGCCGAGGTCGTGGGTGATCAGGATCATGCCCATCCGCCGCTCCCGCTGGAGTTCGCCGAGCAGGTCCATGATCTGGGCCTGCACGGTCACGTCCAGCGCGGTGGTCGGCTCGTCGGCGATCAGCACCTCGGGGTCCAGCGCCAGCGACATCGCGATCATGGCGCGCTGCCGCATACCACCCGAGAACTGGTGCGGGTAGTTGCTGTACCGGCCCTTGGCGTTCGGGATCTTCACCTGGTCGAGCATCTCGATCGCGCGCTTCTTGGCGTCCGAGCGGCTCATGCCGCGACGGATGCGGAACTGCTCGGCGATCTGGAAACCGACGGTGAAAACCGGGTTGAGGGCGGAGAGCGAGTCCTGGAAGATCATGGCGATGCCTTCGCCCCGGATCCGCCGCCGCTGCTCGGCGGACATCTTGAGCATGTCCTTGCCGTGGAAGCGGACCTGGCCGCCGGTGACGAAGCCGGGCGGGGTGTCGAGGATGCCCATGATCGTCTGCGCGGTGACGCTCTTGCCGGAGCCGGACTCGCCGAGCACGGCGAGGGTCTCCCCCGCGTCGACGTGGTACGTCACCCCGTTGATGACCTTGGCGACGCCGTCCCGGGTACGGAACTCCACCCGCAGGTCGTCGACCTCCAGCAGCCGGCCCGAGGGGCGGCCGGATCCGTCAGCGCCCGGCGCGGACTGCTCGGACACGAGAATGTCGGACAACTCAGTTCCCCTATCGGAGCTTCGGGTCGAGGGCCTCGCGGACCGTCTCGCCGAGCATGACGAAGCTCAGCACGGCGGTGACGAGGAACGCGGAGGGGAAGAACAGCAGGTACGGCGCGACCCGGATCAGGTTCTGCGCCTCGCTGATCATGATGCCCCAGGACACCACCGGGCTCTTCAGGCCGATGCCCAGGAAGGAGAGCGTGGCCTCGGTGCCGATGAAGGAGCCGACCATGATCGTCCCGTACACCAGGATCGGCGCGAGGCAGTTGGGCAGCAGGTGCTTGAAGATGATCCGGCCCGTGCCGGCGCCCAGCGCCCGAGCCGCGACGATGTAGTCGGCCTCCTTGGTGGCCAGCACCGCGGAGCGCATCAGTCGCATCACGACCGGCCAGCTCAGCACGGTCAGCGACATGATCACCAGGCCCATGATCGTCCACTCGTTGTTGTCAGTGCCCGAACCGTTGAAGGTGGTCAGGATGACGATCGAGCCGAGCACGAAGGGCAGGCCGAAGAAGATGTCCGCGATGCGGGAGAGCACCGCGTCCACCCAGCCGCCGCGGTAACCGGCGATCATGCCCATGGCGCCGCCGATCAGCAGGGTGCCGATCACGGAGAGCAGCGCCACCACGATCGAGGCGCGGGCACCGTAGATCGTCCGGGCGAACACGTCCCGGCCCTGCACGTCATAGCCGAACCAGGCGTCCGACGACGGCTTCACCAGGCTGCGGGACAGGTCGCCGTTCACCGCGTCGCCGGAGGTGAAGAGCGACGGGAACGCGGCCATCGCCACGAAGAACACGATGAACGCGGCGGAGATCCAGAACAGCGGCTTCCGGCGCAGGTCGAGCCAGGCGTCGCCAAGGAGGCCGCGCGGCCGCTGCTGCTTCCCGGGGGCGACGTTGGTCGGCGCGCCACCCTCGGCAGGCGCCTCGACGCGGGGGGTGCTGACCAGCGATGCGGCACTCGGGTCGCTCATGCCCACACCTCGCTTCGCTCGGCGCGGGCCTGAGTGCCCACGCGCATTGCCTTGATGATCGGTTCGCTGTGTTCGCGGCGCTCACTCATAGCGAATCCTCGGGTCCAGGGCGGCGTAGAGCAGGTCTACCAGCAGGTTCATCACGAGATAGACGACCACCAGGACCACCACGATGCCGACAACGGTAGCGCTTTCCTTGGTGACGATCGAGCGGAGGACCTGGCGGCCGATGCCGTTGATGCCGAAGATGCCCTCGGTGATGATCGCGCCACTCATCAGGGCGCCGAGGTCGGTGCCGAGCAGGGTGATGACCGGGATGAGCGAGTTGCGCAGCAGGTGCACGCCCACCACCCGACGCATGGGCAGGCCCTTGGCGATGGCGGTGCGGACGTAGTCGGCGCGCCGGTTCTCCGCGATGCTGGTGCGCGCCAGCCGGGCGATGTACGCCATCGAGGCGCTACCGAGCACGAAGCCGGGCAGGATCAGCTCGCTGATCCGCATCTCGGAGGAGACGGTGGGCGTGACGATGCCCCACTTGACGCCGAAGAACCACTGGAGCACGAAACCGATGACGAAGACCGGCAGCGCGATCAGGAAGAGGGTGGAGACCAGGACCAGGTTGTCCAGGAAGCCGTTGCGCCGGAGACCGGTCAGCACGCCCGCGCCGAGACCGATGATGGCCTCGATGGCGAGCGCGACCACCGCCAACTTCAGGGTGTTGGGGTACGACGTCATGATGATGTCGCTGATCGGCCGACCACCGAAGGTGATGCCGAAGTCACCCTGGAACAGGTTCTTCATGTAGCTGGCATACTGCACCAAGATCGAGTCGTCGAGGTGGTACTTGGCGGTCATGACCGCGCGGAAGTTGTCCGGGCAGGCCCGATCGCCGCACTTGCCGGCGAAGGGATCGCCGGGAACCGACCAGACGAGCCAGTAGATCAGGAATGTCGTGCCGATGAACACCGGCACGAGTTGCAGCAGCCGTCTCAAGAGATAACGGCCCATGGGGTGGTCCTCCAGACAGGGGGCGCGTCGGTTCGGCCGACACGGTGGCGACAACGTGCGAGGGGTTTGTTGTACACCCCCTCGCGGAACGGCCCCGGGTCGGGCTCACCGGTAGGCGAGCCCGACCCGGGGTCAGACCGTTCGGATCAGAGCTCGACCGAGGTGATGTCGATCTCGCCGACGTTGGTCAGTTCCATCTTCTTGATCTTCTCCGAGTGGCCGGACTGCTGGCCCTGGAAGTAGACCGGAATGGACGGAACGTCCTGGTCGATCTTCTTGACCGCCTCGGCGAACTTCTTGTGCGACTCGTCGAGGCTGGGGGCCGCGAGGGCCTCCTTGGCCAGGGCGTCGACCTCCGGGTTGCTGTACAGACCGTCGTTCGAGGAGCCACCGGTCACGTAGAGCGGCATGATCCAGTTCTCCACGTCCGGGTAGTCCTGCTGCCAACCCGCACGGTAGGGACCGGTCATCTTGTGGGCGTTGATGTTCTGCCGGAAGACCGCGAAGGTCGGCATGGGGGTGGCGACAGCGTCGATGTTCAGGGTGGTCTTGATCTGCTGGGCCACGGCCTCCATCCACTCCTTGTGGCTGGCGTCACCGTTGTAGAACAGCTGCATCTTGCCGGTGAAGCCGCTGGACTCCGCGAAGAGCTTCTTGGCCTCGTCCGGGTTGTACTGGCAGGCGGTGCAGTTGCCCGGCTCGGCGCCCGGGGTCAGCGGGTTGGCCCAGCTGTCGGCCGGCGTGCGGTTACCGAAGAAGATCTTGTCGGTGATCGCCTTCCGGTCGATCGACAGCGAGACCGCCCGACGCAGCTTCGGGTCCTGGAAGCGCTTGTCGTAGATCGGGAAGGCGATGATGCCCGTCGACGGGGTGATGGAGGCGATGGCCCGGTCGCCCAGGTCGGCCTTCCACTTGTCGCCGGCCAGGGACGAGACCGGGACCTGCTGCATGAAGTCGATGGTGCCGGAGACCAGCTCGGCGTACGCGGCCGTGTCCTCCTGGAAGATCTTGACGGTGACGTCCTTGATCTTCATCCGGTCGCGCAGGCTGTAGTCGTCGAAGCGGGTCAGCTTGATCTCGATGTCGTCCTGCCACGAGACAAACTTGACCGGGCCGTTACCGATCGGCTTCTTGCCGAACTCCTCCGGCTTCTGCGTGAAGAAGGCGTCCGGCAGCGGCACGAAGGCGCTGTAGCCCAGCTTGGTCGGCCACACCGCGGTCGGCGCGGCGAGGGTGGCCTCGAAGGTCCAATCGTCGATGACCTTGAGGCCGGACATCTCCTTGGCCTTGGGCTCCGGGGCCTTCTTCGGGCCGTCCGGGCCGTCCGGGTCCTCGGTGTAGACCTCGTCGAAGCCCTGGATGTCGGCGAAGAAGCTGGCGTTCTGCGCGCCGTTCGGGCCGTACGCCGCCCAGTTCCAGGCCTTGACGAAGTTCTCGGCCTTGACGGGGGTGCCGTCGTGGAACTTGGTGTTCTGCTTGAGCTTGATCGTGAAGACCTTGGAGTCCTTGGTCTCGATCGACTCGGCAACCGCGTTCTGGGGGGCACCACCGTTGTTGGGGTACTCGACCAGACCGGTCCACAGGTAGTCGATGATCGCGCCGCCACCGGTCTCGGTGGTGTCCGCCGGAACCAGGGGGCGCTCCGGCTGGGTGCCCTCAATGGTGATCGCGCCGTCCTTGCTGGCGCTGGCGTCGTCGCTGCCACCACTGTTGTCGTTCGAGCAGCCGGACGCGACGAGCGCGAACGCCGCACCCACCGCGAGCGCGCCGCTCGCCCGCTTCGAGACTCTCATTCCGAGGGGCCTCCTCTTTCTAACCTGGTTCCGTCGTGAACTTCACGCACGTCTTTGGGGGGTGACACCAACCGCCGACCCGAACCACAGGTCGCCGGCTTACCGCAGAGGAAATCGGGACACCCCAGGGGTACCGATCCGCCGGGCACCACACCCAGGCGAGAGCACCACACAGGGCCGACAACCACCCAACGTCACAAGAAAACGACATCGCGTGATCGGCGGACCCGACGAGGTGCCCACACCGAGGGTGAGGTGCTGCCACTGTGACACCCACCGGCCCGTTCCGTGAAGGTGCCGTTATCAAGCCGTTAGTTGGCCGCCACGTTGCCGATACTTGAGAAAAGATCATGAAACGTGCCGGTCATACCGCTCTGAACAGGTAAGACATGGTCACGTCGAGCCGGACCCCCGCGTAGGCTCGGTGGCTGTGAGCTTCCCCGCCTCCGCTCCGGCGCTCCCCGACATCCGCCGGACGCTGGCCGTATTTGCCCATCCGGACGATGTCGACTTCGGCTGTGCGGGCACCATTGCCCGCTGGCTGGACGAGGGTATCGAGGTGGCGTACCTGATCGTGACCCGGGGGGAGTCCGGCGGGCTCGACGACACTCCGCGTGAGGAGATACCCGCCCTGCGCGAGGCGGAGCAGCGGGCGGCGGCCGCCGCGGTCGGCGTACACCGGGTCGACTTCCTCGACGGGTACCCCGACGGCCTGCTCACCCCCGGCCCGGAGCTGCGCCGCGACATCACCGCCGCGATCCGCCGGTTCCGGCCGGACCGGGTGCTCACCAGTTCCCCGCTACGCCGCTGGGAACTCATCACCGGCCCGAGCCACCCCGACCACCTGGCCGTCGGCGAGGCCACCACCTGCGCGGTCTACCCCGACTCGCGCAACCGGTTCGCCTTCCCCGAGCTGCTCGCCGAAGGGCTCGAGCCCTGGGTGGTCCGGGAGATCTGGTACGCGGGCGGCCCCGCGCCGGACCACGCCGTCGACGTGACCGACCGGGTCGACCGGAAGATCGCCGCGATGCGGGCGCACCACTCACAGACCGCGCAGCTGGACGTGGCGACGTGGGTACACGACCTGCTCAGCCGGATCGCCGGCGACGCCGGGCTCCCCGCCGGCCGGCTGGCCGAGGCGTTCACCGTGCTGCGTACCGAGTGATCGGAGCGGTCCACCCGGCGGGCGGGCCGGTGCCCGTCAGACCAGCCGGCGGTCGGCCGCCCAGCGGGACAGCTCGTACCGGTTGGACATCTGGAGCTTGCGCAGCACGTTGGAGACGTGCGTCTCGACCGTCTTGATCGAGATGTACAGCTCCTTGGCGATCTCCTTGTACGCGTACCCCCTGGCCAGCAGCCGGAGCACCTCGCGCTCCCGGTTGGTGAGCTGGTCCAGCTCCGGATCGGCGACCGGCGCGTCCGGCCGGGCCGCGAACGCGTCGAGCACGAACCCGGCCAGCCGGGGACTGAACACCGCGTCCCCCTCGGCCACCCGGCGGATGGCGTCGGTCAGCTCGTCCGGCGAGATGGTCTTGGTGACGTAGCCCCGGGCTCCGGCCCGGATCAACCCGATCACGTCCTCGGCCGCGTCGGAGACGCTCAACGCCAGGAACCGCACCTGCGGGTGGGTACGCCGCATCGCCTCCAGCACCGCCCGGCCACCGCCGTCCGGCATGTGCACGTCGAGCAGCACCACGTCGGGCTGGGTCGCCGTGATCCGGCTGACCGCCTCGGCCACCGTGCTGGCCTCGCCCACCACCTCGACGTGCCCGCCGAGCTCGGCGCGTACGCCGGCCCGGAACATGGCGTGGTCGTCGACGAGAAACACCCGCAGCCGCCCGTCCCGGGGCGCCGCCGCCTCGACCGGTCCCTGCTCGACCATGGTCACCTGTCCCTTTCCGCCGTGGAGCCGGAGCCGCTGATCGGCAGGATCAGTCGGACCTCGGTCCCCTCCCCCGGCCCGGACCGGATCTCCGCCCGGCCGCCGTGCCGCTTCATCCGCCCGATGATCGAGCCCCGGACGCCGTGCCGGTGATCCTCCACCGTATCCGGATCGAAGCCCTTACCCCGGTCCCGTACGAAGGCGCTGACCTGATCCGGCTCCACCTCGGCGTAGAGCGACACCGTGCTGACCCCGGCGTGCCGGGCCGCGTTGACCAACGCCTCCCGGGCCGCGGCGACGAGCGCGCCCACCCGCTCGTCGGTCTCGCGGTCGCCCACCACCACCGCTTCCACGGTGATGGCGAAGGTGTCCTCCACCTCGGCGGCGGCCTGCTCCAGAGCGGCGGCGAAACGCTCCGTCGGCGAGGCGGTCGGCTTGTAGAGCCAGTTCCGCAGCGACCGTTCCTGGCCGCGGGCCAGCCGCTGCACGGTCTTGACGTCGCTGGCGTTGCGCTGGATCAGGGCGAGGGTGTGCAGCACCTGGTCGTGCACCATCGCGGCCAGCTCGGCGCGTTCCTGCTCGCGGATCCGCCCCTCGCGCTCCGAACGCAGTTGGTTCCAGGTACGCCAGAGCACCGGCCCCGTCACGACGCCGACCCCGGCCAGCCCGACCACCGCGAAGATCACACCGTTGAGCACCGCGTCGAAGTTCTGCGCCGGCGAGTAGACCGCGGCCACGCCGATGATGCCGACCGCGACGAGCACCCCGCCACCGACGAAGCGGAGCACGAAGGCGCGCCGGTCGCTCTCCTCCACCACCGCGCCGAGCCAGGGCACCGCCATCGACCCACTCCACTGCTGGCGACGCTCGGGCGCGGACTGGTGCCAGATCACGCCGGCGCCGACCGCGATGATCGCGACCAGCCAGCCGGCGGTGCCGGCGGCGCCGACCGAGTGGAAGGCCATCATCTGGACCAGCAGCACGCCCAGCCCGATCGCCACGAAGGGCAGGAGCTGGGCGAGGTCGCGGCGGGGCGGGACGGCGGTGTCTCCCGGGCGGGGCGGGACGACCGCCCAGAAGGCGGCGTACAACAGCAGCCCGAGACCGTTCAGCCCGAGCAGCACCATGAAGGCGATCCGGACACGGAGCACCGAGATGCCGAGGTGCTCGGCGATGCCGGCGGCCACCCCGGCGGCCAGCCGGTGCTCGGTGGCCCGGTAGAGCCGCGGGGAATGTGGGGTCGCGGTGCTGCTGATCGGAGACTCCCGGGGTCGGGCGGGCGGTCGTGACGATGGGCCGGCCTGCGCCGGCGCCGATTCGATCGTCACACGGCCGGGCCGCCGGCGACCATCGGGACGCCCCCGACATTCGGGGCCCCGAGATCTCAGGGTGGCGTCAGGGTCGGGTCCGGAGGACGTTCAGGCGGAGCGCGCAGCAGGATCAGAGGTATGACCGAGGAAGCTGCCCGTCCGCCCCAGCCCGGGGCGCTGCCACCGGACGGGCCACCGCCACCCCCACCGGCCGGCTCCGCCGGGCCGCCACCGGGCGGGCCGGCCGCCGGCTCCGCGCCGTTCGGGCCACCGCCCCCCGGGTACGCCCCACCGCCCGGCGGCTTCACCTCCCGGTACGGGCTGGTCCGCCCGCGCGACGGCCGCTACCTGGCCGGCGTCTGCGCCGCCATCGGCCGGGCCACCAACACCGACCCGGTCCTGTGGCGGGTGATCCTCGCCGTGCTGGGCTTCTTCGGGGGCGTCGGCATCCTGGTCTACGTCACCGCCTGGCTGCTCATCCCCAGCGAGGGGGACACCGCCTCCCCGGTGGAGTCGATGCTCGGCCGGGGCCGGTCGAGCATGTCCCCGGTCACTGTGATCGTGCTCAGCATCGTGGTCGCGGTCGGCTTCGGCTACATCGTCACCAACGCCCTCCGGGCGGTGCTGCTCGGCGCGCTGATCCTCATCGGCGGCGCGCTGCTGCTCAACCGCCAACCGCGCGACCCGTCGGAGCAGGCCGCGTCCGGCCCGGTGCCGCCGACGGCGGGCTGGCCGGCGTCCGGTCCCACCGCGCCCGGCGCCGGAGCGTCGGCGGGCACGGCCGGACCGACGGGCTGGGCCGGCCCGTACGCCGGCGGCCCCGCCCAACCGGCCCGGACCCAGCCCTCGGGGCCACCGGCCTGGCCGACGACCGGCGGCAGCGCCCAACCGGCCTGGTCGACGCCGGGCAGCACCCCCCAACCGGCCTGGCCCGGCGCGGTGCCCGCCGTGCCACCGGCCGGGGACTGGGCCGGCACGGCTCCGGGCGGCCCCGGCTCGGCGACCGGCGACCGCACCGCCGGGTCGGATCCCGAACACGTGGCCGCCGGTTACGGCCCCGGAGCGGGTGCGGAGCAGACCGCCCGGATGCCCGCCGAACCGACTGCCGTCGAACAGCCGGGGCCGGCGACCGGGTACGCCGCGGGATCGACCGCGGTCCTGGGTGACCGGACCACCGGGACCTGGGGAACCGAGACGCCGACCGGGCCGGGCACGCCGACGACCGGGGGCACCCCGCTCGGGCCGACCGGGCCCGTGCCGCCTCAGTCGCCGGTGGGCGCCCCACTGCCGCCCGGCGGATACCGTCCGCCGTTCGCGCCGCACGGCCCGTACGCCGGGGCGTACCCGCCGGCGCCACCGGCCCCCACCCGGCCGGCGCGGCCACCGAAGCGGCCGAAGGAGCGTTCGGCGCTCGGCGCGATCACCTTCTCACTGATCTTCCTGGCGCTGGGCGTGGTGGCCGTGCTCGACCTGCTCGACGTCTTCGCGGTCGGCGCGGCCGGGTACTTCGCCGCGGCGCTGGCCACCATCGGGCTCGGCCTGCTGGTGGGCACCTGGTTCGGCCGGGCCCGCTGGCTGATCTCGCTCGGCCTGGTCGCCGCGACCGCGCTCGGCATCGCCACCGTCGCCGAGTCCTACGACCGGGTACGCGGGATCGACGGCAACGTCACCTGGGCACCGGTCGACTACCAGGCCCTGGCCGTCCGCTACCGGAGCAACTTCGGGGACGCGGTGCTCGACCTGCGCTCGGTGGACTTCGCCGGGAAGGACACGGAGATCACTGTGGAGGTCAACTTCGGCACGCTGAGCGTGGTCGTACCGCCGAAGGTCGACGTCACCACGGTGACCGACGTGAACGCCGGGGACGCCACCGTCTTCGGCAAGCGCGCCAGCGGGCTCAACGGCCCCAAGTGGGAGACCACCGACCTCGGGCCGGACGGCCGGGGCGGAGGCATCCTGCGGCTGTTCATCCACATGAACGCCGGAGATCTGGAGGTGACCCGGTGAAGGCCCACCGCACCGACATCGTGTCGTTCGCATTCGGGCTGGTCTTCCTGGCCCTCTCCGTCTGGTGGCTGCTCGCCCGGATCCTCGGGCTCACCCTGCCCCCGGTCGGCTGGTTCCTGGCCGGCGCGCTCATCCTCGTCGGGCTGCTGAGCCTGCTCGGCGCGCTCCGGTCGGGGCGGCACACCGACGCCGAGGCCGCCCGCCGGGCGCCGGAGTCCACCGTCGCCACGCCCTACCTGGGCGGCACCCCGACCAGCGGGGCGACCGCCGCCGGGGCCGACGAGTGGGCCACCGACGTGGTGACCGCCGGCCCCGTCGAGGCGCGCCAGGATGGCCCCGCCGAGGTGGCGTACGGGTCATCGGTCGAGGCGCCGTCGACCGCCGGCCCGACCCCGACCGGCGATCCGGGGGGCGCGACGCGCGACCCGATGGCGGGGCCGGGCGAGCCGGCCGGCAGCCCGCCGACGCCTTCGCCGGCCCCGCTCGGGGACGGACAGGATGTCGACCCCGAACCGGTGACCCGCGAGCTGCCCGCCGCCGGCCCTCCGCAGTGGCCGGCCGAGAGCCCGCGTACCGACGGGGACGTGCCCGGCCACGACGAGCGCTCGACGGGCTGACGGCGACGGTGCGGGACGCCAGCGGCGACGCATATGCTGGCTGGCGGAGATCCCGCCTCCGCCGGCCGGCCCACCCGTGGCGCCCGACTGTCCGCCGGTCGCGGCGCGACGCCAGACGCGCCGCGACCGGACGGCCGTAGCCACCGGCGCTCCCGGTCGCAGGGGCCCGCCCGCGGCCCGGCCGGCCAGGTCCCACCACGTCCCGCCTCTACCTCGTCAGGAGCCCGCCCGACATGACCGAGTCCCCCGCCGTGCGTACCCCCGGGCTGCCCGGCCCGGTCCGCGTCGGCGAGCGCGCCGCCCGTACCCTCGTCGCCGAATTCGCCCGCCGCAACGACCCGAAGGCCGGCCTGCTGGTCGGCGCGGCCCCGGAGTCCGCGGTACTGGCCGCGGCGATCGACGCGCTGCTCCCCGGCGACCGGCTCACCGTCGTGCCGGCCGAGGGCTGCGCCGCCGCCGCGCTCCGCGCGCATGTGGCGGCCCAGGGCCCCTGGGTCGCCGACCGGGTACGGGTCGCCGACACCCTCGCCGAGGCGGACGCCGCCGAGTTGGTCATCGCCGCCGAGGCGTTCACCGGCACCGCCGCCGAGACCCGGACGGCCGTCGACGGGCTGTCGAAGTACCTCACCGAGGGTGGTGTGCTGAGCGTGGCCGCGCCGCTCTTCCGCACCGAGGGCGCCGGTGCCGAGTTGGACCGGCAGGGCCTGCTGCACGGTGTGCGCACCGACCTGGTGCTGCGCAACTCCCCGCCGGTCCGGGTGCACCATCTCCGCTTCACTCCGGCGGCCGTCGCGCTCGCCGCCCAGCTCTCGCCCGCGTACCGGCCGTCGAGCGTGCCGCTCACCAGGAGCATGCACATCGACTCCAACGGCGTGGCGGCCGCCGGGATCAGCCTCGGCCTGGCCGCGCTCGCCCGGGTGGCCCGGCCGAAGTCGAAGCTCTGGCTACTGCCGGCGCTGGCCGCCGCCCCGGTGGCCGCGTTCTTCCGGGACCCGGAGCGGGACGTGCCGGAGGACCCGGCGGCCGTGGTGGCCGCGGCGGACGGCAAGGTCCTCTCGGTGCAGCGGCTGCACGACGAGCGCTTCGGCGACGGCGAGTGGCTGCGGATCGCGGTCTTCCTCTCCGTGCTGGACGTGCACGTCAACCGCTCCCCGGTGGCCGGCAAGGTGGTTGACTACTTCGTCGCGGACGGCGGGTTCGTCAACGCGATGAAGCCGGACGCCGAGCACAACGTCGCGGCGTACACGGTGCTCGACACCGAGCACGGCACGGTGGTGGTCGCGCAGCGCACCGGCCTGATCGCCCGGCGGATCGTGCAGCGGGCGCCGGTCGGCGCGCTGCTGGCCCGGGGCGAGCGCTTCGGCCTGATCCGGTTCGGCTCGCGCACCGACGTCTACCTGCCGGCGGACGCGGCCGAGCCGCTGGTGGGGCCCGGCGACAAGGTGGTCGGCGGCTCGACCGTGATCGCCCGCTGGAGCTGATCCCCGGACGCGAAGAAGGGGCGCCGCTCGTCGCGGCGCCCCTTCTTCGTCGGCAGGAGTCAGGCGGTGCGGCGCTGGTGCAGCCACAGCAACGGGCCGCTGGCCAGGTAGCCCAGCACCACGAGGGCGAAGGTGAGCCGGATGTCGACCAGCGCGCCGACCACCGGGGCGAGCCAGAGCCACGGCGGCAGCTTCACCAGCCGGGCGAGCTTCGCGTACGGGAAGCTGGAGACCATGGCGAAGGCGAGCAGCGCCACCCCGCCGACCAGCACCCGGCCGGAGACCGGCACCCCGATCGCCACGGTCAGGGCCAGCACGGCCGCCGCCATGGTGGTCGGTACGCCGGAGAAGAACCGGCCGTCCTTCGGTGAGACGTTGAACCGGGCGAGCCGGATCGCGGCGCAGGCCGCGACCAGGGCGCAGGCGACCGCGGCCGCCGCCGGCCGGACCGAACCGGCGAGTGAGGCGTAGACCACCACCGGGGCGGCGATGCCGAACGAGCACATGTCGGCCAGCGAGTCCATCTGGGCACCGAACGGGCTGGCCACCCCGAGCTTGCGGGCGAGCGCGCCGTCCAGCCCGTCGAACGCGACGCAAGCGATCAGGCAGAGCGCCGCCGTGCGGACCTGGCCCCCCATGGCCAGGAAGATCGCCAACATGCCGAGCATCACGCTGCTCAGGGTGCAGGCGTTGACCAGGGCGAACTTTGCTCGACGAGCGGCGCTGCGCTCGCCGGGCAGCAGGGGGATCGACATCGCCGGCGCCTCGTCGGCCACCGCCGCGGGGGCCAGGGCCGGGCTGACCGGCATCACCGCCTCGACCTCCGAATCGAGTCGACCGTAGCGAAGACGCTGGCGATCGGTCCGGCGGTGGTCGGGGGCGACCAGGTCGGTCGCGGGTGCCGTACCGGCATCCCGCCGGCCCACCCGGACCAGCAGCACCTGGCGGGCGAATGTACTGCTGCGGCGCAACCCGCCCGCCCATCGACGCCCTGCGGGGCGCGGGCTGTCAGTCGTACGACGCCGGCGCCATGGGGCTCTCGGCACGTTTCCTCCATCACCGGATCGGCTGGCCGCCAGCGGGGCGGGTGTCCGGCTGTCTCGTGCCGGGCCTTTCTGGCCCGGCAGCCCGTTTGCGGAGTACACCATTGCACAGGGGAAGGGGGCTTGGCGATAGCTGCCGGCGCTACTTATAACTCCCTTAACCGCGCGAACCGCTCAGGTCTTCCCATCGCGGGCGTCATCGCCCGTTTTCCATCGGCCAACCCCGACTTCCGACTCTACCGGAGCCACCCCACCCGACCGGACGAGCGCCCGTCACCTGCCCCGGCACCCGGTTGCCAGGGCCGCCACCCCGGTCATCGGCAGGTCGCTGACCTGCTCCGATGCGAACCAGGCGGCCCGGGCGGTGGAGCCGCCCGCGAGTTCGGTCACCACCGCCTCGGTCGGGGCGTCGACGCGTACCCGGTAGATCACCCGGACGCCGTGCCAGTCCAGCGGTCGCCCCTCCGGGCCGAGCGCGGCGGGATTGTGCAGGTTGTCCACGGCCAGCAGGTCGACCACCCGGCCGAGCTGGCCGGCCTCCTCCACCAGCTCGCGCAGCAGCCCGGCCGCCGGCTGCTCGCCGTGATCGGTGCCACCGCCAGGCAGGTGCCAGAGCCCGGCCCCCGGATACCCGTCGGCGATCATGGTGAGCAGCACCCGCCCGACCGGATCGGTGACCATCCCGTACGCGGCGAAGCGCTGCCGGCGGTCGACGGCGGCCGGGGCGGGCGGCAGGGCCCGGGGCAGGTCGGCCGGCAGGGGGAGGACGGGAATGCCGAGCAGCTCGGCGGTGAACGGCATCAGCCGCAGGCCGGCCGCCTCGTCCGGCGTGAACCAGCCCAGTTCGTCGCTGCCCCCGGCCGGCTCGGGGCGGAGCGCGCCGCCACGCGCCTCGACGTCGAAGACCAGCCGGTCGGTGTGCACCGCGACGCCCGCGTCCCGGAAGACGGCCACGTCCGCGACGGCGGCCCGGATCGCGGCCACCGCGACGGCGAGCCCGGTCTCCTCGGCGAACTCGCGTACCACGGCATGCTCCGGGTGCTCCGCGTGCTCGATGCCGCCACCGGGCAGCTGCCACACCCCCGGGTACGGGCACCCGGCCGACCCGCGGGCCAGCAGCACCCGCCCGCGCTCGTCCCGCAGCACTCCGTACGCCCCGATCCGCCGCCGCTCCTCCACCAGCCCGCCTCCGCTCACTCACCCCGTCGATCATGAGGTTAGCGGCACCGGGACGGTCATACCGCCGACCTCATGATCAACGGACGGGCGGGCGAGGGGTCAGATGAGTTGGGCGGCCTGGACGGCTTCGGCCGTCACCTCGGTCAGGCGGTCGGTGGGGAGGGCGCCGAGCTCCTCCCGGCGGAACCAGCGGGCCTCGCAGGTGGAGCCGCCGACGTCCGCCACCGTGGGCGGGGCCGGCTGGTCGACGACCACCCGGTAGAAGGCGCGTACGCCGTGCCAGTCGATCGGATAGCCCTCCGGACCGAGCGAGGCGGCGTCCCGGTGGCTGGCCACGCCGAGCAGCTCGACCAGGCGGCCGGTCTGCCCGGTCTCCTCGACCAGCTCACGGATCAACGCGGCGCCCGGCTGCTCGCCGTAGTCGGTGCCGCCACCGGGCAGGTGCCAGCACCCGGCGCCCGGATAGCCGTCGGAGACCCGGGTGAGCAGCACCCGCTCCTCCGGGTCGGTCACCACCGCGTACGCGGCGAAGCGCTGCGCCCGGTGCAGCCCGTCCGGGCCGGGGACCGCGTAGAACGAGGGGAACTCCGGGACCTCTTCCGGCACCACGTCGGCGGTGGCGGAGGGCAGGCCCAGGGCGCGCGCGGTGAACGACCGCAGCGGCAGTTCCCGGGCCTCGTCCAGGCTGACCCAGCGTGCCAGGTCGGTCGGGCGGTCCACCCGGTCGGTGAGCGTCCCGCCGCGCACCGAGACCGTGTAGAGCAGGCGATCGGTGTGGATGGTGATGCCGCGCTCGGGCAGCGCCCGCATGTCGGCGATCACGTCCTGAAGGCCGGAGACCGCCACCGAGAGGCCGGTCTCCGCCGCGGTCTCCCGGACGACGGTGTGGTTCGGGTCCTCACCGTGGTCGACCGCCCCGCCCGGCAGGGACCAGGTGCCGGGTGTGCCGGAGCGCCCCGATGCGCGAACCAGCAACACTCGGTCGTCTGAATCGGCACAAACTGCGTATGCCGCGATCCTGCGCAGCGGCTCCAGCGAGGTGGTCACGGGAGGAAATTCTCCCCCGGTGCGGTTACCGCCATCGAAAAGAGTCGGATTCCTGACTCTTGGCTGGCGTCTCAGGGATCGGTCAGGGTATGACTCCGGGCGGTCACCGAGGCCCCGGCCGGCCCGACGCGGGACTGTTGAGGCATGACCTACCCCAGCACCCCTCAGGCCCCGTACAAGCAACTCCGCCGGCCCGTCACCGACCGTATGGTCGCCGGTGTGTCCAGCGGCCTCGGCCGCTACTTCGCGGTCGATCCCACCCTGGTCCGGGTCGGCTTCGCCATCGCCACCATCTTCACCGGTGGGCTCGCCGCGCTGGCGTACCTGGTCATGTGGTTCCTGATGCCCGAGGAGCCGAGCGGCGCACCCGCGTGGCCGCACCCGCCCGGCACCACCCCCGGCTGGCCCCCGGTCCCGCCGACCGCGCCGATGCCGCAGCCGGCGGCCACCCAGCCGGGACCGACCCCGCCGGCCACGCCCACGGCGGAGGCCGGGCCGGCGGCTCAGCCGCCGACCCCGCCCGCGGCGGCCTGAGCCGGGATCACTCCCACTCGATGGTGCCCGGCGGCTTGCTGGTCACGTCCAGGACCACCCGGTTGACCTCGGCCACCTCGTTGGTGATCCGGGTGGAGATCCGGGCGATCACGTCGTAGGGCAGCCGGGACCAGTCGGCGGTCATCGCGTCCTCGCTGGAGACCGGGCGCAGCACCACGGGATGCCCGTAGCTGCGCCCGTCGCCCTGCACGCCGACGCTGCGCACGTCGGCCAGGAGCACCACCGGGAACTGCCAGACATCCCGGTCCAGGCCGGCGGCGGACAACTCCTGCCGGGCGATCAGGTCGGCCTTACGGAGCACGGCGAGCCGCTCCTCGTCGACCGCGCCGACGATCCGGATGGCCAGCCCCGGCCCGGGGAACGGGTGCCGCCAGACCATCGCCTCGGGCAGCCCGAGCTGGAGGCCGAGCGCACGGACCTCGTCCTTGAAGAGCGTACGCAGCGGCTCGACCAGGGCGAACCTCAGGTCCTCCGGCAGGCCGCCGACGTTGTGGTGGCTCTTGATGTTGGCGGTGCCGGTGCCGCCACCGGACTCGACCACGTCCGGGTAGAGGGTGCCCTGCACCAGGAACTCGACGTCGCCGTGCGAGACGATCTCCCGGGCGGCGGCCTCGAAGACCCGGATGAACTCCCGCCCAATGATCTTGCGCTTCTGCTCGGGGTCGGTCACCCCGGCCAGGGCGGCGAGGAAGCGCTCCCGGGCGTCGACCACCTTGAGCCTGATGCCGGTGGCCGCGACGTAGTCCTTCTCCACCTGCTCGGCCTCACCGGCGCGGAGCAGGCCGTGGTCGACGAAGACGCAGGTGAGCTGGTCGCCGACCGCCTTGTGCACCAGCGCCGCGGCGACCGAGGAGTCGACGCCGCCGCTCAGCGCGCAGATGACCTCCTTGTCGCCGACCTGCTCCCGGATCCGGGCCACCTGCTCGTCGATGATGTTCTCGGGCGTCCAGGTCGGCTCGATGCCGGCGATGTCGTAGAGGAAACGGGTGAGCATCTCCTGCCCGTGGGCGGTGTGCCCGACCTCCGGGTGGAACTGCACGCCGGCCCGCCGGCCGGTCAGGTCCTCGAACGCGGCGACCGGCGCGCCGGCCGACTCGGCGGTGACCGTGAAACCGGCCGGCGCCTCGGTGACGCAGTCGCCGTGGCTCATCCACACCGGCAGGTCGTCCGGAAGGTCGCGGAGCAGCACGCCGGCCTCCGGGCGGGCGTGCAGCGGGGTGCCGCCGTACTCCCGGTTACCGGTCCGGGCCACCGTGCCGCCCAGCGCCTGGGCCATCGCCTGGAAGCCGTAGCAGATGCCGAAAACCGGGACACCGGCGTCGAACATGCCGGCGTCGAACTGCGGGGCGTCCGGCGCGTAGACGCTGGCCGGGCCGCCGGAGAGGATGATCGCGGCCGGATTCTTCGCCAGCATCTCGGACACCGGCATGGAATGCGGGACGATTTCCGAGTAGACCCTCGCCTCACGTACGCGGCGCGCGATGAGCTGGGCGTACTGGGCTCCGAAGTCCACTACGAGGACGGGGCGAGGGGTGCTCATGCGCAGCAAGCCTACCGACAGTCACCGGAGGTCCGGGCGCGCCCCGGCCGGGTTGTGCCGTGAGGTGGATGACAGGCCCTCCTAACGCAGCGCGGCGGGGGCGTGCCCGGGGACGGCGGGATGGCGCGGGGCGACCGGGGCCAGGCGCCGGTACGCCGACCCGAGCGGCGGGCGTGGGTCCTTCTCGCCCCGATTGGGCCAGTACGACATGGCCCGCTCGGCCTGGGCGGTGATGGTCAGCGACGGGTTGACCCCGAGGTTGGCCGACACCGCCGCGCCGTCCACCACGTGCAGCCCCGGGTGCCCGTAGACCCGGTGGTACGGGTCGATCACCCCGCGCTCCGGGGTGGCCCCGATCACCGCGCCGCCGAGGATGTGCGCGGTCATCGGGATGTTGAACGGCTCGGTGAGCGCGCCGCCCGGCGTACCGCCGATCTCCTCGGCGAGCAGCCGGGCGGCCTGGTTGCCGGCCGGAATCCAGGTCGGGCTGGGCACGCCGTGCCCGGGGCCGGAGACCAGCCGCCGACCGAACACGCCCCGCCGGAGCCGGGTGGTGAGCGAGTTGTCCACCGACTGCATGACCAGGGCGATCACGGTCCGCTCGGACCAGCCGCGGACGGAGAGCATCCGGGCCGCGAGCCCGGGCTGCCGGAGGATGCTGCCCAGCCAGCGCCAGGCCCGGTGCGGGCCGCCGTCGACCAGCAGCGACTGGAGCAGGCCCATCGCGTTCGAGCCCCGGCCGTAACGGACCGGCTCGATGTGGGTCTGCGGATCCGGGTGGAAGGAGCTGGTGATCGCCACCCCCTCGGTGAGGTCGAGCCCGCGCCGCCGGGCCTGACGGGGGGCGACCGAGGCGCCGAGGATCGCCTCCGAGTTGGTCCGGGTCAGCTCGCCGAGCCGGGGCGACAGCCCGGGCAGCGCACCGGTGGCCCGCATCTCGTGCAGCAGCCGTTGGGTGCCCAGCGCACCGGCCGCGAAGACCACCTGGTCGGCGTGGATCACCTGGCGCCGCCGGCGCAGCCAGGCTCCGGTGCGTTCGGTGTGCACCGCGTACCCGCCGTCGGTAGCCGGCCGTACCGCGGTCACCGTGGTCAGCGGATGCACCCGGGCACCCAGCCGCTCGGCCAGCCAGAGGTAGTTCTTGACCAGGGTGTTCTTCGCGCCGTACCGGCAACCGGTCATGCACGAGCCGCAGTGGGTGCACCCGGCGCGGTCCGGCCCGGCCCCGCCGAAGTACGGGTCGGCCACCCGCTCGCCGGGCCGGCCGATGTGCACGCCAACCGGGGTGGCGTGGAAGGTGTGCCCCACCCCCATCCGCTCGGCCACCGCCCGCATCGCCCGGTCCGCGCCGGTGACGATCGGGTACGTGGTGACGCCGAGCATCCGCTTCGCCTGGTCGTAGTGGCGGGCCAGTTCGTCGCGCCAGTCGGTGATGTCCCGCCACTGCGGGTCGGCGTAGAACGCGTCGAGGGGCTCGTAGAGGGTGTTCGCGTAGACCAGGGAGCCACCGCCCACCCCCGCCCCGGAGAGCACCAGGACACCGCCGCCCGCCTGCCGGTCGGCCGAGCGCAGCAGGTCGATCCGCTGGAGGCCGTAACAGCCGAGCCTCGGGGCCCACAGGAAGCGCCGGACCCGCCAGGACGTCTCCGGAAACTCGTCGTCGGCGAAACGCCGGCCGGCCTCCAGAACGCCGACGGTGTAGCCCTTCTCGGCCAGGCGGAGCGCGGTGACACTGCCACCGAAGCCGGACCCGACGACGACCACGTCGTACCGCATGAACGCATCATTACCGATGAGTAGCCATAGCGCCAGCAAGAGATTTTCACGGATCATCCAGAGCGCTCGACGATGCGGGGACCGGGCGGGCGAACGCCCGGCGCCCCCGTGACACGGTCGAGCGACACCCGGGGGAAGGGGCCCACGATGACCGGCGCGAGGCCGAGACGACGGTGGCTGCTGGGGCTGGCCGCCCTGGTCGCCGTACTGCTGGTCGCCGCCGGCGCGGTAGTGCTCGCCCGGCTGGCCTCCCAACCGGGCCCCGAGGGGTCCCCGGGCCCGGTCGCCGCACCCACCTCGCCCACCGGCGCGCCCACCCCGACCCCGGCCAGCCCCACCCCGCCGCCGGGGGCCGACCTCACCGGTCCGCTGAACCTGCTGCTGGTCGGGGTGGACACCCGGGTCAGCGTGCCGGGCTGGGAGCCGCACGCCGACGCGGTGCTGGTGCTGCACGTGCCGGCCGGGCTGGACCGCGCGTACCTCTTCTCCCTGCCCCGCGACCTGGTGGTGGACATCCCGGCCTACCCGAAGGCCGGCTACCCGGGCGGCCGGACCAAGCTGACCCACGCGATGAGCTACGGCAGCCGGGTGCCCGGCGACAAGGGTCACCCCAGCACGGCCCAGGGGTACGAGCTGTTGCGCACCACGGTCAGCAAGTACACCGGCCTGCGCATCGACGCGGGCGCGGTGATCACCTTCGGCGGCTTCGACAAGCTGGTCGACACCCTCGGCGGCGTGGACCTCTACGTCGACCAGCGGGTCGCCTCGATCCACCGCCGTCCCGACGGGCGGATGAGGAACCTGACCGGCAGCACCTACACCGGACCGCAGATGGTCTACGAGAAGGGCAACCGGCACCTGACCGGCTGGCAGGCGCTGGACTACGCGCGGCAGCGCTACACGGCCGGCGGCGACTACACCCGGCAGCGCCACCAGCAGCAACTGATCCGGGCGCTGGCCCGGAAGATCCTCGACCAGGGGCTGGCCCGGGACCCGGCCCAGGTCGAGCAGGTGGCGGACGCCCTCGGCGACACCCTGGTGTACGTCGGTGGCGGACGCCGGCTGGTGGAATTCGCGTACGCCCTGGGCGGACTCTCCGCGGACGCCTTCGTCCTGGTCGGGCTCCCCGGCGACGCGGTCGGCAGCGGCGGCTCCTACCGGGGCGAGCAGCTCCTGCCGGTGGGCCGGCAGTTCCTCACCGCCCTACGCGACTCCACCGCCGACACCTTCCTGGCCGCGCACCCGAAGCTGCGCGTGCAGACCTGACCCCGCCTTGATTGCAGGGGCCCCCTGCTATGCAGCAGGCGTTAACAGGGGGCCCTTCCTTACAGCGCCTTGGGGGCGGCAGGGCGGTCGGTGCCGTAGAGCCAGGCGTCGAAGACCTTGCCGAGCTTCTTGTGCGAGATCCGCTCCGCGTGGGCCACGAACTCGGCCGTGGTGGCGTTGCCGTTCCTCTTCTCCGCCGCCCAGGTCCGCAGGATGGCGAAGAAGTCGGCGTCCCCGACGGCCACCCGGAGCGCGTGCACGGCCATCCCGCCCCGGTCGTACACCGAGCGGCTGAACAGGTTCGCCACCCCCGGTTTCCCCGGCGGCGTACGCCAGACCTGCCCCGTCGCGGTGGCGTACTTCTGCTCGAAGGTGTGCTGCACGGTGGACTGGCCGGTGTGCTCGGCCCACAGCCACTCGGCGTACGTGGCCAGGCCCTCGTTGAGCCAGATGTCCTGCCACTTCTGCAACGACACGCTGTTGCCGAACCACTGGTGGGCCAGTTCGTGCGCGACCACCCCGGTGTTGTCGCCCTGGCGGAAGAAGCTGGCCGCGTAGACCGGACGGCTCTGCGCCTCCAGCGCGTACCCGATCCGGTCGTCGGCGACCACCACGCCGCCGTACGCCTCGAACGGGTACGGCCCGAAGACGCTCTCCAGGTAGTCGGCGACCTCGGTGGTCCGGGCGATCGACCGGTCCGGGGCGCCCTCGGCCACCTTCGTGGTGACCGCGCTGTACACCGGCCGTCCCTTGTGTTCCCCAGTGGTCACCCGGAACTTCCCGATCACCACGGTGGTCAGATAGCTGGCCATCGGGGAGCCCTCCGACCAGGTCCAGGTGGTCCAGTTGCCCTTGGTGGTCCGCCCCTTCGGGACACCGTTGCTGACCGCGGTGAGCCCCTTCGGCACGGTGATCTCGAAGTCGTAGGTGGCCTTGTCGGACGGGTGGTCGTTGACCGGGAACCAGGTGCTCGCCGACTCGGGCTGGCCGAGCGCGATCGCCCCGTCCGAGGTGTGCAGCCAGCCGCCCCCGCCGAGCACGGTGTTGTCCAGCGCCGCCGGCTCGCCGTCGTACCGGATCTCGGCGACGAAGCCGTTGCCGGCGGTGAGGCCGGTGGCCGGGGTGACGACCAGTTCGTCGTCGGTGCGCGCGTGGCTGGCCCGGGCCCCGTTCACGGTGACCGACCGCACGGTCAGCCCGGCCAGGTCCAGGTTGAACGCGGAGAGGTCACCGGTCGCGGTGGCCCGCAGCGTGGTGGTGCCGGTGAGCCGGTTCTTCCCCGGGTCGTAGCGGATCTGGACGGTGTAGTGGGCGACGTCGTAGCCGCCGTTGCCGTAGCTCGGGAAGTACGGGTCGCCGGCCCCGGCCGCGCCGGGCGCGAAGCTCCGGGTGCTGATCGGCGTGGGCTGCGTCGTCCCCGGGTCGGGTCGCTCCACGCCGGTCGAGCCGCAGCCGGCGAGCAGCAGCGTGCCGGAGACCAGCAGCCCCAGCCGTCGTCGTCCGCCTCGCAGCGCCAGCACCATCGCCTCGACCCCTCCTCGGGCACGACCGTCGCGGCCCGGCCGCTCCGCCCGCGGCAGCCTACCGAGAAACGATCACGTGCGCGTCACGGCAGGGCGGGCGCGGTGGCGCCGGCCAGCCAGGCGTCGAACAGCGGGCGTAGCGGGCGGCCGGCGACCCGCTCGGCGTACCCGACGAAGTCCGCGGTGGTGGCGGTAGCGTCCCGCCGCTCGGCCAGCCACCCGCGCAGGATCCGGAAGAAGGTCTCGTCGCCGACCGCGCGGCGTAGCGCGTGCACGGCCAGTGCGCCTCGCTGGTAGACCGCGTCGCCGAACATCGCCGCCCGGCCCGGGTCCACCGACGGCTTCGTCCAGTCGGTCACCGCGTACCGGTCGGCGAAGGCCCGCGCCGCGCTGCGGACGCCGTCGTGCTCGTTCCAGAGCCATTCCGCGTACGTGGCGAAGCCCTCGTTGAGCCAGATGTCGCGCCACCGGGACAGCGAGACGCTGTCGCCGAACCACTGGTGGGCCAGCTCGTGCGCGACCACCTCCGTGTTCGGCCGGCCGTCGCGGAAGAAGCCCGGCCCGTAGACCGGGCGGGTCTGCGTCTCCAGCGCGTACGAGATGCGCTCGTCGGCGACCGCGATCCCGCCGTACGCGTCGAACGGGTACGGCCCGAAGCGGTCGGCCAGGAAGTCGGCGATCTCGCCGGTACGCGCCAGCGCGGCAGCCGCCGGCCCGTCCGGCGGCAGCCCGGCGGCGACCGCGGTGACCAGTGGTTTCCCGGCGTGCGTACCGGTCGAGACCCGGTAGTGGCCGATCACCAGGGTGGCCAGGTAGCTGGCCATCGGGGAGCCCTCGGACCAGCGCCAGGTGGTCCAGCCGTCCTGGCTGGTCCGTCCCCCGGGCACCCCGTTGCTCAGCGCGGCGAGCCCGTCCGGGACGGTCACCTCGACGTCGTAGGTGGCCTTGTCGGAGGGGTGGTCGTTGACCGGGAACCAGGTGCTCGCCGACTGGGGCTGGCCGAGCGCGATCGCCCCGTCCCCGGTGGCCTGGAAGCCGCCGTCGCCGAGTTCGCTGGAGAGCGGTCGCGGCACGCCGCCGTACGCCACCTCGACGGTGAACCGCTTCCCCGCCGGCAGGCCGTGCGCCGGGGTGACCACCAGCTCGTTACCGTCACGCCGGTGTTTCGCCGGGGCGCTGTCGACGCGTACCCGGTCGACGGTGAGGCCGGCGAGGTCGAGGTTGAACCGGGACAGACCGCTGGTGGCGGTGGCGGCGACGGTGGCCTGGCCGGTGAGCCGTTTGCCGGCCGGGTCGTAGCGGACCTTCAGCGCGTAGTGGTCGACGTCGTAGCCGGCGTTGCCGGCCCCCCGCACGTACGGGTCACCGACATCCCCCGCCCCGGCCCGAAACCGCCCGTCGTGGTCCCCGGTGCACCCCGCGCCCAGCACGGCGACACCCAACACCACCCCCGCCGTACGCCACCCCCGCCCCCGCACAGGCCGAGCCTAAGCCGGCACACCGCGGCGATCATGGAGTTGCGGCAGATGACGAACCGGAAGATCCGGGGCGTTCCGAAAGCCACAACTCCATGATCGGCGGCAGGGTCAGCGGTCCAGGACCAGGCCGACCTTCTGGAATTCCTTGAGATCGCGGTAGCCGCACTTGGCCATCGCGCGGCGCAGGCCACCGAAGAGGTTGAGCTGGCCGTCCGGCTCGTCGGCCGGGCCGAAGAGCAGCTTCTCCATCGAGCCGAGCGGCTCGCCGGCCACCTCGAACGCGCCCCGGGGCAGGGACGGGTGGCTGGCCGCCGAGTGCCACCAGGCGCCGCCGGCCGGGGCCTCCTCGCAGAGCGAGAGCGGCTCGCCGAGCATCACCGCGTCGGCGCCGCAGCCCAGCGCCTTGGCGATGTCGCCGGAGGTCTGGATGTCGCCGTCCGCGATCAGGTGCACGTACCGGCCGCCGGTCTCGTCCAGGTAGTCACGGCGGGCCGCGGCGGCGTCGGCGATGGCGGTGGCCATCGGCACCCGGATGCCGAGCACCGACTCGGTCGTCGACCAGCCGTCACCACCGACGCCGACGATCACCCCGGCGGCACCGGTACGCATCAGGTGCAGCGCGGTCTTGTAGTCGGTGCAACCGCCGACGATGACCGGCAGGTCGAGGTCGGCGATGAACTCCTTGAGGTTCAGCGGCTCGTCGGTGGTGGAGACGTGCTCGGCGGAGACGATGGTGCCCTGGATGACCAGGATGTCCACGCCCGCGTCGAGGATCACCGGGGCGAGCGCGAGGGTGTGCTGCGGGGAGACCCGGACGGCCACCGTGCCGCCGCCAGCCCGCAGCTCGCGAACCCGCTCGGCGATCAGCTCGGGGCGGATCGGCTCGGCGTAGACCTCCTGGAGCCGCCGGGTGGCCGGAGCCTCCTCGTCCAGGCCGGCCAGTTCCTCCAGCACCTTGGTCGGGTTCTCGTACCGGGTCCAGAGGCCCTCGACGTTGAGCACGCCGAGGCCGCCGAGCTGGCCGAGCCGCACCGCCGAGGCGGGACTCATCGTCGCGTCGGACGGGTGCCCGACGCAGGGGATGCCGAACTGGTACGCGTCGAGCTGCCACGCCGTGGAGACGTCGTCGACGTCCCGGGTGCGGCGGCTCGGCACGATGGCGATGTCGTCCAGGTGGTAGCCGCGTTGCGCGGTCTTACCCAGCCCGATCTCGACCACGTCACGCATGGGGGACTCCAGGTGTTTGGGGGGGGAAGGTCAGCGAGTGTGGTAGTTCGGCGCCTCGACGGTCATCTGGATGTCGTGCGGGTGGCTCTCCTTGAGCCCGGCCGCGGTGATCCGGATGAGCTGGCCACGCCGGTGCAGCTCGGGGATGCTCTCGGCGCCGGCGTACCCCATGGCGAGCCGCAGCCCGCCGACGAGCTGGTGGGCGACCTGGGCCAGCGGGCCCCGGTAGGGCACCTGGCCCTCGACGCCCTCCGGGACCAGCTTCTCGTCGCTGGTCACGTCCTGCTGGAAGTAGCGGTCCTTGGAGTACGACTTGGCCTGGCCACGGGACTGCATCGCGCCGAGCGAGCCCATCCCCCGGTACGCCTTGTACTGCTTGCCGTTGATGAAGATCAGCTCGCCGGGGCTCTCCTCGCAGCCGGCGAGCAGGCTGCCGAGCATCACCGTGTCGGCACCGGCGACCAGGGCCTTGGCGATGTCGCCGGAGTACTGGATGCCACCGTCGCCGATCACCGGCACGCCGGCCGGGCGGGCCGCCCGCGCGGCCTCCATGATCGCCGTGATCTGCGGCACGCCCACCCCGGCGACGATCCGGGTGGTGCAGATGGCCCCCGGGCCGACGCCCACCTTGACGCCGTCCGCGCCCGCGTCGACCAGCGCCTTCGCGCCGGCGTACGTGGCGACGTTGCCGCCGACGATGTCGATCGCGACGTCCTTCTTGAGCCGGGCGACCATCTCCAGCACGGCCCGCTGGTGGCCGTGGGCGGTGTCCACGATCAGCACGTCCACCCCGGCGTCGACCAGGGTGCGGGCCCGCTTGTACGAGTCCTCGCCGACGCCGATCGCGGCGGCGACCTGGAGCCGGCCGGCGGAGTCCTTGGTGGCGTTCGGATACTGCTCGCTCTTGGTGAAGTCCTTGACCGTGATCAGCCCACGCAGCTTGCCCGAGTCGTCGACGATCGGCAGCTTCTCCACCTTGTGCTGGCGCAGCAGGCCGAGCGCCTCGTCCTTGCTCACCCCGACCGGGGCGGTGACCAGCGGGGTCCGGGTCATGATCTCGCGGACCGGGGTGGCCGGGTCGGAGACGAAGCGCATGTCGCGGTTGGTCACGATGCCGACGAGCTGGCCCTGACCGTCGACCACCGGCACACCGGAGATGCGGTAACGCCCGCAGAGCGCGTCGACCTCGCGGAGGGTGTCGTCCGGGCTGGCGGTCACCGGGTTGGTGATCATGCCCGACTCGGAGCGCTTCACCAGGTCGACCTGGAGCGCCTGGTCCTCCACGGAGAGGTTGCGGTGCAGCACGCCGATGCCGCCCTGGCGGGCCATGGCGATCGCCATCCGCCCCTCGGTGACCGTGTCCATCGCGCTGGACAGCAGCGGAACGGTCAGCTCGACGTTGCGGGTGAGCCGGGTGCGGGTGTTGACCCGGCTGGGTACGACGTCCGACTCGCCGGGCTGGAGCAACACGTCGTCGAAGGTCAGCCCGAGCGGCACCACCCGGGCCGAGCCGGCCGGCAGCTCGGGCAGGTGACCGGCCAGTTCGCCGCCGTCGACGCCGGCGGGAAGGTCGGTGCTGGGCGAATTCTCCACGATTGCTCCCCTGAGCTGGTTGGACGGGTTTTGGCGAGGCGGCGCGCGCGGGCACCGGTGGGCGCCGCGTGACGGCGCATCGCTTCATCGTACCCACTGCGCTGCGCCGGCCTGGGCAGCGGCGGGCCGGGGGTAGGCCCCGCCACAGGTGCCCCAGGGGCGGACTTTCCGGTGTGTCGGGGTCTACGGTGAGGGGGTGCACGACGAGCCCATCGACCCCTTCAACGGCGACCCGGCCGATCCGGCTGCCGGCCTGCACGACCCGCGCGAGGACGACCCGCTCGACCCGCTGACCGAGGTCGAGCGGCAGGACGTCCTGGAGGATCTGGCCGACCTGGAGATCTACCAGGCCCTGCTCCAGCCGATCGGGGTGCGCGGGCTGGTCATCGAGTGCGAGGACTGCCGCGAGCCGCACTACTTCGACTGGGACCTGCTCCGGGGCAACCTGCGCCACCTGCTCGACTCCGGCCGTCCCCGGGTGCACGAGCCGGCGTACGACCCGGACCCGGACCACTACGTGAGCTGGGACTACGCCCGGGGCTACGCGGACGGCGTGCACGACACCCTGACCGAGGGCACCGAGGACGACGCCCCCGCCGAGGGCTGACCGGCCGGCTCAGGCGACCAGGCCGGCGCGGAAACCCGCTGCCACGGCGTGCGCCCGGTCACGGGCGCCCAGCTTGCGGAAGAGCCGGCGGGCGTGCGTCTTGACGGTGTCCTCGGAGACGAACAGCTCCCGCCCGATCTCCGCGTTGCTCTTGCCCTCGGCCATGCCGAGCAGCACCTGGAGTTCCCGCTCGGTAAGCCCGACCGCGCTGCGGGCGTTGGCGCGCTGCTGCGGGCCGTTGGCCGGGGCCGACTCCGGTTCGCCGCCGGCCGGGTCGGCCGGGTCGTCGCCGCGCTGCGCCGGGACCATGGTGGGGGCGCCCTCCGCGGGGCCCGCCGACCAGGCCGGCCCGCCCTGGGTACGTCCCGGTGCGGCCGGGCGGGCCGACCCGCCGACGGCGGCGGCGTCCCGGGCCGGGTCGGTGACCCGGTGCCGGGCCGGTCGCCCGGGGGCGGCGAGCAGCAGCAACGCCTTCGCGACCGCGCTGGTCAGATCGTGGTCGGCGCCCTGGATGAGCCCTCGCGCGCCGGCGCTGATGGTGGCCGCCGCCGCCTCCGACTCCTCGACGCCGAGCAGCAGCACCGCGGCCTGGGGCGCGCGGGCGAGCACCCGGCGGACGAAGCCCGCGCTGTCCGGTCGGGTGAGGGCGGTGTCGGCGAGCACCACGTCGACCGGGCGCTCGGCGAGCCGCAGCATCACCTCGGGATCGGAGACCGCCGTCCGGACCGCTCCGGACAGCCCGAGCCGCGCCGCCGCGGAGGTCAGGTGCTGGGCCGCGAGTGGTGTCCGAACGCACACGAGAACGCTACGCACAGTGGTCTCCTCTCCGCCTCAGAGCAGACCACGACGGGGTCGGCCAGGGAGGAGGTTCCGGGCAATCATCCGAACTTTTCCGGCAGATGGGGCATATGCCGCAAGTTGTCCGAGGTTTCGATCACAGATGTGTGAGCGCGGGAGCGCCGGGGTACCGAGGGGCCAGGCCGGAACGGTGGCCCGCGCGGACCGCCGCGCGGGAGGAGGGGTGCTGATGTCGAACGTACGCAGACTGCCTGGACCCATCATCGACCTCTGGGACTGGCAACGGCTCGGCGCCTGCCGCGGACGGGACAGCGCGCAGTTCTTCCACCCGGACGGTGAACGCGGCTCGTCGCGCCTGCGCCGCGAGTCCGGCGCCAAGGCCGTCTGCCGGACCTGCCCGGTACGGGCAGAGTGCGCCGCGCACGCCCTGTCGGTCCGCGAGCCGTACGGCGTATGGGGCGGCTTCAGCGAGTCGGAGCGGCTGCGCCTGCTCGCCCTCGGCTGGGAGGACCTGGCCGACCGCCGGCAGGCCCGGGTCGACGTGGCCCGGCTGGAGGCCCGCCTCGGCGCGCCGCACAAGTCCACCGTGCCGCAGCAGCAGCGCAGGATCGCCTGACCGGCCGGCCTCCGCCCGGGTGCCGCGCCCCGCTCCTCACGCGCCCGAGCCAGTGGCCGCCTGCCACGGGCCACGGAAAGTGCGTTTCCTCGCTTCCGAGCTGATGTCACAAACGATTCGACGTCCAGCGACGCTGACGCCGGGACAGCCGATGCCCAGAGTCCTGACCCCGGTCCCGCGGGGGCGGACCGGGTCTCCGTCCCTGGGCGGTCCGGGCGCCGAAAGCCGCGGTGAATCGTTTACGACATCAGGTCCAAAGGGGGTTGAGGGGACATGGTCCGCCCGCGCCGCGACCGCAGGCAGGCCCGGGCTCAGGCCACCGTGACCCGGACGGTGTGCCAACCGGTGGCCCCGTCCGGCGCGACCGGGCGGCTCTCCTCCGGCTGCGTCGCGCCGTCGGCGTCGGTGGCCCGCACCTGGAGAGTGTGCTCGCCCGGGCCGGCGTCCCAGCGCCACGACCACTGCACCCAGGTGTCCAACGAGACCGCCGGGGCGAGCGTCGCGTCCTGCCAGGGGCCACCGTCGACACGTACCTCGACCTGCTGGACGCCCCGATGCTGTGCCCAGGCCACCCCGGCGACCATGACCGGGCCGGCGGTGAGCCGGTTGCGCGGGCGGGGCGTGTCGATCCGGGACTGGGTCTTGATCGGCCCCTGCGCCGCCCACCCGCGTGGCACCCAGTACGCGTCGAAGTCGGCGAAGCTGGTCAGCTCCAGCTCGGTCACCCACTTGCACGCCGAGACGTAGCCGTAGAGCCCGGGGACGACCATGCGTACCGGGAAGCCGTGCTCGACGGGCAGCGGCTCGCCGTTCATCCCGATCGCGAGCAACGCGTCCCGCCCGTCGCGCAGCACCGCCGTCGGGGTGCCGCAGGTCCAGCCGTCGACCGAGCGGCCGACCACCTGGTCCGCGCCCTCCTCCGGGTCCGCCTCGTCCAGCACTTCCCTGATCGGTACGCCCAGCCACCGCGCGTTGCCGATCAGGTCCCCGCCCACCTCGTTGGAGACGCAGGCCAGGGTCACGTACCGCTCGACCATCGGCCGGGCGAGCAGGTCGGCGAAGCTCAGCTCGATCGGGTTGCGCACCCGGCCGTGGATGCGCAGCCGCCAGGTCGCCGGGTCCACCTGCGGCACCACCAGGGCGGTGTCGATCCGGTAGAAGCCGCTGTTCGGGGTGACGTAGCGGGCGAGCCGGGCCAGCGACAGGTCCGCGCCGGCCGGCACCGCCGGGGCGGGGGCGGACGGCGTGGGCAGGACGATCGCCTGGCGGGCCGCCGACACCCCCCGCCGGCCGGCCAGCCAGTGCCCGCCCACCCCGGCCACCGCCGCCGTGCCGGCCAGCGCGCCCACACCGCGCAGAAACCGCCGCCGGCCGTCGGGGTCGGCCTCGGAGTGTTTTTCGTCCAGGTCGCGCGCGGAGGGCGGGGACCAGGCCCACAACTCGGGCGAGAGCGGGCCGGCCAGCAGCAGCCAGAGCGTCAGCCCGCCCAGCCCGGCCCCGACCAGCGAGGGCAGCGCGTCGAAGGCGTCCGCGCCGGCCCGGGTCAGCGCGGCGGCCGCCCCGAGGGCGGCGAACGCGGCGATGCCGGCCAGGCCGATCGCCAGGCGCCGGGCCGCCAGCACGCCGACCAGCGCGGCGAACGCGGCCAGCAGCACCGCCGTCCCGACCAGCAGAGCGATCTTGTCGGACGTGCCGAAGAGCGCGATACCGAACCGCTTGAGCGGCTCGGGCACCAGGTCGACGACGAGCCCGCCGACCGCGATCAGCGGTGCCGAGCGGGGGCCGGTGAGGACGGCCACCGGTTCGGCGACCCCGATCGCCACGGCCGCGGCGGTGATCCCGGCCAGCGCGGCATGACCACGGGAGGGATTGCTCACACCCTCAGTGTTGTCGATCGGAGCGGCCCTCCGCCATCCACGTCGGCGTTCCGCGACAACACGGATCAGGGCACACCGCCCCGCGAGGCGGTGTGCCCTGATCGGCTGCCGTTACGCCCCTGGGATCAGAAGCCCGGGCCGTGCTGGTGGCCGTGCCCGTGCCCGTGGCCGTGGCCACCGGCGGCGGCCGGCTCGGCCTTCTCCGGCTTCTCCACCACCAGGCTCTCGGTGGTGAGCAGCAGGCCGGCGATCGAGGCGGCGTTGGTGACCGCGTTGCGGGTCACCTTCACCGGGTCGAGGATGCCGGACTTGACCAGGTCGACGTACTCGCCGACGGCGGCGTCGAGGCCGTTGCCCCACTCCTGGCCGGCGACCTTCTGCACCACCACGTAGCCGTCGTGGCCGGCGTTCTGGGCGATCCAGCGCAGCGGCTCGACCAGCGCCTTGCGCACGATCGAGACGCCGACCTTCTCGTCACCGGTCATACCCAGGTCGTCGTCGAGCACCGGCAGGATCTGGGCCAGGGCGGCGCCGCCACCCGGGACCGTACCCTCCTCGACCGCGGCCTTGGTCGCGGCGATGGCGTCCTCGATGCGGTGCTTGCGCTCCTTCATCTCGACCTCGGTGGCCGCGCCGACCTTGATCACGGCGATGCCACCGGAGAGCTTCGCCAGCCGCTCGGCCAGCTTCTCCCGGTCCCACTCGGAGTCCGAGGCCTCGATCTCCTTGCGGATCTGGGCGACCCGGTCGGCGACCTCACTCGCCTGGCCGGCACCGTCGACGATGGTGGTGTTCTCCTTGTCCACCACCACGCGGCGGGCGGTGCCGAGCACCTCCAGGCCGACCTGGTCGAGCTTGTAGCCCAGCTCGGGGGCGACCAGCTCGGCACCGGTCAGGATCGCCATGTCCTGGAGCATCGCCTTACGGCGGTCGCCGAAGCCGGGGGCCTTGACCGCGCAGACCTTGAGGGTCTTGCGGATCGCGTTGACCACCAGCGTCGACAGCGCCTGGCCCTCGACGTCCTCGGCGATGATCAGCAGCGGCTTGTTGTTCTGGAGGACCTTCTCCAGCAGCGGCAGCAGCTCCTCGATCGCCGAGATCTTCTGCGTGGTGATCAGGATGTACGGGTCCTCCAGGACCGCCTCCTGCCCCTCCACGTCGGTGACGAAGTTCGGCGAGATGAAGCCCTTGTCGAACTGGAGGCCCTCGGTCACGTCCAGCTCGGTGACGAGCGCGGAGCCCTCCTCGACGGTGATGACGCCGTCGCGGCCGACCTTCTCCATCGCCTCGGCGATCAGCTCGCCGATGGTGGCGTCCTGCGCGGAGATCGTCGCGACGTGCGCGATCGACTCCTTGTCGGCGACCTCGACGGCCTTGTCGAGCAGCGCCTCGGAGACCTTCCGGGCCGCCGCGTCGATGCCCCGCTTGAGGCCGGTCGGGTTGGCCCCGGCGGCCACGTTGCGCAGGCCCTCGCGGACCATCGCCTGGGCCAGCACGGTCGCGGTGGTGGTCCCGTCGCCGGCGACATCGTTGGTCTTGGTCGCCACCTCCTTGACCAGCTGCGCGCCGAGGTTCTCGTACGGGTTGGTGAGCTCGATCTCCTTGGCGATGGTCACGCCGTCGTTGGTGATCGTGGGCGCACCGAACTTCTTGTCCAGGACGACGTTGCGCCCGCGCGGGCCGAGGGTGACCTTGACCGCGTCGGCGAGGGCGTTGACGCCGTGCTCCAGCAGGTGCCGGGCGTCGTCCGAGAAGCTGAGGATCTTCGCCATCAGTATCCCTTCGAAGCGACGTTGCCCCGGCCCGGCGAGCCGGACCGGGGCAACGACACTGATCGGTTGCTTACTTCTCGATGACCGCGAGGACGTCGCGGGCGGAGAGCACCAGGTACTCCTCGCCGGCGTACTTGACCTCGGTGCCGCCGTACTTCGAGTACAGAACGGTGTCGCCGACCTTCACGTCGAGCGGCACGCGGTTACCCTTGTCGTCGATCCGGCCCGGGCCGACAGCGAGGACGGTGCCCTCCTGCGGCTTCTCCTTGGCGGTGTCGGGGATCACGATGCCCGACGCCGTGGTGGTCTCAGCCTCGTTCGCCTGGACCACGATCCGGTCCTCGAGCGGCTTGATCGCAACCTTGGTCGCGGTAGTCACGGGCATACCCTCCTGGGGTACTGGTTTCGTTGCCGGTCGGCGTGCCGACCGGCGTCAATCTGCCACATGCCACCGGGCGGGGCCGTCGTCGCGGGTGCCGGTCCGCCTGGCGTTCAACCCCCGGACACCTGGGCCCGGGCGTTGGCACCCTCAGGGTGAGAGTGCTAATCGCAGGTTATGCCTCGGCTAGCACTCCGTCAAGGAGAGTGCCAACGTGTCGCGCTCGGCCGCGATGATTCACGCCAACCCCCGCCGCCCAGGTGCCAGGCCGGCCGTGACAATGGCCGGGTGGATCTCGACCAGCTCGCCGCCCTGCGTACCCCCGAGGGGTCGGCCGCGCTCGCGGCGGCCGCCGAGGTCGCCGGCGGCGATCCGCTGGCCGCGGCGGCCCGGCTCCGCGCGGCCGGAGTCCCGGCCGGGCTGGCCGCCGCCGCGCTCACCCAGGCCGAGCTGCGCCGCCGGGCGGCCGGCAAGTTCGGGCCGGAGGCCGCCGGCATGTTCCTCACCCGCCCCGGGCTGGAGCAGGCCACCCGCCGGGTGGTCGCCGACCGGCGGGCCGCACGGCTGCGCGCCGCCGGGGTCCGTACCCTCGCCGACCTGGGCTGCGGTCTCGGCGCGGACGCGCTCGCCGCCGCCCGCGCCGGCATCCGGGTGTACGGGGTGGAGGCCGACCCGGTGACCGCCGCGATGGCCGCCGCGAACGCCGAGGCGGTTGGGCTGGCCGAATTGTTCACCGTGGAGTGCGGGGACGCGACGGCGTTCGACGTCACCCGGGTCGAGGCGGTCTTCTGCGACCCGGCTCGCCGGGCGGCCGGCACCGGCCGCCGGATCTTCGACCCGAACGCCTACTCGCCGCCCTGGGACTTCGTCACCGGGCTGGCCGAGCGGGTACCGCGCACCGTGGTCAAGGTGGCCCCGGGACTGGACCACGCGCTGATCCCGGCCGGCGCCGAGGCCGAGTGGGTCAGCGTCGCCGGCGACCTGGTCGAGGCCGCCCTCTGGTGCGGCGCGCTGGCCGAGGTCCCCCGCCGCGCCACGCTGTGCAAGGAAGGGCCCCCTGTTAACGCCTCCGGTAGAGCAGGGGCCCCCTGCAATCAGCTCACCGGCAGCGGCAACGCCGAGGCGACCGTCGGAGCCGTCCGGCGGTATGTGTACGACCCGGACCCGGCAGTGGTCCGCGCGCACCTGGTCGCCGAGCTGGCCGCGGAACTGGACGCGACCCTGGCCGACCCGAGCATCGCCTACCTCTACGCCGACGCTCCCGTGGCCACGCCGTTCGCCCGGGGCCTGGCGGTCACCGACGTGTTGCCGTTCTCGCTGAAGCGGCTGCGCGCCCTGCTCCGGGAGCGCCGGGTGGGCCGGGTGGAGATCCTCAAGCGCGGCTCGGCGCTGGAGCCGGAACGGCTGCGCCGGGACCTAAGGCTGGCCGGCGAGGCGGCGGCCAGCCTGGTGCTGACCCGGGTGGCCGGCGCGCCGACCGTGCTGATCTGCCAGCCGCTGTCCGGCTGAGCGGCGGTTTTCGGCTCGCCCGCCGCTCCGGCGCCGGGCTAACTTGTCGGGCATGGCGGGACAGGGCACTCCAGCGACGGCACTGCTGGCGAAGCGCAAGATCAAGCACAGCACCCACCCGTACGACGTCTCCCCGGACGCGCCGAACTACGGTGCGCTGGTCGCGGCGGCCCTCGGGGTGCCGCCGGAGCGGGTGTTCAAGTCGCTGGTCACCGAGGTCGACGGCGGACTGACCGTGGCGGTCGTACCGGTCACCGGGGAACTGGATCTCAAGGCGCTCGCCGCCGCGGTGGGCGGCAAGCGGGCCGGTATGGCGGATCGGACCGTGGCCGAGCGGGCCACCGGTTACGTCCGTGGCGGGATCAGCCCGCTCGGTCAGCGCAAGCGGCTGCCCACTGTGGTCGACGCGTCGGCGCTGGACCATCCGACCGTCTACGTCTCGGCGGGCCGCCGGGGCCTGCAACTGCAACTCGCCCCGGCGGATCTGGTCGCCCTGACCGACGCCGTCACCGCGCCCATCGCGGCCGCCTGATCCAGTTCGGACCACCGGCGCGGGTGTTGCCGCACCTCGCGGCGGGAGCGCTCTCAGCGGGGCAGGCGTCCGGGGACAGTGGCGTTGCTGAATTGTTACTGCCACCAACAAACTTCCGACCTCGGCAGTCTTGCGTGCCCGACGACGGGGGAATACGTTGCCGGACACAACAAAAGCACCGACCACTACTCCCCCACCCTCGGAAAGGACCCGTGCACATGCGCAAGGGCTTCCTCACCTTCGCCGCCGTCGGCCTCCTGGCCACCGGCAGCATGGCCGCCTGTGGTGACGACAGCGGCTCCGACCAGGCCGGTGGCTCGAACGACAAGAAGCCGAAGATCGGCGTCATCCTCCCGGACAGCAAGTCCTCCGCCCGCTGGGAGACCGCGGACCGCAAGTACCTGGAGGAGGCGTTCAAGGCCGCCGGCGTCGATTCCGTCATCCAGAACGCCCAGAACGACAAGAACGCGTTCCAGACCATCGCCGACCAGATGATCACCGACGGCGTGACCGTCCTGATGATCGTCAACCTGGACTCCGGCACCGGCAAGGCCGTGCTGGAGAGGGCAAAGTCCCAGGGTGTGGCCACCATCGACTACGACCGGCTGACGCTGGGCGGCTCCGCCCAGTACTACGTCAGCTTCGACAACGAGGCGGTCGGCAAGCTCCAGGGCGAGGGCCTGGTCAAGTGCCTGACCGACAAGGGCGTCAAGAACCCGGCGATCGCCTACCTCAACGGCTCGCCGACCGACAACAACGCCACCCTGTTCAAGAACGGGTACGACTCGGTGCTCAAGCCGAAGTTCGACTCGAAGGAGTACACCAAGGCCGCCGACGACTCCGTGCCGGACTGGGACAACGCGCAGGCCGCCACAATCTTCGAGCAGCAGCTCACCAAGGCCGGCGGCAAGATCGACGGGGTGCTCTCCGCCAACGACGGCCTCGGCAACGCGGCCATCTCCGTGCTGAAGAAGAACAAGCTCAACGGCAAGGTGCCGGTGACCGGCCAGGACGCCACGGCCGAGGGCCTGCAGAACATCCTCGCCGGCGACCAGTGCATGACCGTCTACAAGGCGGTCAAGAAGGAGGCGGACGCCGCCGCCGCGCTGGCCATCGGGCTCGCCAAGGGGGAGAAGAAGGACACCGACCAGACGGTCAAGGACCCGGAGGGCGGCCGGGACGTGCCGGCCGTGCTGCTGGAGCCGAAGGCGATCTACAAGGAGAACGTCAAGGACGTCGTCGATGACGGCTACGTGACCAAGGACGAGCTCTGCAAGGGCGCCTACGCCAAGCTCTGCGCCGACGCCGGCATCAGCTGACCCTTCCGTACCCGCATCAGACGACGCGCCGCCCGGCACGGATGTCCGTGCCTGGCGGCGCGTCGCCGGACGGGATCCGAGATCTTCCCTCCAGCCAAAGGAGACCCCCGTGTCCGCAACCCCCCTGCTGGAACTACGCGGGATCGACAAGAGCTTCGGTCCCGTCCAGGTGCTGCGCGACGTTGCCTTCACCGCCCACGCCGGTGAGGTGACCGCGCTGGTCGGCGACAACGGTGCCGGCAAATCAACCCTGGTCAAGTGCATCAGTGGCATCTACCCCACGGATGCCGGCCAGTTCCTCTTCGACGGGCGGCCGGTGAGCATCCACGGCCCCCGGGACGCCGCCGCGCTCGGCATCGAGGTCGTCTACCAGGACCTCGCGCTCTGCGACAACCTCGACATCGTGCAGAACATGTTCCTCGGCCGGGAGAAGCGCACCGGGATCGTGCTCGACGAGCCGACCATGGAGCAGATGGCCGCCGAGACCCTGGCCGGGCTCAGCGTCCGTACGGTGAAGTCGCTGCGCCAGCACGTCTCCAGCCTCTCCGGCGGCCAGCGCCAGACCGTGGCCATCGCCAAGGCGGTGCTCTGGAACAGCCGGCTGGTCATCCTGGACGAGCCGACCGCCGCGCTCGGCGTCGCGCAGACCGCCCAGGTGCTGGAACTGGTCCGCCGACTGGCCGACAACGGCCTGGCGGTCGTCCTCATCTCGCACAACATGAACGACGTCTTCGCCGTCTCCGACCGGATCGCCGCGCTCTACCTCGGCCAGATGGTCGCCCAGGTGAAGACCACCGACATCACCCACTCGCAGGTGGTCGAGCTGATCACCGCCGGCCGCTCCGGCAGCCTCGGCCTCCCCGCCGACCCGGCCCCGGGCAGCAACGGCAACGGCGCCGAGCCCGCCGACCCCACCCCAGGAGCCGCTCGATGACCACCACAGCCGTCAAGAAGGAAGGGCCCGCCGCGGTCGCACCGGCGCCCACCGTCGGCAGTCACCTCCACAACTACTGGGGCCGGGTACGCGGTGGCGACATCGGCGCGCTCCCCGCCGTCGGCATGCTCGTCGTGCTCTGTGTCGGCTTCTCGATCGCCCGCCCGTCCTTCCTCACCGCCGGCAACTTCGCCAACCTCTTCACCCAGGGCGCGGCGACCACCCTGATCGCGATGGGGCTGGTCTTCGTCCTGCTGCTCGGCGAGATCGACCTCTCGGCCGGCTTCGCCAGCGGGGTCTGCGCGGCGGTACTGGCCAACGTGGTGACCGTGCTCGGCCACCCCTGGTATCTGGCGCTGCTCGCCGCGGTCGCCACCGGCCTGGTCATCGGCACGCTCCTCGGCTTCCTGGTGGCGAAGGTCGGCATTCCCTCCTTCGTGGTGACCCTCGCCGGCTTCCTCGCCTTCCAGGGCATCGCGCTGATGCTCATGAAGGAGGGCGCGAACATCTCTGTGCGGGACGACGTGCTGCTGGCCATCGCCAACCGGAACCTTCCCCCCGCCGTCGGTTGGCTGCTGGCCGCCGTGGCGGTCGTCGGCTACGCGACGGTCCAGTTGCACCGGCACTGGCAGCGCTCCACCCGGGGCCTGCTGACCGACCCGATCGCGGTGGTCCTCACGCGGATCGGCGGGCTGGCGCTGATCCTCGGCGTCGCGGTTTACATCCTCAACCTGGAGCGCAGCCGCAACATCCTGATCACCTCGCTCAAGGGCGTGCCGATCGTGGTGCCGATCATCGCGGTGCTGCTGATCGTATGGACCTTCGTGCTCCAGCGCACCACCTACGGCCGGCACGTCTACGCGGTCGGCGGTAACCGGGAGGCGGCCCGCCGCGCCGGCATCAACGTCGACCGGATCCGGATCTCGGTCTTCGTGATCTGCTCCGGTATGGCGGCCATCGGCGGCATCGTGGCGGCGAGCCGGGCCAACTCGGTCGACCCGAACACCGGCGGCAGCAGCGTCCTGCTGTACGCCGTCGGCGCGGCGGTCATCGGCGGCACCAGCCTCTTCGGCGGCAAGGGCCGGGTGCTCGACGCGGTACTCGGCGGCGCGGTGATCGCCGTCATTGACAACGGGATGGGCCTGATGGGATACAGCTCGGGCGTCAAGTACGTGGTCACCGGCGTCGTCCTGCTCGGGGCCGCCGCCATCGACGCGCTGTCCCGACGGCGGGCCGCCGCCACGGGCACCCGCTGACCCGCTTACGGAAATGGCTGTGGCAATGCGCGCAGGACCGAGCCAGGACGAGATCCGCCGGCAGAACCTGGGCGCATTGCTGCGGTACGTGCACGTGCACGGCGCCACCAGCCGCGCCGAGCTGACCACCGCCCTCGGGCTGAACCGCAGCACCATCGGCGCGCTGACCGCCGACCTGGCCGGCGCCGGTCTGGTCAGCGAGGGCGCACCGAAGGAGACCGGCCGGGCCGGGCGACCGTCGCTGGTCGTCCGGCCCGAGTCGGAGCGGGTCTACGCGTACGCGTACAGCGTCGAGGTGGACCGGCTGCGGGCCGCACGGGTCGGTCTCGGCGGCGAGGTGCTCGACCGCTGGGAGCTGGACCGGCCCCGGAACCTGATCGCCGGGGAGGCCGCGCCGCTGCTGGCCGGCGCGGTCAAGAAGATGCACCCGTCGGTGCCGCCGGATGCCATCTGCGTCGGTGCCGGGCTGGCGGTCTGCGGCCTGGTCCGGCGGGAGGACGGCCTGGTCCGGCTGAGCCCGACCAACGGCTGGGTGGACGAGCCGATCGGCGCGGCGCTCGCCGCCGAGCTGGGCACCGACGTACCGATCACGGTGGGCAACGTGGCGGACGTGGCGGCCTTCGCCGAACACGCCCGGGGCGTCGCAACCGGCTGCGACAACGTCATCTACCTGTACGGGGACGTCGGCGTCGGGGCCGGCATCATCGCCGGCGGGCGGCGGCTCACCGGGCACGGCGGGTACAGCGGCGAGGTCGGCCACATGGTGGTGGTCCGCGACGGGCTGCCCTGCGACTGCGGGCGCCGAGGCTGCTGGGAGACCGAGATCGGCGAGCACGGGCTGCTACGGGCCGCCGGCCGCTCCGACGCCCGGGGCCGGGACGCGCTGCTGGCCGTCTTCGACGCCGCCGACCGGGGCGACGCCCGCGCCCAGACGGCCGTCCGGCAGGCCGGCGACTGGCTCGGCTTCGGCGTGGCCAACCTGGTCAACATCTTCAACCCGGAGATGATCATCTTCGGTGGCACCATGCGCGACCTCTACCTGGCCGCCGCCGCCCAGGTCCGCAGCCGGCTCAACGCCAACGGGCTGCCCGCCTGCCTGGAGCACGTCCGGCTGCGTACGCCGACGCTGGGCGAGGACGGGGCGCTGATCGGGGCCGCCGAACTCGCCTTCGAACGCCTCCTCGCCGACCCCCTCGACGTCGGCTGACGGCTCCCCGGACGGGCCGCCGGGGTGCGGCCGTTCAGCCGTGCCAGGAACGCCAGAGCGCCGCGTACGAGCCGTCGGCGGCGACCAGTTCGTCGTGCGAGCCCAGCTCGGTGATCCGGCCGTCCTCCACCACCGCCACCCGGTCGGCGTCGTGCGCGGAGAACAGCCGGTGCGCGATGGCGATGACGGTCCGCCCCTCCAGCACGGCGGCCAGGGAGCGTTCCAGCGCCCGGGCGGCACGCGGATCGATCAGCGAGGTGGCCTCGTCCAGCACCAGCGTGTGCGGGTCGGCGAGCACCAGCCGGGCCAGCGCGAGCTGCTGCGCCTGGGCCGGGGAGAGCGGCTGCCCGCCCGCCCCGACCCGGGTGTCCAGCCCGTCCGGCAGCGCCTCCGCCCAACCCAACGCGTCGACGGCGGCCAGCGCGGCGCGCACCTCGGCCGGTTCCGCGTCGGGGCGGATCATCGCCACGTTCTCGGCCAGGGTGCCGATGAAGACGTGGTGCTCCTGGCTGACCAGCGCGACGTGGCCGCGCAGCTCGGCCAGGGGCAGCCCGGTGAGCGGACGGCCGTCCACGGTGACCGAGCCGGAGCGGGGCGGATACACCCCGGCGAGCAGCCGCCCCAGCGTGGACTTCCCCGCGCCGGACGGGCCAACCATGGCCAGCTTCTCCCCCGGCCGAGGCACCAGGGTCACGCCGTGCAGCACGTCGTGCCCGTCCCGGTAGGCGTACCGGATGTTGTGGGCGGCCAGCCGGCCGTCGCCCCGCCCCGGCCCCTGACGAGCGGGCGCCACCGCGGCGTCGGCCGGATCGGCGGCGGGGCCGTTCGCCACCCCGAGCAGCCGGGCCAGTGAGGCGCCGCCCACCTGTAGCTCGTCCAGCCAGGCGAGGAGCCGGTCGACCGGGTCCACCAGTTGCTGCGCGTAGAGGGTGGCGGCGGTGACCTGCCCCAGGCTCGCCCAGCCCTTGAGGTGGAACCAGCCACCGATGAGCAGGGTGGCCACCGCCGGTACGACGTACCCGAACTCGGCCACCGGCCAGAAGACCGTACGCAGGTGGAGGGTGTACCGCTCGGCCGCGTACGACCGGCGGATGTCGGCGTCGGTGCGGGCCCGGCGGCGGGTCTGCTGCCGCAACGCCTCCGTGGTCCGGGCCCCCTCCACCACCTCGCTGATCCCGTCGGTGATGTCCGAGTACGCGGCGTTCTCCCGCAGGTAGCCCTCGGGCGCGCGGCGCAGGTACCAGCGGGTGCCGGCGACCAGCACCGGGACCGCGAGCAGCGCGGGCAGCACCAGCAGCGGGCCGGTCAGCAGCAGCGCGCCGAGGATCAGCAGCACGGTGACCGCCGAGATCAGCGTCTCGGGCGCGGCGAACCGCACCGTCCGGGAGAGCGCGGAGACGTCCCGGGAGGTACGGGTGAGCAGGTCGCCGGTGCCGGCGCGCTCCACGGTGGCCAGCGGCAGGGTGAGTACCCGCTCGACGAACTCCTCGCGCAGCTCGGCGAGGACCCGCTCGCCGAGCCGGGCCGAGGCCAGGTGGGCGAAGCGGACCAGCACCGACTGGACGACCACGAAACCGGCGATGGCCAGCGCGATCCGGTCGACGGTGACGGTGCCGACACCTCGCGAGATCCCCTCCACCAGGTCGCCGAGGAGCCGGGGCGCGATCAGGCCGGCCGCGGCGGCGAGCGCGTGCAGGCCGAGCGCGGCGGCCAGACCGCGCGGATGCCGGCGGATCAGGGTGCGCGCGTACCGGCGGACCTGGCCGGCGTCGGCGACGGGCAGGGCGGTGCTCACCGGTCCTCCTCCCGGCTCACCGTGGCCGCGTAGCGCGGCTCGGCGGCGAGCAGGTCCTCGTGGCGGCCCTCCGCGACCACCTTGCCGTCCTCCACGAACACCACGTGCTCGGCGCGGCCGAGCACCAGCGGACTGGTGGTGCAGACGAGCGTGGTCCGGCCGTCGCGCGCGGCGCCCAGCCGGTCGGCGATCCGCGCCTCGGTGTGCGCGTCCACCGCGCTGGTCGGCTCGACCAGGATCAGCGTCTCCGGGTCCGCGACCAGCGCCCGTGCCAGCCGGAGCCGCTGCCGCTGCCCGCCGGAGAATTCCCGGCCGCGTTCGGCCACCCGGCTGTCCAGCCCGTCGGGCAGCGCGTCGACGATGTCGGTCGCGCCGGCCGCGACCAGCGCCGCCTCGACCGAGGCCCGGTCGCCCCGGTCGTGCGGGTCCAGCTCCACGCGGAGCGGGCCGGCGAAGAGCTGCGCGTCGTTGTCGACCACCAGAATCCGCTCGCGCACCGTCGCCAGTGCCACGTCACGCAGCGGTACGCCGTGCAGCGTCACGTCCCCGTCGACGTACCGGCCGAGCCGGTCGGCGATCTCGGCCGCGTCCTCGGGCGCGGTGGCGGCCAGCGCGGTGAACCGACCCGGCCGCAGCACCAGCCCCGACCGGACGTCCACCAGTTCGCCCGGCCCGTCGGGCAGCGGCACCGGGCGGGCCGGGTCGGTGAACTCCGGGGTGAGGCGGAGCAGCCGGACCACCCGACGGGCGGCGACGTGCCCCCGGGTCAGCTTGTCGGCCGCCTCGGTGAGGTTGCGCAGCGGGCTGACCAGGAAGGCGGTGTAGCCGTAGAACGCGACGAGCTGACCGGCGCTGATCTCGCCGGCCAGCGCGAACCGGGCCCCCAGCCAGGTCACCAGCACCAGGAAGACCCCGGGCAGCAGGATCTGCGCCGCCTGGAGCAATGACTCCACCCGGGCCACCCGCAGGCTGTCGGCGCGCAGCGCCTGGGACTGCTCCCGGTAGCGGGCGCCCAGCACCGGTTCCCCGCCCACCCCGCGCAGCACCCGCAGCCCGGAGACGATGTCGGCGGCACGGGCGGTGAGCCGCCCGGTCGAGTCCCGGTACGCCGCCTGCTGTCGGTGCAGCGGCCGGATCAGCAGCGCCACCAGGCCCATCAGCAGTGGCACGCCGAGCACCACGACCAGCCCGAGCGGCAGCGACGCGGTGAGCAGAATCGCCGCGACGGTGACGATCGCCACCACCGATCCGGTGCCCCGGGCGGTGATGTCGATGGCGCTGCCGATGTGCTCGATGTCGGACGTACCGATGCTGACCACCTCGCCCGCGGCGGCCCGGCGGGGCAACGCGGCGCCGAGTCGGTTGGTGGCGTCCACCGCGACCTGCACGGTCCGGTACGCGGCGCCGAGCCAGTTGTGCACCGCGCAGCGGTGCCGGAGGATGCCGGCGGTGGCCTGGAGGACGCCCAGCCCCAGCAGTACGAGTCCCCAGCGCAGCAGCGCGTCCGGGTCACGGTGGGCGAGGCCGGCGTCGACGGCCCGCCCGACGGCGGCCGGCATCAGCGCCTGCGTCACCATCCAGACGACGCCGAGCGCGAGGCCGGCGCCGAAGATCAGCGGGTGTCGACCGGCCAACCAGACCAGGTAACGGGTGGCGGACCGGGCGTCGGGGGTGCCGGGATCGCCGGCCGGTGAGAAACGCATGACGCCCCGACGCTAGGCCGACGGCAGCCGGCCACGCCAACGAATTCCCGCCGGTCAGGGGCGGTGCCGGGTCAGCGGTCGACCTGGGTGAAGTCCCAGGTGTGCGGCGGGCGGGCGACCAGGGTCGGCGGCGGGTCGGGCAGCTCCCGCGGGTTGCTCCGCCACTTCGAGATGACCACGAGTCGGAAGTCGGTGGAGGAGAACACCTCGCTGGACAGGTGCAGCGGGTCGTGCTCGAACTCGGGCAGCACGGTCTCGCAGACCCAGGTGATCAGGTCGGCGAAGCCGTACGACTCGGCCTTCGCCTCCCACATCCGGACGATCACAGCACTCCCTCCCGCTCAGACGCTGACCACGGTCAGCGGCATCGCCGAGTCGGCGGGCAGGTCGAGGCGGCTCGGCGCGACGCCCGAGGCGACCAGGTGTGAACCCAGCGCCGCCACCATCGCGCCGTTGTCGGTGCAGAGCCCCGGCCGGGGCGTACGCACCCGGATGCCGTGCTTCGCCGCCCGGTGCTCGGCCATCGCCCGCAGCCGCGAGTTGGCCGCCACCCCACCGCCGATCACCAGCGTCTCGATCCCGCTGCTGCGGCAGGCATCCAGCGCCTTGCCGACCAGCACGTCACAGACCGCCTCCTGGAAGGACGCGGCCACGTCGGCGACCGGCACCGGCTCGCCGGCCCGCTGCCGGGCCTCCACCCAGCGGGCCACCGCGGTCTTCAGTCCGGAGAACGAGAAGTCGTAGCGGTGGGCGGCCAGGTCCTTGGGCGCGGTCAGCCCGCGCGGGAAGGCGATGGCCGCCGGATCGCCGGCCCGCGCCTCCCGGTCGATCCACGGGCCGCCGGGGAACGGCAACCCGAGCAGTCGGGCCACCTTGTCGAACGCCTCCCCGGCGGCGTCGTCGATGGTCGAGCCGAGCGGGGTGACGCCCCGGGCCAGGTCGTCGACGCGCAGCAGCGAGGAGTGCCCGCCGGAGACCAGCAGGGCGATCGCCGGCTCGGGCAGCGGGCCGTGTTCCAGGGTGTCCACGGCGACGTGCGCGGCGAGGTGGTTCACCCCGTACACCGGCTTCTCGGCGGCGACCGCGTACCCCTTCGCGGCGGCGACCCCGACGAGCAGCGCGCCGGCCAGGCCGGGGCCGGAGGTGACGGCGATCGCGTCGATGTCGGCGATCGTCACACCGGCCTGCTTCAGCGCCCGGTCCATGGTCGGCACGATGGCCTCCAGGTGGGCTCGGCTGGCCACCTCGGGCACCACGCCGCCGAACCGGGCGTGCTCCTCGACGCTGGAGGCCAGCGCGTCGGCGAGCAGGGTGTGCCCACGTACGATGCCGACCCCGGTCTCGTCGCAGGAGGTCTCGATGCCGAGGATCAGTGGTTCGTCAGCCATGCTCGTCAGTCCTCGTTGCGCTGCATGACCAGCGCGTCGGTGTTGCTCGGTTGGTAGTAGCCACGGCGCACGCCGATCGGCTCGAAGCCGTACGTGGCGTAGAGCCGTTGGGCCGGGGCGTTGTCCGCGGCGACCTCCAGCAGCGTGCTGCGCACGCCGCGCCGGGCCGCCTCGGCGAGCAGCGCCTCCAGCAGCGCCCGCCCGATCCCCCGGCGCTGGGCGTCGCGGCGGACCGCGATGTTCTGCACCCATGCCTCGTCGGGCGGCGACACCAGCAGCCCGGCGTAGCCGAGCAGGCTCCCGTCGTCGTCGGTGGCGACCAGGTAGAAGTGCCCGTTGGCCAGCTCGTTCCAGAACATCGCCGGAGACCACTGCTCGGCGCCGAAGAGGTCCTTCTCAAGGGGCAGCACCTGGTCGATGTGCCACCAGCGGAATCGCTCCAGTCGCACGCCCGTCACCGCAGGACCGGCTTGTGGCCGGTGGCCGCGACGGCGTCCGGGCGACGCAGGTAGAGCGGGGTGAGCGGCTCGCCGGGGGCACCCGCGCGGATCCGCTCGGCGGCGAGCCGGGCCAGCGCCGTCGCGTCCGGGTAGCGCGGCTCGACCCGCAGCGGCAGGCCGAGCACGTCCGCGTACCGGTGCGCGCCGTCGCCGACCGCGACCGTGACGGCCAGGTCGCGGGCGCGCTCCGCGGCGACCGCGGGGACGTCCACGTTCGGGCCGGCGATCCGCTGCCCGGCGCCGTCGTAGACCGCCCAGTAGACCTCGCGTCGCCGCGCGTCGCTGGCGGCCAGGACCGGCTCGCCGGCGGCCGCCGGGTGGCCGATCCCGTCCAGCGAGCAGACCCCGTACGTGGGGATGCCCAGCACCTGCCCCATGGTGGCGGCGGTGACCAGGCCGACCCGCAGTCCGGTGAAGGGACCCGGGCCGAGCCCGGCGACGATCGCGGCGAGGTCGCGGGGACGGGCGTCGGCGTCGGCCAGCACCGCGTCGACCTGCGGGGCGAGCAGCTCTCCGTGGGCCCGGGCGTCGACCGCACACCGCTGCGCGCGGGCCATGACGCCGTCAGCCGAGACCTCGACCAGGGCCGCGGTCACCGCGGGCGTCGATGAGTCCACCACGAGTACGAGCACGGTATGCCAGCCTAGCCGCCACCGCGGTTACCAGCGGTGACGCCCCTCCCTCCCTCGGCCGGCACCGGGCGGGGCCGGCGGGCTCAGCTCGGGGTGCGGAACACTCGCAGGAACGACGGCAGCAGCCAGGGGCGCGGACCCCCGATCCGCACCCGGCCGGTGAGCACCGCGCGGGCTCGGCTGACCCGACCGAACATCATCAGATTGAGCGTCGCCGGGTCGAAGCGGATCGTCACGTCCGGCCGCTCGTCCGGCGCGGCGAACCGCACCCGCCCGTGGTCGAGGGCGAGCGTGAGGGGCGCGGAGTGGGCCGAGGTGAACAGCACGACGATCCGGGGCCGGCGCGGCGGGTCGACCCCGTCGAACAGCCGGCCGTAGCCGTGCCGGATTATCCCGGCCAGGAACAGCTCCAGGAACAGCACAGCGTCCCGGGGTGGCAGGGTCCACGGCCGGCGGCCCGCGCGAGCGATGTCGTGGCCGTGCACCAGCAGCTCGTTGACCAGATGGGCGAGCAGGCCGGCGAGCGGCACCCGGGCGTCACCGAGCCAGGGCACCACCTCGTCGGGCCGGCGGCCCGCGCAGCCCGCCAGCAGCCGGTCGACGTCCTCACGCAGCCGGTCGAGCAGGGGCTCGGGGTCACGCTCCGTCAGGTGACGGAGCACCAGGTCGTTGGCGTCGGCCACCGTGTCGACGGTGACCAGCGGGAGCCGCTCGTCGAGGCCGGGGACCGGCAGCGGCTCGCTGGCCGGGTCGACCAGCCGGACGTAGTACCAGGCCAGTGAGACCAGGTGAGCCAGGGTGTCGGTGACCGTCCAGTCGGCGGTCACCATGGTGTCGGGCGGGACGGAGCGAGCCAGCGCGAGGAAGCGGTCGGCGTTGGCCGCGAGCGCGGCGGGCGCGGTCGACCACCCGTCCGAGGTGATGGTCGCCGACACGTTTCCTCCCCGCCTGTCGTAACCGGGGCAGAGCGTACTACCGTCCGCCACGAAACGACAACCGTGCGTCGATGGGTGCCCGAGTCCGGGCCGGGGCTGCCGGCCCGGAGTCGGCGGTCAGCCGGCTGAGCGCTCCCAGTCGATGGTGGGCAGCCCGGCGTCGGCGAGAGCCTTGTTGGCCGCGCTGAACGGGCGGCTGCCGAGGAAGCCACGCGGGTTCATCGGGCTGGGGTGACCGGCCTCCAGCACCACGTGCTGCGGGTTGGTGACCAGGGCCGCCTTCTTGCGGGCGTAACCGCCCCAGAGCAGGAAGACCACCCGCTGATCGAGGGCGTCCAGGGCCCGGATGGTGGCGTCGGTGAACTCCTCCCAGCCCTGGTTGGCGTGCGAGCCCGGCTTGGCCTCGCGGACGGTGAGCACCGAGTTGAGCAGCAGCACGCCCTGCGCCGCCCAGCCGGTCAGGTTGCCGCTCGCCGGCTTCGGCACGCCCAGGTCCTCGCCCAGCTCCTTGAAGACGTTGCGCAGCGACGGCGGCACCGACACCCCCTCGCGCACGCTGAAGCTCAGCCCGTGCGCCTGCCCCGCCTTGTGGTAGGGATCCTGCCCGAGGATCAGCACCCGGCAATCCGCCGGCCCGCACAGCCGGTAGGCGGAAAACAGGTCCTCGACCGGCGGGTAGACGGTCTGGGTCGCGTACTCCCCGGCGACGAACTCGGCCAGCGTCGCGGTGCGGGCCGGGTCGAGGTGCGGGGTGAGCACGGACTGCCAGGCGTCGGGCAGGAGCGCCAGCAGGTCGAGGGTGGGGGCGTCGTCGGGCATCGGCAACCTTCCGCCGGTGGAGATCGGTCCCGGGCACTGTAGGCGCCGGGTACGACAGTCGTCAGTCGAGGGTGGCCAGGCGTCGCGCCCAGTCTCCGCCGACCGGCTCGCACGTGACCACCCGGGTGTCGTCGTCCCGGCGGTCGATGCGGACCCGCAGATGCGCGTCGACCAACTGCTCGACCACCCCCTCGCCCCACTCGACCACGGTGACCGCCTCGTCCACCGAGGCGTCCAGGTCCAGGTCGTCGATCTCGGCGCGCGGGTCGGCGGACTCCCCCAGGCGGTACGCGTCGGCGTGCACCAGGGTCACCCGCCCGCCCCGGGCCGGATCGGGGCGGTGTACCCGGGCGATCACGAAGGTCGGCGAGGTGATGTCGCCGCGTACGCCGAGGCCGGCGCCGATGCCCTGGGTCAGCGCGGTCTTCCCGGCCCCCAACGGGCCGCTGAGCAGCAGCAGGTCACCGGCGTGCAGCACCCGGGCCAGCCGGCGGCCGAACTCGTGCGTGTCGTCGACCGTCTTCAACTCCACGACGACGGTCACAACCCCTCCAGAAAAGCTTCGAGCGCCGCGCTCACCTCGTCGGCGTGCTCCAGCATCACCACGTGCCCGCTGTCGTGGATCTTCACGAACTCGGCGTGCGGCAGCCGCCGGACGATCTCCTCGGAGTGGGTCACCGGAGTGATCATGTCCTTGTCCCCCACGATCACCAGCACCGGTGTGTCGGCCAGCGCGGCCAACGCCGGAAACCGGGAGTGGGTGGCCAGCGTACGCAGGTAGCGGGTGACCGTGTCGGCCGAGGTCCGCGAGTTCATCGTCTCGACGTACGACACCAGGGCGGGGCTGGGCCTCGATGTGCCGAAGCCGTACCTGCGGGTGAGCAGCCAGGCGACGTCGGACGTCGACTTCCGGGCCCGGTCGATCACCGTGCCGCCGTACCGGGCGGCGTTGCTCATCATGTAGAGCACCGGCGCGCCGACCCGGCCGAGCAGCGCGGGCGCCACCAGCCTGGTCTCGGCGAGCACACCTCCCGAGGTGGCCATCAGCACGGTGCCGACCACCCGTTCGCCGAACAGCTCCGGGTACAACTCGGCCAGCGCCATGATCGTCATACCGCCCATGGAGTGACCGACCAGCACCAGCGGCCCCTCCGGAGCCACCTCGTCGATCACCCGGCGCAGGGTCCGGCCCAGCGCGACCAGGTCGTAGTCGCCGGCTTCCAGCCTGCCGGAGCGGCCGTGCCCCGGCTGGTCGTACGCGACGATCCGGTAGTCGCCGCGCGCGGCGAGCATCTCGCGCTGGAAGTGGAAGGTCCCCATGTCCAGGCAGAAGCCGTGCACCAGCACCACGGTCGGGTGCCCCTCGACCGGCCGGGTCGGCTCGACCACCTCGACGTGGATGTCGGTGCCGTCCGGCATCTCCAGCCGGAACGCCTCGTCGTACCGCTGCTCGCCGAAGACCTCGTGGGCGTACGGGTCCGCGGGGTCGTTCTTGAGGCGGCGGACCAGGATCCGCTCGCCCACCACGCCGGCGGCGAGCCCGGCGGCGGCGACACCGACGGCGGCGCCGACCACCCCGGCGACCCGGCCGGCCGCGGTGCGCGGCCGGGGGACGCGGAAGCGGTGATTCACGGCCTTTCGCCGTCGTAGACGCGGGGTACCCGGACCCCGCCGAACCGGGTCACGATCTCGTAGTTGATCGTGCCGACCGCCTCGGCCCAGTCGTCGGCGGTGGGCTCGCCGTCCGCGCCGCTGCCGAAGAGCGTCGCCACGTCCCCGGCCGCCACCTCGTCGTCACCGCAGTCCAGCACGAACTGGTCCATGCAGACCCGGCCCGCGATGGTCCGCCGCTTGCCACCGAGCTGCACCGGACCGGTGCTGGAGGCGTGCCGGGGCACCCCGTCGGCGTACCCGAGCGGAACGACGGCCAGGTTGGCCTCCCGCTCGGTGACGTAGGTGTGGCCGTACGACACGCCGGTGCCGGACGGGACCCGCTTGGTCAGCATCACCCGGGCCCGGGCGGTCATCGCCGGGCGCAGACCGAACCGCTCGCCGGCCACCGGGGAGAGCCCGTAGATGGCCAGGCCGGGGCGGACCAGGTCGAAGTGGGTGTCCGGGCGGGTCAGCGTGGCGGCCGAGTTGGCCAGGTGCCGGTAGCGGGGGCGCAGCCCCGCCTTCTCGGCCATGGCCACCCCCTCCTCGAAGACGGCGAGCTGCCCGTCGATGGTGGGGTGGCCGGGCGAGTCCGCGTACGCGAAGTGGCTCCACACCCCGACCACCTCGACCAGGCCGTCGGCCTGGGCCTTCGCGGCGGCCTCCAGCAGGACGGGCCAGTCGGCGACGGTCGCCCCACCGCGCGACAGGCCGGTGTCGATCTTCAGATGCACCCGGGCCGGGCGGTCCGCCCGGCGGCCCGCCTCGACCAGCTCGTCCAGCTGGGTGAGGCTCGCGCAGCCCAGGTCGATACCGACCGCGACACCGTCGTGCAGCGGCAGCCCGGGGCGAGCAGCCAGGCCAGCACGGGCGCGGTGACCCCCTCCCGGCGCAGGGTGAGCGCCTCGTCGAGGGTGCAGACCCCGAGCCAGTCCGCGCCGGCGTCGAGCGCCGCGCGGGCGGCCGGAGCCATGCCATGGCCGTACCCGTCGGCCTTCACCACCGCCATCAGCTCGGCGCTGGTGCCCGTCCTGAGCTGGGCCACGTTCTCCCGGATCGCGTCCAGGTCGACGCGCACCTCCGACTGCCACATGCCCCCAGCCTACTTCCGCGGCTGATCATCGCGGCCGAGAGCCGTGCGGTCCGCCGACCCGGGACGCGGGACGTCGGGTCGGGCCACCGTGGTCAGCGCAGGCGGGCGAGCACCGGGCGGAGGGCGGCCGCCACGTCGGGCGCGGTCACCGGACCGCCCCGGGCCGCCTCCCGGCCGGCCAGCCCGTGCAGGTACGCCGCCGCGGTGGCCGCCCGCTCGGCCGGCAGCCCGGCGGCGAGCAGCGAGCCGAGCAGCCCGGCCAGCACGTCGCCGGTGCCCCCGGTGGCCAGCACCGGGGTACCGGTCGGGTTGACGTACGCCCGGCCGTCCGGGGTGCCGACGATCGTGCGGTCGCCCTTGAGCAGCACCACCGCGTTCATCCAGGCGGCCAGCCGCAGCGCGGCCCCCACCCGGTCCGCGCCCGGGGTCTCCCCACAGAGCCGGGCGTACTCCCGGTCGTGCGGGGTCACCACGATCGGCGCGTCCCGGCCGCGCAGCCGGTCGGCCATCGAGCCGTCGACCAGCAGGGTGAGCGCGTCGGCGTCGAGCACCACCGGCACCGGGGCGCTGAGCACCGTACGCAGCTCGGTGACCGACTGCTCGCCGGTGCCCAGCCCCGAGCCGCAGACCCAGGCCTGCACCCGGCCGGCGTCGGCGACCCGGCCGGTGGCGATCACCGACGGGTGCTCGTGCAGCACCTCGGCGCGGGCGCTGCCCGCGTACCGGACCATGCCGGTCGGGCCGGCCAACGCGCCGCCCACCGAGAGCACAGCGGCACCCGGGTACGCGGCCGAGCCGGTCGCCACCCCGACCACGCCCCGGCTGTACTTCTCCGACGTCGGGCCCGGTCGGGGCCACCAGTCGACCACGTCCGACCACTCGGTGACCCGCAGCGCCGGGGTGCCGCGCAGCCACGGCTCCAGCCCGATGTCGACCAGCTCGACGTGCCCGGCGAGCGCGGCGGCCGGGCCGACCACCAGGGCCGGCTTCAGCGCGCCGAAGGTCACCGTCACGTCGGCGCGTACCGCGCAGGGCCGGCCGGCGGCGGTGAACGGCACGTGCCCGGTGTCCACCGCGACGCCGCTCGGCACGTCCACCGCCACCACGGTGGCCCGGGCGCCGTCCCGCCCGCAGCGCTCCGCCAGGCTCGCGGCGAGCTGATCGGCGGTCTCCCGCAGCCCGCCGGTGCCCCCGATCCCGACGATGCCGTCGAGCACCAGGTCCACCGGGGCCGGTGGCCGGTCGACGAGGCGCCCGCCGGCGGCCCGCAGCGCGGCCAGCCCCTCGGCGTGCGCCCGGCCGGGGGTGAGCAGCAGGGCGGACACCGCCGCGCCCCGGCGGGCCAGCCGCGCGCCCGCGTACAGGGTGTCGCCGCCGTTGTCGCCGGAGCCGACCAGCAGCAGCACCCGGGCGCCGTAGACGCCGCCCCGGTCGGCGAGCAGCAGCGCGCAGCGGCGGGCCAGGCCGGCGGCGGCCCGCCGCATCAGCTCCCCCGGCGGGAGGGTGGCCATCAGGCCGGCCTCCGCCGCGCGTACGTCCGCGACCCGCCACACCCGTCTCATGCCACCCCGTCCCGTCCGTTCGTCGCCGGGCGGCCCGCCCGGTCGGCTCAGCGTTCCGCGACCACCATCGCCGACGCGATGCCGCCGTCGTGCGACAGCGACAGGTGCCAGCGGTTGATCCCCCGTTCGGCCGCGGCGGCGGCCACCGTGCCGGAGACGGTCAGCCAGGGCCGGCCGTCCGGATCCGGCACGACCTCGCAGTCGTGCCAGCTCAGCCCGGCCGGCGCGCCGAGCGCCTTGGCCACCGCCTCCTTCGCCGCGAAGCGGGCGGCCAGGGACTCGGGCGAGCGCGGGTTGCCCGAGCGGGTGTACCGCTCGGGCTCGCTGAAGAGGCGGTCGGCGAGCAGCGGCGTCCGCGCCAGGGCTCGGGCGAACCGGTCCACCAGCACGACGTCGATGCCGACAGCCACGATCACGCACCTCACCCTACCGGCGGTTCCGGCCGGAGATTAGCCGCCGGGTGCGCGGTGGACAACGCTTGTGGACAACCCACGGGTACGGCCACCGCCGGTTGTCCACAGGGCCGGTGCCGGCGGCCGGCTGTCCCCTAGCGTCCCCGTTGCCCGATCCGCCCGCTGCTCCGGCGCGGGCGTCCGTCATTGCCGCCGTCAGCCGTCGGCGGCCCATGCCACCCGGGGAGGTCACCGATGACCGGGGAGCCGTTCACCGTCGAGCCGGAGCTGCTGCGCGGTGTCGCACGAGGGCTGGGCGACGACGCGTACCGGCTGGCGCGGTCACTGGCCGGCGCGCACGGGCTGGTGGCGCCGGCCGACGGCTGGCGGGCCGGGGTGGCGCTGGCCGACCTGGAGGCGGCGACGCACCGCTGGTGCGGGGCGCTCGCCGCCCGGTTGGCGACCACCGCCGAGTCGGTCCGGGCCGCCGCCGACGACTACGAGGCGGCGGACGAGCGGGCCGCCCGCCGGCTGACCGGGATACCCCGTTGAGGCTCCGCGCGGGCACCCCCGGCACGACCGGCACCACCACTGGACGCGGCGCCGACCCGGGCGCGGCTTCGGCGGCCGGCTACGCCCAGCTCTGGCGGGCCGACCCAGGTGCCTGGGCCGCGGCCGGGGTGGCCTGGCGCGGGCTCGCCGATCCGCTCCGGCAACGGGCCGCCGGGCTGGACGCCCGGGTCGCCGCCCTTCGTCTCGGCTGGTCCGGCGCCGCGGCCAGCGCGGCATGCGGTCAGGTCGGCCGGCTGCGTGACGCGCTGGCCGACGTGCTGCCCGCGCTGATCGAGGTCGACCAGGCGCTCGCCGAGTTCGCCGCCCGGCTGGGCGCGGCGAAGGCCCGGCTCGCCGCGGCGGTGGCGCACGCCGACGCGGGCGGCCTGCTGGTGGACCGGGCGGGGGCGGTTCGGCCCGATCCGGCCCGCCCCCGCCCCGCCGACCGGCTCGGGCCGGCGGTGACCCAGGTCGCCGCCGAGGTACGCGCCGCGCTGGCGCTGGCCGGCGCGGCGGACCGGGAGGCCACCGCCAGGCTCGGCGAGTTGACCACGGCGGCGGCCACCGGCTGGGTGAGCGTCCCGCCCGGCTGGCGGCCGTCGCCCGCAGCCGGCCCGGCCGAGGTCAGCCGCTGGTGGGCCGGGCTCACCCCGGCGGAGCGCCGCTGGCTGACCGGGCACGAGCCGGCCCGGGTCGGCCGGCTCGACGGGGTGCCGGTGGCGGCCCGGGACCAGGCCAACCGGCTGCTGCTGGCCGGGCGGCGGGAGGAGCTGGTGGCCCGACTCCGACGGGTGTCGAAGCCGCTGCCGCCGGGGCCGCTCGAGCTGGCCAGGGTGGCCCGGCTCGCCCGGGTGGAGGCGGCGCTGCGCGGCCTCGACGCGCTGGGTCGACGGCTGGCCGTGCCGGGGCCGCCCCGGGCCTATCTACTCGGGCTGGATCCTGGCGGGGACGGGCGCGCGGTGGTGGCGCTGGGCAACCCGGACCGGGCCGGTGCGGTGCTGACGTACGTCCCGGGGATGACCGCGGACCTCGCCGACGCCCCGGGCGAGCTGGGCCGGGCCGCCCGCGTGCTGGACCGCTGCGCGTCGCTCGGGCCGGGCGAGGAGACGGCGGCGGTGCTCTGGCTGGACTACGACGCGCCGGACTTCCTGCCCGAGGCGGCCCGCTCCCGGCAGGCGGAGGACGCCGGGCCGGCGCTGCACCGGTTCCAGGAGGGGCTGCGGGCCTCACACGAGGGTCCGCCCGCCCGGCAGACCGTGCTCGGCCACAGCTACGGCTCGCTGGTGGTCGGCCTCGCGGCCCGCGACCACGGGCTGAGCGCCGACGCGCTGGTCTTCGTCGGCTCCCCCGGGGTGGGCGTCGAGCACGCGGGCGAGCTGCGGGTGCCGCCCGGGCAGGTCTGGGCCAGCACCGCACCGGACGACGTGATCCGGCTGGCCCGGCCACCGGAGGAGCTGGCCCGCCGGGCGATTCTGGCCGGGACACCACTCGGCCCGGCGGCGGCGATGCTGGACGGCCGCGACCACGAGCTGTGGTTCGGGCGCGACCCGAGCGACCCGGGCTTCGGCGGGCGGCGCTTCCCCAGCGGCCGGTACGGCCACACCGGCTACTGGGAACCCGGCAACCCGGCGCTGGACGGGATGGCCCGGATCGTGCTGGGCCGGTGAGCCGCGCGGGTGGGGATACGACGCGGCCCCTCCGCCGTCGGGCGGAGGGGCCTGGTCGGGGCGGACTACTCGACGGTGACCGACTTGGCCAGGTTGCGCGGCTGGTCGACGTCGTGCCCGCGGCCGGCGGCGATCTCGGCGGCCAGCACCTGGAGCGGCACGGTGGTCACCAGCGGCGCCAACAGCGTGGGCGTACGCGGCACGTAGATCAGGTGGTCGGCGTAGCGGACGACGGCCTCGTCGCCCTCCTCCGCGATCACGATGGTGCGCGCGCCCCGGGCCCGCACCTCCTGGATGTTGGAGACGACCTTGTCGTGCAGCATGCCCCGGCCGATCGGCGACGGCACGATGCAGATCACCGGCGTGCCCTTGTCGATCAGCGCGATCGGGCCGTGCTTCAGCTCGCCGGCGGCGAAGCCCTCGGCGTGCATGTACGCCAGTTCCTTGAGCTTCAGCGCGCCCTCCAGCGCCACCGGGTAGCCCACGTGCCGGCCGATGAAGAGCACGGTCGGCTCGGACTTCAGCTCGCGGGCGAGTTCGCGGACCGGCTCGATCCGGTCGAGCAGCTCGCGCAGCTTGCCCGGCATCTCCTGGAGCTGGGCGACGACCGCGCCCACCTCGTCGGCGAACTTGATGCCGCGCACCTGGGCCAGGTGCAGGCCGATCAGGTAGCAGGCGACGAGCTGGGTGAGGAACGCCTTGGTGGAGGCGACCGCGATCTCCGGGCCACCGTGGGTGTAGAGGACGGCGTCGGACTCACGCGGGATGGTGGACCCGTTGGTGTTGCAGATGGCCAGCACCCGGGCCTTCTGCTCCTTCGCGTGGCGCAGGGCCATCAGGGTGTCCATGGTCTCGCCGGACTGCGAGATCACCACGATCAGCGTGGAGCGGTCCAGCACCGGGTCGCGGTAGCGGAACTCGCTGGCCAGCTCCACCTCACAGGGGATCCGGGTCCAGTGCTCGATGGCGTACTTGGCGACCAGTCCGGAGTGGTACGCGGTGCCGCAGGCGACGATGAAGATCTTGTCGACGTCGCGCAGGTCCTGCTCGCTGAGGCGGACCTCGTCGAGGGCGATCTCACCGGTCTCGGTGAGCCGGCCGAGCAGCGTGTCGGCGATCGCCTGCGGCTGCTCCTCGATCTCCTTGAGCATGAACCAGTCGTAGCCGCCCTTCTCCGCGGCCGAGGAGTCCCAGTCGATGTGGAAGTCCTTGCCGGTGGCGGGCTGCCCGGCGAAGTCGGTGATCTCGATGCTGTCCGGGGTGATCAGGACGATCTGGTCCTGGCCCAGCTCGACCGCGTCACGGGTGTGCTCGATGAACGCGGCCACGTCGCTGGCCAGGTAGTTCTCGCCGTCGCCGCGGCCGACCACCAGGGGCGAGTTGCGCCGGGCGCCGACCACCGCGCCGGGAATCCCGGCGTCGACGGCGAGCAGCGTGAAGGCGCCCTCCAGCTGCTGGCAGACCAGCCGCATGGCGGAGGCGAGCAGCTGCGGGCTGTCGGCCTCGCCGGCCGCGCGCAGGCCGGTCAGCGCACGGGCGAGCAGGTGCGCTGCGCACTCGGTGTCGGTGTCGCTGGCGAACTCGACGCCGTCGTCCTCCAGCTCGGCGCGGAGCTTGGCGAAGTTCTCGATGATGCCGTTGTGGATCACCGCGACCCGGCCGTCGGGAGACAGGTGCGGGTGGGCGTTGCGGTCGGTCGGCCCGCCGTGGGTGGCCCACCGGGTGTGACCGATACCGGTGGTGCCGTCGCCGATGCCGATCGGGCTGGCGGCGCAGGACTCCGGGTCGCTGGCGGCCCGCTCGGCGAGGACCTTCTCCAGGTTGGCCAGCTTGCCGGCCTTCTTCTCGATCAGCAGCTCGTCGTCGCAGACGACGGCCACGCCGGCCGAGTCGTAGCCCCGGTACTCCAGCCGCCGCAGTCCGTCGAGCACGATGCCGAGCGCCGGGCGCGCGCCGGCATAACCCACGATTCCACACATGGTCCGCAGCCTAACCCAGTTTCGCTCACCATGGGTGCTCGGAAGCCGGGTAAACGATCACTGAATTTGAGCGAACGGGTGGACGCAGGTCGCGGATCGGATAAACCACCCAGGGCAGGCATCGGTGGAGCGGAGCGCGGGGTATGGGGACGAGCCACCGTCACATACATTGAAGTCCCTGCTCCGATCGGCTGCCCGATCCGGACGTGCCCATCCCTCTCGCGGACGTGTCCGCGCCCGTCCCCTGCGAGCTGACCTGATGTCCGAGGCAACGCCGTCCCCCGATCCGCTGCCCGGCGGGAGCCCGACCGATCCCACCGCGCCACCGGCCGTCCCGACGTCCACGCCCTGGGCGCCGCCGGACCCGCTGGCCGCCCCGGCGCCCTGGGCCTCGCCGGCGCCCTGGGTACCCGCCGACGAGCCGGCCGCCACCGGCCTACCCGGCCCGCCCGGGCACCCGGCCGCCACCGGCCTGCCCGGCGGCACCGGCGCGCCCGGCACGCCCGGCCCGGCCGGGTACCCGGCCCCGACCGGACCGGCGGATCCGTTCGGCGGGCCGTCGCCGGTGCCGGGCGGCGTCACCCCGCCGCCCCAGCACCCCTGGCCCGGCTACCCCGCGCCGGCCTGGCCTCCGGCCGGCTACCCGCCGCCGTACGCGTACCCCGGACAGACGCCGCCGCCCCGGACGAACAGCGGCCGGACCGTGGCGATCGTGGTGAGCGCCCTGGTCGCCGTTCTGGTGCTCGCCGTCTGCGGTTGCATCGGCCTGGGCGCGTTGGGCAGCGTCTACGACGAGGAGGTCGGTTCCAGCGAGTCCTACGAGCCCGGCTACGGCGTAACCGACGACGACGGGGTCACCTCGTTCCCGCCGCACCGCAGCCCGGCCACCACGCCGTCGGGCGGGGTCGGCAGCCTGACGGTCAGCTACGAGGTGACCGGCAGCGACTCGGCGTACGTCCAGTTCTACGACGCCAACGGGGACTTCTTCCAGGTCGAGGATGTGCAGACGCCATGGCGGATGGCGTTCACCTCCAACGACCGCGAGCGGGTGCAGATTCTCGCGTCGCCCTCCCAGTCGGGCGAGGTGAGCTGCAAAATCACCATCAACGGGAAGGTCGTCTCCGAGGACTCGGGCGAGTACGGAGCGACCTGCTTCGGCTGGTGACGCCGACGGCTGGGGCACGACGGTCTTGCGGTGCCGGCGGTGGGCCGTAGGCTGGCCGCGTGACGATGACGACCGATGCGTTGGTGGCCCGGATGCGGCCGTTCGGCACCACCGTCTTCGCCGAGATGTCCGCGCTCGCCGTACGCACCGGCGCGGTCAACCTCGGGCAGGGCTTCCCGGACACCGACGGCCCGCCGGAGATGCTCGCGGCGGCCGCCGACGCGCTGCGCTCCGGGCACAACCAGTACCCGCCGGGGCCGGGCCTTCCGGTGCTGCGCGCGGCCGTCGCGGCCCACCAGCGCCGGTTCTGGGGCCTCGAATACGACCCGGACGGCGAGATCGTGGTGACGGCGGGCGCCACCGAGGCGATCGCGGCCAGCATCCTCGCCCTGTGCGAGCCGGGCGACGAGGTGGTCTGCTTCGAGCCGTACTACGACTCGTACGCCGCCTCGATCGCGCTGGCCGGTGCGGTCCGTCGACCGGTCACCCTGCGGCCCGCCGCCGACGGCCGGTACGCCGTGGACCCGGCCGAGCTACGCGCCGCGTTCGGGCCGCGTACCCGGCTGGTGCTGCTGAACTCCCCGCACAACCCGACCGGAAAGGTCTTCACCCCCGACGAGCTGGCCCTGGTCGCCGAGCTGTGCCAGGAGCACGGCGCGTACGCGGTCACCGACGAGGTGTACGAGCACCTGGTCTTCACCGACGCCGCCGCCGCGCACGTGCCGCTGGCGACGCTCCCCGGCATGCGGGAGCGGACGTTGCGGATCTCCTCGGCCGGCAAGACCTTCTCCTGCACCGGCTGGAAGGTCGGCTGGGTGAGCGGGCCGGCGGCGCTGGTCTCCGCGGTGCTGCGGGTGAAGCAGTTCCTCACCTTCGTCAACGCCGGGCCGCTGCAACCGGCGGTCGCGGTGGCGCTCGGGCTGCCGGACGCGTACTTCGCCGAGTTCGCCGCCGGCATGCAGCGCCGACGGGACCAGCTCGTCGCCGGGCTCGCCGACGCCGGGTTCGACGTGCTCACTCCGGAGGGCACGTACTTCGTCACCGCCGACGTCACCCCGCTCGGTGGCCGGGACGGGGTGGAGTTCTGCCGGTCGCTGCCGGAACGCTGCGGCGTGGTGGCGGTGCCGACCCAGGTCTTCTACGACCACCCGGAGGCGGGGCAGCAGCTGGTCCGGTTCGCGTTCTGCAAGCGGCCCGAGGTGCTGGCCGAGGCGGTGACCCGCCTACGCCGCCTGGAGGGGGAACGCTGACCGACACCCCGCCCGAGATCGTGCTCGATCTGGGAAGTGGTGTCCTCGTTCGCCGTGACACCACTGTTTTCCGGGAGTGAGCATGCCTCGGCGCGGGTCTGCGGGCCCGCGCCGGGGCGTGCGAGGTGCGTGAACGTCAGCCGGCGGGGCTGGCGGTGCGTACCTGCTCGGCGATCCGCTCCGCGACGGAACGGGCGGTGGCCTCGGTGGCCGCCTCGACCATGACCCGGACCAACGGCTCGGTGCCGGAGGGGCGGAGCAGCACCCGGCCCGTCTCGCCCAGCTCGGCCTCGGCCCGCTCCACCTCGGCGCGGACGGCCGGCGCGGCGGAGCCCACGGTCCGGTCGCCCACCGGCACGTTGATCAGCACCTGGGGCAGCTTGGTCACGACGGAGGCCAACTCGGCGAGCGACTTGCCGGTGGCGGCCATCCGGGCCATCAGGTGCAGTCCGGTGAGCACCCCGTCACCGGTGGTGGCGTACGCCGGCATCACGATGTGTCCGCTCTGCTCGCCGCCGAGGGCGAGGCCGGACGCACGCAGTTCCTCCAGCACGTACCGGTCGCCGACCTTGGTCTCGACCAGCCGGATACCCTGCGCGGACATGGCCAGACGCAGGCCGAGGTTGCTCATCACGGTGGCGACCAGGGTGTCCTCGGTCAGCCCGCCGGCCTCGCGCATCGCCAGGGCGAGGATCGCCATCACCTGGTCGCCGTCGACCTCGACGCCGTCGGCGGTCACCGCGACGCAGCGATCGGCGTCCCCGTCGTGCGCGATGCCCAAGTGCGCGCCGTGCTCCACCACGGCGGCCCGCAGCGCGTCGAGGTGGTTGGAGCCGCAGTCGTCGTTGATGTTGAGCCCGTCCGGCTCGGCGCAGATCGCGATCACCTCGGCGCCAGCCTCCTGGTAGGCCGCCGGGGCGACCTCGGCGGCGGCGCCGTTGGCGCAGTCAACCACCACCTTGATCCCGTCCAGCCGGTTCGGCACGGTGCCGACCAGGTGCTGGACGTAGTGGTCGGCACCGTCGAGCAGGTCGTGCACCCGGCCCACGCCGGCGCCGACCGGGCGATCCCAGGCGGTGGTGGCGTTCGCCTCGACGGCCGCCTCGATCCGCAGCTCGATCTCGTCGGGCAGCTTGTGCCCGCCGGCGGCGAAGAGCTTGATCCCGTTGTCCGGCATCGGGTTGTGCGAGGCGGAGAGCATGACGCCCAGGTCGGCCTTGGCCTCGGCGGTGAGGAACGCCACCGCGGGCGTGGGCAACACGCCGACCCGAACCACGTTGGCGCCGGCGCTGGTGAGCCCGGCCACCACGGCGGCCTCCAGCATCTCGCCACTGGCCCGGGTGTCCCGACCGACCACGGCGAGCGGCGGATGGCTCTTGTCCGTCTCGGCCAGCGTGTGGGCGGCGGCGACCGCCACCGCGAGCGCCAACTCCGGGGTGAGATCCGCGTTCGCGCGCCCGCGTACGCCGTCCGTGCCGAACAACCGGCCCATACCCGCCAACCTCCGATGGAAGTGCCGTTGAGAGAGAAAGCGAAACGGCCGGGCCCGCCTCCCTGGATAGAGAGGCAGACCCGGCCGTCAGAAGTACAAGGTGCTGATGATCAGCGCTTCGAGTACTGGGGAGCCTTACGGGCCTTCTTGAGACCGTACTTCTTGCTCTCCTTGACCCGGGCGTCACGGGTCAGGAAGCCGGCCTTCTTCAGGGCCGGGCGGTCGTCCGGCTCGCTCACGATCAGCGCCCGGGCGATGGCGAGGCGCAGCGCGCCGGCCTGGCCGGTGGTGCCGCCGCCACGGAGGTTGGCGATCACGTCGAACGCCTCGGCCTTCTCGGCGGTCACCAGCGGGTCCTTGATGAGCTGCTGGTGCACCTTGCTCGGGAAGTAGGCCTCGAGGTCGCGGCCGTTGCAGGTGATCTTGCCGCTGCCGGGGACGATGCGGACCCGGACGATGGCCTCCTTGCGCCGACCCACGGTCTGGATCGGGCGGTCGCCACGAGGCGCGCGGGCGACGGGCGCCGGCGCCTCGGTGGCCTCGGGGGCAACCTCGGTGACGGTGATGTCGGTCATGCTGCTTCCTTCGCCCGCGCTCACTGCGCGATCTGCTTGATCTCGAACGGCACCGGCTGCTGCGCGCCGTGCGGGTGCTCGGCGCCAGCGTAGACCTTCAGCTTCTTGATCAGCTGACGGCCGAGCTTGTTGTGCGGGAGCATCCCCTTCACGGCCAGCTCCACGGCCCGCTCGGGGCGCTTGGTGAGCAGCTCGTCGTAGCCGACCTGCTTCAGACCACCCGGGTAGCCGGAGTGGCGGTAGGCGATCTTCTGCTGGCGCTTGTTGCCGGTCAGCGCGACCTTGCCCGCGTTCACGATGACGACAAAGTCGCCCGTGTCGACGTGCGGCGCGAAAGTCGGCTTGTGCTTGCCACGCAGCAGCGTGGCGGCGTGGGTCGCCAGGCGGCCCAGCACGACATCAGAGGCGTCGATGACGTGCCACTGACGCTCGATCTCACCCGGCTTCGGGCTGTACGTACGCACAGGTCTACCTTGTCTCGTCGTCGGTCTGGGGTCGCGCGCCGAGGTGACCAGGGCTTCCCAGTCGAACCAGCGCGCACGAACGACCAAGCGTACCTGATGCGGCACGCCTCTGAATGTCGTACAACAGCAGGCAACGATACCCGGCCGCCCGGTGGCAGGTCAAAACGGGGTGCCATCCCGCATGGCCAGCGATTTCGGCATGGCAGAGGTCACACGCGCGGACAGCTTACGCGGCCTCGACGCGCGGGCGGCCGGCGCGGTGCCCGCCGCGCGTCGAGGCGGAAACGGAGCACGGCACGGCCCCGCGGAACCGGTGGGTGAGCCGCTCAGAGCTCCTGGAGGATGCGCAGCGCCCGGCCCACCCGCTGCATGGTCTCGGTGTCGGCGACGTCCACGCACTCGGTGAACCACTTCTTCATCGGCGAGGAGAGCCGGTCGGGCATCACCACGTACTCGCCCATCGACACGGCGAGGGGCGAGTCCCGCAACAGTGATTCCTCGACCACCTCGGCCACGATCACGATCGGCACGTCTGTGGAGTTGTAGACGTCGGAGCTGATGACGAGCCCCAGGCGTTCCCGAGCGCCGGCGATGCGCCAGATCTCTCCCCTACGCAGCACGCGGTCGCCCACCGCCGAAGAGGGCGTCGTCGACCATCGCGGCCTCCTGGGCGTCGGCCAGGGCGGCGGCCTCCAGGTCGAGGCCGGCACGGCTGACGGCGGCGGCGTGCGCGGTGAAGACCTCGCGCAGCGCCTTCTCCCGCGCGGCCTGGTCCATCCAGGCGGAGAGGGACAGCCCCTCCCGCTTCGCGAACCGGCGCGCCTCTTCGATCGTCTCGTCGGAGAACGACAACGTCACCTTGGCGGTCATGCCGGACAGACTACCCACTGGTATGACCACCAGTCATCCCCCATCGCGCCGTTCGGCGAACCGGACAGCCGGGGCCCGGCCGCCCGCCCTCAGCCACGACGGCCGCCGAAGACGGCGAAGCGCCACTCCTTGAAGAAGCAGTCGACGTCGACCAGACCGGCCTCGGTGAGCCAGCGGCACTGGTCGGCGACCGTCGCCGGCCGGTCGTGCCGCATCCGCTCCCGGGCGGCCGCGATCTCCTCGGCATCCGAACCCAGCTCGGTGATCCGGGCCGTCCAGACCTCGTCGTAGCGCCGGTCCAGTGCCGGGGTCGGCCCGGCCACCTGCTCGGCGTTGACGAACACCCCGTCGGGCGCCAGCGCCTCGGCCGCCCGCCGGTAGAGGGTGCGCTTGCCCGCGTCGGGCAGGTGGTGGATGGCCAGGGCGGAGACCACCGCGTCGTACCGGCCGGCGGGCAGCGGGTCGGCCAGGTCGGCGAGGACCGTGCGGTGCGGGACACCCCGGGCGGCCAGGTGGCCGGTGGCCACGGCGAGCATGCCCGGCGCGGCGTCGACCAGGGTCAGCCGGACCCCCGGGACGGCCGCGGCCAGCAGCAGGGAGAGCAGGCCGGTGCCCGCCCCCAGGTCCAGCACCTCAGGGGTACGCCCCGACGCCAGCGCCGCCCGCAGCGGCGGCGCTGCCACCTCGATCGCCGAGCCGTAGAACGCGTCGAAGCAGGGCACCAGGCGGCGCCGAGCCTCGTCGTAGCTCCCCGCCACCGCGTCGAACGCGTCCGCCACGCTCATCGCGCCTCCCGGTATTCAGGATTTCTGTCTCAAATCCTAAACCACCGGCGCGGTCACGCCGAGCCGCTGATCCGGCACGGGTGCCGGTGAGCGCGCCGAGCCGGGCGCGGCTCGGCGCGCTGGTCCGGACGATCGTCGACGAACTGCCCTGCCGCACGGTCACGGTGAAGGCGGGTGGGCACCTGCTGACGCTGCGAAGGACACGCGGCGGTGGTCGACGGGGAGCTGCCGCCGCCCGCCCAGGCACCGATGGCGGTGCTGCGGGCGCTTGCCGCGTCGCCCGGCAAGGTGCTGTCCCGCGCCGTGCTGCTGCGTACCCTGCCCGGGGGCGCGGACGAGCACGCGGTCGAGATGGCGGTCGCCCGGCTGCGGGCCCCGCGGTTGGCGCAGACCGTGGTCAGGCGCGGCTACCACCTCCGTGTGGATCGACCTCGCCCACGCGGGACCTGAGCGCCGGAGCGCTCAGCCGACCGAGGCCGGGTAGCCGCGCTCGTGCTCGGCCTGGAGACGGAGCATGGCGTGCTCGACGACGGTCACCAGCACCTGCTTGACCGACTCGCGGTTCCGGGCGTCGCACCACACCATCGGCACGTCCGGCGAGATCGCCAACGACTCGCGGACCTCCTCCGCCTCGTACAGCGGGGCGCCGTCGAACCGGTTCAGCGCCACCACGTACGGCAGCTTGCGGTTCTCGAAGTAGTCGAGCGGGGCGAACGCGTCGGTGATCCGGCGGGTGTCCACCAGCACGGCCGCGCCCACCGCGCCCCTGATGATCTCGTCCCACATGAACCAGAAGCGGGTCTGGCCCGGCGTGCCGAACAGGTAGAGGATCAGGTCCTGGGCCATGGTGATCCGGCCGAAGTCCATGGCGACCGTGGTGGTCTCCTTGCCGGGCACCTTCGACGGGTCGTCGATGCCCACGCCGGCCGCGGTCATCAGCGCCTCGGTGGTCAGCGGAGTGATCTCGGAGATCGCACCGACCAGGGTGGTTTTACCCACCCCGAAGCCACCCGCGACCACGATCTTCGCGGAGATGATCTCCCGGCTGCGGCTCGCCCCCGCGGGGTCATAGTTCGCGAAGTCCACTTAGCACCCTTCCAAGCAGGTTCATCCGCTCCTGGAATCCCGTCGCGGGAGCGGCAGTGTGTAGCGTCAGCAGGCCCTCGGCCACCATGTCGGCGACCAGCACCCGGGTGACACCCAGCGGCATCCGGGTATACGCGGCGATTTCCGCCAGCGACTGCGCCCGGCCCTCACAGACCGTGGCAATGCGGTACTTGTCGTGCCCGGCGAACCGTGCTTCGGCCGACTGGGTGAAAGTGCACGACAGCACCGCCTCGAGCGCGATGTTCTGCAACGGCTCGGTGCGGCCACGGGTGACCGCATACGGTCGCACCAGCGCCCCACGCGGATCCCGCCGTGGTTCCATCTCGCGATCACCTCCCCTTCCGTACGGAGCCGGGCCGGCTCCGGGTCACCACTTCACTTCCCACCGACATCAGGACCGGACGGCGTCCCTGGGCAGTGGAACCAGGGCCTGGCCGACCCGTTCCACCAGCAGCGCCATCTCGTAACCCACCTGTCCCACGTCGCAGCTACGGGCGGCCAGCACCGCCATCGACGAGCCGTCGCTGATGGACATGAGGAACAGGTATCCGCTGTCCATCTCGATGACCGTCTGGAGCACCCCGCCGGCGCTGAACATCCGTGCGGCGCCCTCGGTCAGGCTCACCACGCCCGAGGTGATCGCGGCGAGCTGGTCGGCCCGGTCCGCCGGCAGGTCCCGGGAGGAAGCGAGCAGCAGCCCGTCCGCGGACACCGCCACCACGTGGGCGATGCCCGCCACGCTGTCGGCGAAGTTGGTGAGCAGCCAACCCATGTCCTGCATGGCCGCTGGCCTGTTCATCGGTTCGTCTCCTTGGTCGAGGTGCTGTTGAGGTCCGCGCCGGCCGTCCGGCCCCGCTGCACACCGCGGTGGTAGGCCGACAGCAGGCCGCGTACTTCGTCCGGGGTGCGCCGGGCCCGGGACCGGCCGCCCTTGGGCTCGATGCCGCCGGGCACGAGCTGGGCCTGCGGAACCCGCTTCGGCAGCCCGGAGCGGGTGGTGCCGGCGTTGGTGGGCTCCGCGGCCTGGCTGGCCCGCGACCAGCCCTCGTCGGCCGCCGTCCGCCAGGCGTCCGGATCGGTCGCCGCCGGCGGCGGCGACGGAGGTACGGGGGCGGCCGGGGGCACCGCCGGCGGCGTGTACGGCGGCGGCGTGGTCAGCCCCGACGCCTGCGCACCCGGGGTACGGGTCGGCAGCCGCGGCGGCGGGGAAGCCGGGGCGACCGGCTGCGAAGCCGAGGCGACCGGCTGGGCCGCGGCGGGCGGCGGCTCCTCGTCGAACTTCGGTCGAGCGAAGATCGTCGTCTCGTCGTTGCCGTGCGAGCGGAACCAGACCGCCTCCATCTCCCGGAAGATCGGCGCCTCGGCCGGCTGCTCCGGCTGGGCGACCACGGGCGCGGGCGACGGCGCCGCCGAGACCGGCTGGTACGCGGGCGGGGTCGCCGGCGCGGCCGGAGCAGCCGGCGCGGCCGCCTCAGTGCCCGGACTCCGCCTCGGCAGCGGGTCGAGCGCGGGGTACGAGACGGTGGGTCCACCGGCCGACCAGCCGGTGCCGGAGACGGGGGTCGACGGCGCGGGCGGGGCCGAGGCCGGCGTCGGCGCGCTCGGCAGCGCGCCGGTCACCTCGCCCAGCTGTACGGCCGGGCCGGTGTCCCGCGCCTCGGCCTGCCAACGGGCGGGCGGCGGCGTGGCGGTCGTGGCGGAGCGCCACTGGTCGGTGAGGGTGGCGGTGGTGCCCCGCTCCGCGCCGGCCAGCGGGTCGGTGCCCGAGCCGAGCTGGCTCAGCGGGGCCTGCTCGACGGCGAGCGGCTGACGTGCCCGAGGCAGCGAGGCCTGGCCCCGGTTGGCCGGCAGCACCACGGCGGAGTTCGGCAGCGTCACCTGGGCGACCGTGCCCCCTCGACGTTGCGCCGCAGCTCCACCCGGATGCCGTAACGGGAGGCGAGCCGGCTCACCACGGCGAGACCCATCAGCCGGAACGCGGCCACGTCGACCGTGGGCGGGGCGGCCAGGCGCCGGTTCAGCGAGTCGAGCTGCTCGTCGCTCAGGCCGAGACCGCGGTCCTCGACCTGGATCAGCACGTAGTCCCGGATCCGTCGGCCGTCGGCGACCACCGTCGTGTTCGGCGGTGAGAACCGGGTGGCGTTGTCGAGCAGTTCGGCGACCAGGCGGACCACGTCGTTCACCGCGTGCGCGGCGACCGAGATGTCGGTGTCGACGGTGCCGAACTCGATCCGGTTGTAGAGCTCCACCTCGGACTGGGCTGCCCGGAGCACGTCGACCAGGAGCGCGTCGTCACGACGCGGCACGGCCGAGTCGGCACCGGCCAGGACCAGCAGGTTCTCGTCGTTGCGGCGCATCCGGGTGGCCAGGTGGTCGAGCTCGAAGAGCTGGGCGAGCCGCTTCGGGTCCTCCTCGCCACGCTCGATCGCGTCCAGCTCGCCGATCATGCGGTCGACCAGGTTCTGCGAGCGCCGGGCCAGGTTGAGGAACATCGCCGAGACGCTGGTCCGCAGCGCGGCCTGCTCGGCCGCCACCCGGACCGCCTCCCGGTGGACCACGTTGAAGGCCGCCGCCACCTGGCCGACCTCGTCGCGGTTGTTCAGCTTGATCGGGTCCCGGACCTGCTGGACGATCTCGTCCACGCCGCCGTCGCCGATCGCGTTGACGTTCTGCAGCCGGCTCACCGCGTCCGGCAGGTCGTGGTTCGCCACCGCCAGGGCGCCCTCACGCAGCCGGCGCAGCGACTCGTTCAGCGAGCGGGCGAGCACCACGGCCAGCGTCACGGCGATGGCCAGCGTGAGTAGGACGAGCAGGCTCTCCACGATGGCCTGCTGGATGACGTCGGCGCGTACCTCGTCGGCCGCGGTGAGCAGCCGCGCCTGGAGCTGGATCTCGGCCCACCGCATCAGGTCGTTGACCGCGCCGATGGCGGCCGCCGCGTTGTCGCGGGTGACCAGCGGGGCCTTCCCGATCGAGCGGGACAGGTCGTTGGCCACCCGGTCGGAGAGCTGCACCGCGTCACCGGAGACCGTGCTGTTCACCAGGGACCGCTGAGCCGGATCGGCGGCCCGGGAGAAGGAGAGCAGCGCCTCCTGCTGGGCGGTCAGGGTGGCCAGGAACGAGGAGAACTGCTCCTCGTCGATCCGCCCGGTGGAGAGGGCGGTGAAGACGACGGCCTGCTCCTCGGCGACCTCCGCCTTGGCGTGGGCGAACGCGGCCACCGCGCGACGGGCGTCGGCGATGCTCTCCGCACCCGGCTGCTGGGCCAGGGTGTCGCCGTACGCGACGAGGTCGTCGAGGATGATGCCGTAACGCAGACTCACCTCGGCCACCGGCATCTGCTGGCGGTCCAGCACCTCCTGCCGGGTGCCGTTCAGCGTGGACAGGTGGTCGTCGATCACCTTGAGTCGGCTCCGGACCGAACCCGGCACGTCGCCGAGCTGCTCCCGCTCGCTCCGGTACGCCGCGATCCGCTCGTCGGTACGCCGTACCCGCAGGTTGTAGTCGTCCGGCTCGCGGTTCGGCACGGCCAGGTAGGTGGCCGCCGCCATCCGCTCCTTGTGCAGGTCCTGGGTCAGCGCCGAGATGTCGATCGACAACGCGGTCAGCGACCGGATTTGGGTCGCCTCGTACGCGCCCTCGCCGATCGACACGAGTCGGATAGCCGCCAGTGCGATGACAGCCGCGACCGGAACGACCAGGATGAGGGCAAGCTTGGACCGGATGCGCGCATCACGAAGCCGAGGCAGCCCCCGTCGCCGCTTTCGCTGATCGGCATCGGGGCTCTCGGGCAGGGTCGTAGGTCCGGTGCTCACGACATCGCCTCCGTCGTATCTTCCACGCCCGCCCCGCCGACCCGTGCCTGGTACGGCGGCCGGCGCCACGCGCGGCACGGCCGCGATTTCATCAGAGAAGATCCCGTTTGGGAAGCCGCAGCGGGGCAGGAAACGGTCGGCGGTCGTTCAACCCGCGATCCGGTCAACTAATACCTTCATTTCCCCAGGCTCCTGAACTGGGCATGTCACCCCAGCGTGGCCGGTCGTATCTGTGCAGTGATCATTCATCGACAATCCGCATCCCCAATATGTGGGATGGGTGTCCCGAAAACTACTCCCGACATCCGCGCTTGACCGCAGGGCCCGGCATTGGCAAGGTTTTGCAGGCTTCGCGCACACCGTACGGCATACTAATCCCGTCACTCCAATGAGGACGGTCAAGCGGCGGTGACCGGGCGTACGCCCGCGCCGCACCTGGAGGACTGAGTTGAGCCCCATCCGCTCCGCGAGCATCGCGGCGCTCGCATCGGCCGTGCTGGCCACCACGCTCACCGGATGCCAGTTCGGCGCCGAGCAGGAGGACACGAGCCCGATCGTGATCGCCGCGGACCTCGAACTCTCCGGCGCCTCCGCGCCCGTCGGCAAGGTATACCAGCGGGCGCTGGACCTGAGGGTCGAGCAGTTGAACGCCTCCGGCGCACTGGGCGGCCGGAAGATTAAACTCAAGGTGAAGGACAACCGATCCGACGCCGCCGAGTCCTTGCGCAACATCAACGATTTCAGCGCCGACTCGAGCGTGAGTGCCATCATCATGGGCGGCTGCAACGAATGCGCGGTCGGTGCAGCCCGGACGGTCGGCGAGAAGCGGGTTCCGACCATCGCGCTCGCCGCGTCCGCCGCCGTCACCGAGCCGTTCACCGACCGCCGCTACATGTTCAAGCTGGCTCCGAACGCGGCCGACAGCGCCGCCGCCCTCACCGTGGAGCTGGGCCGGGACAAGATCCGCAAGGTGGCCGTGCTGCACAGCGACGACAGCTACGGCCGGGAGGGGCGCGCAGCGCTGGGGCGCGAGTTCGGCAAGGCCGGCATCAAGCTGCTCCTCGCCGAGGCGGTACGCCCGACCGACACCGACGTCAGCGGCCAGGTCGCCGATCTGGTCGCGAAGAAGCCCGATGCGCTGATCGTGTGGGCCTCGTCCGAGCAGGCCGCGCTGGCGGCCGCCAGCGCCCGGCAGGGCCACTTCGACGGCGCGCTCTACTTCGACGCGGCGGCGGCCGGTGACCTGTTCCTCGGCGCCTCGGCCCGCTCCACCGAACGGGCCACCCTGATCTTCACGCAGACCATGGTGATCGACGACGTCATCGCCACCACCCCGGCCAAGGCCGCACGCCGGCAGTGGTTCCAGGACTACACCGCCCGCTTCGGCGGCTACCACGGCTCCTCGTCGTTCGCCGCCGACGCCGTCCAGCTCATCGCGGACGCCGAGCTGCGCGCCGGCAGCGCGCCCGGCAAGGTGGACCGGGACGCCCTGCGCGACGTCCTGGAGACGTCACAGCTCGACGGGCTCTCCGGACCGATCCGGATGACCCCGGACAACCACTCCGGCCTGATGCCGCAGGCGCTGACCCCGCTGGTGGCGCGGGGCGGGCGCTGGCGGCTCGCTGGCTGAGATTGCTACTCGCGGTGGTGCTGTGGCCCCACCGCAACCGGCTCCAGGCGGTCAGGCTTGATCCCCTGCGCCGGTTGCGGTGGGGCCACTGTCTATGGTCGACGCCGGGTCACCTGGCCGAGGTGGTGGCCTTGACCCAGGGCAGGGCGAGCCGTTCGATGAGGCTGAGGGCCGAATAGAGCAGGATGCTCATCAGGGCGACCAGGACGATCGCCGCCCACGCCGTCGAGAACTCGCCGATGCCGTTGTACTGGAGGATCTGGTAGCCCAGCCCGGGCAGGTCCGAGTAGAACTCCCCGATCACGGCACCGATCGCGGCGAGCGGCATCGCCACCTTCAGCCCGACGAAGATCTGCGGCAGGGCAGCCGGGAGACGTACCTTGCGGAACGACTGCCACCACGACGCGTTCAGGGCCCGGGCCAGCTCGGCCAGGTCGGCCGGCGTGGTGGTCAGCCCGGTCGCGGTGGAGAGCACGACCGGGAAGAAGCACAGCAGGAACACCATGGTCAGGATGGGCTTCTGCCCCCAGCCCACCGCGACCACCAGCAGCGGCCCGAACGCGATCTTCGGTACCGCGTTGACCGCCACCAGCAGCGGCGCGAACATCCGCTCCACCCGCCGGGAGGCGGCCAGGGCCATCCCGATGAGTACGCCGGCGACCGCCGACAGCAGGAAGCCGGCCAGCGTCATCCAGGCGGTGCGCAGCAGCGCCGGCAGCAGCACGTCGGACGTCCTGGTCATCGAGGCCCACACCGCCTGCGGCGGCGGCAGCGCCGCCGGGGGGAGCAGGTTCAGGCCCGAGGTGACCAGCCACCAGGCCGCCACCGTGATCACCAAGCCGAACGCCGGCAGCCCGATCACCGCCGGACGTACCCTGGGCCGGCTCGGCGCGCGCGCGGCCTGCGGCGCCGCCCCCGCCGGGGCCCCGGTCAACTGCGTCAACGTGTCCTCCTCTCGGCCGGCCCAGACGACCGGCACGCGAAGGGGGTGCGACCCACCGGAACGGCGGGACGCACCCCCGATGTCGAGCCGACCGGTCAGGCCTTCGGCGCGAGGTTGAAGTCGATGATCTGCTCGGGGGTGAGGTCGTTCTTGAGCGCACCCGCGCCCTGGAGCAGGGCGATGCTCTTGGCGACCCGGCCGCTGTCCAGCGTGCCGATCGCCGTGCCGGAGTTGCTGGACCGAACGTACGCGGCCATCAGCTCAAGCTCGGCGGCGGCGGCGGCCGGGTTGGTGGCGGGCACGTTCTTCTTCAGGATGTCCGCCGCCTCCTGCGGGTTGGCCAGAGAGTACTCGAGGCCCTTGAGCAGCGCCGTGGTGAACTTCTTCACCATCTCCGGCTTCTCCTTCGCGATCTTCGCGGAGGTGATCAGCGCGTTGCCGTAGAGGTCCTGCATGACGTTGCTGTAGGGCAGCATCACCGGCGTCTTCTTGGTCACCGCCTGAACCGTGGGCTGACCGACGACGAACTGGCCGATGCCGTCGACCGAGCCGGAGCCGAGCATGCCCATGAGGTCCTGCGCCTGACCGTTGACCCAGGTCACCTTGCTGCCGTCCACGCCGGCCAGCCGCGCGTACGTCGGGAAGAGGTTGCGCACGACGGAGCCGGGAGTGTCGGCGAGCTTCTTGCCCTCCAGGTCCTTCGGGGTGGCGATGTTCTTGCCCTCGACCGAGACGATCGCGGCCATGGTCCGCTGCTGGATCGCGGCCACCGCGACGAAGTCCTTGGCCTCGCCGTTGCCCATCTGCAGGATGCCACCGGTCAGGTCGATCGGGCCGAACTCGGCCTGGCCCCCGGTGATGGCCCCGATGACCCCGTTGGTGCCCTGGCCGGGCTTGATCTCGACGTCGAAGCCGGCCTCCTTGAAGAAGCCCTTCTCCTTCGCCACCCAGGCGTACGAGTCACGGCCGAAGTTGCCGAACGAGGTGAGGTAGGTCACCTTCTCCAGCGCGCCACTCGTGCCCTTGGCGTCCTCGGCCTTGTCCGAATCGCTGCTGCAGCCGGAGACCAGGGCGAGGGCGGCGGCCAGCGCGGCGGCGGCGACCGTACGGGTCAGCCTTCTCATCTGTGCACCATGTCCTTTCCGACCAGGGCGTGTTCGCCCGGACGGGTCGTGTGTCAGACGGTGTCGGCAGGGGGGAACGCCGACAGGACCGTCGTGAGGGGACTCTTCGCGCGCAACAGCGTACGAGAAGGTCAGTGGACACCGTCGGGCGTACGGGTTGCGGAAAGGAAACGAACTTGTCCGACGGAAAGCGGAGGCCGCCACCCCTGACCGTGCACTGGGGAACGACCCGCTACGCTAGCCCGGCTCTGGTTCACGACGTGGAAGGAGCCAGCGGGCGATGATCCGACTGTCCGGTGTGTCCCGCACCTTCGACGGCCGCTCCGGGCGGGTCGAGGCGATACGCAACATCGACCTCGATGTGGCAGAGGGCGAATTCGTCGCCGTCCTCGGCCGTTCCGGCTGCGGCAAGTCCACCCTGCTCCGCATGATCGCCGGCCTGCTCCCGGTCACCGGGGGTGAGATCACCGTCGGCGGCACGCCGATCACCAAGCCGCGCCGCGACATCGCCATGCTGTTCCAGCGGCCGGCGCTGCTGCCCTGGCGCTCGGTGCTGGACAACGTCCTGCTTCCGGTCGAGATCTTCGGCATGAGCCGGGCGAAGCACCGCGACCGGGCCCGCGAGCTGCTGGCGATGGCCGGGCTGGGCGGCTTCGAGAAGCGCCTGCCGCACGAACTCTCCGGCGGCATGCAGCAGCGTGTGTCACTCTGCCGGTCACTGATCGCCGCACCACGCGTGATGCTGATGGACGAGCCCTTCTCGGCGCTCGACGCGCTCACCCGGGAAGAACTCTCCGGCGAACTCCAGCGGGTGCACATGGAGACGAAGGCGACCATCGTCTTCGTCACCCACTCGATCGACGAGGCGGTGCTGCTCGCCGACCGGGTGGTCGTGCTAAGCCCGCGTCCCGGCCGGATCCGCAAGGTGGTCGAGGTCGACGTACCCCGGCCGCGCACCCTGGGTCGCCACGCGCACCTGGCCGACGTGGCCCGGATCAGCGCCGACCTGCACGAGCTGCTGATGGAACGGAACGCACCGGACGTACCCGCACAGCCCGACCCGGCGGGGACGCCAGCCCGGATCGGGGCCGGGGAGCGCTGACCATGCGGGTGACGGTGTTCACCGAGCCGCACCGCGGGGCCAGCTACGACGACCAGCTCCGGTTCGCCCGCCAGGTCGAGGAGACCGGCTTCGAGGGCTTCTTCCGGGCCGACCACTACCGCTCGATGGGCGACGAACCGGGGCTGCCCGGCCCCACCGACGCCTGGCTGACGCTCGCCGCGCTGGCCCGGGAGACCTCCCGGATCCGACTCGGCACCCTGGTCACCTCGGCCACCTTCCGGCTGCCCGGCCCGCTGGCCATGCAGGTGGCCCAGGTGGACCAGATGAGCGGGGGCCGGGTCGAGCTGGGCATCGGCGCCGGCTGGTACGAGCGGGAGCACAGCGCGTACGGCATCCCCTTCCCGCCCATCGGCGAACGGTTCGACCGGCTGACCGAGCAGTTGCAGGTCATCACCGGGCTGTGGGGCACCCCGTCGGGCGAGACGTACAGCTTCAAGGGCGAGCACTATCAGCTCGTCGACGCGCCCGCGCTGCCCGAGCCGGTGCAGCGGCCCGGGCCGCCACTGATCATCGGCGGGCGGGGGCCGAAGCGCACCCCCGAGCTGGCCGCCCGGTACGCCGACGAGTTCAACGTGCCGTTCAAGGGCGTCGCCGAGACCGCCGACGCGTACCAGCGGGTACGGGAGGCGTGCGACCGGGTCGGACGTACCGCGTCGGGGCGTACGCCGCTGGTGCTCTCCACCGGGATCGTGGTGGCGGTCGGGCGCACCGACGCAGAGGCGCAGCGCCGCGCCGCTCCCCTGCACGTCAAGAGCGCCCTCCCGCCGGAGGATCCGGTGGTCGGCTCCCCCGCGCAGCTCGTCGACCGGCTCGGCGAGTTCGCCGCGATCGGTGCCACCCGAGCCCACCTGCGCCTGATCGACTTCGCCGACCTCGACCACCTGGAGCTCATCGCCACCGAGGTGCTTCCCCAACTGGACGGGACCCGATGACCGACCTCTCCGCCGACCTCGAACTCGGTCCCGTGGGCCAGGAGATCGTCTACGAGAACGACAGGGTACGCGTCTGGCACATCCGCCTGGAGCCGGGCGAGCGGCAGCCGCTACACCGGCACGACCACCCCTACCTGGTGATCGCGATCCAGGGGGCCAGGAACGTCGTGCAGACCATCGACGGCACCACCATCGACGCCGACGAACCGACCGGCGGCGTGGTCTACCGCGACCCGGGCGCGGTGCACATGCTGACCAACGTCGGGGACACGACCTACCTGGCCCGCCTCGTCGAGCTGAAGTAGCCACCCTCGGTAGTCGCGCCGACGCGCCGCGCCGCGCTGTCATTTGTGGCGATCGGGGTCACCGGGCCGTAACGTGCCCGACATGGCCTTTCGGACGTGGAGCAGGCTGCTGCTCACGGCGCTCGGGGCGAGCGTGCTGGCCGGGGCCGGTCAGCTCGGCATCGCGTACGGGTTCGGCGTCGTGCGCCTCGACGGCGCGTTCACCGACGGTGCGATCAACCGGTGGCCCGCCCAGCTCGCCTGGGTCGGCTGGTTCGCGGCGGTCGCCGCGGTGGCCGGTGCCGTCGGCACCGAACGCCTCGCCCGCCGGGACGGGATCCCGGGTGGCACCACGGAACAGCTCAGCGTCGCCGGCGCCGCCGCGCTGGGCGCGGCCGTGGTCGCACCACTGTGCATGCAACCGGCCCGGACCGCCGAACTCGGCGGCACCGTCGACCCGGTGTGGGCGGTCGGCATCTGCGCGATCCTCGGCGCGCTCATCGGGGCGGGCGCCGCGATCGTCGTCCTGCTCAAGCCGCCCTTCGGGTGGAACATCGCACTCACCGCGGGGGCCGTCTGGCTACTCGCGCTGATCTCCGCCGCGCCGTCGGTGTCCTCGGCCGGGCCGCTGGTCACCGTACGCCTCGGGGTCCTCGAACCATCCTGGCTGGATGCGGCGACCGCGCAGCGCCTGGCCATGCTGCTCCTGCCCCTGCTCGCCCTGCTCGCCGGCGCGGCGGTCGGCGCGCTGGCCCGCCGACGCGGCCATCTTCCGCTGGTCGGCGGGGCGGCCGGGGCGGCGGGGCCGGTGCTGCTGGCCTTCGCGTACCTGACCGCGGGCCCAGGCAACGCGGCCGACCGCTACCAGCTCGCGCCCTACTACGCGGCACTGATCGCGGTCGCCGCCGGCGCGCTCGGCTCGACGGCCACCACGGTGCTGCGCCGGCCGGCCGCGGAGCCGGAGACCGCCGCGCTCGAACCCACCGACATCCTCCAGCCTCTCCCACCATCGCCCGCCACCCCTGGGTCGGACAGCGGCCGTGCGGCACCGGCCGATCAAGGAGTTGGCGTCAGAGTCGATCTCCAATCAGACGGGAATTCCTTGATCAACGGGGTGGGGCGTCGGGCGGCAGAGACGATCCCGACCGCGGCCGCGGCCCCCGCGCACTGGGACTGGCCGGTCCCCTCGGGTCTCGCGCCGGCCCGCAAGTCCGGTGCCGCCCGGACGGCCCCCGGCCACACCACCGCCGAGGCGCGCCAAGCCGCCGCCGCGCCCATCTCCCTCGCCGATCACCCGACGTCCGGCGTGCCCGCCTCCGCTGAGCCCGCCGCTACGCAGCACCCGACGTCCGGCGTGCCCGCCTCCGCCGAGCCCGCCGCTACGCAGCAGAACCCCGGTGAGCACCCCTCCGCCGAGGCCATCCCCGCCGCCGACCACCCGACGTCCGGCGTGCCCGCCTCCGCCGAGCCCGCCGCTGGGCAGCAGGCCCGCGCCGACGAGCCGGAGCCGATGGCCGGGCCCACCGTGGCGCAACCGGCTGCTCCGCCGAGGACGACCGACGCGGCCGACACCGACGAGCCGGTCGCCGATCAGGAGGCCGACGCTCTGGCGCGGAACCTGCCGGTTCCGGGGCTGCTGCCCCCGGGGCGGCGTACCTCCGCCATCGACGTACTCGCCGCCGGCCGCCCGGCCCCGCAACCGCCCGCCGAGCCGGGCATCTCCGCTCCGGACCCTGCCCCGGCCTCGGCCGCTGCTGATCCGGGCCCGGCGTCCGGCTCGGGATCGGACTCGCCCGTGGCGGCCGGCCCGGACTCGCCGGTGGCGGGCGACGCCGATCCCGCCTCGACCCAACCCCGGCCGGACGGACGGTCCAGGCGCGGTCGCGGGGTTCGCACCGGCCCGGCCACCACAGCGGCTGACGCACCGCCGATCGAGGCGACACCGACCGAGGCAACGCCGACCGGAGCAACGCCGACCGAGGCGGCACCGACCGAACCAACGCCGACCGAGGCGGCACCGACCGAACCAACGCCGACCGAGGCGGCACCGACCGAACCAACGTCGGTCGAGGAGACGCCGGCCGAACCCAAGCCGGTCGAGGAGACGCCGGCCGAGCCGGCTCCCGTCGAGCCGATCCCGGCCCAGGCGGCGATGGCCCGGACGGCACCTGCCCAGGCGGTGCCGGCCAAGGCGAACCCGGTCGAGCCGGCCACGGGCCAGGCGGCCCCGGCCGAGACTGCCTTGGTCGATCCGCACACCGCCGCGCCGGCCGTCGAGGGTGTGGCGCGGTCGGCGCTGCCGGCGCCCCGGCCGGCCGACGGCCCCGGCCAGGTGACCGGCACCCGTACCCCGGCCCCGGACGATGCGCCGGCCCCCGCAGCCGACGGTGGCCGGGGGACGCCGAACTACTTCTTCTCGGACGACGACGAACCGGTCGCGGGCGACCACCTCACCCCCGTCGAGGCGCCGGAGTCACCACGCCCGCGCTTCCCGATCTTCGAGGATGTCGCGGACCGGCCGAACGACCCCCTGCCGGCGTGGCCAGGCCCGCCCCCACCGGGTCGACCGGCGACAACCGCGCGGAACGAACCGGCCGTACCCGCGCCGAGCCAACCGCGTTCCCCGTTCGGCAACAACGGATCGGCCGGCGGCGTCACGAGCGACCCGACGGGCATCTCGGACCGGAACGGCGCACCGACGGCGGAGGCTCGGATCGAGCCGGCACCGCATCCCCGGCACCGTTCCCTGCCCGACCTGGGCCGGGAAGCCCGCTGGGACGCCTTCGCCAACGCCCGGCGCGTGACACCGGTCATCCCGAACGGCCCGCTTGCGGGCGGCCAGCACGCCGCCGCCGGCGAGCCGGTCGTGGCCGGCTCCACGGCGAAGGCGGAGCCGGGCGGCGGGAAGCCCAAGGTCCGGCGTGGCCTGTTCCGGCGTAACCGGGCCAGGGACGGCGGGCTGGACGACACCGGCCGGTCCGACCACGAGTCGGAGCAGCTGGCGACGCAGGACGAGGAGTACGTCGACTGGGTCGCCGGGCTCGCCTCGGACGCCGACGGGGAAGGGCCCCGTACGCCGCGCACCGGTCGCCACCACCGCGACTGATCCGTCGGCCGGGCCGACCAGCTGGCCGGCCCGGCCCGGTGCGGCTCAGGCCAGCGGCAGGTAGACCCGGGCACCGGCGGACCGGAACTCGTCGGACTTCTCCGCCATGCCGCGCGCCGCGTAGTCCTTCAGGTCCTGAGTGATCTTCATGGAGCAGAACTTCGGCCCGCACATCGAGCAGAAGTGCGCGGTCTTCGCCGGCTCGGCCGGGAGCGTGGCGTCGTGGTACGACCGCGCGGTCTCCGGGTCGAGCGCGAGGTTGAACTGGTCCTCCCAGCGGAACTCGAACCGGGCCTTGGACAGCGCGTCGTCCCAGGCCTGCGCCCCGGGGTGCCCCTTGGCCAGGTCCGCCGCGTGCGCCGCGATCTTGTACGCGATGACACCCGCCTTGACGTCGTCCCGGTCCGGCAGCCCGAGGTGTTCCTTCGGCGTGACGTAGCAGAGCATCGCGGTGCCGAACATACCGATCATCGCGGCGCCGATCGCCGAGGTGATGTGGTCGTACGCGGGCGCGATGTCCGTGGTCAGCGGCCCGAGCGTGTAAAAGGGCGCCTCGTGGCACCACTCCTGCTGGCGGTCCACGTTCTCCTTGATCTTGTGCATCGGCACGTGCCCGGGGCCCTCGATCATCACCTGGACGTCGTACTCCCAGGCGATCCTCGTCAGCTCGCCGAGGGTACGCAGCTCGGCGAACTGCGCCTCGTCGTTGGCGTCCGCGATCGACCCGGGGCGCAACCCGTCGCCGAGCGAGAACGTCACGTCGTACTTCGCCATCAGGGCGCACAGCTCGCGGAAGTGGGTGTAGAGGAAGTTCTCCTGGTGGTGCGCCAGGCACCAGGCCGCCATGATCGAGCCGCCCCGGGAGACGATGCCGGTCACCCGGTCCACCGCGAGGGGCACGTACGGCAGCCGCACCCCGGCGTGCACGGTCATGTAGTCGACGCCCTGCTCGGCCTGCTCGACGACCGTCTCCCGGAACACCTCCCAGCTCAGCTTCACCGGGTCGCCGCCAACCTTCTCCAGCGCCTGGTAGATCGGCACGGTGCCGATCGGCACCGGCGAGTTCCGCACGATCGCCTCGCGGGTCTCGTGGATCCGTTTCCCCGTCGACAGGTCCATCACGGTGTCCGCACCCCAGCGGGTCGCCCAGGTCAGCTTCTCCACCTCCTCGGCGACGGAGGAGCTGACCGCCGAGGTGCCGATGTTGGCGTTGACCTTCACCAGGAACGCCCGGCCGATGATCGCCGGCTCGCACTCCGGGTGGTTGACGTTGAGCGGCAGCACCGCCCGCCCGGCGGCGATCTCGTCCCGGACGAACTCCGGCGGCACGCCCTCCCGGATCGCCACGAACTCCATCTCCGGCGTGACCCGTCCGGCCCGCGCGTAGGCGAGTTGGGTCGGGCGCTTCCCGTCCGCGCCGGCAAGCGGGGTGCCCGCGCCCCGCACGGGGGCGACATCACCCCGGTCGGCGATCCACGGTCCGCGCAGCGGCGGCAGCCCCACCGCCGGGTCGGAGCCGGGGCCGGAGGTGTCGTAGAGCCGTACCGGCGGGTTGTCTCCGGTCAGCGCCACCTCGGCGAACGGCACCCGGATGTCCGGCCGCGACCCCTCGACGTAGACCTTGCGTCGTGTTTGCATGACAGCCTCCTGTCGCCTCACGCGGACCATCCGAAGTGGTCCAGCGGGCCGGGTCCCGCGCCCAGCTCCCAGTCCCGCGCGCCGGCCAGCGCGCGGGTGACGTACTCCTTGGCGGCGGTGACCGCGACCGGTGCCGGATCGCCGGCCGCCAGCCGGACGGCGATCGCCGCCGAGAACGAACAGCCGGTGCCGTGGTTGTGCCGGGTCGGCACCCGGGGCGCGCGCAGCAGCGTGGTCGCCCCACCGCCGACCAGCACGTCCACCGACTCACCCGTTGCGTCCGCATCGCCGCCGGTCACCACCACGTGCGCCGGGCCGGCGGCCGCCAGGGCCTCAGCCGCCGCGACCGTCTCCTCCACCGTGGCCACCGGGCGTCCGGTGAGGGCCGCGGCCTCCGCGCGGTTCGGCGTCGCCACCTCGGCGTACGGCAGCAGCCGCCGCACCGCCTCCACCCCGCCGAGCCGGTACCCACTGGTGGCGACCAGCACCGGGTCGACGACGAGCCGGGGCAGTCGCCCCGCCTCCGCCGCCGCGGCGATCACGTCGGCGACCGCCGGGGTGCCGAGCATGCCGGTCTTAACCGCGCGTACGGCGAAGTCGCCGAGCACGCTGTCGAGCTGCTCGCGGACGGTCCGCGGGGGCAGCGGCAGGACGGCGTCGACGCCCCGGGTGTTCTGCGCGGTGATCGCGGTGAGCACGCTGGTCCCGTACGCGCCGAGGGCGGCGAAGACCTTGAGGTCGGCCTGGATGCCCGCCCCGCCGCCGGAGTCCGATCCGGCGATGGTGAGGACGGTTCGCGGCGTCACCTCCCCTCCCCGGTGGTTTCGGTTGCGGGCTCTTCGAAGGCGCTGCCCAGCGTGGCGGCGACCTCGCCGGGGTCGTCGGCGCGCATGATGGCACCGAGCACCGCCACACCGACGGCACCGGCCCGTACGCACGCCTGCACCTGTGCCACGGTCTCGATGCCGCCGAGGGCGAGGGCCGGCGCCGGGCTGAGCCGGATCAGGTCGGCCAGCCCGCCCGGGTGCAGGGGTGGGCCGTAACCGGGCTTGGTCCTCGTGGGGAAGACGGGTGACAGGGTGGCGTAGTCCTCTGTGGTGAGCCGGGCCAGCTCGGCAGCGTTGTGGCAGGAGCGGCCGACCAGCCCGACGCGCGGCGGCGGGTACGGGCCGGCGGCGGGCAGGTGGACGGCGTCGCCGTCGAGCGGGTCCGGCCCGGCGACGACCAGGGTGCCGCCCGCCTCGGCCAGGATCGCCCGCAGGTCGGCGGCGAGCGCGGCCCGCTCGGCGCGCGGCAGGTCCTTCTCCCGCAACACCACCCACCGCGCTCCGCCACCCACAGCGGCCGCGATCACCTCGGGCAGCGGATTCCGCGCCACCCACCGATCCGTCAGCACCACCACTCCGGACGGCGCGGCGCCCGACCAGATCCTGGAGGAATCCGGCCCCGCCAGGGGCCATCTCCCCCCAAGGTCCACGGCAGGAACCGCGGTCACAGGTCGGGCCTGCCCTCGTGCGGAGTGGAGGGGAGGGCGTGGAGGCGGCGGGGGATGCGGCCCGCCCGGTACGCGAGTCGCCCAGCCTGCACCGCGTGGCGCATGGCGGTGGCCATCGCCTCCGGGTCGGCAGCCCGGGTGACCGCGCTGGCCAGCAGTACCGCGTCGCAACCCAACTCCATGGCGAGCGCGGCGTCCGAAGCGGTGCCGATGCCGGCGTCGAGGATCACCGGCACGTCCACGGCCTGCCGGATCAACCGGATGTGGTGCGGGTTGCTCACCCCCAGGCCGGAGCCGATCGGGGCGCCGGCCGGCATCACCGCCGCGCAGCCCACGTCGGCCAGCCGCCGGGCCAGGACCGGATCGTCCGAGGTGTACGGCAGCACGGTGAACCCGTCGGCCACCAACTCCTCGGCGGCGCGCAGCAGCTCCACCCCGTCGGGCAGCAGCGTGCGCTCGTCACCGATCACCTCCAGCTTCACCCACTCGGTGTCGAACGCCTCGCGGGCCAGGTGGGCCACCTTCACCGCCTCGGACGCGGTGTGGCAGCCGGCCGTGTTCGGCAGCACCCGTACGCCGCACCGGTCGAGCAGGTCGAGCAGGCCACCGGCGCTGCCCGGCGCGGTGTCCACCCGGCGCAGCGCAAGCGTGACCAGCTCGGTGCCGGAGGCGCGGATCGCCTGCTCCAGCACGTGCAGGTTGGCGGCGCCGCCGGTGCCGAGGATGAGCCGGGAGCCGAACGCGGTCCCGCCGATCTCGAAGGTCACGCCGCTCACCCACCCTGCGCGGCGCTGAGCACCTCGACCCGGTCACCGTCGCGCAGCCTGGTCGCCGCCCAGCCGCCGCGCGGCACGACCTCGCCGTTGACCGCGACCGCGAGGCCGCGCCGCTGGTCGGTGACCTCCCGGACCAGGTCGGCCACGGTCGCTCCGCCGGGCACGGTCCGCCCGGCGCCGTTGACGATCAGTTCCATCTGCGCTCCTCCTCGATGCCGGATGCGGTCTGTTCCCGGGCCGGGGCGGGCGACGCGCCGGCGCCGACGAACCGGTCCGGGCTGAACGGGGCGAGCAGCGGGTCCGGCTCACCGGTGACGATCAGTTCGGTGACCAGGTCGGCGGTGACCGGGGTGAGCACGATGCCGTGCCGGTGATGGCCGGTGGCGGCGAGCACGCCCGGCCGGCCGGGCAGCGGCCCGATGACCGGCGCGTTGTCCGGCGTACCGGGGCGCAGCCCGGCGGACGCCTCCACCAGGTCGTACTCGGCCAGCTCGGGGACCAGGTCGACGGCGGCGCGCAGCAGCCGGAGCACCGCGCCGGCGGTCACCTCGGTGTCGGCGCGCTCCTCGACGGTCGCCCCGACCACCACCTCGCCGCTGTCCCGGGGCACCAGGTAGACCGACTCGCCGTCGGCGTACCCCCGGATCACGTGCCGGAAGCCCGGCGTGCCGCGATCGGGCGCGCGGAGCCGGAGCACCTGGCCCTTCACCGGCCGGACCGGCAGCCCGGTGAGCGCCGCCGCGCCGCAGCCGGCGGCGACGACGGTGACCCGGGCGGCCACGTCGGAGAGCCGGGCGACCGGGGCGGGGCGCAGCGTGACGCCGGCCCGCTCGGCCGCCGTCCGCAGCGCGGGCAGCAGCCGGCGCGGGTCGACCTGGTGGTCGCCGGGGGCGACCGCGCCGCCGCGCACCCGGGTGGCCAGCGCCGGCTCGTGCTCCCGCAGCGCCGACGGGCGCAGCGGCGTGATCGGCAACCCCAACCCCTGCTGGTACGCCCAGAGCCGGCGCGCCTCGGCCAGGTCGTCGGCGGTCAGCCCGACCACCAGCGTGCCGTCGGTGCGGTACCCGACGTCGGTGCCGGCGGCCTCGGACAGCTCGGCGGCGAAGGCCGGCCAGCGGGCGGCGGACTCGGCGAGCAGTCCGGTCAGCTCCCGCTCCCCGAAGTACGCCTCGGCCACCGGCGCGAGCATCCCGGCCGCCACGTGGGACGCCCCGGAGCCCGGTGCCGGGTCGTGGACGACCACCCGCAGCCCGCGCTGCGCGCACCGCCACGCGATCGCCAGCCCGACCGGTCCCGCCCCCACAACCCCGACATCCGGAAGGAAGGGCCCCCTGTTAACGCCTCCGGTATAGGAGGGGTCCCCTCCTAACACGTCAGCGCCCCGAGCAGCTCGGCGGTGGCCCGGGCCGGGTCGGCGGCCTGGGAGAGCGCCCCGACCACCGCCACCCCGTACGCCCCGGCGGCCCGCAGCGCCGGCACGCGCGCGGCGGTCACCCCGCCGATCGCGATCACCGGCACGTCCACCGCCTCGACGACGGCGCGTACCCCGTCGGGGCCGATCGGGTCGGGCAGCCCGGCCTTGGTGGCGGTGGCGTGGCAGGGTCCCACGCCCAGGTAACTGGCCCCGGCGGCGACCGCCTCGGCGGCGCTTCGCGGCTCCCGGGCGGTGACACCGAGCACGGCGGCGGAGCCGAGCACCCGGCGGGCCGCCGGCACCGGCAGGTCCTCGGCGCCCACGTGGCCACCGGCCGCGGCCACCGCGAGCGCCACGTGCAGCCGGTCGTTGACCAGGCAGGCCGCCCCGTACGGCCGGCACAGCGCGACCACCTGGCCGGCCAGCTCGTACGCCTCGCGGTCGGTGGCGTCGTCGGCGACCCGGACCTGGACGACCAGTTCGGCGCGGGCGACCGGCAGGGCGGCACGCAGCACGGCGAGCGGGTCGCATCCCGGCCGGGTGTCGGTGATCAGATGCAGTCGTCCCAGGGACGGCACGGCAACACTCCTCCCTGCGCCGGCATTACCCGGATCAGGTTCGACGGTCGGGGGCTGCAGCCCCCCTCTCAGCCCGGTACACCGGGCTCCCGTGGGTCACTTGCGGCCTACCGTACGACGCCCGCGGCGGATCCGCAAAGGACGGGTGACACATTTCCCAGCCACCGTCACCTGTGGTCGCCCGGCTCGGCCGTTCACCGGACGCAGCGTGGCCCTGGCTGTGGGGAGCCGATCGGCGGGGGCTACGCCGCGCGGTGGACACGCCCCCGGCACGGGCGGCAGCACGGACAGCACACTGCCCCGGCACCGCTGGGCGCCGGGGCAGTGGGTGTCGACGGGGTCAGAGGAGGGCGTCGAGGGCGTCGAGGTCCTCGTCGGTGGGCTGCCAGGCGCCCGCCTCGGCGTTGGCGCGTACCTGGTCGGGCGTGGTGGCACCGGCGATCACCGAGGTCACCGCCGGCCGGGCGGCGAGCCCGCCGATGGCCACCTGGAGCATGGTGAGCCCCCGCTCGGCCGCGTACGCCTCGATCTTCTCGATGGTGTCCCAGTCCGCGGCGGCGAACCGCTCCGCGTACCGGCCGCCGCCGGAGAGCCGGCTGCCGGCTGGCGGTGCCTCGCCCCGGTGGTACTTGCCGGTGAGCAGGCCGTTGGCCAGCGGGAAGAACGGCAGCATGCCCAGGCCGAACCGCTCGCAGGCGGGGATGACCTCGGCCTCCACGCTCCGCTCCAGGAGGGAGTAGTGGTTCTGCGCGGAGATGAACCGGGTACGGCCCTGGGAGGAGGCGGTCCAGTCGGCGTCGGCGATCTGCCAGCCGGCGAAGTTCGAGTTGCCGAGGTAGCGGACCTTGCCGGCGGTCACCAAGCTGTCCAGCGCGGCGAGCGTCTCGTCGATCGGGGTGCCCGGGTCGGGCTCGTGTATCTGGTACAGGTCGATGTGGTCGGTCCCGAGCCGGCGCAACGAGGCCTCTACCGCGCGGGCGATGTAGCGGCGGGCACCCCGGGCGCCGTGGTCCGGTCCGTTCAGGCCGTGCATGTCCATGCCGAACTTGGTGGCGACCACCACGTCGTCCCGGCGGCCCTTGAGCGCCTGCCCGAGCAGTTCCTCGGAGCTGCCCTGCGGTTCACCGTAGATGTCCGCGGTGTCGAAGAAGTTGATCCCGGCGTCGAGCGCGGCGTCGACCACCGCGCGGGTGCCGTCGAGGTCGAGCTTCCGGCCGAAGTTGTTGCAGCCGATGCCGACCACGGACACCACGAGCCCGGAGTCGCCCAACCGGCGGTACGTCATCTCACTCACGAAAGCCAGCCTATGCGGCAGGGAGGACCGCCACCGGCCGGGCCGGAACGTCGACGGACCGACGCGGTGAATCGTTCACGACATCAGCTCCACAACGTCGGCTGACCCCTGCCGCCCGCCGACCGCGACGCGCCGAGAACGTCGATGATCATCCGACGTCCCACACCGGCTCCGGGGTCTCGACCACCTCGCCGTCGCCCCGGAACAACACGAACCGGTCGAAGGAACGGGTGAACCAGCGGTCGTGGGTCACCGCGATCACCGTCCCCTCGAACGCGGCCAGACCCGCTTCGAGCGCCTCGGCGGAGGCCAGGTCGAGGTTGTCGGTCGGCTCGTCCAGCAGCAGCAGGGTCGCGCCGGAGAGCTCCAGCAGCAGCACCAGGAAACGCGCCTGCTGCCCGCCGGAGAGGGTGCCGAAGCGCTGGTCGCCCTGCCCGGCCAGCTCGTACCGGGACAGCGCCGCCATCGCCGCGTGCCGGTCCATGCCGGCGCGGTGCTCGTCACCCCGCCACAGGACGTCGACCAGCGTCTTCTCCATCAGCTCCGGCCGGTCGTGGGTCTGTGAGAAGTGCCCGGGCCGCACCCGCGCGCCGAGGCGTACCACCCCGTCGTGGGCGACCGGCGCGAGGGCCGCCGCGCCGTCGACCGGCGTGTTGGCCGGGTCCGGGTCGGTGCCGCCGCGGGCCAGCAGGCGGAGGAAGTGCGACTTCCCGGTGCCGTTCGCGCCGAGCACGGCGACCCGGTCGCCGTACCAGAGTTCCAGGTCGAACGGGTAGGTCAGGCCGTCGAGCTCGAGCTGCTCGGCGATCACCGCGCGCTTGCCGGTCCGCCCGCCGGTCAGCCGCATCCGGATGTCCTGGTCCTTCGGGGGTACGGGCGGCGGCCCGGCCTCCTCGAACTTGCGCAACCGGGTCTGCGCCGACTGGTAGCGCGAGGCCATGTCGGAGTTGTACGCGGCCTTCTGCTTGTACATCAGCATCAGCTCGCGCAGCTTCTGGTGTTCCTCGTCCCAGCGCTTGCGCAGCTCGTCGAGGCGGGCGTGCCGGGCCACCCGCGCCTCGTGCCAGCTGGCGAAGCCGGCCGGGTGCACCCAGGCGCTGCCGCCCTCGACGGCGACCACCCGGTTGGCGGTCTGCGCCAGCAACTCCCGGTCGTGCGAGACGTAGAGCACCGACTTGCCGGACTCGCGCAGCCGGCCCTCCAGCCACCGTTTGCCGGGTACGTCGAGAAAGTTGTCCGGCTCGTCGAGCAGGAGCACCTCGTCGGGCCCGCGCAGCAGCAGTTCGAGGGCGAAGCGCTTCTGCTGGCCGCCGGAGAGGGTCCGCACCGGACGCTCCCGGGCGGCGTCCCACGGCAGGTCGAGGACGATGGTGCTGACGGTGTCGAAGAGCACCTCGGCGTCGTACCCGCCGACCTCGCCCCAGGCCGCCAGGGCGTCCGCGTACTCGAGCTGGGCCTTACCCGCGGCGGTGCTGTACTTGCTGCGGACCTCGGCCGCCCGCATGGCCGCCTCGGTCTCGGCGAGGCGGCGGCCGGCGTCGCGAAGCGCCGGCGGGGCGAGCGCGAGCGCCAGGTCGGCGAGCGTGGAGTCGTCCCCGATCATGCCGATGAACTGCCGCATCACGCCGAGGCCGCCGGAGCGGGCGATCGTCCCGGTCTTCACCGCCAGGTCACCGGCGACCATCCGGAGCAGCGTCGTCTTGCCGGCGCCGTTCGGCCCGACCAGCGCCACCTTGGCGCCCTCGCCGACCCGGAACGACACCTCGGCGAAGAGTTCCCGGCCGTCCGGGAGGATGTGCCCGACCCCTGCCACGTCCACGTAACCCACGCGGGCATCCTGCCCGAGGGACCGGGACGGGCGACACTCGATTACCGGGTGACCCGCAGCACTCGGTACCCCTTCTGGCTGGCGTGCCGGTCCACCTGCCAGCCCTGCTCGACCAGCCAGCGGTGCAGCGAGTCGCCGCCGAGGTGCCGGGCCACGACCAGCCAGGCCACCCCGTCCGGGGCGAGCCGGGGCAGCCAGCGCAGCAGAAGCTCGTGCAGCTCCGCCTTGCCGATCCGGATCGGCGGGTTCGACCAGATCTGCGCAAAGCGGAGATCGGCCGGTACGTCGTCCGGCGCGGCCACCCGTACCCGTTCGGCGGCGCCGACCCGGGCGGCGTTGGCGGCGGTGAACTCGCGGGCGCGCTCGTTGACGTCGACCGCCCAGACGGGGGCGGACGGCGCGGCGGTGGCCAGTACGCAGGTGATCGGCCCGAAGCCGCAGCCGACATCGAGCAGCGGGCCGGTGGCATCGGCCGCCGGCAGCTCGCCCTTGCGCAGCAGTACCGCCGTCCCGGGATCGAGGCGGTCGGCGGAGAAGACGCCGGCGGCCGAGACGAGGGTGTAGTCCCGCCCGGCGACAGAAAACTCGATCTCGCGCGGCTGGGCGGCGCTGGTGGGTTCAGCGGTGAAGTAGTGGTCGCCGGTCACGCCGGGCATTGTCGCACCGGCCCGGAGGTCGGGCGAACTCGCGACGCCACCCCGCTAGAATTTCCCGATATTACCCCCTAAAGGGATAATCAGTCCTACTGTACCCACATGGTGTATCGGTACGAGTCCGATGAGGACGCCTTCCTGGATTACCCGAAGCCCGGGTCGCCCCCGGCCGGGCCCGGAGCACCGGTGCCTCCGCCCGCGGGCCCCTCGCCGTCCCGCTTCCCCACACCGTCGCTGCCGCCACGGGTCCGGCCTACCCGGCCGGCCGTCGACGCCACCCCGCCGCCGCGTCGACAGGCAGCCGCGGCACCACCCCGGTCGGCCGCCGCCCCGGCCGCGCCCCGGACGGACGTTCCGCCGCCGCATCCGGTGACCGCGCCGCCCCCCACGGTCGCCGCGCCGCCCCCGTCCGCCGCCCCGCCGCCTCCGGTTTCGGCCCCCCCGATGTCCGCGCCCCCCGAGTCGGCACCCGCGATGTCGCCACCCCCCGAGTCGGCGCCCCCGGGTCCGCTCCAGCGCACGACCGACCCGCTGGACCTCTCCGAACCCAGCCGCCGTGCCGGTCGGAAGCACGGCGGTCGAGCCTGGCAGGTGCTGATCGGCGGCGCCGCCGTGCTGGTGCTGCTCGCGCTCTGCGGGTTGGCCGTCGCCACCCTGCTCCAGAACCAGACCAACACCCCGCCGGCCGCCCTGCCGAGCGACCAGCCCGTGGTCGACCAGTCCGCCGCGGCCGACCGGAGCGACCTCGACTCCCGGGACACCGACCAGTCGGCGCTCACCGTCAAGGAGGTCTTCCCCGGCAAGCAACTGGTGCCCAGCGACGGCGGACAGACCTACCAGGTGCTCAAGACCCAGGCCGGCACCGACTGCACGGTCGCGGCGACCGGGGAGATCGGTGACCTGCTTGTCCGGCTCGGCTGCAACCAGGTGGTCCGGGCCACCCTCCGTTCCCCGAACGGCGATTACCTGGTCACCGCCGGGCTGTTGAACCTCACCGACGCGGCCAGCGCCCAGCGGGCCCGGGACCGGATCCGGCAGCTGCTCGACGAGCGGCAGGGCCGGTTCCAGGGCATGGTGGCCGGCGACGGCACCGAGGCGGTGGCCAAGGCCGCCGCCCGGGTCGGCTGGCAGGTACGCGGCCACTACATCGCCTACTGCCTGGTCACCCGCGCCGACGGGGAACAGATCAACTCCGCCGACGCCAAGACGCGCGACATCCTGTACGACATGATCGAGGTCTACCTGAACCGTGGCGTGCTGGAGCGCCGGGCGAACGGCGGGGTGGCCAACCAGCCCACCGTGAGCCCGACCGACGGCACCGCCAGCCAGTCCGCCACCCGCGACCGGAACCCGTCCGGAAACTGACGACGACCGGCGCGGTCAGCCCTCGGCGACGGGGACGCGCAACCGACGGGTGAGCGCCGAGCGGCGGGCGTACTCGGCGGGGTCCACCGGGTAGCCGACCTCGACCAGGGCCAACCCGTGCGCCGGCGCCACGGTGACCTCGCTGGACCGTTCCCGCCGGGTCAGCAGGCCGGCCGGCCAGGTGGCGGCTCGACGGCCGTCCCCGGCGGCCAGCATCGCGCCGACCAGGCTGCGCACCATGTTCTGACAGAACGCGTCGGCCTGCACGGTGGCGACCAGGATGCCGTCCGGGTCCCGCCGCCAGTCCAGCCGGGTCACCTCGCGCAGCGTGGTGGCGTTCTCCTTGCGCCGGCAGTACGCGGCGAAGTCGTGCTCCCCCACCAGGCCGGCCGCCGCGGCGTTCAGCGCCGCCAGGTCGAGCGGCCTCGGCCAGGCCAGGGTGTCCTTCCGGCGCAGCGGCTCGGCACCCCACGGAGCGTCGGTCACCCGGTATTCGTAGCGGCGGAAGGTGGCCGAGAAGCGGGCGTCGAAGTCGGCGGGCACCTCGGTCATCGCGCGTACCCGCACGTCGGTTGGGAGCAGCCGGGCCAGGCGGCGCAGCAGCTTCCCGTCGTGCTGCCGCCAGACCTCGGTCGGCAGGTCGAGGTGACAGACCTGGCCGGTGGCGTGCACGCCGGCGTCGGTCCGGCCGGCCACGGTCAGCCCGCTCGCCGTGCCCACGCCGAGGACCAGGTCCAGCGCCTCCATCAGCACCCCGGCGACCGTACGCCGGGTGGGCTGGGCCGCCCAGCCGGAGAAGTCGGTGCCGTCGTACGAGACGTCCAGCCGCAGCCGGGTCCGCTCGTCCACCTCGTACCTCCCGTTCACGCCGTCGGGCCCGGCACCCCAGGAAGGGGTGCCGGGCCCGACGATCTGCCTCAGCTCAGGCCTTGTTCTCGTTGGCCTCGTCGCTGTCCTCGCGGGCGGCGGCGGTGTCACCGGAGACGTGCACCGGCGGCTCGGAGTCCTGGTCGGCCGGGGCCGACACCGGGGTCTCCTCGGCCGGGGCCAGGGCCTCGACCTTGTCCTGCTGCGCGGCCTTGCGGGCGGCGGTCTTCTTGTTCGCCTTCGGCTCGGCGACCTGAAGCTCCTCCACCAGCTCGATGATCGCCATCGGAGCGGCGTCACCCTTGCGCGGGCCGGTCTTCACGATCCGGGTGTAGCCACCGTTGCGGTTGGCGTACCGGGGCGCGATCTGGTCGAACAGGTTGTAGACCACGTCCTTGTCCTTGACGACGGCCAGCACCCGCCGACGCGAGGCGAGGTCGCCCCGCTTGGCCTTGGTGATCAGCTGCTCGGCCAGCGGACGCAGCCGCCGGGCCTTCGTCTCGGTGGTCTGGATCTTGCCGTGCTGGAACAGCGAGGTGGCCAGGTTGGCCAGCATCAGCCGCTCGTGCGCGGGGCTGCCGCCGAGGCGGGGGCCCTTGGTGGGCGTGGGCATTGTTGGTGCTCCTCAGATGTGGCGGCAGCCGGACTTAGAGCTGCTCGGTCTCGCGGTAGTCGTCGGTGTCGTAGTCGGCCTCGCCGAAGGCGTCCACGACGTGCGCCGGGTCGAAGTTCGGAGCCGAGTCCTTCAGCCCCAGGCCCATCCCGGCGAGCTTCATCTTGACCTCGTCGATTGACTTCTGACCGAAGTTCCGGATGTCGAGGAGGTCCGCCTCGGTACGCCCGATCAGCTCACCAACGGAGTTGATGCCCTCGCGCTTGAGGCAGTTGTAGGAGCGGACGGTGAGGTCCAGCTCCTCGATCGGCAGAGCCAGGTCGGCCGCCAGCTGGGCGTCCTGCGGGGACGGCCCGATGTCGATGCCCTCGGCGGTCTCGTCCAGCTCCCGGGCCAGCCCGAACAGCTCCACCAGCGTCGAACCGGCCGAGGCCAGCGCGGTACGCGGGCCCATCGACGGCTTGGTCTCGACGTCGATGATCAGCCGGTCGAAGTCGGTCCGCTGCTCGACGCGGGTCGCCTCGACGCGGTACGTCACCTTGAGCACCGGTGAGTAGATCGAGTCGACCGGGATCCGGCCGATCTCCGCGCCCGCCTGCTTGTTCTGCGCCGCCGTGACGTAGCCGCGGCCCCGCTCGACGGTCAGCTCCATGTCGAGCCGGCCCTTGCCGTTCAGGGTGGCGAGCTTCAGGTCCGGGTTGTGCACCGAGACACCGGCCGGGGGCTGGATGTCACCGGCGGTCACGTCGCCCGGGCCCTGCTTGCGCAGGTACATGCTGACCGGCTCGTCGTGCTCGGAGCTGACGCACAGCTCCTTGATGTTCATGACGAGCTCGACCACGTCCTCCTTGACCCCGGGGATCGTGGTGAACTCGTGCAGCACGCCGTCGATCTTGATCGAGGTGACGGCCGCGCCCGGGATGGACGACAGCAGCGTACGCCGCAGCGAGTTGCCCAGGGTGTAGCCGAAGCCCGGCTCCAGCGGCTCGATGGTGAACCGGGACCGGGTCTCGTTGATCGACTCCTCGGAGAGGGTCGGTCGCTGGCTGATGAGCATCTTTTCTCTTTTCTTCCGGGGCGCCCGCCATATGACGCCCACGACACAAACTGTTCCGGTGGCCCGCCCCCGGGAGGGCGGGCCACCGCAACGAGCCCTTACTTCGAGTAGAGCTCGACGATCAGCTGCTCCTGGACCTGGGTGTCGATCACCTGGCGGGCCGGGAGCGAGTGCACGAGGATCTTCAGCTGGCTCGGGATGGCCTCCAGCCACGCCGGGACGGTCCGCGAGCCGGCCTCACCCTGCGCCACCAGGAACGGGGTGAGCTCCTTGCTCTTCGCACGCACCTCGATGATGTCGTGCTCCTTGACCCGGAACGACGGGATGTCGACCTTCTTGCCGTTCACCGTGAAGTGACCGTGCTTGACCAGCTGACGGGCCATGTCCCGGGACTTGGCGTAGCCGGCCCGGTAGACCACGTTGTCCAGCCGCGACTCGAGGATCTGCAGAAGGACCTCACCGGTCTTGGCCTGCTTGGCCACGGCCTCCTCGTAGTAACCGCGGAACTGCTTCTCCAGCACGCCGTAGACCCGGCGAGCCTTCTGCTTCTCACGGAGCTGGAGCAGGTACTCCGTCTCCTTGGTGCGGCCGCGGCCGTGCTGTCCGGGCGGGAACGGCCGGGACTCGAACGGGCACTTCGGGCCATCGCACTTGCTGCCCTTGAGGAACAGCTTCATCTTCTCCCGCCGGCAACGGCGGCAGTCAGCACCGGTGTAACGAGCCATCTCTCTCTAACCTCTCAGACCCGGCGACGCTTCGGCGGACGGCATCCGTTGTGCGGCTGCGGGGTGACGTCGGAGATCTGACCGACCTCGAGGCCCACGGCCTGCAGCGAACGGATGGCGGTCTCCCGGCCGGAGCCGGGACCCTTGACGAACACGTCGACCTTGCGCATGCCGTGCTCCATGGCCCGGCGCGCGGCGGCCTCGGCGGCCAGCTGCGCGGCGAACGGAGTCGACTTGCGGGAGCCCTTGAAGCCCACCTGGCCCGCGGAGGCCCAGGAGATGACCGCACCGGTCGGGTCCGTGATGGACACGATGGTGTTGTTGAAGGTGCTCTTGATGTGCGCCTGCCCGTGGGCGACGTTCTTGCGTTCCTTGCGCCGGACCTTCTTGACAGCGGCTCCGGCACGAGCCTTCGGTGGCATAAGTCTGTGCGCTCCTAATTACTTCTTGCCGGGCTTCTTCTTGCCGGCCACGGTCCGCTTCGGGCCCTTGCGGGTGCGGGCGTTGGTCCGCGTCCGCTGGCCGCGCACGGGGAGACCACGGCGGTGCCGGATGCCGGCGTAGCAGCCGATCTCGACCTTGCGGCGGATGTCAGCGGCGACCTCGCGGCGCAGGTCACCTTCAACCTTGTAGTTGGCCTCGATGTGGTCGCGGAGCTGCACGAGCTCCTCGTCCGTGAGGTCGCGAGCGCGCTTGTCCGGCGAGATGCCGGTGGCGGCGAGGGTCTCCAGGGCGCGGGTGCGACCGACCCCGAAGATGTAGGTGAGCGCGATCTCCATCCGCTTGTCGCGGGGGAGATCCACGCCGACTAGACGTGCCATGTGCGGGCGTACTCCTCGTGATGTTGTGGCGGAGGTGTGGACCCGCCCCACCCCGCTACCGACCGTCCCGTCCTTCCGACGCGTTCCGCGCCGGCGACCGGGATCGGTCGCTGCCCGAGCGGGCCCCGGCCTCCGACCGGGGGTCAACCACGAGGGAGTACGCGCTGCGTACCGTTCGCGGCTGGGGCGAGCTGATGATGTGGTGTCGGAATCTGCGACCCGGGCCGATCCGACCGGCCGTCACGACCGGTGGGACTGGCTCAGCCCTGGCGCTGCTTGTGGCGCGGGTCCTGGCAGATGACCATGACCCGGCCGTGCCGGCGGATCACCCGGCACTTGTTGCAGATCCTCTTGACGCTCGGCTTGACCTTCACGGTTGCCTTACTTTCCCATCTGGGCCCGGAGACACGACGATGCGCGACACCGGACGTCGAAGACGGACACGGGATGCCCCGGCCGTCGTCAGGCTTACTTGTAGCGGTAGACGATGCGCCCGCGGGTCAGGTCGTACGGCGAGAGTTCGACGACGACCCTGTCCTCCGGCAGGATGCGGATGTAGTGCTGCCGCATCTTGCCGCTGATGTGAGCCAGCACCTTGTGGCCGTTCGCGAGCTCCACCCGGAACATGGCGTTCGGCAGAGGCTCGATGACCCGACCCTCGATCTCGATGGCTCCGTCTTTTTTCGGCATGTCCTCCGCTGTCCTGACGTCGGTTGCTCCGGACGGCCCACAACGTCTTACACGGGTGAACTGACCATGATCAGGAAACCCGCGCCAGCCGCGGCTCCCGCTCCCACCGAAGCGCTGGGTGGGCATGCAGGAGTGGACGCTGTGCGCCGATCAGAAAGTGTACGCCCGCCTGCATGCCGTCGCCAAACCGACCACCCACGCATTCCCCCGGCCGGACGAAATCCGTACGCCCGGCAGGCAACCCTGTGACACTGGCCACAGCGCGGCGGTCAGCGACCCCGCCGCCGGTCCCGCCGCTCCCGCCTGTCCCGCCGCTCCCGGCGGTGAGGTTGCGCGCCCTCGTGCACGCCCACCGTCCGCAGCAGCAGGAACACCGCCCACGGCCCGATCGCCCAGGCCGGCCAGTAGTGGACGACGTGCCCGGAGCCGAGCGACGAGATCAGCCAGATCGCGGTGAGGATCCCGGCGACCCGCAACCACGGCGACCAGATCCCGAGCAGCGAGGCGGAACGACGTACGGGCTCGGCGGCCGCCTCGTCGTCCGACACCGGGCTGGGCGTCGCCGGCGCCGGCGCGGGCACCACAGCGGAGCGCTCCGCCGGCCGCACCCCGGGCAGGTCCGCCACGACCTCGTCCAACTCGGCGTACGTCTTCGCGCCGTACGCCCGGCCCAGCCGCTCGTCGTACTCGTGCAGGTCGAGTCGGCCCTCCTCCAGAGCCACCCGGAGCCGATCCGCCGTCGCCTGCCGGTCGACGTCGCCCGCCCGCATCCTGTCCCGCCCTTCCATGGGGGCCAGCATGCCACCGACGCGCCACCGGCCGCCAAGGGGCCGGTCCCCCGCCGTCAGACCGCCGGGGAGTCCGCCGGCTGCCGGGAGGTGACCAGGCCGCCGAGGCGCGCCCGGCCGCCGTCCTCGGCGGTCAGCACCCACACGCCGTCGTCCAGCAGGGCCATCGAGTGCTCGACGTGCACGGCCATCGACCCGTCCCGGGTCACCACCGTCCAGCCGTCGGCCAGCTCGACGGTGCGCGGGGAACCCATCGTGATCATCGGCTCGATGGCCAGCGCCATACCCGGCACCAGCCGGGGCCCCTTGCCCGGACGACCGTGGTTGAGCACGTGCGGGTCCTGGTGCATCTCGGTGCCGATGCCGTGCCCGCCGTACCCGTCGACGATGCCGTAGCGGCCCCCCTTGCGGACCGCATGCTCCACCGCGTGCGAGATGTCGGTGAGCCGACCCTTCCCGCTGGCCGCCCCGCGGGCCGCGGCGGCGATCCCGGCCCACATCGCGTCCTCCGCGACCGCGGCCATCTTGAGCAGGGCGGGATCGGCCTCGCCGACGCCGACGGTGATGGCGGCGTCGCCGTGCCACCCGTTCAGCACCGCGCCGCAGTCGATCGAGATCAGGTCGCCCTCCTGGAGCACCTGCTTCGACGACGGGATGGCGTGCACCACCTGCTCGTTCACTGAGGAACAGATGGACGCCGGGTAGCCGTGGTAGCCCTTGAACGACGGGACCGCGCCCGCCTCGCGGATGGTGGCCTCGGCGATCGCGTCCAGGTCGGCGGTGCTCACGCCGGGAGCGACCGCCTCCCGCATCAGCCGCAGCGCGCGGGCGACCACCAGACCGGCCGCACGCATCAGCTCGATCTGGTCGGGGGTCTTCAGCTGGATGTCCAGCTGGGGACGACGCATGGAGGCATTACCTTTCGTCGCACGGACCAGCGGGGTACGTCGGACGTACCCCGCTGTTCGCACTCTATCCGCCGGAGGGCCGGCGCGACGTCAGCCGCCGTACGACCGCAGAGCGTCGATGGCGCGGACGGTGACATCCTCCACCGGCCCGGTCGCGTCGATGCCGACCAGCTTGCCCTGGGCGCCGTAGTAGTCGACCAGCGGCGCGGTCTTCTCGGCGTACTCGCGGAGCCGGGCCGCGATGGTCTCCGGCTTGTCGTCGTCCCGCTGGAACAGCTCGCCGCCGCAGCGGTCGCAGATGCCGTCCCGCGTGGTGGCGTCGAACTCGACGTGCCAGATCTTGCCGCAGCCACGGCACGTCCGCCGGCCGGAGAGCCGCCGGATCACCTCGTCGTCGTCGACGACCAGCTCCAGCACCAGGTCCAGCGAGGTGCCGAGGTCAGCGAGGAGCTTGTCCAGCGCGGCGGCCTGCGGCGTGGTACGCGGGAAGCCGTCGAGGAGGAAGCCCTCGCTGGCGTCCGGCTCGGCGAGCCGGTCCCGAACCATGTTGATGGTGACCTCGTCCGGAACCAGCTTGCCGGCGTCCATGTACCGCTTCGCCTCGACCCCCAGCGGCGTGCCCTGGGAGACGTTCGCCCGGAAGATGTCCCCGGTCGAGATCTTCGGCACCGACAGGTGGGCCGCGATGAACTCGGCCTGTGTGCCCTTGCCCGCACCCGGCGGGCCAACCAGAACGAGTCGCATCTACCGCAGGAACCCTTCGTAGTTCCGCTGCATGAGTTGGCTCTCGATCTGCTTAACGGTCTCCAGACCGACGCCGACCATGATGAGCACGGCGGTGCCACCGAACGGGAAGTTCTGGAACTGCTGGTTGTCGAGCCAGATGAAGAAGAAGTTCGGCAGGATCGCGATGATGCCCAGGTAGAGCGCGCCCGGCAGGGTGATCCGGCTGAGGATGAAGTCGAGGTACTCGGCGGTCGGCTTGCCGGGGCGGATGCCCGGCACGAAGCCGCCGTACTTCTTCATGTTGTCCGCGACCTCGGTCGGGTTGAACGTGATCGACACGTAGAAGTACGTGAAGAAGATGATCAGCAGGAAGTAGATCGCGATGTGCTCCGGCGCGCTCGCCTTCACGATGTGGTTCTGGATCCAGGCCTGGGTCTTACCCGGGTTGTTCTGGTCGAAGAACTGGAGCGCGAGCTGCGGCAGGTAGAGCAGCGACGAGGCGAAGATGACCGGGATAACACCGGCCTGGTTCACCTTGAGCGGGATGTAGGTGGAGGTGCCGCCGTACATCCGCCGGCCGATCATGCGCTTGGCGTACTGCACCGGGATCCGGCGCTGGGCCTGCTCGATGAAGGTGACCGCGGTGATGACCAGCAGAACCAGGGCGATGACGAGGAGGAACATCCCCCAGCCCTTGGTGGTCTTGATCTTCCAGCCCTCGCTGGGAAGCCGGGCGGCGATCGAGGTGAAGATCAGGACGGACATGCCGTTGCCGACGCCGCGGTCGGTGATCAGCTCACCGAGCCACATCACCACGCCGGTGCCGGCGGTCATGGTCATGACCAGGATGCCCAGGGTCAGCCAGTCCGGGATGCCGGTGTCCCGGGGGACGATCGGCCACTGGTCGCACCGGTTCTGGAAGAGCTGCCCGGAGCGGGCCAGCGCCACGAACGCGGACGACTGCAGGATGCCCAGACCCAGCGTCAGGTACCGGGTGTACTGGGTGATCTTCGCCTGGCCGGCCTGGCCCTCCTTGCGAAGCTGCTCCAGCCGCGGGATGACCACCGTCAGCAGCTGCAGGATGATCGACGCGGTGATGTAGGGCATGATGCCCAGCGCGAAGACCGAGAGCTGCAGGAGCGCACCGCCGGAGAAGAGATCCAGCAGGTTCAGCACGCCGGTGCCGCCGCCCTGGATGGCGTCGAGGCACTTCTGCACGTTCCCGTACGAGACACCCGGGCTGGGCAGCGTGGCGCCGAGCCGGTAGACCGCGATGATGCCTACTGTGAACAGCAGCTTCTTGCGCAGGTCAGGCGTTCGGAACGCACTGAGAAAGGCGGACAGCAACTTCTTCCTCCTGCGCGAGGCGGCCGCCGGTGATGATCCCTGGCGGGGTGGGGTGGGTGCCGGGCCGGATGCCCGATATCCATAGCTGGGAAGGGACTCTAACAGCCCGATCCCCGTCCGGGCAGATGTGCCCGGCTACATAAAACGAATCCGATGTTACCCGGCGCACATCCGCCAGGGATACCATGGCGCCCGCCCAGCCTTGGACGACTGAGCGGGCGCCACGGATCGTGCCTTACAGCTCGGTGATCGAGCCGCCGGCAGCGGTGATCTTCTCCTTGGCCGACGCGCTGAACGCGTGCGCCGACACCTGGAGAGCCACGCCGCCGAGGTCGCCGGTGCCGAGCACCTTGATCGGCTGGCCCTTGCGGACCGCGCCGGCCTCGACCATCTCGATCGGGCCGACCTGGCCGCCGTTCGGGAAGAGCTCGGCAAGCCGGTCCAGGTTGACAACCTGGAAGACGACCTTGAACTTGTTCCGGAAGCCCTTCATCTTCGGCAGGCGCATGTGGATGGGCATCTGCCCACCCTCGAACGCCGGCGAGATGTTCTTCCGGGCCTTGGAACCCTTGGTACCGCGACCGGCGGTCTTGCCCTTGGAGCCCTCACCGCGACCCACACGGGTCTTGTCGGTCTTGGCCCCCGGCGCCGGGCGCAGGTGGTGGACCTTGATCGTCATTACTCGACCTCCTCGACCTTCACGAGGTGGTTGACCGTGAAGATCATGCCGCGGATCTCCGGCCGGTCCTCCTTGACCACCACGTCGTTGATCCGCTTGAGACCGAGCGAACGCAGCGAGTCACGCTGGTTCTTCTTGGTCCCGATCTCGGACCGGACCTGGGTGACCTTCAGGCGTGCCATCAGGACGCCACCCCCGCCCGGGACGCCAGCATCGCGGCCGGCGCCACGTCCTCGACCGGCAGACCACGACGGGCCGCGACCGCCTCCGGCGACTCCAGCGCCTTCAGGGCCGCCACCGTGGCGTGCACGATGTTGATCGGGTTGGACGAACCGAGGCTCTTGGAGAGCACGTCGTGGATGCCCGCGCACTCCAGGACGGCACGCACCGGACCACCGGCGATGACACCCGTACCGGCCGAGGCCGGCTTGAGCAGCACCACGCCGGCCGCGTCCTCGCCCTGCACCGGGTGCGGGATCGAGGCGCCGATCCGCGGCACCTTGAAGAAGTGCTTCTTGGCCTCCTCGACACCCTTGGCGATCGCCGCGGGCACCTCCTTGGCCTTTCCGTAGCCCACGCCGACGGTGCCGTCGCCGTCGCCCACGATCACCAGGGCGGTGAAGCTGAAGCGACGACCACCCTTCACGACCTTGGCGACGCGGTTGATCGCGACGACCCGCTCAAGGTGCGGGGTCTTCTCGACGGGCGCGTTTCCGCGGCCGCCCTCACGGCGGTTGTCGCGGCGACCACCCTCGTTGCCACCGGACCCGCCGCCACGGCGCTGTTGACCTGGCATCAGCAGCCTTCCTTCTCTCTCGTGACGGGGTTTCTAGAACTCGAGCCCGGCTTCGCGGGCGGCGTCGGCAAGCGCGGCGACCCGCCCCGCGTACCGGTTGCCACCGCGGTCGAAGACGACCTTCGAGACGCCGACGGCCTTGGCCCGCTCGGCGAGCAGGGCGCCGACCTTGCCGGCCAGGGCGCTCTTGTCGCCCTCGGCGCCGCGCAGCGAGGCGTCCATGGTCGAGGCCGACGCCAGGGTGTGCCCCTTGGTGTCGTCCACGATCTGGGCGACGATGTGCCGCAGCGAGCGGGTGACGACCAGGCGAGGACGCTCGGTGGTGCCGCTGATGTTCTTGCGGACCCGGAAGTGCCGACGCGCACGCCCGACGGCGCGCTTGGCGGCGACGCCGCGGCGGCGCTTGAGCAGCGTGGCGCTCACTTCTTACCTGCCTTTCCAGCCTTGCGGCGGATGACCTCGCCCTGGTACTTCACACCCTTGCCCTTGTAGGGCTCCGGCGGGCGGATCTTCCGGATGTTCGCGGCGATCTCACCGACCTGCTGCTTGTCGATGCCGGCGATGTGGAACAGCGTCGGCTTCTCGACCGTGAAGGTGATGCCCTCCGGCGCCGTCACGACCACCGGGTGCGAGAACCCGAGCGCGAACTCCAGGTCCTTGCCCTTGGCGGTCACGCGGTAACCGGTACCGGCGATCTCCAGGCTCTTGCGGTAGCCCTCGGTCACCCCGACGATCATGTTGGCAACCAGCGTACGGCTCAGGCCGTGCAGCTCCTTGGCCTTGCGCTCGTCGTTCGGCCGGTTGACGTGCAGCGCGCCGTCCTCGCCCCGCTCCGCCGTGATCGGCTCGGCCAGCACGTGGCTCAACTCGCCCTTGGGGCCCTTGACCTTGACGGTCTGGCCGTCGATCGTGACATCGACACCGGCTGGCACCGGGATCGACTTACGTCCAATACGCGACATTTCTACCTGTCTCCCGTTACCAGACGAAGGCGAGGACTTCCCCGCCAACGCTCCGCTTGCGGGCCTGCCGGTCGGTGAGCAGCCCCTGGGACGTCGAAATGATCGCCACGCCCAGCCCGCCGAGCACCCGCGGGAGCCCGTCCGACTTGGCGTAAACCCGGAGACCGGGCTTGGACACGCGCTTGATGCCGGCCAGGCTCCGCTCCCGGTTCTGGCCGTACTTCAGCTCGACGACCAGTCGCTTGCCGACGGCGCCCTCCTCGGGCTCCTCGACCGACCAGGTGGCGATGTAACCCTCGGCCTTGAGGACCTCGGCGATGTTCGCCTTGATCTTCGAGTAGGGCATCGTCACCCGGTCGTGGTACGCCTGGTTGGCGTTACGCAGACGCGTGAGCATGTCTGCGATCGGGTCGGTCATCGTCATGAAATTCGTCAACCTTTCTCGCCGTGGTTCCCCGGGCCAGGCCCGGGGCCTACGGCGAAGAGACAGTTCAGCTAACGCGCGAAGCGCGCCGGGCTATTACCAGGAAGCCTTGGACACGCCGGGCAGCTCACCGCGGTGGGCCATCTCCCGGATGCACACCCGGCAGAGACCGAACTTGCGGTAGACCGCCTTCGGACGCCCGCACCGCTGGCAGCGGGTGTACGCGCGAACCGAGAACTTCGGCTTCGCGGCCGCCTTGAGGATCAGCGCCTTCTTGGCCATCTCAGTTCTCCTTGAACGGGAAGCCCAGGAGCTTGAGCAGCGCCCGGCCCTCGTCGTCGGTCGTGGCGGTCGTGACCACCGTGATGTCCATGCCCCGCTGGCGATCGATCTTGTCCTGGTCGATCTCGTGGAACACCGACTGCTCGGTCAGACCGAACGTGTAGTTGCCGTGCCCGTCGAGCTTGCGCCCGTCCAGGCCGCGGAAGTCGCGGATACGCGGCAGCGCGATGGACAGCAGCCGGTCCAGGAACTCCCACATCCGGTCGCCGCGCAGAGTGACCTTCGCGCCGATCGGCATGCCCTCGCGGAGCTTGAACTGCGCGATGGACTTGGTCGCCCGCCGCACCTGCGGCTTCTGGCCGGTGATGGTGGCCAGGTCGCGGACCGCGCCGTCGATCAGCTTGGCGTCCCGAGCGGCCTCGCCGACACCCATGTTGACGACGATCTTGACCAGCCGCGGCACCTGCATGGGGTTGCCGTAGTTGTGCTGCTTCTGCAGCTCGGCCACGATCTCGCTGCGGTACCGCTCCTTGAGGCGCGGCATGGTCTTCGTTTCGGTAGCCGTGGTCATCACAGGTCCTTACCGGTGCTACGCGCGATGCGGACCTTCTGGCCGTTGTCGTCGATCCGGTAACCGACGCGGGTCGGCTTGCCGTCGGAGTCCAGGACCATCACGTTCGAGACGTGGATCGGGGCCTCCTGGGTGACGATGCCACCGGTCTTGGCGCCACGCTGAGTGGTGCTGATGCGGGTGTGCTTCTTGACCCGGTTCACGCCCTCGACCAGGACCTTGTCCTGCCGCGGGTAGGCCGCGATGACCTTACCCTTGGCACCCTTGTCCTTGCCGGCGATGACGACGACCGTGTCGCCCTTCTTGACCTTCACGGTCACAACACCTCCGGCGCGAGAGAGATGATCTTCATGAACCGCTTGTCCCGCAGCTCGCGGCCCACCGGGCCGAAGATACGGGTGCCGCGCGGGTCCCCGCCGTCCTTGATGATGACGGCGGCGTTCTCGTCGAAGCGGATGTACGAGCCGTCCGGCCGCCGCCTCTCCTTGGCGGTGCGAACGACGACGGCCTTGACGACGTCGCCCTTCTTCACACCGGCACCGGGGATCGCGTCCTTGACCGTGGCCACGATGACGTCGCCGATGCTCGCGTAGCGCCGACCGGAGCCACCGAGAACGCGAATGCACAGGATCTCCCGGGCACCCGTGTTGTCGGCGACGCGCAGTCGCGACTCCTGCTGAATCACGTCTATCTCCTATGTCTGCCGGTTCTCCGGCCGCCTTCACGGGGCGGCCGGAGCCTGGCGGAACCTGCGCCCGACCGAAGCCGGCCGAGCTCGAGCCTTCGCTACTTGGCCTTCTCGAGGATCTCCACGAGCCGCCACCGCTTGGTGGCGGACAGCGGCCGGGTCTCCATGATCAGGACCCGGTCGCCGATGCCGGCCGAGTTCTGCTCGTCGTGCACCTTCAGCTTGCTGGTCCGGCGCATGATCTTGCCGTACAGCGCGTGCTTGACCCGGTCCTCGACCTCGACCACGACGGTCTTGTCCATCTTGTCGCTGACCACGAGGCCCTCACGCACCTTGCGGCGGGCCCGCGCGGTGGCGGTGGTGTTCTCACTCATGATGCAGTCACCTCAGTCGGCGCGGCCGAGAGACCCAGCTCACGCTCACGCATGATCGTGTAGATCCGGGCGATCTCCCGACGGATGACCTGCAGCCGCCGGTTGTTGTCCAGCTGCCCGGTTGCGGCCTGCACGCGGAGGTTGAACAGCTCCGCCTTCGCCTCACGCAGCTTCGTGACCAGCTCCTCCTCGGAGAGCTCACGCAGCTCGGAGGCCTTGACGCCCGCTGCCATCAGGATTCACCCACTTCGCGCGTAACAATGCGGCACTTCATCGGGAGCTTGTGGATCGCGCGACGCATCGCCTCTCGCGCGATCTGCTCGTTCGGGAAGGACATCTCGAAGAGAACCCGCCCCGGCTTGACGTTGGCGACCCACCACTCGGGCGAGCCCTTACCGGAACCCATCCGGGTTTCCGCCGGCTTCTTGGTGAGGGCCTGGTCCGGGAAAATCGTGATCCAGACCTTGCCGCCACGCTTGATGTGGCGGGTCATCGCGATACGCGCCGACTCGATCTGGCGGTTCGTCACGTACGCCGGCTCGAGAGCCTGGATCCCGAACTCGCCGAACACCACCCGGTTACCGCCCTTGGACGCGCCGTGGCGGTCCGGGTGGTGCGGCTTGCGGAAGCCCTTCGGGGGCTTGCGCGGCATCAGCATCTGTCAGCCCTCCTGCTGCGTTTCTGCCGGAGCGACGGCGGTGCCGGCGACAGCCGCGCTGTCGATCGGCTCGCCGCTCGGCGTCTCGGCCTGCTGCGCGACGGTGGTCGCGGCAGCCCGGCCGGCCTCGGTGCCACCGGCGGTCGTGCCGGACGAACCCGACCGGCCACGGCGCGGCCGCTCGGGGCGGTCGCCACGGTCACGGCGCGGGCGGGACGGGCCGGCCTCGGCCGGAGCCTCCCGGCCCGGGACGGCGTCGCCCTTGTAGATCCAGACCTTCACGCCGATCCGGCCGAAGGTGGTACGGGCCTCGAAGAAGCCGTACTCGATGTTGGCCCGCAGCGTGTGCAGCGGAACCCGGCCCTCGCGGTAGAACTCGGTCCGGCTCATCTCGGCGCCGCCGAGACGGCCCGAGACCTGCACCCGGATGCCCTTGCAGACCGGGTTCTTCATCGCCGACTGCATCGCCTTGCGCATGGCCCGACGGAAGCTGACCCGGCTGGACAGCTGCTCGGCAACGCCCTGGGCGACCAGCTGCGCGTCCGACTCGGGGCTCTTCACCTCGATGATGTTCAGCTGGACCTGCTTGCCGGTGAGCTTCTCCAGCTCGCCCCGGATCCGGTCGGCCTCCGCACCCTTACGGCCGATGACAATGCCCGGCCGGGCGGTGTGGATGTCGACGCGGACCCGGTCCCGGGTGCGCTCGATGTCGACCTTGGAGATGCCGGCGCGCTCCAGGCCCTTGGACATCATCCGGCGGATCTTGACATCCTCGCCGATGTAGTCCTTGTAGAGCTTGTCCGCAAACCAGCGGGACTTCCAGTCGGTCGAGATGCCGAGCCGGAACCCGGTGGGGTGAACCTTCTGACCCATTACTCGGCACCCTCCGTCTTGCTCTGCCCCTCAGCCGCCTCGGCCTTCTTCGCCGGCTCGGCCTTCTTCGCCGACTTCTTCGGCGCGGCCGGCGCAACCGCCTCGACCGCCACCGTGATGTGGCAGGTGCGCTTGCGGATCCGGTACGCCCGACCCTGTGCCCGCGGCTGGAACCGCTTCATCGTCGGGCCCTCGTCGACGAACGCCTCGCTGACGAGCAGCGCATCGGGGTCCAGCCGCTCGTTGTTCTCCGCGTTGGCGATCGCGCTCGCGAGCACCTTGTAAACCTGCTCGCTCGCAGCCTGCGGCGCGAACTGCAGCACCGTGAGCGCCTCCTTCGCGGGCAGGCCGCGGACGAGGTTGACCACCCGGCGCGCCTTCATCGGCGAGATGCGCACGTGCCGCGCAACCGCCCGCGCGCCCGGAAGCACCGGAGCGTCGCCCTTTCCTGGCATCGCTGTAACCCCTTGTTCCTCTATCCGTATGCCCGCGGCGTCAGCGCCGGCGGCTCTTCCGGTCGTCCTTCTCGTGACCCTTGAACGTGCGGGTCAGCGCGAACTCGCCGAGCTTGTGCCCGACCATGGCCTCGGTCACGAACACGGGGACGTGCTTGCGTCCGTCGTGCACGGCGATCGTGTGCCCGAGCATCTCGGGAATGATCGTCGAGCGCCGCGACCAGGTCTTGATGACGTTCTTCGTGCCCTTGTCGTTCTGCGTCTCCACCTTCTTGATCAGGTGGTCGTCGACGAACGGGCCCTTCTTCAGGCTGCGAGGCATCTGTCAGCTCTCCTGTTAGCCGCGCTTGCGGGTGGCGTAGCGGCGGCGGACGATCAGCCGGTCGCTCGGCTGGCCCTTACGACGGGTGCGGCCCTCGGGCTTACCCTGCGGGTTGACCGGGTGGCGACCGCCGGAGGTCTTACCCTCACCACCACCGTGCGGGTGGTCGACCGGGTTCATCGCGACACCGCGGACGGTCGGGCGCTTGCCCTTCCACCGCATCCGGCCGGCCTTACCCCAGTTGATGTTCGACTGGTCGGCGTTGCCGATCTCGCCGATGCTGGCGCGGCAGCGCACGTCGACCCGCCGGATCTCACCGGACGGCATGCGGAGGGTCGCGTACGCGCCCTCACGGCCGAGCAGCTGGATGCCGACGCCGGCCGAACGGGCCAGCTTGGCGCCGCCGCCCGGACGCAGCTCCACGTTGTGGATCGTGGTACCGACCGGAATGTTGCGCAGCGGCAGGTTGTTGCCCGGCTTGATGTCGGCGCCCGGGCCCGACTCCACCGTGTCGCCCTGCTTCAGGTCCTTCGGCGCGATGATGTAGCGCTTCTCGCCGTCGGCGTAGTGCAGCAGCGCGATACGCGCGGTGCGGTTCGGGTCGTACTCGATGTGGGCGACCTTCGCCGGCACGCCGTCCTTGTCGACCCGCTTGAAGTCGATCAGACGGTACTGGCGCTTGTGACCGCCGCCGTGGTGCCGCGTGGTGATCCGACCGTGGGCGTTGCGACCGCCCTTCTTCGGCAGCGGAGCCAGCAGCGACTTCTCGGGCGTCGACCGGGTGATCTCGGCGAAGTCGGCGACGCTCGAGCCACGCCGGCCCGGCGTCGTCGGCTTGTACTTACGGATAGCCATTGTCTACACCCCTCAGCTGACCGGGCCGCCGAAGGCCTCGATACGGTCACCGTCAGCCAGCTTCACCATCGCCCGCTTGGTGTCCTTGCGCTTACCGAACCCGGTGCGGGTCCGCTTGCGCTTGCCCTCGCGGTTGAGCGTGTTCACCGTCAGGACGCGGACGTTGAAGATCTGCTCGATGGCGATCTTGATCGCGGTCTTGTTCGCGTCCGGGTGCACCAGGAAGGTGTACCAGTTGCGGTTCAGCTCGCTGTAGCTCTTCTCCGAGACGACCGGCGCGACGATGATGTCGCGCGGATCGGCGATCGTGCTCACTTGCCACCCTCCTCGGTGGTCTCGGCGGGAACGCCCAGGAACTCGTCCAGGGCCTCCTTGGTGAAGACCACGTCGTCGGCCACCAGCACGTCGTACGTGTTGAGCTGGCCGGCCTCGATCAGGTGCACCCGCGGCTCGTTGCGCAGCGACACCCAGTTCAGCTCGTCGGTGCTGCTCAGCACGACCAGGACGCGACGGGCCTCGGTCAGCTTCGCCAGCGTGGCCAGCGCGGCCTTGGTCGACGGCTTGTCGCCGGAGACGAACCCCTCGACGACGTGCACCTGGCCGGCGCGGGCCCGGTCGGAGAGGGCGCCACGCAGGGCGGCGGCCTTCATCTTCTTCGGGGTGCGCTGGCTGTAGTCGCGCGGCACCGGGCCGTGGACCACGCCACCGCCGGCGAACTGCGGCGCACGGGTCGAGCCCTGGCGGGCACGACCGGTGCCCTTCTGCTTGTACGGCTTCTTGCCTCCACCGGAGACCTCGCCGCGGGTCTTGGTCTTGTGCGTGCCCTGCCGAGCCGCCGCGAGCTGAGCCACCACGACCTGGTGCATCAGCGCGATGTTGGCCTGGGCGTCGAAGATGTCGGCCGGCAGCTCGACGGAGCCGCTCTTGGTGCCTTCGACGCTGAGGACGTCAACGGTGGTCACTTGGCCACACCGCCCTTCTTCGCCTTGGTCTTGGCCGCGGTGCGGACCAGAACCAGCGCGCCCTTGGGGCCCGGAATGGCACCACGGACGAGCAGGAGGTTGTTCTCGGTGTCGACCGCCTGGACGGTCAGGTTCTGGACGGTGTAGCGCACGCCACCCATCCGACCCGCCATCCGGGTGCCCTTGAAGACGCGGCCCGGGGTCGCGCAGGCGCCGATGGAGCCCGGCGAGCGGTGCTTGCGCTCGACACCGTGGCTGGCGCGCAGACCGTGGAAGCCGTGCCGCTTCATCGCACCGGCGAAGCCCTTGCCCTTGGTCTTGCCGGTGACGTCGATCACGATGCCGGCGGGGAACTCCTCGACCGTGACCTCCTGGCCCGGCGAGTAGTCCGCGGCGTCGCTGGTGCGCAGCTCGACGATGTGCCGGCGCGGCGCGACCTCCGCCTTGGCGTAGTGCCCGGCCATCGGCTTCTTGACCTTGCGCGGGTCGATGGCCCCGTACGCCAGCTGGACCGCGGAGTAACCGTCCTTGTCGGCGCTACGAACCTGGCTCACGACGCACGGGCCGGCCTGAACCACGGTCACCGGGACAACGCGGTTGTTGTCCCAGACCTGGGTCATGCCGAGCTTTGCGCCCAGGATCCCCTTGACTTGCCTGTCCATTTGTCCGGTCCCTACAGCTTGATCTCGATGTCGACGCCAGCCGGCAGGTCGAGGCGCATGAGCGAGTCGACCGTCTTCGGGGTCGGGTCGATGATGTCGATCAGACGCTTGTGCGTGCGCATCTCGAAGTGCTCGCGCGAGTCCTTGTACTTGTGCGGCGAGCGGATAACGCAGAAACGGTTGATCTCCGTGGGCAGCGGCACCGGGCCAGCGACCTGCGCCCCGGTACGCGTCACCGTCTCGACGATCTTCCGAGCCGAGGAGTCGACGACCTCGTGGTCATAGGCCTTGAGCCGGATGCGGATCTTCTGTCCCGCCATGGTGGCTTCTGTTCCTTCTCTCGATGCCGCTGTGTTGCGGGCGCCTGTACCGGCTGGCACAGGCCCACTTCCGCCGACCCCCGCGGTCGGGCGTGTCGCGCCCTAGGGTCAGGCTCCGCCCCGGGACTCCGGAGCGGTTCTCTGACCACGCGGTGGGTCATGGCGCCGATCGCGTCACCGCGACCTGGACGCCGCGCGAGGGTGGTTGACCGCCAGGGGCAGCCAACCACCCTACGCGAGACCGTCGGTCACCCGGAGGTCCAGCATTCACCGGACGCAGGCGACTGACCGTCGTTACGCAACCTGACTAGTATGCCGCACGACCGGCGGCGACGCTAATCGGGGTTACCCAGCTCACTTGATGATCTTGGTGACGCGACCCGCGCCGACCGTACGGCCACCCTCCCGGATCGCGAACTTGAGGTTCTCCTCCATCGCGATGGGCTGGATCAGCTTGACGGTCATCGAGGTGTTGTCGCCCGGCATGACCATCTCGGTGCCCTCGGGCAGCGTGACGACGCCGGTGACGTCCGTGGTCCGGAAGTAGAACTGCGGACGGTAGTTCTGGAAGAACGGGGTGTGGCGGCCACCCTCCTCCTTGGAGAGGATGTAGACCGTCGCCTCGAACTCCGTGTGCGGGGTCGTGGTGCCCGGCTTGATGACGACCATGCCGCGCTCGACGTCCTCGCGCTTGATGCCGCGGAGGAGCAGACCGACGTTCTCACCGGCCCGGGCCTCGTCCAGCAGCTTGCGGAACATCTCGATGCCGGTGCAGGTGGTCTTCATCGACTTCTCGCGGATGCCGACGATCTCCACCTCCTCGTTCGGCTTGAGCACGCCACGCTCGGCGCGGCCGGTGACCACGGTGCCACGACCGGTGATCGTGAAGACGTCCTCGATCGGCATGAGGAACGGCTTCTCGGTCTCGCGCTCCGGCTGCGGGATCGCGGTGTCGACAGCGTTCATCAGGTCGAGCAGACGCTGGGTCCACTCCGGGTCGCCCTCGAGGGCCTTCAGCGCCGAGACCCGGACGACCGGCAGGTCGTCACCCGGGTACTCCTGCGAGGAGAGCAGCTCGCGGACCTCGAGCTCGACGAGCTCCAGGAGCTCCTCGTCGTCGACCATGTCGCTCTTGTTGAGCGCCACGACGATGTACGGCACGCCGACCTGACGGGCCAGCAGCACGTGCTCGCGGGTCTGCGGCATCGGGCCGTCGGTCGCCGCCACCACCAGGATCGCGCCGTCCATCTGGGCGGCACCGGTGATCATGTTCTTGATGTAGTCGGCGTGACCGGGGCAGTCGACGTGCGCGTAGTGCCGGTTCTCGGTCTGGTACTCGACGTGCGAGATCGAGATCGTGATACCACGCGCCTTCTCCTCCGGCGCGTTGTCGATCTGGTCGAACGGCGTGTACGGGTTCAGTTCCGGGTACTGGTCGTGCAGGACCTTGGTGATGGCCGCCGTCAGCGTCGTCTTACCGTGGTCGATGTGACCAATGGTGCCGATGTTGACGTGCGGCTTAGTCCGCTCGAACTTCGCCTTCGCCACTGGTGTCCTCCTGTGGACTTTCTTGGTTCGTTCGCCCCGGTGCGCCGGGTCGGCGCTTAGGACTCTGTCGACAGCCTTTCCGACCTGACGGCCGGAGAGCCTTTGTGGGTTCTGCGGCGATGAAGCCTACAGGCCCGGATTCACACAACCCGACCGAGGTGGCCGCGGGCGGGAGATTCCTCCCGCGGCCGGCCCCGGCTCATCGGATCAGCTCAGGCGAGCGTCACTCACCAGTCGCCTTGGCGATGATCTCCTTGGCCACCGAGGCCGGAACCTCGGCGTAGGAGTCGAACTGCATGCTGTAGCTAGCCCGGCCCTGGGTCTTCGACCGCAGGTCGCCGACGTAGCCGAACATCTCCGACAGCGGCACCAGGGCGCGGACGACGCGGGCACCGCCGCGCTCCTCCATCGCCTGGATGATGCCACGACGGGAGTTGAGGTCGCCGATGACGTCACCCATGTTCTCCTCAGGAGTGGTGACCTCAACGGCCATCATCGGCTCGAGCAGCGCGGGATCGGCCTTGCGGGCCGCCTCCTTCATCGCCATCGAGCCGGCGATCTTGAACGCCATCTCGGACGAGTCGACCTCGTGGTACTGACCGTCCACCAGCGTCAGCTTGACACCCACCAGCGGGAAGCCGGCGAGCACGCCGTACTGCATGGCGTCCTGGGCACCCGCGTCCACCGAGGGGATGAACTCCCGGGGGATACGGCCACCGGTGACGGCGTTCGCGAACTCGTACGTCGGCGAGTCGTTGTCCAGCGGCAGCGGCTCCAGGCTGATGATGACCCGGGCGTACTGGCCGGAACCACCGGTCTGCTTCTTGTGGGTGTACTCGACCTTCTCCACCGCACGGCGGATGGTCTCGCGGTACGCCACCTGCGGCTTACCGATGTTCGCCTCGACGTTGAACTCGCGGCGCATCCGGTCGACCAGGATGTCCAGGTGGAGCTCGCCCATGCCGGAGATGACCGTCTGGCCGGTCTCCTCGTCCAGCTTGACGCGGAAGGTCGGGTCCTCCTCGGCCAGCCGCTGGATGGCGGTGCTGAGCTTCTCCTGGTCGGCCTTGGTCTTCGGCTCGATGGCCACCTCGATGACGGGCTCCGGGAAGGTCATCGACTCCAGGATGACCGGGTTCGCCATGTCACACAGGGTGTCACCGGTGGTGGTCTGCTTCAGACCCTGGACCGCAATGATGTCGCCAGCCTTGGCGGAGCCGCGCTCCTCCCGCTTGTTGGCGTGCATCTGGTAGATCTTGCCGATCCGTTCCTTGCGGTCCTTGGTGGAGTTGACCACCTGCATGCCGGACTCGATCGTGCCCGAGTAGACCCGCACGTAGGTGAGCTTGCCCAGGTGCTTGTCGGTCTGGATCTTGAAGGCCAGCGCCGAGAACGGCTCCGAGACGGACGGCTTCCGCTGCATCGGGGTCTCGCCGTCGGTCGCGGTGCCCTCGATCGCCGGGATGTCCAGCGGCGAGGGCAGGTACGCGACGACCGCGTCGAGCATGGGCTGGATGCCCTTGTTCTTGAACGCGGTGCCGCAGAACACCGGGTTGGCCTTGCCCGCGATGGTCGCGCGACGGATGGCAGCGTGGATCTCCTCGGCGGCGAGCTCCTCGCCCTCGAGGTACTTCTCCATGATCGCGTCATCCACGTCGGCCAGGGTCTCGAGCAGCTTCTCCCGCCACTCGGCGGCGGTGTCCGCCAGGTCGGCCGGGATCTCCTCGACCGCGTAGTCCTCACCCTTCTGGGTCTCCCCGCGCCAGGTGAGGGCCCGCATACCGATCAGGTCGACGACGCCGACGAAGTCGGCCTCGACACCGATCGGCACCTGGAGGACCAGCGGAGTGGCGTTGAGCCGGTCGATCATCATCTGCACGGCGCGGAAGAAGTCGGCCCCGGTCCGGTCCATCTTGTTGACGAAGCACATCCGGGGGACGTTGTACTTGTCCGCCTGACGCCACACGTTCTCCGTCTGCGGCTCCACGCCGGCAACGCCGTCGTACACCGCGACCGCACCGTCCAGCACCCGCAGCGACCGCTCGACCTCGACCGTGAAGTCGACGTGGCCGGGCGTGTCGATGATCTGGATCGTGTGGCCCTTCCACTCGCACTTCGTGGCGGCGGAAGTGATGGTGATACCGCGCTCCTGCTCCTGTTCCATCCAGTCCATGACGGCGGCACCCTCGTGGGTTTCGCCAATCTTGTACGTGATACCGGTGTAGAACAGGATCCGCTCGGTGGTAGTGGTCTTACCGGCATCGATGTGCGCCATGATGCCGATGTTGCGTACGTTGGCGAGCGCGTCTGCGGCGGCCACTTCAATCCCTACTTATCGTCGTATCGACACAACTGGTGGGGTTCCGGCACCTTGTGGGTGCCGGAACCAGGGTGTTACCAGCGGTAGTGCGCGAAGGCCTTGTTGGACTCGGCCATCTTGTGGGTGTCCTCGCGCCGCTTGACGGCGGCCCCGAGGCCGTTGCTCGCGTCCAGCAGCTCGTTCATCAGCCGCTCGACCATGGTCTTCTCGCGCCGAGCGCGGGAGTAGGTGACCAGCCAGCGCAGGCCCAGGGTGGTCGCCCGGGCCGGACGGACCTCGACCGGGACCTGGTAGGTGGCGCCACCGACGCGGCGGCTGCGCACCTCGAGGGTCGGCTTGACGTTGTCCATCGCCCGCTTCAGGGTGACGACCGGGTCGGTGCCGGACTTCTCGCGGCAGCCCTCAAGGGCCGCGTACACGATGCGCTCGGCGAGCTGACGCTTGCCGCGCAGCAGGATCTTGTTCACCAGCTGGGTGACCAGCGGCGAGTTGTACACCGGGTCAGCGACCAGCGGCTTCCGCGGAGCGGGTCCCTTACGCGGCATGTCAGCTCTTCTCCTTCTTGGCGCCGTAGCGGCTGCGCGCCTGCTTGCGGTTGCGGACACCCTGGGTGTCCAGCGAACCGCGGACGATCTTGTACCGCACGCCGGGGAGGTCCTTCACCCGGCCGCCACGGACGAGCACGATCGAGTGCTCCTGCAGGTTGTGGCCGACACCCGGGATGTACGCGGTCACCTCGATCTGGCTGCTGAGCTTGACACGAGCGACCTTGCGCAGCGCCGAGTTCGGCTTCTTCGGGGTGGTGGTGTACACGCGGGTGCACACGCCGCGCCGCTGAGGGGAACCCTTCAGCGCCGGGGTCTTGGTCTTGCTCGTCTTTGCCTGTCGGCCCTTGCGGACCAGCTGCTGGATCGTGGGCACCGGGTTTCTCCGCTCCCTTCGGCCGCCGCTGAGCGACCGCGCCTTCTGTCTAGCCGGCCTGATGGACGGCTCTCCTACATTCCAACCGGCACCACCTGACGGAGGTCCCAGCACCCGCGGTCGGGCGTGTCGCCCGGATCACGGTCCCGGTGCGCCGCTGGCACGTCGTACCGGGTCTTTTCACCAGCACGCGACGCTCCGGGTGCCGGATCTTTGGCTTTGGTCGTGCCGCCGCGCGATCACCGGCGAACCGGCTCCAGCGCACGCACGCATTGCCCGGGCTCGCCCGGGCACAAGGGGAAAGGGTACCTACCACAGCCGCGCAGGTCAAAACAGAGCGGCCCGGGAAAACCGCCTCGCGGTCCATCGGCCGATCGCGTCCTGATCCACCCGCCCGTGATGGGCACCTACGGCGACCAGTGTACCGGCTTCCCCACCAGCCGGCCCGGCGGCCCCGGTTCCGCCCGGCCCACGGGACCCGGGTGCCAAGGTCGCGCCGTACCACCCGCTGGGGTGATCTCGGTCACCCGAGTTGGAGCACCAGCGCCAGGACGAGCCCGACCAGGCTGAGCAGCAGCCCGGCTCCCCCGCAACCGAGGCCCGCGACGGCCAGGCCGTTTCCGGTGAACCGGACCGCCGGCGGCGGCGCCACCCGCCGGATCTGCCGGCGGGCCAGCAGGCCGGCCACGATCGCAGCGCCGCCGGCGAGCGCCCCGAGCACGGTGAACGCCCCGGCCGCCCAGGCGCCGCCGAGCCTCGGCCCGGACAGGCCGAAGCAGAAGACCAGCACCGACACCAGGATCGAGGCGATCCCGCTGACCAGCGACCCGACGGCGAGCCCCGAGGTCACCGGGGGCACGTCGAGGTGCACCACACCGAACGGGGTGCCCGGCACCGGGTCGACCCGCCTCGGCGGGCGTAGCGCCTCGCGTGGGGGCGGCGGTACCGGCCCCGGTCGGGCGCCGGCCGCCGGCGGCCAGCCGCCGCCCGCCGGCGCGCTCCCCGGAGCCGCCCACCCGGTGCCGGCCGCGAACGGACCTCCCGGGTACGCCCCGGACGCCGGGTGCGGCCCGGGGTACGGCCCCTGCTGGGCGGGACCGGAGTGACCCGGGTAACCGGCCGGGACGCCCGGCGGCGGGAACTGCCCCGGCGATACGCCCGGAAACCCTGGCGCCACGGGCGGGTACGGGCCGGCCGGCGGCCACGGCTGCCCGGACGACACGGGCTGCCCGGTGACCGGCGGCGGGGCGTACCCCGCGCCGGCGACCTCCGACGGCACGCCCGCCCCCTGGTCCGGCCCGGCCCCCGGTGCCGCCCAGGGGCTGGCGGGATCGCTGCCCGACGGATGTTCCGGGTGCTCGCCGCCCGGCGTCGCCCACGGGCCGGCGGGATCGCTGCCCGGCGCTGCCCCGGCGGGGTCCGGACCGGTGACGGACCGGGTCGGGTCGCCTCCCGGCGGCGGGGCCGGTTCCGTCACGAGCGCCTCCTGTCGACGTGGCTCGCCCGCCGCGCGGCGGACACCGGCCAGGCTACCGTCGCGAGTCCCGGCGGCGAGGCCGGGCGCGGGCGGCTCCCCCGCGCGGTCAGTCGACGTTCGGAGCGTAGTCGTGTCCGAAGGGGGCGTCGGCGAGCCGGACCACCCCGATCACCACGGCCGCGACCACCGCGACCGCGACCAGGACCAGGCCGGCCCAGGCCAGTTGCTCCCCGCGCCGCAGCCAGTCCCCGCCGGTCAGGAACCCGCCCGAGGCGTACGCCTCCCGGCGGGCCTGCCGGGCGAGCCACAGGGCGACGGTCGCCGGCACCACCCCGCCGACGAAGAGCCCGGTGAACGCCCCGATCAGCCCCAGGGCGAAAACCGCGCGGGCCTTCGTCGAGCGGACCGGCTCGGGGTCGAGCGGATGGCGCGGCCCCTGCTGGGCGACGGGCACCTGCCCGGGCGCGGTCGTCATGCCCCCATCATGCCCCGACGGCCCGCACCCGGCCTGGCGCTACGCGGTGGTGGCCACCGTGGACCGCGCCCGCGCGTCCTCGCCGGACGGAGCGAAGCGCCCGGCACGGAGCAGCAGCAGTGCGGCGAGGGCCACGACCGCCGCCTGGGTGAGCAGCAGCACCCGGTAGTCGAGGGCCCCGATCAGGTACGCCCCGAGCCCGATCGAAGCGGTCTGCGGAACGGTGCTGGTCACCTCGAAACCGGCGTACACCCGGCCCTGGAGCCGGCCGGGCGCGCTGCGTTGCAGCAGGGTGAGCAGGGCGATGGCCATGGCGGTCAGCCCGATGCCGGAGCAGACCCGGCCGGCCAGGATCACGCCGAGCAGCGGAGTGCCGGCCAGGGCGGCGCCGGTGGCCCAGGCCAGGAACGCGCCCGCCGCGACGCGCACCTCGCCGAACCGACGGATCAGGGCGGCGCTGCCCAGCCCGCCGACGACCGCGCCGAGCCCCTGCGCGGCCTGGAGCACGCCGAGGAACTCCGGGCGTCGATGCAGTCCCTGGTCGACGACGGCGTACCCGGTCGACTCGCTGAAGCCCAGCACCAGGGCAAGCACCGCGGTCGCGAGGACCACCCGGCGCAGCAGCGGATGCCCGGCGAGATGCCGGAACCCGGCGCTCGCCTCCGCCGCCCAGTGCCGGAGCACGCCACCGGTGCGCTCGGGCCGCGCCGGGGCCGGGTCCGGGACCCGGAGGGCCAGCAGCAGCCCGGCCGCGGCGGCGAAGGTCGCCATGTCCAGTACGGCCACCGCCGCCCCGCCGAGCAGTGCGTACAGACCGGCGCCGGCGAGCGGGGCGAGCAGGCGCAGGCTCTCCCGGGCCGTACGCAGCAGCCCGTTCGCGCTGGCCAGCAGGTCGGTGGGGAGCAGGCTGACGAGCAGTGCCGACTGGGCCGGCTCGATGACCAGGTGGAGGCAGCCGTAGAGGAGCATGACCGCATAGATCAGTGGCACCTGGTGGGGGCCGTGGACCGCCAGCAGCGGCAACAGGAGCGCCACGCCGGCCAGGTTCGCCCCGACCAGCAGCCGGCGGCGCGGTAGCCGGTCGGCGAGCAGCCCGGCCAGCGGCGCGAGCAGCGCCGGGGCGGTGAAGAAGAGGAAGGTCAGCCCGGCCGCGCCGTTGCTCCCGGTCAGGTCCTTCACCCAGATGCCGCAGGCCAGCCACATCGCGCTGTCGCCGACGAGGGACAGCGTCTGCCCGGTCAGGTAGCGGCGGGCGCGCGGGTCAGCGAGCAGTCGTCGGGTCGACATCCGACACCTCCGGGGCCCGCACGGGGTAGCCGAAGAAGAGCAGCTCGACCGGGAGCGCCCCGGCCGGGCGGGCCGCGGTCTCGGTGCGCCGCCGGTCGAAGCGGGTGGCGAAATCGGCGACCAACTCGCGGTAGGCGGCGGCGAACTCGGCCAGCTCGGCGGGGGTCAGGTGGAAGAGATGCTGCTGCCCGACGGCCGCCTCGTACCACTCACGGGGATAGGTGGGAGCGTCGTCGACGACGGTGCGCAGGCGCTGGACGTACCGGTCGAGCAGCACCCGGTCGAGTGCCTGGGACGCAAGGGTCCACTCGGCGTCGTCGGGGCGGGCCGGCGCCGACCAGCCCTGTCGGGTCAGCCGCCACGGCCGGGCCCGACCGCGCCCGCCGCCGGCCTCCTCCACGAAGCCGTAGCGGGCCAACTGCCGCAGGTGGAACGAGCAGGTGGTCGGGCTCTCCCCGATCAGCTCGCCGGCCTGGGTGGCGGTCAGTGGGCCGCCGCCGAGCGCCTCCAGCAGGGCCAGCCGTACGGGATGACTGAGCGCCCGCAGTTCCCGGGCGTCGGTGAGGGTGCGTGGTCCGTCGCCTTCCATGACATCGAGAGTATTCTCTCGACAGCTTTCTCTCGATAGATATCTCTTCAGATAGTGCACCCCACATACGACGAGGCCCCCGGCGGATGCCGGGGGCCTCGTCGTTGCTGGTGCTTAGCGGTACGACCCGAAGTCGAAGTCGTCCAGCGGCACCGCCTGGCCGCTGGCCGGCCCGAAGCCGTAGTCGGTCTCCGGGTAGCCGGTCATCGAGTAGACCTTGGCCTTCGCCTCCTCGGTCGGCTCGACCCGGATGTTGCGGTACTTGCTGATGCCCGTACCGGCCGGGATGAGCTTACCGATGATCACGTTCTCCTTGAGGCCGATCAGCGAGTCGCTGCGGGCGTGGATCGCCGCGTCCGTCAGCACCCGGGTGGTCTCCTGGAAGGAGGCCGCCGACAGCCAGGAGTCCGTGGCCAGCGAGGCCTTGGTGATACCCATCAGCACCGGGCGACCCGCGGCGGGTTCGCCGCCCTCGGAGACGAGTCGGCGGTTCTCCGACTCGAAGAGCGCCCGGTCGACCAGCACGCCCGGCAGGAACTCGGTCGAGCCGGAGTCGATGACCGTCACCCGCTTCAGCATCTGGCGGATGATGATCTCGATGTGCTTGTCGTGGATGAGCACACCCTGCGAGCGGTAGACCTCCTGGACCTCCTGGGTCAGGTGGACCTGGACCGCGCGCGGGCCGAGGATGCGCAGCAGCTCGTGCGGGTCGATGGTGCCCTCGGTGAGCTTCTCGCCGACCTCGACGTGGTCGCCGTCCTGGGCCCGCAGCCGGACCCGCTTGGAGATCTTGTCGTAGACGATCTCGTCGCTGCCGTCGTCAGGCACCACGATGATCTTCCGCGACCGCTCGCCGTCCTCGATCCGGATCCGGCCCGGGGTGTCGGCGATGGGCGCCTTACCCTTCGGGATCCGGGCCTCGAAGATCTCCTGGACACGGGGCAGACCCTGGGTGATGTCCTCACCGGCGACACCACCGGTGTGGAACGTACGCATCGTCAGCTGCGTACCCGGCTCACCGATCGACTGGGCGGCGATGATGCCGACCGCCTCGCCGACGTCCACGGTCTTGCCGGTCGGCAGCGAGCGGCCGTAGCACGCACCGCAGACGCCCAGCTTCGACTCGCAGGTGAGCACGCTGCGCACCCGGACGCTCTCCACCCCGGCCGCGACGATCTTGTCGACCAGGATCGAGTTGATGTCCTGACCCCGCTCGGCCACCAGGGTGCCGTCCGGCCCCTTGATGTCGTCGGCCAGGGTACGGGCGTGCACGCTGGTCTCGGCGTGCTCGTGCACGACGAGCTTGCCGTCGAGCCGCTCGCCGATCTGCATCGGGATGGCCCGGTCGGTGCCGCAGTCCTCCTCGCGGATGATGACGTCCTGCGAGACGTCCACCAGACGCCGGGTCAGGTAACCCGAGTCGGCGGTACGCAGGGCGGTGTCCGCCAGACCCTTGCGGGCACCGTGCGTGGAGATGAAGTACTCCAGCACGGACAGACCCTCCCGGTACGAGGCCTTGATGGGCCGCGGGATGATCTCACCCTTCGGGTTGGCCACCAGACCACGGATCGCCGCGATCTGCCGGAGCTGGAGCAGGTTACCGCGGGCACCCGAGTTGATCATCTTCCACAGCGGGTTCTCCTGCGGCAGCGCGGTGTCCATCTCCTTGGCGACCTCGTTGGTCGCCTTGGTCCAGATCTCGATGAGCTCGCCGCGGCGCTCCTCGGCGGTCATCAGACCACGCTGGTACTGCTTGTCGATCCGGTCGGCTTCCTTCTCGTACCGCTCCAGGATCTCCCGCTTACGCGGCGGAGCGATGACGTCCTCCATGCCGATGGTGACGCCGGACCAGGTGGCCCAGTGGAAACCGGCCTCCTTGAGCCCGTCCAGGGTGGCCGCGAGGGCCACCTTCGGGAAGCGCTCGGCGAGGTCGTTGACGATCGCGGAGAGCTGCCCCTTACGGATCTCGTAATTCACGAAGCGGTAGCCCGGCGGCAGCGTCTCGTTGAACAGGACCCGGCCCAGGGTGGTCTCCACCGTCACCGGCTCGCCCTCGACCCAGCCCTCGGGCGCGACCCACGGCTCGGCGCCGGCGCCGTTGTCGACCCCGACGATGCCGCGCAGCCGGATCTTGACCGGGGCCTGCAGGTGCAGCTCGCCGTTGTCGTACGCCATCCGCGCCTCGGCGTCCGAGCTGAACGCCCGGCCCTCGCCCGCCCCACCCGGGGTGCGGTGGGTGAGGTGGTAGAGGCCGATGACCATGTCCTGGGTGGGCATGGTGACCGGCTTGCCGTCGGCCGGCTTGAGGATGTTGTTCGACGACAGCATCAGGATCCGCGCCTCGGCCTGAGCCTCGGCGGACAGCGGCACGTGGACCGCCATCTGGTCACCGTCGAAGTCGGCGTTGAACGCGGTGCAGACCAGCGGGTGGATCTGGATGGCCTTGCCCTCGACCAGCTGCGGCTCGAAGGCCTGGATGCCCAGCCGGTGCAGGGTCGGCGCCCGGTTCAGCAGGACCGGGTGCTCGCCGATGACCTCTTCCAGCACGTCCCACACGACCGGCCGCTGCCGCTCGACCATCCGCTTGGCGGACTTGATGTTCTGCGCGTGGTTGAGGTCGACCAGCCGCTTCATCACGAACGGCTTAAACAGCTCCAGCGCCATCTGCTTGGGCAGGCCGCACTGGTGCAGCTTGAGCTTCGGGCCGACCACGATGACCGAACGGCCGGAGTAGTCGACGCGCTTGCCCAGCAGGTTCTGGCGGAACCGGCCCTGCTTGCCCTTGAGCATGTCGGAGAGCGACTTCAGCGGGCGGTTACCCGGACCGGTGACCGGCCGGCCACGACGGCCGTTGTCGAACAGCGCGTCGACGGCCTCCTGGAGCATCCGCTTCTCGTTGTTGACGATGATCTCGGGCGCGCCGAGGTCGATCAGTCGCTTGAGGCGGTTGTTCCGGTTGATCACCCGGCGGTACAGGTCGTTCAGGTCGGAGGTCGCGAAGCGGCCACCGTCCAGCTGCACCATCGGACGCAGGTCCGGCGGGATGACCGGGACGCAGTCCAGCACCATGCCGAGCGGCGAGTTGCGGGTGTTCTGGAACGCCGCGACGACCTTCAGCCGCTTGAGCGCCCGGATCTTCCGCTGGCCCTTGCCGGACCGGATGGTCTCGCGCAGGCTCTCGGCCTCGGCTTCGAGGTCCATGTTCTGCACCAGCGCCTTGATGGCCTCGGCGCCCATGCCACCGGTGAAGTACTCACCGAAGCGGTCCCGCAGCTCGCGGTAGAGCAGCTCGTCGGTGACCAGCTGCTTCGGCTCCAGCTTGCGGAAGGTGTCGAGGACCTCGTCGAGGCGGTCGATCTCGCGCTGGGCCCGGTCGCGGATCTGGCGCATCTCGCGCTCTCCGCCCTCCTTGACCTTGCGCCGGACGTCCGCCTTCGCGCCCTCGGCCTCCAGCTCGGCCAGGTCGGCCTCGAGCTTGGCGGCCCGCTTCTCGATCTCCGAGTCGCGGCTGTTCTCGGCCTGCCGCTTCTCGGCCAGGATCTCGTTCTCGATGGTCGAGAGGTCGCGGTGACGCGCTTCGGCGTCCACGCTCGTCACGACGTACGAGGCGAAGTAGATGATCTTTTCGAGGTCCTTCGGGGCGAGGTCCAGCAGGTAGCCCAGCCGGCTCGGCACGCCCTTGAAGTACCAGATGTGGGTCACCGGAGCAGCCAGCTCGATGTGGCCCATCCGCTCCCGGCGAACCTTGGAGCGGGTCACCTCGACGCCGCAGCGCTCGCAGATGATGCCCTTGAAGCGGACCCGCTTGTACTTACCGCAGTAGCACTCCCAGTCCCGCTGCGGACCGAAGATCTTCTCGCAGAAGAGCCCGTCCTTCTCCGGCTTCAGGGTGCGGTAGTTGATGGTCTCGGGCTTCTTGACCTCGCCGTGGGACCACTGACGGATGTCGTCAGCGGTGGCGAGGCCGATGCGCAGCTCGTCGAAGAAGTTGACGTCGAGCACTATGTCCCCTATGTCGTCGTCTGTACTGCTTAGCTAACCGGTGGGGTCGGGAGCCGGCGAACCGGCCCCCGACCGCCCACCTCAGACCTCTTCGACCGAGCTCGGCTCGCGCCGGGACAGGTCGATGCCCAGCTCCTCCGCGGCCCGGAACACCTCGTCGTCGGTCTCGCGCATCTCCAGGGCCACGCCGTCGCTGGAGAGCACCTCGACGTTGAGGCACAGCGACTGCAGCTCCTTGAGCAGCACCTTGAACGACTCCGGGATGCCCGGCTCGGGGATGTTCTCGCCCTTGACGATCGCCTCGTAGACCTTCACCCGGCCCAGGACGTCGTCGGACTTGATGGTCAGCAGCTCCTGCAGGGCGTACGCGGCGCCGTACGCCTGCATCGCCCAGCACTCCATCTCACCGAAGCGCTGGCCACCGAACTGCGCCTTACCACCCAGCGGCTGCTGCGTGATCATCGAGTACGGGCCGGTCGACCGAGCGTGGATCTTGTCGTCGACCAGGTGGTTGAGCTTCAGGATGTAGATGTAGCCGACCGCGATCGGGTCGGGCAGCGGCTCGCCCGAGCGCCCGTCGAACAGCCGCGCCTTGCCCGAGGAGCCGATCAGCTGCTTGCCGTCCCGGTTGGGCAGGGTCGACGCGAGCAGACCGGAGATCTCCTCCTCCCGGGCACCGTCGAAGACCGGGGTGGCCACGTTGGTGTCCGGCTCGGACTCGTGCGCCTCGATCGAGCGGAGCTGGCGCTTCCACTCGGCGTCGTCGCCGTCGACACTCCAACCGGTCTTGGCCACCCACCCGAGGTGGGTCTCCAGGACCTGGCCGATGTTCATCCGGGACGGCACACCGAGCGGGTTCAGCACGATGTCGACCGGGGTGCCGTCCTCCAGGAACGGCATGTCCTCGATCGGCAGGATCTTGGAGATGACGCCCTTGTTGCCGTGGCGGCCCGCGAGCTTGTCACCGTCCTGGATCTTGCGCTTCTGGGCCACGTAGACCCGGACCAGCTCGTTCACACCCGGGGGCAGCTCGTCGCCGTCCTCCCGGGAGAAGGTACGCACGCCGATGACCGTGCCGGTCTCACCGTGCGGCACCTTCAGCGAGGTGTCCCGGACCTCGCGCGCCTTCTCGCCGAAGATCGCGCGGAGCAGCCGCTCCTCCGGGGTCAGCTCGGTCTCACCCTTCGGGGTGACCTTGCCGACCAGGATGTCGCCGGGGACGACCTCGGCGCCGATCCGGATGATGCCGCGCTCGTCGAGGTCGGCGAGCATCTCCTCGCTGACGTTCGGGATGTCGCGGGTGATCTCCTCCGGGCCGAGCTTGGTGTCCCGGGCGTCGACCTCGTGCTCCTCGATGTGGATCGAGGTGAGCACGTCCTGCTGCACGAGGCGCTGCGACAGGATGATCGCGTCCTCGTAGTTGTGGCCCTCCCAGGTCATGAACGCCACGAGCAGGTTGCGCCCGAGCGCCATCTCGCCCTCGTCGGTGCACGGACCGTCGGCGATGACCTGGCCGGCCTCGACGCGGTCGCCCTCGAAGACGACCGGCTTCTGGTTGACGCAGGAGCCGGCGTTGGAGCGGCGGAACTTGTGCAGCAGGTACGTACGGCGGTGGCCGTCGTCCTGGTGGACGGTGATGTAGTCGGCGCAGAGGTCCTCGACCACGCCACCGACCTCGGCGACGACGACGTCACCGGCGTCCACCGCCGCGCGGTACTCCATGCCCGTACCGACCAGCGGGGACTCGGCCTTGACCAGCGGCACCGCCTGGCGCTGCATGTTGGCGCCCATGAGCGCGCGGTTGGCGTCGTCGTGCTCGAGGAACGGGATCATCGCGGTCGCGACGGAGGTCATCTGCCGCGGCGAGACGTCCATGTAGTCCACGGCCTCCGGCGGCACGTCCTCGGTCTCACCGCCCTTACGGCGGACCAGGACGCGATCCTCGGCGAACGACCCGTCGGAGCGCAGCGGGGCGTTGGCCTGCGCCTTGACGAACCGGTCCTCCTCGTCCGCGGTCAGGTAGTCGATCTGGTCGGTGACCCGGCCGTTGACGACCTTCCGGTACGGCGTCTCGATGAAGCCGAACGGGTTGACCCGGGCGAAGGTGGAGAGCGCGCCGATCAGACCGATGTTCGGGCCTTCCGGCGTCTCGATCGGGCACATCCGGCCGTAGTGGGACGGGTGCACGTCGCGGACCTCGAAGCCGGCCCGTTCCCGGGACAGACCACCCGGGCCGAGCGCGCTCAGCCGCCGCCGGTGGGTCAGGCCCGCCAGCGGGTTGGTCTGGTCCATGAACTGGGACAGCTGCGAGGTGCCGAAGAACTCCTTGATCGCCGCCACCACCGGACGGATGTTGATCAGGGTCTGCGGCGTGATCGCCTCGACGTCCTGGGTGGTCATCCGCTCGCGGACGACGCGCTCCATCCGGGACAGGCCGACCCGAACCTGGTTCTGGATCAGCTCGCCCACGGTACGCAGGCGACGGTTGCCGAAGTGGTCGATGTCGTCGGCCTCGTAGCCCTCCTCACCGGCGTGCAGCCGGCAGAGGTACTCCACGGTGGCGACGATGTCGTCCTCGGTCAGCGTCCCGGTGGTGATCGGGACGTCGATCTCGAGCTTCTTGTTGAACTTGTACCGCCCGACCTTGGCCAGGTCATACCGCTTCGGGTTGAAGAAGAGGTTGTCCAGCAGGGTCTGGGCGTTCTCGCGGGTCGGCGGCTCGCCCGGACGGAGCTTGCGGTAGATGTCCAGCAGCGCCTCGTCCTGCCCGGCGATGTGGTCCTTCTCCAGCGTGGTCATCATCAGTTCGGACCAGCCGAACTTCTCGCGGATCTGCTCCGCCGACCACCCGATGGCCTTGAGCAGGACGGTGACGGCCTGCCGACGCTTGCGGTCGATACGGACGCCGACCGTGTCGCGCTTGTCGATGTCGAACTCCAGCCAGGCACCCCGGCTCGGGATGACCTTGACGCTGGAGAGGTCGCGGTCGGAGGTCTTGTCCGGCTGCTTGTCGAAGTAGACGCCCGGCGAGCGGACGAGCTGGCTGACCACGACGCGCTCGGTGCCGTTGATGATGAAGGTGCCCTTCGGCGTCATCATCGGGAAGTCACCCATGAACACCGTCTGGCTCTTGATCTCGCCGGTGGTGTTGTTGGTGAACTCCGCCGTCACGAACAGCGGGGCGCAGTAGGTCAGGTCCTTCTCCTTGCACTCCTCGATCGAGGCCTTGACCTCGTCGAAGCGCGGAGCCGAGAAGGAGAGCGACATGGTGCCGGAGAAGTCCTCAATGGGACTGATCTCGTCGAGGATCTCCGCGAGACCCGAGCGTGCGTGCGGGTCGTCGGCCGACCGGCCCTGCCAAGCCTCGTTGCCGACGAGCCAGTCGAAGGACTCGTTCTGGATGGCAAGGAGGTTGGGGACCTCGAGGTGTTCGGTGATCCTGCCGAAAGAAACTCGGCGGGGCGCGAAAGCGCTCGACGTACGACTGGTCTTCGCAGGGCGGGAAGCTGCCAAGATGCGTCCTTCCGAGGACCGGTGCTGCATAACGGCTGATACGCGTGCACTCCAATGACCCCACCAGAAATAGCCGTAATCGGACATTTCCGAGCAGGGGTCAAGTCGGAAGGCAGCGCAAACTAGCAGTGTAGCCGAGAGGCTAACCGCTGTCCAGCCCACCCCGCAGGTCGTCGCGGAACTTGCCTCGGGACCCAGGGAATCCGGGTCTACCGGGCCGCTCGGAACGCGACGTTCCTGCCGGGCCGCTCGGGCGCGACGGCCATGGTGCTGCCGCTGCCATTACCCGAGAGGTGGCCGTTGCAAGCGCGGAAGGTCTTGCTGGTGCCAGCGTGCCTGTCAGCCCGGTGTCGCGTCAAGGGCCGGTTACCGGTCGAGGTGGCTTTCCCCCCGACGGACTACCGACAGACGTCACTCCCAGACCCTACGCCGGACGCTGAACGCCCTGCTCACGCCACTTCCACCGGGCACCCCGCCATGCACGGCGGGCGGCGATCCTCATCTCGGATCACCGCCCGCCGCGACGCGGTGTGCCCCGGCTCACGCGAGCCGGAGACGCGTCAGATCGACCTCAAGGTCACTTGAGGGTGACCTTGGCGCCCTCGCCCTCGAGCTTGGCCTTGGCCTTCTCGGCGGTCTCCTTGTTGGCCTTCTCCAGGACCGCCTTCGGCGCGGCCTCGACCAGGTCCTTGGCCTCCTTCAGGCCCAGGCCGGTCAGCTCGCGCACGACCTTGATGACCTGGATCTTCTTGCCACCGTCGGCGTCGAGGATGACGTCGAACTCGTCCTTCTCCTCCTCGACCGGGGCAGCGGCACCCGCGGCACCCGGGGCGGCGGCGACGGCCACCGGGGCGGCCGCGGTGACCTCGAAGGTCTCCTCGAACTGCTTCACGAACTCAGAGAGCTCGATCAGCGTCATCTCCTTGAACGCGTCGAGCAGCTCGTCGGTGCTGAGCTTCGCCATGTCTGGCGTCCTTTCCTGAATGGTTTAACTAAGAACGTGGGTGCGCCGCGGGGCCTCAGGCCGCCTCGGCGCCCTCCTTCTCGCGCTTGTCCTGCAGGGCGGCCGCCAGACGCGCGGTCTTGGCGAGCGGAGCCTGGAACAGGGCCGCGGCCTTGCTCAGGTTGCCCTTCATGGCGCCGGCCAGCTTCGCCAGCAGCACCTCGCGGGACTCCAGGTCGGCGAGCTTCGTGACCTCGGCCGCGGAAATGGCCTTGCCCTCGAAGACACCGCCCTTGATGACGAGCTTCGGGTTGGCCTTCGCGAAGTCGCGAAGCCCCTTCGCCGCCTCGACGACGTCGCCCGAAACGAAAGTCAGCGCGGTAGGACCGGTGAACAGCTCGTCGAGGCCGGAGATGCCCGCGTCGGCCGCGGCACGCTTCGCCAGCGTGTTCTTCGCGACCGTGTAGCTGGTCTCCTTGCCGAGCGAGCGCCGCAGCTGGGTGAGCTGGGAAACCGTGAGCCCGCGGTACTCGGTCAGCACGGTGGCCCCCGCGTTGCGGAAGCTGTCGGTCAGCTCGGCGACGGCCGTGGCCTTGTCGGCCCGGATCGGCTTGTCCGCCATGTCCCTCCTCTCTCGTTACTCGGAGCTGGTACGCCGGCGACGAGCGGACGCTCGCGACGGCGCGGAGGCATCACGACAACGAGAAAAGCCCCGGCGCAGGGCGCACGGGGCGAGGGCCGGCACGATGAACGCGGTCGGCGGACCACGCACAGCACCGATTTTCGCTTGCCGCCCTGCGCGGGTCGCCCGTCATCGCGGGACCTTCGACCGTGCCGAGGCACGGTGACCAGCGGTCTCTGGGTGGAACTACGCGGCAAGAGTACGCGACGGGACCGGGCAGCACCAAATCGGCACCGGGTGCCCCGGGTCACGCTCACCCGATTCGGTGATCGACTCAAGATGCGGCACATCGCCCCGTCGCCGCAGCGGGAAAGGGCGGTGCGCGGCACACCGAGTCGATCGAGCGCGAGCGCCCACGGCGGTCAGGCGCGGGTACGACGCCCGCGTACGTAGCCGGCGAGCACCACCGCCGCCCAGGTGAGCGCCCAGCCGGTCAGCAGCAGGACGGTCGGGACCGCCAGCTCGCCGGCCAGCGCCCGCGCGACCGGCATCACCGGCGGCGCCAGCCACGGGACCACCGAACCGCTCAACCCCAGGACCAGGGCACCGACCACGCCGACCGTCAGCACGGCGACGCCGTAGCCGGCGCTGCGGGTGATCACCCGGCTGGCCAACGCGCCAAGCGCCACCGCCGCCGGCAGGGCGAGCAGGTGCGCCCAGACGCCGAGGGCGATCCCGGCGGGCACCGACCGACCGCCGGGCGGGACCTGCCCGGTCACCCCGCCGACCAGCCACGGGAAAACCAGCGCCAGGGCCACCGTGCCGAGCCCGGCCACCGCCGCCGCGACCAGGCCGGCAACCTGCTCCCGGGCCGGACCGACCACCACCCGGGCCAGCCGGCGTTGCACGTCCGGCTCCACGTCCAGCAGGAGCTTCGTCTGCCAGGCCAGCACCGGGAACAGCACCACCGCCGAGACGCCGTACGCCTCCGCCGGCTGGGCCCGGCCACCGCCGTAGAGGACGCCGAGGGCCAGCAGGCCGGCCAGCACCGGCGCCAGCGCCCGTCCGGTACGCAGGAAGCCCGCCAGCCGCAGCCGGACCAGCGCGATCACCGGGTCACCTCCCGGGCCGGACCGGTCAGGTCCCGCCCGGCCACCACTTCGCCGGCCGGCGGGGCGGCGGCCGGCTCGGCCGGGATCGGGACGTCGACCGGGCCGCCCTCGGAGCCCGGGTCGGCCGCGTGCCCGGGACCGTCGCCGCGCCGTGGGCCGTTCGCACGGGGCGGTACGGCCTCGGTCGGTGGCGCCGCGACGGGCGGCGGGGCGGTGTCGGGCAACGGCCCGGAATCGGGCCGCGGGGCGGGAGGCGGGGTGGCATCGGGCGGCGAGCCGGAATCGGGCCGCGTGGTGGGCGGCGGGGCGGGGTCGTCGCGTACCCGCAGGACGTGGTGCCCGTCGGCGCGCAACCGGGCGACGGCGGCGGCGACCCGGGCGGCCGGGACCGCAAGCTCCACCACCGCCATGGCCGCGCCCTCCGACGGCGCCTGCTCGGTGACCGTGCCGTCGGCTACCGTCCACTGCCGGGCGCCGGGCAGCCGGACGGTCTCCCCCCGGTGGTCGCTGACCAGCACCGTGCCGCCCTCGGCCAGCACCTCGTTGATGAACACCGGCACCAACTCGCGGGCGGCGGCATCCAGCCCCTCCCAGGGCTCGTCGAGGACGAGCAGGCCGGGCCGTCGCAGCAGGGCCTGGGCCAGGCCGACCTTCTGGGCGGTGCCCTTCGACAACTGGGGCAGCCGGACCCCGTGGAACCGGGCCAGGCCGAGCCGGTCGACCCAGTGCCGCACCGCCCGGTCGGCCTGCGGCCCGGAGAGGCCGGCGACCCGGCCCATCGCGGTGAGGTAGTGCGCCACGGTGAACGGCTGGTCGGCGGGGAAACGCTCCGGCACCCAGCCGACGGCGGCGGGCCGGTCGATCACGCGGCCGCGGGTTGGCCGGAGCCCGCCCGCCGCGAGTTGGAGCAGCGTCGACTTGCCCGCGCCGTTGCGCCCGAGCACCACCGCCGCCTCGCCCGGGCCGATCCGCACCTCGGTCTCCCGCAACACCCACGGGCCGCGTCGGTGGTAGCCGAACCAGACGTCCTCCAGCCGCATGCGACGAGCCTGCCACAGCGGGCAGACGAACGGGGCCCCGCCACGTGGGTGGCGGGGCCCCGTTAGGGCAGTCGTGCTCAGGCGTCGGCCGAGGTCTCCTGCAGGTTCTTCACCGCGTTCGGGTCGACCGGGACGCCCGGGCCCATGGTGGTGGTGAGGGTGACCTTCTTCAGGTACTTGCCCTTCGCCGCGGAGGGCTTCGAGCGCAGCACCTCGTCCAGCACCGCCGCGTAGTTGTCGATCAGCTGGGCCTCGGAGAACGAGGCCTTGCCGATGATCAGGTGGAGGTTGGAGTGCTTGTCCACCCGGAAGGTGATCTTACCGCCCTTGATGTCCGAGACGGCCTTGGCGACATCCATGGTCACCGTGCCGGTCTTCGGGTTCGGCATCAGGCCGCGCGGGCCCAGGATCCGCGCGATCCGGCCGATCTTGGCCATCTGGTCAGGGGTGGCGATCGCCGCGTCGAAGTCGAGCCAACCGCCCTGGATACGGGCGACCAGCTCGTCGGTGCCCACCTCGTCCGCACCCGCGGCGGCGGCCTCCTCGGCCTTCGCGCCGGCGGCGAAGACGATCACGCGGGCGGTCTTGCCGGTGCCGTGCGGCAGGTTGACCGTGCCGCGGACCATCTGGTCCGCCTTGCGGGGGTCGACGCCGAGGCGCATGGCGACCTCGACCGTGGCGTCGAACTTGACGTTGGTGGTCTCCTTGGCCAGCTTGACGGCCTCGGCGGGGGTGTAGAGCTTCGACCGGTCGATGACCTCGGCGGCCTTGCGGTAGTTCTTGCTGCGCTGCATGGCTTGTTACTCCTGTGGTCTTTGGCGGGCCCGCGACGTCCGCGGCCCTCCCACGAACTGATCAGGTGGAGCGGTGAGGCGAGGTCAGTCGGCGACGTTCAGGCCCATCGACCGGGCGGTGCCGGCGATGATCCTCTCGGCCTGGTCGAGGTCGTTGGCGTTGAGGTCAGCCATCTTCTTCTCGGCGATCTCGCGTACCTGGGCGCGGCTCACCGTGCCGACCTTCTCCTTGTTCGGGACGCCCGAACCCTTCTGCACGCCAGCGGCCTTGATCAGCAGCCGGGCAGCGGGCGGGGTCTTCAGCACGAAGGTGAAGGTGCGGTCCTCGTAGACGCTGATCTCGGCGGGGACGATGTCGCCCCGCTGCGACTCGGTCTGCGCGTTGTAGGACTTGCAGAACTCCATGATGTTCACGCCGTGCTGGCCGAGCGCGGGGCCGACCGGCGGCGCCGGAGTGGCCTGGCCCGCCGGCAGCTGAAGCGTGAACGTCTTGACGAGCTTCTTCTTCGGAGGCATGTCTCTTCCTGGGGCTTGGAACTGGGATTTTCGCCGGTCCGCGGGCACGCACGGTCAGCGTGCTGCGGACAGCCGACGTTCTAGGGTAGCGCAGCCGTCGCGCCGCCCCCCGCCGAGGTCCGCCGGGCGGGGAGACGACACACCGGCGGCGGCCGGATGCCCACCGCCGGCGCGAAGGCGTACGTCAGATCTTGGCGACCTGGTTGAAGTTGAGCTCGACCGGAGTCTCCCGGCCGAAGATCGACACCAGCACCTTGAGCTTCTGCTGGTCAGCGTTGATCTCGCTGATCGTCGCCGGCAGCGAGGCGAAGGCTCCGTCGGTGACGGTGACCGAGTCACCGACCTCGAAGTCGAGGACCTTGACCTCGGGCTTGGCCTTCTTCTCCACGGCCTCGACCGCCGGGGCCAGCCACTTCAGCACCTCGTCGAGGCTCAGCGGCGCCGGCCGGTCGGCCCGGTCGGTCGCGCCGACGAAGCCGGTGACCCCCGGGGTGTTCCGGACGCAGGAGTAGGACTCCGCGGTCAGCTCCATCCGGACCAGGATGTAGCCCGGGAAGACCTTCGCCTGGATCTGCGACCGCTTGCCGTTCTTGACCTCGACCTCTTCCCGGGTCGGCACCTCGACCTGGTAGATGTAGTCCTCCATGTCGAGGGAGGTGATCCGGGTCTCGAGGTTGGTCTTGACCTTGTTCTCGTAGCCGGCGTACGAGTGCACCACGTACCAGTCGCCGGGGGCGTAGCGCAGCTTCTGGCGCAGCTCGGCAACCGGGTCGAAGTCCTCGTCCGGGGCGGGCTCAGTCGTCGGGAATTCCGGCTCGCTGGCGGCCTCGACCGACTCGTTGTTGGCCGCCGTCGCCACCGTGGACTGCTCGTCCGGGGTCTCGGCGGTCTCGTCGTACTCAGGCACGCTCGCTCACTTCCGTCACTATGGCTGGTCGCCGGTCAGCTGGGGTTGCCGAAGACCCACAGCACCGCCTTCGCGAAGCCGAAGTCCAGGCCGGCCACGATCGCCAGCATCACCGCGACGAAGGTGACCACCACGCCCGTGTAGGTCAGCAGTTCCTTGCGGGTCGGCCAGATGACCTTACGCAACTCGGCCACGACCTCGCGGAAGAACCGCGCGATACGGGCGAAGACCCCGATCCGCTCGGTGTCCTTGCGGGTCTTCCGTCCCTCGGTCGACTCGGCCCGGGCCCGCTTACGGGTGGCGGTGCCGCCCCGGGAGACCGGCTCGTCCTCGCTCGTGGCGTCGTCTTCGGCCGTGTCGTCGACGACCGCGTCCTCAGGCAGACGCTCGTCGCCGGCGTCCTCGCCGCGCCGCTTGTTCTCGGCCACTTCGCCCTCCGTGCGGGATCTCGGGTCGCACGCTGAAGGGCGTGCGCGGCGTGTGGTCACGCCGGCCGGACCAACCGTCCCGCGACGGGCCGCGGCCGGCGGACCGACCGGGAGGACCCGAATGCCTCGGAACCACCCCGCCGGTGCCACCACCACGGGCCGGACGCCGCCATACGGCGGCGCGACCCACGGGAACGGTCAGGCCTGAGGCGCAGGGGTGACAGGACTTGAACCTGCAGCCTGCGGTTTTGGAGACCGCTGCTCTGCCAATTGAGCTACACCCCTGTGCGGCAGCACACCCCAACCCGGAACACGCAGTGCCGGGTAGGGGTTACTTGCCCCACGGCGGACCAGTGTACGGGTAGTCGGGCGACTTTCCCAACCGGTCTACCCCTCGCGCGTCGACCAGCCGGTCAGCGGGGTGTCCGGACGGTCGCCCGGGCCTGCGCCAGGACCTTCTCCCCGTGGCAGGTCGCAGTGATGTCGAGCCTGGTCAGGCCGTCCTCGGTGACCTCCTTGACCACCGCGCCGACCACGACCTCGGTGCCCTCGTCGGTGTCCGGCACGACCACCGGGCGGGTGAACCGCACGCCGAAGTCGACCACCGCGTCGGGCGCGCCGGCCCAGGCGGCGACCGCCCGGCCGACCAGCGCCATGGTGAACATGCCGTGGGCGATGACCCCGGGCAGGCCCACCTTGGTGGCGGTGCGGTCGCTCCAGTGGATCGGGTTGAAGTCGCCCGAGGCGCCCGCGTAGCGGACCAGGTCCGCACGGGTCACCTGGAACGTCTGGGTGGGCAGCTCCACGGTCAGGCCTCCCCGCGTACGACGATCTTGGACCAGACGGCCACCACGGGCTCGCCGGCGACGGTGCTCACATCCGTGCGGGTGGTCAGGAAGCCGTGCCCGCCCCGGTTGGTGATCTCCTCGATGGTGTTGACGCAGACCAGCTCGTCACCGGCCACCACCGGCCGGGTGTACGCGAACCGCTGGTCGCCGTGCACGACCCGGCTGTAGTCGACGCCGAGCGCCGGATCCTCGACGATCTGCCGACTGGCAGCCATGGTCACGATCACCGGGAAGGTCGGCGGGGCGACCACGTCGGAGTGACCGAGAGCGCGGGCCGCCTCAGGGTCGTGGTGGGCCGGGTCGGTGGCGCCGATGGCGGTGGCGAACTCGCGGATCTTTTCTCGGCCCACCTGATAGGGGGCGGTCGGCGGATAGGTCCGGCCGACGAAGGACGGGTCCAGGGACATGCCGCGAACCTACACGGAAAGCACAAACGCCGATCCGTACGGGCTGGCGGCTCGGAGCCACCGTCCGTGCGGATCGGCGTTCGAAGGTGTGCGGGACCGGGCCGGCAGGGCCGGCCGAGGGTCAGCGGGTCTCGCGGTGGACCGTGTGCCGGCCGTCGCGCGGGCAGAACTTCTTCAGCTCGATGCGGTCCGGGTCGTTACGGCGGTTCTTGCGCGTGATGTAGTTGCGCTCCTTGCACTCCACACACGCCAAAGTGATCTTCGGCCGGACATCGGTCGCCTTCGCCACGGCGGAGTGCCTTCCTCGCTAACGGGTAACAACTACGACGCATCAGCCTACGCCGTTACTGCGCAGACATGCAAAGTGGGCGCCTATGGCGCCCATCCCACCGACCACCGGGTGACCCGGAGGACGAGAGTAGCGGTGGCCGGACTTGAACCGGCGACACAGCGATTATGAGCCGCTTGCTCTGCCATCTGAGCTACACCGCCGTGGCGGGTCCAGCCGGACCCTCTGAGCCCCCTTACGGAATCGAACCGTAGACCTTCTCCTTACCATGGAGACGCTCTGCCGACTGAGCTAAGGGGGCCTGCCCGATCACCCCGTGGGGTGCCGCGCAGGGGAAACAGTACACGACCTTGCCCCCGAGGTGAAATCGGATCCCCCGTTACCGCGTCCGCGCAGTTCAGAGCACCGCGCGCAGGCGAGGCAGCTCGTCGGCGGCGCCCGCCTCCGGGTCGGCCTGGGCGCCGAACCAGGTCTCCAGCCGCTCGTACGGCAGCGGCCGGCTGAACAGGAAGCCCTGGCCGATCTCGCAGCCGATGTCCTGGAGCAGCTCCAGGGTCAGCTCGCTCTCCACGCCCTCGGCCACCACGGCCAGCCCGAACTGCTGGGAGAGCGTCACCACCGCGTTCACGATGGCCAGGTCGCCCGGATCGGTCGCCATCCCCTGCACGAACGACCGGTCGACCTTCACCTCGTTCACCGGCAGCCTGCGCAGCTGGGCCAGGGACGAGTTGCCGGTGCCGAAGTCGTCAACGGAGAGCCGGACACCGAGGTCACGCAGACGCCGCAGGGTGGGTATCGGACGCTCCGTGCCGTCCAGCACGCCGGACTCGGTGATCTCCAGGGTGAGCCGCTGCGGCGGCACACCGTACTCGTCGAGCAGCTCCCGTACCAGGGTGGGGAAATGCTGGTCAGTGAGGGTGCGGGCGGCAAGGTTGACCGACACGGCCAGCGGCTGCTCGCCGTGGCTCCAGTCCCGGCTGCGCCGCAGGCTCTCCCGGAGCACGAACTCGGTGAGCCGACCGAGCTGGCCGGTGTGCTCGGCCACCGCGACGAAGTCGTCCGGCGCGACCGTGCCGTGCGCCGGGTGCTCCCAGCGGGCCAGACACTCGACCCCGATCAGACGCCGGTCCCGCAACGTCACCTTGGGCTGGAAGTAGACCTCCAGCGCGCCGTCGTCCAGCGCCCGCCGCAGATCGCCGGCGAGGCCCAGCCGACGCAGCGACCGGGACTCCAACGCCGGGCTGTAGAGCTGGACGCTGCCCGGAACGGACTTGGCGGCCGTCGCCGCCAGATCCACCCGCTGGAGCAGGGTCACCGCGTCACTGCCATGGTCCGGGTGCACGGCCACCCCGACCGCGGTGTCCACGTCTAGGGTGAGCGCGTCGAAGACCATCTCGTCGCGGATCTGCTCGCGGATCCGCCCGGCCAACTCCAGCGCCGCCTCGGCGCTCTCCAGCCGCAGCGTCACCAGGAACTCGTCACCGCCGGCCCGGCCGACCAGTGCCGAGGAGGGCGCGCAGGCGCGCAGCCGTTCGGCGACCTCGACGAGGACCTTGTCACCGGCCGCGTGGCCGAGCGACTCGTTGACCTGGCGCAACCGGTCGACATCGAACAGCAGCAGCGCCACCACCTCGCCCGGCGCCCGGATCTTGACGGCCTCGCCCACCGCTGCGGTGATCCGGCGGCGGTTGGGCAGCTTGGTCAACGTGTCGTGGGTCGCGTCGTGCCTCAGCCGGTCGACCAGGCGGGAGTTCTCGAGGGCAACCGCGGCGTGCGCGGCGACCGTCTCGAAGACCGGTATGTCACTCTGGGTGAAATGGCCCACGTCGCTCAGCCGATTGGCGACTTCGAGCGTGCCGATCACCGCTTGACCGGAACGCAGGGGTACCACGATGACGTCCTTGACCTTCGCGTCGTTCGTCGCCCGGCGGGCCGCCTGCTCCACACCGAAGGCACGACCGACCGCCACGGTGCGGCCCTCCGTCGCGGCACGTTCCCGCAGTACGCCAGGTGTGTGCACCACGTCGAGCAGGCCCTTGTCATCGACCCGGGCGGTGAGCAGCACTTCGGGATGCCGGCCCTGCGCGGGCAGCCAGAGCGTGGCGTACTCGGCCTGCATCAGTGCTCGCACCCGGCCGAGGAGGGCGTCCGCAAGGGTGCCGTCCGGACCGCTCTCGGCGGTAGCCCGGGTCAGGTCGTACATCTGGGCGAGGGTGCGGTGTTGCCGGAAGAACTCCGCGTAGGACCGGTAGACCAGGACCAGTGCCGCCGCCAGCGTCGCGAGCAGCAGAACCGACCACCATGTGCTCTTGACCGCGATCAGGATCATCAGACCCATCGAGGTGTTGATCGCGGCGGTGAGCAACCCGGGCGGGGCGCTGCGAAGCGCGTCTCGCCCGGCCTGCCAGCCCTGCAGAAGGGTGTGCACACCAACGATGGCGGCGAGACTGACAACGATCACCGAGCCGACGGCCGTGAAGAGGATCATCCACGTGCCCGGCCCCACTCCCCGCATCCGTGGCAGGGCCTGGAGTACGAGCCCGGCCAGGGAGGTACCGGCGGCCGCCTTGGCCACGTTGAACCAGAACTTTGCCGGGGGGAGGCGATGCCGGGTCTGGGTGACCATCGACGCGATGGTGTAGATCACCACAACCGTCAGCGGTGGCAGCAGGGCGAGCGCCACGACGAGCGGGATCTCGGTCAGCGTCATGCCGAACGACTGCCGCCGGACCACGAAGTTGAGCACCGGAATGCCAACAACGACCATTACCACCAGCAATGCGGCAGCCAACGCCCACTCGCCGAAGGCCTCGTCTGCGACCAAGCCGGTAATCGTGGCGCAAACGACCGCGAGCAGTGCCAGTGGTCCGGTGATCAGCCAGGCGTGATCGTTGGATCTCCGTCGCGAACGTTCACGACCGGCCATGGCGCTCCCTACGGGCTACGGATCTGCAGGCTCCTTGCCCGTCAGACGTCTTCCCGCGTCAGTCAGACACCCCTGTCGGCGGGTGCGACGGTCCAGATGAAGTCCGCATTCGAGTAGCGACCAGCCACGCCGTTGTGGTGCCCGGTGTTGAACCCGATAGCCGCAGCGGCGGCGATCGCGAGGACCGAGCCAAGCAGCCGGCCCAACCGTCGACCAGACATGGTTACTCCTGTCGGCGAGCGTCACGGGGTTAGGGTTCCACGATCGTGCCACAGGGCTCGCACATAGAAAAGCGCTGGAACCCCGCCCGACACGGGGAGCTGGACAGGTTCCGTCGTTCGGCCCACACCCTGCGGCACACCTGGCCAGATCAGGGCCCTGCCGGGTCGACGGACTGGTTCACCTACTGCGGGTTCCGACCTAAACCCCAAATCGATCATCAGCCTCAAGGATCACGCTGAGTAGCCCTACCGCGGACACGCTCCGGCAAGACCCCCCGCACCCAGCCATAGGTCACCATACATGCATCACGCCCGAAACCAGACCCGGACGTCACTCCTCGGTCACCGAACGGGCCTGCCGACGTTGCGTCGATCCGCTACCCAGAACGAGCGGTGTGAGGAGCGCTGCCCGAGGCGTCCGGGGTCGAGGTCGTACCCGACCTGATCGCCGGCCCTGGCCAGCCTCCAGAGCTCGGTGTCAGGCCCACCACTTCGGATACCACCTCAGAACCTCCTCGGCGGACTTCGGTGGCCTGGGTGCCCTCTCCCGCCGGGCGGCGACGGCGGCCGGCGCATGAAACAGGAACGATCCGGCGGCGAGGAGCAGCGACGTGACCTTGTCGGACCAGCCCAACCACAGCCCAACGCCCCACGCGAGCCCGAGCAGAAACCCGACGAGCTGCGGACGCGCCGTGCGACGGGTCTAGATTTGATCGCCAAGACGCCGAGCCCCCGTCGTCCGCAGCGTACGGATGCCGGCTGATCGGGTGGCAGGTCAGCGTGACCGAACCCCGAAGCCGAGATCGATGTTTCCGCTTTCGTCCCGGTAACCGCCGACCGATCGGACTGGACTGCGCTCGACTGAACGACAACGGCCCCGGAGCGCGTTTTCGCAGCTCACGGGGCCGTTCTCGCACCTGGTGGCGGGTAGAGGATTCGAACCTCTGTAGCTTTCGCGACGGATTTACAGTCCGCTCCCATTGGCCGCTCGGGCAACCCGCCAGGGCGTGCCACCGCGTGTAACGCGGCAGCGGAAGCAAGGATAGCGGTTACCCCCGGGCCTCTCGCAACCGGGTACCGTCAGGGGGTCCCACCGCTGGTCAGCGGGGGACGGACCAGGACAGACCGCCGGACAGCAGGAGCATGAGCATGGCAGCGAACCCGTCGTTCGACATCGTGAGCAAGGTCGACCGGCAGGAGGTCGACAACGCCCTCCGCCAGGTGGAGAAGGAGCTCGCGACGCGGTTCGACTTCCGCGGCACCGGTGCGGAGATCTCCTGGGCGGGCGAGGAGGCGATCAGCCTCCAGGCGGAGACCGAGGAGCGGGTCCGGGCCGCCCTGGAGGTCTTCAAGGAGAAGCTGGTCAAGCGGAACATCTCGCTCAAGTCGCTGGACGCCGGCGACCCGCGCTCGTCTGGGAAGGTCTTCAAGATCGACGCCAAGGTGATCCAGGGCATCGACTCGGACAAGGCCAAGGCGATCAGCAAGAAGATCCGCGAGGAGGGCCCGAAGGGTGTCCAGGCCCAGATCCAGGGCGACCAGCTTCGGGTCACCGGCAAGAAGAAGGACGACCTCCAGGCCGTCATCGCGCTGCTGAAGGGCGAGGACTTCGGCGTCGCCCTTCAGTTCACCAACTACCGCTGAGGGTTCTCGGGAAATAGTCCCCGGTAGCCCCGGTGATCAACTCGGTGTGCGGCAAAGGGTGGTCTCGCGGTCGGGATTGGCCCCAACATGCCGCACACCGAGTTGCTCAACAGGTCGACGGCTCAGCGCGCGAAGACCAGCAGCAGGATCACCGTCAGGATGGCGCTGACCAGGATCGAGCCGAGACAGCCGATCCGGTTCGAGAAGAAGACGAACATGCCGGGCGGCGTACCCGCCCCGGCTGCCTTTGATCCTCGGGCAGCCGGGGCGTGGGTCCGGGCGGCTGAGTGTCAGGCGGCGACCGGCTGTTCGACGCGTACCGTCGAGGCCTCGGCGCGGGCGATGGGGCCGGCGGGCAGCGCGGCGACCCCGGCCCCGACGGCGACGGCCGCCCCGGCGAAGAGGAAGGCCCAGGGTACGCCGCCGGCGTGGTCGACGATCAGCCCGGCCACCGCGCCCCCGGCGGCGCTCGCCGCCACCGACATGGTGACCACCCAGGTGTACGCCTCGTTCAGCATGCCGGCCGGGGCGATCCGGCCGACCAGGGTGTTCTCCAGGGTCAGCGCGGGAGCGATGGTGGCCCCGCCGAGCACCAGCGCCACGCCGAGCGCGGACGGGGTCGGCATCACCGCGAACACGGCGAAGCTGGCCGCGACGGCGGCGAGCAGCCAGGCGAACTGGCGGGTCATGTTGGCGGCCGGCCGGCGTACGCCGAACCAGAAGCCCCCGACGGCGCTGCCGATGCCCCAGACGGCGAGCAGCACGCCGGCGAGGCTCTCCGGGTCGTCGGCGGCGGCGTTCCCGGCGAAGGCCGGGACGGTCACCCCGGCGGCCCCGAACGCGATGCCGATGCAGGCGACGCAGAGCAGCAGGGCCGGGAAGCCACCGACCCGCAGCGGGCCGAGCCCCTTGGCCTGGTGCTCGTGCGGGTGCGGGCGCCAGTTGCGCATCACCTGGCCGAGCGCGACGGCGGTGGTCCCGACCAGGGTGACCACCGCCGCCCCGACCAGCGCGGCGGCGGCGTCGGCGAACAGGACGAACCCGGCCACCAGCAGCGGGCCGAGCACGAAGACGACCTCGAAGAGCGAGGTCTCCGCGGCGAGCGCGGTGTTGCGCAGGTGGGCCCGGCCGGAGGCGGGGGTGGTCAGGTCGTTCCAGGCGCCGCGGATGGCGGCGGTCAGCGGCGGGTAGGTGGCCCCGGCGACCCCGGCGGCCACGTAGATCAGGGCGAGGCTGCCGGCCCCGGACTGGCTGGCCCAGAGCAGCCCGAAGAGGGCGAGCGGGTGGGCGACGGCGGTGACCAGCAGCACCGGGGTGGGGCCGACCCGGTCGGCGGCCCGCCCGGCGACCGGGCTGAGCGCGGCGCCGGAGAGTGCGTAGATGCCGCCCGCGACCGCGGCGAGGGAGTACCGGTTGGTCACCCCCTGCACCACGAGCAGCAGCGCCAGCGGGGTCATGCCGATCCCGAGCCGGCCGATGATGCCGAGGATCAGCAGCATCGGCGCGCCGGGAATCCGCCAGACGCCCAGATACTGGCGCAGAGCGCGCACGGGTACACCTCCGAGGAGACAGGTAATGGGTGGAATACCTTCCGACCCTAACGCCCCAGCTCATCCTGGAGGTGGTCGGCTCGCTCACACCGGGTCGAAAACGGCTCCGCCCGCGTCCGGCTGTCGGACGCGGGCGGAGACCAGGTCGGTCAGCGCTGGAACTGCACCGGGCCGGCGTTGCGGGCCATCTGCTCCAGCCGGGCCACCCGCTGCTCCATCGGCGGGTGGGTGGAGAACAGGGCCGCGACACCGCCACCCCGCTTGAACGGGTTGTCGATCATCAGGTGGGCGGTGCTGGTGAGCTGACCCTGCGGCGGCAGCGGGCGCATCTGGGTACCCATGTGGATCTTCCGCAGGGCACTGGCCAGGGCCAGCGGGTCCCGGCTCAGCTCGGCGCCGGACTGGTCGGCCTGGTACTCGCGGCTGCGGCTGATCGCGAGCTGGATCACGGTGGCCGCGATCGGGCCGAGGATCATGGTGAGCAGCAGCACCGCCGGGTTCGGGCCGTCCTCGTCGTCCGAGGAGCCCAGCGGGATGAACCAGGCGAGGTTCGCCAGCATGGTGATGATGCCGGCCAGCCCGGCCGCCACGCTGGAGATGAGGATGTCCCGGTTGTAGACGTGGGACAGCTCGTGGCCGATCACCCCGCGCAGCTCGCGGTAGTCGAGGATCTCGACGATGCCCTGGGTGACGCAGACCGCCGCGTGCTGCGGGTTACGCCCGGTGGCGAACGCGTTGGGCTGCGACGTGGGGCTCACGTAGAGGCGGGGCATGGGCTGGCCCGCCTGGGTGGACAGCTCGCGGACCATCCGGTACAGCTCGGGGAACTCTGCCTCGCTGACCGGTTGCGCCCCCATCGAGCGCAGTGCGAGCTTGTCGGAGTAGAAGTAGGTGACGCCGTTCATCAGCAACGAGACGACGACGGCGATGACGAGGCCGCCGCTCCCACCGAACCAGTAGCCGACCGCGAGGATCAGCGAGGTCAACAGGCCGAGCAGCGCTGCGGTCTTCAGACGGTTGTGATGCACGATCGCTCCTTCGGTGCGCGGACCCGCGCGAGGGCCGCTGACCGGTTCAACAACACCGGTACCCGTCAACCATCCTGCCCATGGCTGAAAGTTGGCTGGGAATCTCTGTGAGCCGGCTGTGCCGTCTGCGCACGGAGGGACAAAACGCCGGTCAGCGGGCGGCCAGATCCAGGACGAGTTGCGGAGCGAAGCCGACCACCACGGCCAGGGCGGTGGCGGCCCCGAGGGCCACGACCACCATCCGCGCCGGGCGGGCCGTGGCCGGGCCGGGCGCCGCGTACAGGGTGGCAGCGAGGCGCAGGTAGTAGGCCAGGCCGAGTACCGCGTTCAGCGCCACCACCAGGGCGAGCCAGCCCGCGTGCCCGGCCAGCAGCGCGCGGACCACCGTCACCTTGGCGAACAGGCCGGCCAGGCCGGGTGGCAGGCCGGCCAGCCCGACCAGCGCGAGCGCGAACGCGCCACCCATCCACGGATGCCGTCGGGCCGCGCCGCGCAGGTCGGCCAGGGTGCCGCCGTCGCCGTCCGCCGGGCGCAACGCCACCAGCGCCGCGAAGGCGGCCAGCTCCAGCAACACGAAGAAGACGGCGTACGCGACGGCCGCCGCGTACGCCTCGGCGCGGGCGTCAGCGGTGCGGCCGGCGGCCAGCGCGAGCGCGCCCAGCGGGGCGAGAATGTAGCCGGCCTGGGCCACCGAGGACCAGGCGAGCAGCCGGACGGTACGCCGCTGACGCAGCGCCACCAGGTTGCCGACGGTCATGGTGAGCACCGCCAACCCGGCCAGCACCGGCCCGGTCACGGTGGCCGGCAGCGCCCGTTGCACCACCGCGAGCAGGGCCACCACCCCGCCCAGCTTCGACGCCGTCGACAGGTACGCGGCCACCGGCAGCGGCGCGCCGTCGTACGTGGCCGGGGCCCAGGCGTGGAACGGGACGGCGGCGACCTTGAACGCCAGCCCGGCCACCACCAGCGCCACGGCGACCGTGGTGAGCGGCAGGTCGCACAGCTCCGCGTCGGCGGCCAGGGTGACGCCGAGCCGGTCCAGGTGCAGGCCGCCGGTCACCGCGTAGAGCAGTGCCGCACCGAGCAGGGTCACCGTGGTGGCCACCACACTGACCACGAAGAAGGTGACCGCCGCCTCGGCTCCGGCCAGGCTGCCCCGGCGCAGCCCGACCAGCACGTAGAGCGGCAGGGTGAGCGTCTCCAACGCCACGACCAGGGTGATCAGGTCGCCGGCCGCGCCGAGCACCACGCCGCCGGTCATCGCGCAGGCGAGCAGGAAGCAGTGTTCTCCCACCGGGATCCGGCCGGCCCGCAGCAGCGGGCCCGAGAGCGCCAGCACACCGAGGGTGAGCAGGGCGAAAACCGCCCCGACCAGGGCGGCCCGGCCGCCGTAGACGTAGGAGCAGTCGGCGGCGACGCAGAAGGTACGCCGCTCGCCGCCCGTACCGGCCAGGGCCGCGCCGAGCGCGGTGGCCGCCGCGCCGGTCGCCGCCACCGCCACGGTGACGGCGGGGCGGGCCACCAGGAGGTCGGCCAGGAGCACGAGCACGGCCGTGCCGGCGGCCAGGTACGCCGGCAGCAGCGCCACATGGTCCACGCTCTGCACCAGACTCATCCGGGCTCACCTTCGGTCACGACTGCGGGCCTCACCGGAGAACCCCCAGCAGGGCGTCGACCGGTCCGGAGGCGTACGACAGGACGAGCGCCGGGGCCAGGCCGACGGCGAGGGCGAGCAGCACCAGCGGTGCCCAGGCGGTCAACTCCGCCCCGGCCAGCCCCGGCGCGACCCGCCCGACCGCCGGGCTGGGCCGGCCGTGGGTCACCCGGCGCAGCAGCCGCAGCAGGTACGCGGCGGCCAGCGCCCCACCCAACGCGGCCAGCACCGCGAGCGTGGTCCAGAGCGGGCCGCCCCGCCGTACGGCGGCGACCACGGCGAACGCCTCGCCCCAGAAGCCGGCCAGCCCAGGCAGCCCGAGCGAGGCGACCGCCGCGAAGCCGAGCAGCCCGGCCAGCCGGGGCGCGGTCTCCCGCAGCCCGGACAGTTCGGCGAGCGCCCCGGTGTGGGTACGGTCCTTGATCGCCCCGGCCAGGAAGAAGAGCAGCCCGGTGATCACGCCGTGCGCGATGTTGCCGATCAGCGCGGCCTGCAACCCGGTGGCGGTGAGCGTGGCGATCCCGAGCAGCACGAAACCCATGTGCCCGACGCTGGAGTACGCGATCAGCCGCTTCAGCTCGTCCTGCGCGAGGCAGACCAGGCCACCGACCAGGATCGCCGCGACGGCCAGCACCCCGAGCACCGGGGCGGCCCAGCGGGCGCCCTCCGGAGCCACCCCGACCGCCACCCGGATCAGGCCGTACGTGCCCATCTTCAGCAGCACCCCGGCGAGGATCACACTGCCCACGGTGGGCGCCTGGGTGTGCGCGTCGGGCAGCCAGGAGTGCAGCGGCCAGAGCGGGCTCTTCACCGCGAAGGCCAGTGCCAGCAGGGTGAACGCGGCGAGCTGGGTGCCCCGGGACAGCCCGGTCCCGCCGGTCAGCGCGACCAGGTCGGCGGTGCCCGCGGTGGTGACCACCAGGTAGACGCCGACCAGCAGCAGCACCGAGCCCAACAGGGTGTAGAGGACGAACTTGCGGGCCGCCCGCCGCCGGTCGTCGCCACCCCAGCCGGCGATCACCGCGTACATCGGGAGCAGCACGACCTCGAAGAACAGGAAGAAGAGCACCAGGTCGAGGGCGAGGAAGGTGCCCAGGATGCCCACCTCGACCACCAGCAGCAACGCCACCAGCGCCCGACCGCTGCCGCCGCCTTCGGGCACCCGCCACAGCGTGTACCCACAGCAGAGCAGCGTGAGCAGGGCGGTGAGCACCACCAACGGCCAGGAGATGCCGTCCACCCCGAGGTGGAAGCGCAGGTCCAGGCCGGGCACCCAGGGCAGGTCGAGCTCGTGCCAGGGGAGCACGCCGGGCGTCGGCCCGTAGCGGAACCAGCCGCGGTCACCGCCGCCGACCAGCGGCAGGGTGGCGAGCAGGGTCAGCGCGGCAGCGACGGTGCCGACCAGGCGGCCGGCCCGGTCGCCCGGGGTGGCCGCCACCGCGACCGCGCCCACAGCGGGCACCGCCAGGACCGCGACCAGCAGGAACTGCCCGAACGTCATGAGGTCACTCCGATCAGGGCGACCGCGAGGCCGATCAGCAGCGCACCGGCCAGCACGCCGGCCGCCGCGCGCGGCAGGGCCGCCCGGTGCAGCGCGGCCAGCCCGCCGCCCAACCCCACGGCGGCCCGACCGCTCCCCTCCACCAGGCCGTCGACCCCCCGCTCGTCCCCGGCCCGCACGGCCCGGGCCAGCGCGGTCGTCGGGCGTACCACGAGGGTGTGCTGGACGTCGTCGAGCCGGAACGCCCGGGCGAAGACCGGCCGCAGCGGGCCCAGGAAGCGCGCCGGGTCGGCGGCCGGGTCGCGGCGCCAGCCGAACCACGCCACGCCCACCCCGATCAGCAGCAGCACCAACGCCAGCACCAGGGCGGTGCCGACGTGGACCAGCGAGGTGCCGAAATCGGTCAGCTCCGCCTCGGTGACCGGCGCGAAGATCCGATCGGTGAAGGGCGTCCAGAAGGCGGCCAGGCCGAGCAGCGCGGCCGGCACCGCCAGCAGCAGCACCGGCCAGCGCATCACCCCCGGTGGATCATGCGGGCGGACCAGCGGGCTGCGCGCGGCGCCGAAGAAGGTACGCAGCAGCAGGCGGGTGGCGTACCAGGCGGTGATCGCGACGCCGAGCAGCCCGGCCAGCCACACCAGCCAGCCCACCCAGGCGTAGCCCGGGCCGCCGCCGTGCAGCGCGGCGACCTCAGCGGCGGCGAGCACCCCGTCCTTGCTCCAGAACCCGGACAGCGGCGGCACCCCGGCGAGCGCGCCCAGGCCGACCAGCATGCACCAGAAGGTGGCCGGCATGCCGGACCGGAGGCCACCCATCCGGGACATCAGGGTGCTGCCGACGGTGTGGATCACCGCGCCGGCCGCGAGGAACAGCAGCGCCTTGAACGCGGCGTGGGTGAGCAGGTGGAACAGCGCCGCCGTGGGCGCGCCGACGGCGAGCGCCCCGGTCATGTAGCCGATCTGGGAGACCGTCGACCAGGCCAGCACCCGCTTGATGTCGTCCTGCGCGGTGGCGGCGAGCGCGCCGAGCAGCAGGGTGACCGCGGCCATCACCCCGAGCACGGCCAGCGCGACCGGGGCGCGCTCGAACAGCGGGTAGAGCCGGGCGACCGCGTACACCCCGGCGGCGACCATGGTGGCGGCGTGGATCAGCGCGGAGATCGGCGTGGGGCCGGCCATCGCGTCCGGCAGCCAGGTGTGCAGCGGGAACTGGGCGCTCTTGCCGGCCACCCCGGCGAGCAGCAGCAGGCAGGCGGCGGTGAGCGTACCGGTCGAATAGTCGTGGGCCAGCACGTCCGCGATCCGGAAGCTGCCGGCGCCGACGCCGAGCAGAGCGATACCGAGCAGGAAGCCGACGTCACCGACCCGGGTCACCAGGAACGCCTTCACCGCGGCCCCCGGTGCCTCCGGCAGCCGCCGGTCGTGGGCGATGAGCAGATACGAGCAGATGCCCATCACCTCCCAGCCGACCAGCAGCAGGATCAGGTCGCCGGAAACCACCACGGTCAGCATCGCGGCGGTGAAGAGGCTGATCTGCGCCGAGTACGGCGGGTACCGGTGGTCCACGTCGACGTCGTCGTGCGGGCCGCGCTTCAGGTAGCCGATCGAATAGACCTGCACGGCCAGGGCCACCGCGGTCACCGCGGTGGCGACCAGCACCGCCACCCCGTCCAGCCGGTAGCCGAGGGTGACCCGGAGCCCGCCGAGGTCGACCCACGTCGTGCCGGACTCGACGAGGTGGTCGGTGCGGATCAGCAGCACGAGCGCGATCAGCAGCGCCGCGGCGGCACCGGTGACGCCGAGGGCGATCGCCGCCCGGCGCGACCGCGTCTCGCCGAGCGCGTGGTCGCGCGGAGACGGTGGCAGCAGCAGGCCGAGCAGACCGGCGGCCAGTGGTACGGCCGGCAGCAGCGGCGCGAGCCAGGTGGTCGCGCCGGTCACCATGGTCCCGTCACTCACCGCGACACCTCGTCACCTTTCCTGGCCGCCGGCTGCGGCGCCGGCTCGGTCAGCGGCACGTCGTCCACGGTGACGCTGGCCCGCAGCCGGTAGAGCTGGAGCACGATGGCCAGCCCGACGCCGATCTCGGCGGCGGCGAGCACGATCACGAAGAGCGCGAACACCTGGCCGGCGTGCGGAAGCTGGGCCCGGACCGTGGTGTCCGCGGTGACCAGGATCAGGTTGACGGCGTTCAACATCAACTCGACGGCCATCAGCACCAGGACGGCGTTACGACGCCGCAGCACGCCGTAGACGCCGAGACCGAACAGCAGCGCGGCGGTGACGTACGGGACGACCGGCCTCACGGGCGCCCGCCCTCATCGGCGGCCGGGACCGCCACGCCGGACGGACCGGCCGCCGGCGCGTCGGCCGGTCGGGGACGGAACGGACCGGGCGGCGCCACACCGGCCGGGTCCGGCCGGGCCGCGCCGGGACGGCCGATGTCGGTACGCGAGAGCACGATCGCGCCGACCAGCGCGGCGAGCAGCAGCACCGAGAGCACCTCGAACGGCAGCACCCAGGAGCGGAACACCTGTTCGCCCAGACGCTCGGCGGTGCCGGCGGCGGGCAACTCGACCCGGGACCAGCGGAACGCGTCGACCAGCAGCACGGCCAGGCCCAGCCCACTGCCGCCGCCGATCAGCGCGGCCGGCCAGCCGGGCCGGTCCAGGTCGTCCGAGGCGCCGATCGGGGCCCGGGTCAGCATCACCGCGAACAGCAACAGCACCACCACCGCGCCGACGTAGATCAGCACCTGCACCCAGGCCACCAGCTCGGCGGTGAGCACCAGATAGTCGCCGGCCAGCGCGCCCAGGCAGACCACCAGCCAGAGGCCGGCCCGGACCAGGTGCCGGGTGCCCACCACCAGCGCGCCGGCACCCACCGCCACCGCGCCCAGGGCGAGCAGCAGCACGTCCGCACCGGTCATGAGGCAGCGCCTCCGCCCTGCTCGGGGCGTACCCGGGAAGGGGCCGGACGCGCGGCGGGGGCCGCGGCCTTGCGGGCGGCGGTGGTCTCCTCCTTGGACGGGTCGCCGTGCGGGTCGTGGGCCGGCGGCGGCGGTACGGTGGCCATCCACTCGCCCAGGTGGTCCTTGTCGTGCAGCAGGTCCTTGATGTCGTACTCGGCGTACTCGAACTCCGGTGACCAGTAGAGCGCGTCGAACGGGCAGACCTCGACGCAGATGCCGCAGTACATGCAGAGCGAGAAGTCGATGTCGAACCGGTCGAGCACGTTACGCTGGCGGGGGCGGGCGGCGCCGGGCACCGCCACCTCCTCCTTGTGCGAGTCGATGTAGATGCACCAGTCCGGGCACTCCCGGGCGCAGAGCATGCAGACCGTGCAGTTCTCCGCCAGCAGCGCGATCACCCCGCGGCTACGGGGTGGCAGCTCGGGAGCCACGTCCGGGTACTGCTGGGTGGTCGAACGGCGGGTCATCGTCTTCAGCGTGACCGCCAGCCCCTTCACCAACCCCTGGCCTGGCACGCCGCTCCGCTCGCTCATGTCGCCCATCCTGCCCTGTGCCATCGGCGGGCGCGACCACCACCCGGCGTATTGCGGGACCGCGGTGGCTCGGGTGGCTGTGGGGCGGGCGCGTCATCGGATCGTCGACGGCCCGCCGGATCACTCGCCGGTCGCGGTGAACCCCGGCGAGGGCGGGATCATCTCCACGCCGAGCTGCTGGAGGACCTGGAACAGCTCGTTGACGCTCCACACGTCCACGATCCGGCCGTTGTCGTCGAAGCGCAGGAAGGTCGCCCCCGAGTAGCTGACCACCTGGCCGGTCGGCGGCACCGGGCCGAACTGCCCGGCCTGGGTGCCGGCGGCCCGCCAGTGCAGGGCCACCCGGTCACCGGAGGCCACCACGTCCACGATCTTGTAGCGCAGGTCGGGGAAGGCCGCCCGCCGTTCCCGATGCCAGGCCAGCGTGCCCGCCGGGCCGGTGCCGCCCAACCCCGGGCAGTCCTCGGCGACCAGCTCGTACGCGGTCTCCTCGCGGGTCGCGTTCCACACGTCGGCGATGAAGCGTCGGGCTACGGCCTCCACATCGGTCACCGCGGCAGCCTATCGCCGACGGTTGCGCCGGGCCTGCCGGACCGGCCCGCGACGACAATGATGGGACGGGACGACAGCGAATTGAGGTGACGCAGTGACCGAGAGCAGCGACGAGATCCTGGACCGGACCGGCGGCAGGTACGTCGAGCCGGGCGGCGAGTTCACCCGGGATCAGCGCTACATCGCCACCCGGATCACGGCCGACGGGCGGACCGGCTGGCCGGTGGAGCCCGGCCGGTACCGGCTCGCGGTGAGCCGGGCCTGTCCGTGGGCCAACCGGTTGATCATCGTCCGCCGGTTGCTCGGCCTGGAGGATGCCATCTCGATGGCGGTGGCCGGCCCGACCCACGACAAGCGGAGCTGGACCTTCGACCTCGACCCGGGCGGGCGGGACCCGGTGCTCGGCATCGAGCGGCTGGCAGACGCCTACTTCAAGCGCTTCCCCGGGTACGAGCGGGGCATCACCGTGCCGGCGATCGTGGACGTACCGACCGGCCAGGTGGTCACCAACGACTACGCGCAGATGAGCCTGGACCTGTCCACGGAGTGGGCGGCGTACCACCGCGAGGGGGCGCCCGACCTCTACCCAGAGCGGCTACGCGCCGAGATCGACGAGGTCAACGCCGCGGTCTTCGCGGACGTGAACAACGGCGTCTACCGGTGCGGCTTCGCCGGCAGCCAGCAGGCGTACGAGAAGGCGTACCACCGGCTCTTCGACCGGCTGGACCGGCTCAGCGAACGGCTGGCCGGACAGCGCTATCTGGTCGGCGACACGATCACCGAGGCGGACGTGCGACTGTTCACCACGCTGGTCCGCTTCGACCCGGTCTATCACGGCCACTTCAAGTGCAACCGGCAGAAGCTCACCGAGATGCCGGTGCTCTGGGCGTACGCCCGGGACCTGTTCCAGACCCCCGGCTTCGGTGACACGGTCGACTTCGACCACATCAAGCGGCATTACTACGAGGTGCACCGGGACATCAACCCGACGGGGGTGGTGCCGCTCGGTCCGGAGCTGTCGAACTGGCTCACCCCGCACGGCCGGGAGGCGCTCGGTGGCCGCCCGTTCGGCGACGGCACCCCGCCCCACCCCCGCTCGAACCCGTCGACCCCGCCCACACCCCACTGCCCATCGGCTGAGTGTGAGAAGGGTCCCCTTCTCTACCGGAGGCGTTAAGAAGGGGACCCTCCTTACAGCGCTAGGCGGACGGCGGCGGTGAGTACGAGCTGGGCGAGGGCCAGCGGCACCAGCACCAGCCAGCAGAGCCGCTGGAGCTGATCCTCGCGCAGGCGCGGATAGCTCACCCGGAGCCAGATGATCACGAACGCGACGGCGAAGACCTTGAGCAGCGTCCACAGCCAGCCGAGCTGGGCGTCGGCGAACGGGCCCTGCCAGCCGCCGAGGAACAGCACGGTGGTCAGCGCGGCGATCACCACGATGCCGACGTACTCGGCGAGCAGGAAGAACGCGAAACGCAGGCCGGTGTACTCGGTCATGTAGCCGAAGACCAGCTCGGAGTCGGCGACCGGCATGTCGAACGGGGGTCGCCGGATCTCGGCCAACCCGGCGACGAAGAAGATCACCATCGCCGGCGCCTGCCAGAGCAGCCACCAGGGCCGCCACGCCTCGACGATCCCGGGCAGGCTGAGCGTCCCCGCCGCCATCGCCACCGACGCGGCGGCCAGCACCAGCGGCAGCTCGTAGCCGAGCAGCTGGGCCGCGCCGCGCAGTCCACCGAGGAGGCTGTACTTGTTGGCCGAGGCCCAGGCCGACATGAGCACCGCCAGCACCCCGATGCCGACCACGGCCAGCACGAAGAACAGGCCGATGTCCAGCGGCTGCCCGACCAGGTCGCCCGGGCCGAGCGGGATCACCAGCAGGGCGAGCAGGTACGGCACCAGGGCCACCGCGGGCGCCAGCCGGAACACCGCCCGGTCCGCGTCCCGCGGGGTGACGTCCTCCTTCTGCACGAACTTGAGGCCGTCGGCGACCAGCTGCGCCCAGCCGTGGAAGCCGCCCGCGTACATCGGGCCGAGCCGGCCCTGCATGTGCGCCATGACCTTGTGCTCGGTCTGCCCGACGACCAGCGGCAGGACGAGGAACGCGACCAGCACGCCCGCCACCCGCACGACCAGCTCCAACCAGGCCGGCATCAGGCGTCACCCTCCTCGGGCCCGGGTCCGGGGGCAGGCTCCTGTCGGGGCGGACCGGTCGGGCGCTCGCCGGGCAGTGGGCGCCCGGGTGGTCCGGGCTCGGCCGCCGCCGGACCCGCCGAACGCTCACCCGCCGGTCGCTCGCCGGTCGTCGGACGAGCCGGGCGCTCGCCGGTCGCCGGGCGGGCCGGGCGCTCGCCGGGGGCGGGACGCGCGGGGCGTTCCCGGGCCGGGCGGGCCGGCGTACCCCCGCGGGGGCCCTCACCCGCCCCGGCCGCGCCGGCGGGCGTGGGCGTGCTCCCCCACTCCCCCGGCGCCGGCACGCCCGGCGGCCGCACCGGCCGGCGGCCACCGCCGGCCTCCGATTCCCCCGGCTCCTTCGCGCCCGGCCACGGCTTGGCCACCCGGGAGGCGAGCACGAACTCCTTGCGCAGCGGATGCCCCTCGAACTCCGGCGGCAGCAGCAGCGGGCGCAGCTCGCCGTGCCCGTCGAACGAGACGCCGAACATCTCGTACGTCTCGCGCTCGTGCCAGGCGGCACCGGGGAAGAGGTCGACGATGGACGCCACCACCGGCGTCTCGCGGGGCACCCGGGTACGCAGCAGCAGCCCGTGCCGGTGCCGCGTGGACCACAGGTGGACCACCACGTCGAAGCCCTCGGCCAGCTCGTCGACCGCCGACAGCCAGTCGAAGAAGTCGCCGTGCAGCTCGGCGTCGTCGCGGGCCGCGCGCACCGCGTCCCGCCAGCTCGCCACGGGTACGTCGACCGTGGCGCGGGCGTACCGCTGACCGCCGGAGACCGACGCGGTGGCCTCGACGGGCGCGAGCAGCGCGACCAACCGCTGGCCGATCTCTTCCGGAGTCATGCCGCTGATCCTATGGCCGCCGGCCGCCACCCGCGTCGGGCCGCCCGCGCTCCCGGTGCCGGGATCCGCCGCTTTGCCGGCGGACGGCCGCCCGGCGGGGAAAGATGAGCACCGTGCGCGCTGTGACTGTGACTCCCGGGGTCCCCGACTCGCTGCGGCTGGTCGAGGAGTGGCCCGAGCCGGCCGCGGAGGAGGGCGCCATCCTGGTGGAGGCGCTCGCGGTGGGCATCTGCGGGACCGACCACGAGATCATCACGGGCGCGTACGGCGAGGCGCCGCCCGGCCAGGAACGGCTGGTGCTCGGGCACGAGTCGCTCGGCCGGGTGCTGGAGGACCCGACCGGCACCCTGCAACCCGGCGACCTGGTGGCCGGCATCGTGCGGCACCCGGACCCGGTGCCCTGCCCGAACTGCGCCGTCGACGAATGGGACATGTGCCGCAACGGCCTGTACACCGAGCACGGCATCAAGGCGTTGCCCGGCTTCGCCCGGGACCGTTGGCGGGTGCAGCCGAAGTTCGCCGTCGGCCTCGACCCGGTGCTCGCCCCGGTCGGGATGCTGCTGGAGCCGACCAGCGTGGTGGCGAAGGCGTGGGACCACATCGAGCGGATCGGCGCGCGGGCCGAGTGGAAGCCGCAGAGCGTGCTGGTCACCGGGGCCGGCCCGATCGGACTGCTGGCCGCGCTGCTGGCCACCCAGCGCCAGCTCTCTGTACACGTGCTGGACCGGGCCACCACCGGGCCGAAACCGGAACTGGTGCAGGCGCTCGGCGCGACCTACCACACCTCGCCAGTGAGCGAGCTGGACTTCGCGCCGGACGTGGTGGTGGAGTGCACCGGCGCGCCCTCGGTGGTGCTGGACTGCATGTACAAGGCCGGACCGACCGGCATCATCTGCCTGACCGGGGTGTCCAGCGGCGGCCGGACCATCGATCTCGACGCGGGCGCCCTCAACCGGGAGCTGGTGCTGGAGAACAACGTGGTCTTCGGCTCGGTGAACGCCAACCGGCGGCACTGGGAGCTGGCCGCAGAGGCGCTCGCCCGGGCCGACCAGTCCTGGTTGAACTCGCTGATCACCCGCCGGGTGCCGGTCTCGTCGTACGCCGAGGCGTACACCTCGTCGGGCGGGGACATCAAGGTGGTGCTGGACTTCGAGCGGTAACGCCGGAGCCTTATTCGGCCGGCGGTCGGACCGGCGGCGCGGTGAGTGACTCCACCGGGCGCGGTGTGCTCTCCGCGGGCCGCGGGTCGACCGGTGGGGCGAGCCGGTCGGGGCGGGGCACCCCGCCGAGACCCGACTCCTCGGCGGCGATCTTCTCCTGGAGGCGGAGGATGCCGTGCAGCAGCGCCTCCGGCCGGGGCGGGCAGCCGGGCACGTAGACGTCGACCGGGATGAGCTGGTCGACCCCCTTGGTCACCGAGTACGAGTCCCAGTACGGGCCGCCGCAGTTGGAGCAGGCGCCGAAGGAGATGACGTACTTCGGCTCGGGCATCTGGTCGTAGAGCCGTTTGATCGCCGGGGCCATCTTGTCGGTGACCGTGCCGGAGACCACCATCAGGTCGGCCTGCCGGGGGCCGTGGGCGAACGGGATCACCCCGAGCCGCATGAAGTCGTGCCGGCCCATGCTGGTGGCGATGAACTCGATGGCGCAGCAGGCCAGCCCGAAGTTGAACACCCAGAGCGAGTAGCGGCGGCCCCAGTTCAGCACGAACCGGATCGGCTCACCGAGCACCGCCGGCAACTGCACCTCGGGCCTCCCTCATATGTCCCCAACATGACAGTCAACCACAGCGTCGGGGCCGTCACCGGCGCAACCACGGCCGAGATCGACGCGTGTGACCGGAGTGGGCCGCACCGACGGCGCCGTGCACGGGAGGACCAGATGACGATGACGGGGGAGCCACAACTCGGCGTGCCGCCACCCGCGGGGACAGCGGAGCGGACCGAAGAGTCCGAGGGGATCGACTTCGACCGGCTCTATCATGCGCATTTCCGGTCGCTGACGCTCCAGCTCGTCGCGTACTGCGGCGACCTGTCGCAGGCGCAGGATCTGGTCCAGGAGGCGTTCTGCCGGGCGTTCGCCCGCTGGTCCCGGGTGTCCCGCTACGACGATCCGCTCGCCTGGATACGCCGGGTCGCCTGGAACCTCGCCACCAGCCGCTGGCGCCGGCTGCGCACCGCCCAGTCCTGGCTGCGCCGGCAGCGCGTGGAGCACGTGCCGGGACCGGGTCCGGACCGGGTGGCGCTGACCGCCGCCCTGGCGATGCTCCCCGCCAGGCACCGCCGGGCGGTGGTGCTGCACTACCTGGCGGATCTCTCCGTCACGCAGATCGCGGAGCAGGAGGGGGTGCCGGAGGGCACGGTCAAGTCCTGGTTGCACCGGGGTCGGGTCTCGCTGGCGGAGCAGCTCGCCGGCACGAACGAGGTGAACGACAAATGACTGAGCGCGACAAGATCCTGGTCAGCGACGAGTTCGCCGCGTTCCGCGAGGCGTACGCCCCGGCGGTGCTGCCGGCCGGCCCGGGAACCGTGCGGCGGACGGTACGCCGGCGGCGCCGGCGCGCGGCGGTCGTCACCGCGGCCGTGGTGGCTCTGGCCGTGGCGATCCCGGTCGTGGCGAACGCGGCCCTGGTCGGGCGTTCCGGTCCGTCGCCCGCACCGGCCGACACCGGCGGCCCGACCCCGTCGGTGACCGCTCCATCGCCGACCCCCTCCCCGACGCCGAGCCTGTCCCCGACGACGCCGCCACCGAGCACGGCCAGCGCCACGCCGGCCGCCCCGGACGGCCGGATCAGCCGTAAGGCGCTGCTCGCCGCCCGGGTCGACCTCGCTGCCTGGTCCCTGTTCAAGACGGGGTACGCGCCGAAGACCTGCGTCAGCCAGGGGGTACGGCTGGACCCGGGGCCAGGGACGATTCCGGAATCCGTGCCGGTGCTGCTGGGTGACCCGAAGTACGGCGACCTGGACGGCGACGGCGCTGTCGAGACGGTGGCCCTGATCGGTTGCCGGTTCGGCGAGCCCACGGCCAAGCAGCTGGTCGCGTTCGACCGGGACACGGCCGGCCGGATCGTCACCCTGGGCTGGATCGTCGGCACCCGGCCCGGCCTGGAGAACATCACCGCGTTCACGGTGGAGCCGGACGGGCGTGTCCGGGCCAAAGTCGCGGACAGCCAGCCCTGCTGCGGTGCCCCGGGCTACTGGGCCCAGCAGCAGTGGCAGACGTACTCCTGGGACGGTGGGTACTTCACCCTGACCGGGGGGCGGGCTGACTTCGGGCCGGACCCCCGGCTCACCGACCTCGCCGTGACCCCCGGCGCCCTCGTCCTCGACCCGCCGGACGAGAGCGGGATGCGGCCGGGCACGCTCAGCGTCACGGTCCGCAACAAGGGCCCGGTCGACGTGCCCGAGTTGGGCTTCGCCTACGTCAACACGATCGGGACGCCCGCCGGCGGTGATCTCGCGGACTGCAAAATGGAGTCACGGACCAGTTGGCACGCCTGCCTCCTGGGCAGCCTGCCGGCGGGCAGGACCCGCACGTACACCTTCCGGTTCCTGGTCGACCCCGCGTCGCTGGGCGACCCGAAGGACGTGAAGGTCCTGCACTTCGACTCCGCCGGGCGGCAGTGGAACGACCTGGACGACGGGGACAACGCGGTCATGCTCCAGGTGAAGCCCTGAAGGTTCAGCGCGTCCGGCAGCACGTGGAGAGCCGGGAATCACGACGGTTCCGGGCTCTCCACGTTCCGGCGGTCACCAGGCCGGGCGTTGCAGCAGACTGACGAACTCGGCCAGCAGGCGTTCCCGCACCGCCACCGGGGCGGCGTCGAGCAGGGTGTTCACCACCGCCATCCGGTCCGGCGCCGGGCCGGTGCCGAGCCCCAGACCGGCGGCCAGCCCGGCGACCAGCTCCGGGGTGAGCGCCTCCGGGGCCAGGCTTCCGGCGAGCGCGAGCAGCTCGGCCGGCAACACGACCGGACCGGCGGCACGCGCCGCCGCGACCGCCTCGGCCAGCGCCGGGCCGAACTCGGCCACCCGGGGGGCCACCGCCGCGGTCACCGTCAGGTGCACGCTGGCCGGCAGTCCGGCGTACGCGAGCTGGGGCTGGGTGTGCCAGCCCCGGGCGGTCAGCTCGTCGACCAGCACGAACAGGTCGAGGCCCGGGTCGTCGCTGGTGAGGCAGACCACGGTGGACTCCGGCTCGGCCAACAGCCGCAGCCCGTCGACCGCGCGGACGGCGTCGGCCAGCCCGGACACCGCCTCCCGGGTCAGCGCCGCCAGCCGCAGATAGCCGTCCTCGCCGAGATGACGCAGGGTGGCGTACGCGGCGGCGATCGGCCCGCCCGACCGGGTCGAGGCGATCACCGGGTTCACCATCGTGTACCCGGGCCAGTCGGCGTACGCGAAGTACTGCGGGGCGCGCAGTCCGGCGTCCCGGTGCAGCAGCACCGACACCCCCTTCGGGGCGTACGCGTACTTGTGCAGGTCGACGGAGATCGAGGTGACCCCGTCGACGGCGAAGTCGAACGGCGGCACCGGTGCGCCGAGCCGCCGCAGCCAGGGCAGGGCCCACCCGCCGAAGCAGGCGTCCACGTGGCAGCGCACCCCGGCCGACGCCGCCACCGCCGCGATCTCCGCGACCGGGTCGACGACGCCGTGCGCGTACGACGGGGCAGAGGCGGCGACGAGCACGGTCTCCGGCCGGATCGCGGCGGCCACGTCGGCGGGCGCCGGGCGCAGGGTGACCGGGTCCACGGGCACCGCGTCGAGTGCCACCCGCAGGTAGTGGGCCGCCTTGGCGAAGGCGGCGTGCCCGCTGACCGGCACCACGATCCGCGGCTCGGCGAGGTCGGGCCGGGCGTCCCGGGCCGCCTTCACGGCCAGGATCAGCGACTCGGTGCCGCCGCTGGTGACGCTGCCGACCACGTCCGGCGCGTTCGTGCCCGGGCCGCCGCCGAGCAGCCGGGCAGCCGCCGCGACCAGGGCGTTCTCCATCGCCAGCAGGGACGGAAAGGCGGTCGGGTCGAGCCCGTTGACGTGGGCGCTCTCCGCGTACGCGGCCCGGGCCAGCTCGTCCAGCCCGGCCACCCCCGGGTCGTAGACGTACGCGAACAGCCGCCCACCGTGCGTGGGCCGATCCCCGGCCCGCAGTGCCCGAACCTCGTCGAGCACCTGCTGGGCGGGCACTCCCTCGGCGGGCAACGCGCCCGTACCTTTCTCGGTCATCGACTGGTGGCACCCTTCTCGTCGCGAATCAGCGGGTCGGTCGGCACCCGGGCAGCGGGTACGCCGGCCGAGCGGGTCACCGCGGCGAGGCGCGCGGCGGTCAGGTGGTAGCCGCGCAGCAGCAGCACCGGCACCCCGACCAGCAGCGCCGGTAGGACGGTGAAGCCGAGGAGGACGCCGAGGCGGGCGGCGTCGGTCTGGGCGGCGGCGACGCCGGTCGACGACGAGACGTACCCGGAGAGCTGGAGGACCAGGCCGTAGAGGCCGGGACCGAGGGCGAGGCCGAAGGTCTCCCCGGCCGTCCAGAGCCCGGTGAACACGCCGGCCTGCCGCCGGCCGGTGCGAGCGGTGTCGTACGCGATGCAGTCGGGCAGCATGGCGAGCGCGAAGACCTGCTGGCCGGCGTAGCCGGCGCCGATCAGCGCGACCACCGCGTAGACCCCGACGGCCGGGAGTGCCGGGGCGGCGACCAGGGCCAGCGCGCCGGCCGCGAAGAGCAGCGACGCGGCGACCAGCCCGGCCCGTTTGCCGGCCCGCGCGCCGACCCGGGTCCAGACCGGCATGACCAGCAGTGCCGGCCCGACGAAGCAGGCGAAGAGCAGGGTCGGCCCGGTCCGCGGGGCGTGGAGCACCTGGTCGGCGAAGTAGCTCACCCCGGCCAGCACGGTCGCCACCCCGGCGGACTGCACGACGAAACAGATCAGCAGCGCCCGGAACGGCCGGTTGTGGCCGGCGACCGCGAGTTGGGCGCGCAGGCTCGGCTCGGTCTCCCCCACCGTTCCGGTCGGGGCGGACCGGGTGCCGAGGAACACGCCCAGTGTGCCGGCCGCGACCAGCGCGGCCACGAAGAGGCCCATCCAGCGATGCCCCGGCACGCCGTCGCCGCCAGCGGCCACCACCGCCGGGGCCACCGCGCCGGAGACCAGGATGGCCAGCGCCAGCACCGCGATCCGCCAGCTCATCAGCCGGGTACGCTCCGCCGGATCGCCGGTCAGTTCGGCCGGCATCGCCACGTACGGCACCTGGAAGAAGGCGAACGCGGTCGCGGTGGCCAGGAAGGCCAGCGCCACGTACACCCCGGCGGCCGGGCCGGCCCCGAACGGCGCGGCGAAGATCGAGGCGAAGAGGACGGCCAGGGCCAGCCCACCGCCGAGCAGGTACGGCCGGCGCGCGCCCCAGCGGGAGCGGGTCCGGTCGGAGATCCGCCCGGCGACCGGGTTGACCAGCACATCCCACGCCTTGGGCAGGAGCACCAGCGCGGCGGCCACGCCGGCCGCGACGCCCAACGTGTCGGTGAGGTACGGCAGCAGAAGCAGCCCGGGCACGGTCCCGAACGCCCCGGTAACCAGGGAGCCCAGCGCGTAGCCGGCGTGCACTCGGCGGGGCAATCGTCCGGCGGACCCCGGACCTGTCCCGCTCATGGTGCCGGATGCTACTCACGTTATGGGGTGAGTCATATCCCCTCCTCCGGTGACCAGGCCGCCGCCATGTCCACCCCGGATGGGCGCAACGGACAGCCCTCGGCCCGCAGCCGGGCCCGCGCCTCCACCTCGTGCCCCGGCGGCAGCCGCCCCGCCGAGTTCACCACCCGGTGCCAGGGCACCGCGCCGCCGTGCCGGGCCATGATCGAACCGACCAGCCGGGCCGAGGCTCGCCCCGAGCGCTCGGCGAGCGCGTCCGCCACCGCCCCGTACGACATCACCCGGCCCGGCGGGATCCGCTCGACCAGATCGAGCACCGCCTCGACGTACTCGTCAGGTGTCATGACCGGCCACGATATGGGAACGCGCGCGGGCCCCGCCGACCCGGACGCGCAGAATGGTCGGGTGCGTGAAGCAGTCATCTCGGCCCGCCGGATCGTCGTCAAGATCGGTTCGTCCTCGCTGACCACGGCGGCGGGCGGCCTGGACGACGCCCGGGTCGACGCGCTGGTCGACACACTCGGCGCGCTGGCCGCCGCCGGCCGCGAGGTGGTGCTGGTCTCCTCGGGCGCGATCGCCGCCGGCCTCGCCCCGCTCGGCCTGGCCCGACGCCCACGCGACCTGGCCACCCAGCAGGCCGCGGCCAGCGTCGGGCAGGGCCTGCTGATCGGCCGGTACGCGACCAGCTTCGCGCGGCACGGGCTGACCGTCGGGCAGGTGCTGCTCACCGTCGACGACGTGACCCGACGCGCGCACTACCGCAACGCGTACCGGACCCTGCGCAAACTGCTCGACCTGCGGGCGGTGCCGATCGTCAACGAGAACGACACGGTGGCCACCGAGGAGATCCGGTTCGGCGACAACGACCGGCTCGCCGCCCTCGTCGCCGCCCTGGTCGACGCCGACCTGCTGGTGCTGCTGTCGGACGTGGACGCGCTCTGGACCGGCAACCCGGCCCGTCCGGGCAGCACCCGGATCACCGAGATCCACGGCGAGGGCGACCTGGCCGGCGTCGACATCGGTGGCGCGGGCCGGGCCGGGGTGGGCACCGGGGGCATGGTCACCAAGGTCGAGGCGGCCCGGATCGCCACCGGCTTCGGCATCCCCGTGGTGCTGACCGCCGCGCCGCTGGCCGCCGGCGCGCTGGGCGGCGAACCGGTCGGCACCTTCTTCCACCCGAGCAGCCGGCGCCCGGCCGCCCGGCTGTTCTGGCTGGCCCACGCCACCGCGCCCCGGGGCCGCCTGCATCTCGACCCCGGTGCGGTGCAGGCGGTGGTGGGGCGGCGCAAGTCGCTGCTCCCGGCCGGGATCGTCGCGGTGGACGGCGCGTTCACCGCCGGTGACCCGGTGGACCTGGTGGACACCGAGGGCGCGCCGGTCGCCCGGGGGCTGGTCAACTACGACGCGGTGGAGCTGCCCGGGCTGCTCGGCCGCTCCACCTCGGAACTCGCCGCGGCCCTCGGCCCGGCGTACGAACGTGAGGTCGTCCACCGCGACGACCTGGTACTGCTGTAAGCAGGGTCCCCCTGTTAACGCCTGGCGTTGTACAGGGGCCCCTCCTAACCACCGGAGGAGTGCAGGATGAGCGTCGTGGAGCAGGCCCGGCGAGCGCGGGACGCGGCTGAGGAGTTGGCTGTCGCCACCCGTACGGCGAAGGACGCCGCGCTGCACGCGATGGCCGACGCGCTGGTGGCGCGTACCCCGGAGATCCTGGCCGCGAACGCGACGGACCTGGCGGCCGGGCGCGCGGCCGGGCTGACCGAGGCGGTGCTGGACCGGCTGGCCCTCGACGCGGGCCGGGTCGCCGGCATCGCCGACGCGCTGCGCCAGATGGCCGCCCTGCCCGACCCGGTCGGCGAGGTGGTCCGCGGCTCGACCCTGCCCAACGGCCTGGAACTGCGGCAGGTCCGGGTGCCGTTCGGCGTGGTCGGCATCATCTACGAGGCCCGGCCGAACGTGACCGTGGACGCGGCCGGGATCTGCCTCAAGTCCGGCAACGCGGCGCTGCTACGCGGCTCCTCCTCGGCCGCGCACTCCAACGCCGCCCTGGTCACCGTACTCCGCGACGCGATCGCCGAGGCCGGCCTGCCGGCCGACGCGGTGCAGCTCCTCGACGCCAGCTCCCGCGACTCCGTCAAGGAACTGATGCGCGCCCGGGGCCTGGTCGACGTGCTGATCCCGCGCGGTGGCGCGTCACTGATCCGGACCGTGGTCGAGGAGTCGACCGTGCCGGTGATCGAGACCGGGGTGGGCAACTGCCACGTCTACGTGGACGCCGCCGCCGACGTCGCCAAGGCCGTGGCGATCACCCTGAACGCCAAGACCCAGCGCCTCTCCACCTGCAACACCGCCGAGTCGCTGCTGGTCCACGCGGACGTCGCGGACGCCTTCCTGCCCGCGATGCTGGCGGCCTTCGCCGACGCCGGGGTCACCGTGCACGGCTCCCCGGAGGTCGCGGCCCACTCCGACGCGGTCGTCCCTGCGACCGAGGAGGACTTCGCCACCGAGTACCTCTCGGCCGACATCTCGGTCGCCGTCGTCGACTCACTCGACGCGGCGGTCGCGCACATCCGGCGGTACGGCACCGGCCACACCGAGGCGATCGTCACCGACTCCCAGGCAGCGGCCCGGGAGTTCGTGGCCCGGGTCGACGCGGCGGCGGTGATGGTGAACGCCTCCACCCGGTTCACCGACGGCGGCGAGTTCGGCTTCGGCGCGGAGATCGGCATCTCCACCCAGAAGCTGCATGCCCGGGGCCCGATGGGACTGCCCGAGCTGACCAGCACCAAGTACGTCGTCACCGGTGACGGTCACCTGCGCTGACCGCCTCGCATCCGGCGCCTCTCGGCGTCGGCCCTGGGGATCGAGGGCCGGCCCACGATCTCGGGGAAAGGCACGATCCATGCCATCGCCGCGACATGAGCCGTGAGGAGCAGACGATGATCATGGATGCGACGCTCGCCCGCATCAACCAAGGGGTGCAGTTGCATCATCAGCAGGGCCAGCGTGCGGCTGCTCGCGACGTGTTCGCGCAGATCTGGGATGAGATCGGCGGGGAGCGGGGCGACCCTCTGCACGTTTGCGTCCTCGCGCACGCGATGGCCGACGTGCAGGACGACGTCCACCAGGAGTTGGTCTGGGATCAGCGAGCCTTGGCGGCGGCCGACCTGCTCACCGATGCCCGGGTGGCGCAGGCTGGGGTGGCGCTGCCGGTGGCCGGTCTGTATCCGTCGTTGCATCTCAACCTGGGTGAGTGCTATCGCAAGCTCGGCGATCTCGGCCGTGCTCGCGAGTACCTCCAGCGCGCGCAGGCGGGGATCGGCGCGCTTGGCGATGACGAGTACGGGCAGTTGATCAAGGGCGGCCTGGATCGGCTGGCGCGGCTGCTGACCTCCGAGTAGGCGCGCGCTGCCGAAGGCGCACGCCTACGGGGGTCGGCCCGCAGGTTGCGGCAGATTGTGGTCTCCGGCGACGGGGAGACCACGAATTGCCGCAACCTGAGTGGATCGCCCGCCCGGATCGGTGGCGGTCCGACCCGGGTGAGGGAGACGGGGACGGCAATCAGCCGAGGGGCAATTCCTCGCCCGCCGTCGCGCCGTTGGGTGGCGGTGAGGCGGCGGCAGGCGGCGCGCCGGCCGCCTGCGGTACGGCGGCAGGCGGCGGTACGGCGGCAGGCGGCGGTACGGCGGCAGGCGGCGGTGCCGCGTGCTGCGCCGGGAGCGGTAGCGGCGGGTTCGGCAGCGCGGCCGGCTGCGGTGGCAGGAAGACCGTGCCGGATGCCGGGGCCTCGGGGGTGGTAGGCCGGCAGGCGCGAATCGCGCGCAGGGTGGTGTGCACGTCGAACTGGTGGCCGTCGTCGCTGTCCCAACCGCCGTCGCTGCGCTGGGTCTCGGCGAGCCGGTTGCGCGCCGACACCAGCAGCCACTGTTCCTCGCCCACCTCGACCCGGCGCAGCGTGGCGGCGAGCCAGGCCACGTCGGCCGGGGACATCTTCGGGATCCGGTCGGCCAGCACCGCCTGGATCCGGGCCGACTCGTAGTACATCTGCTGCCGGTGCAGCACGGCCGCGGCCAGCCAGCCGGCGGGCAGGAAAGACGGCCAGCTCCCGTCCGGGGCGAGCTGCGCGGCGAGCGCCTGCGCCGCCGCCTGCACCACCCCGGCGTACGCCCCACCGACCCGGTGGTCGAGCGGTCCGGCGGCGCGGGCGTCGAGCCCGGCCACGGTCAGCCAGAACCCGGCGTTGGCGGTGAGGTAGAGCTGGGCCTCCGGGTCGCCCGGGGTGGCCCACTCGGGGGCGAGCCCGGCCAACGACGGGTCCTCGTCCCAGCCGCCGGCGGAGAGTTGCGAGGCGGCCAGCCAGTCCAGGGCGCGCCGGGCGGCCGGACGGCCGAGCGCCCCGAGGTCGTCCAACTCGGCCAGCCGGAAGCAGGTGGCGTCGACCGAGGCCACCTCGCCGTCGAGCACGGCGGGCCAGCCGCCGCCGGGCACCTGCCCGACCTCGGCGGCGTCGAGCAGGTCGGCCGGCACCGGGGCACCGGTACGCAGCCGGGAGAGACGGGCGCGGTCCACCGCGTCCCCATGCGCCACGACGAAGCCGATGGCGGCGTCCAGATCGACCACGCCGGAGACGCTACCTGCGGGAACGTGCGCCCGCCTCGGTAGCTCGGTCAGGGATGGCCCGGCTCACCAGACGGCACGCGAAGGGCCCTCCCGACACCTCGGGAGGGCCCTTCGGCGACGACTCAGTACGCCGGCAGCGACGGGTCGATCTGCTTGATCCAGGAGAGCACGCCGCCCTGGACGTGCACGGCGTCGGAGAAGCCGGCCGCCTTCAGCGCGGCGAGCGCCTCGGCGGACCGTACGCCGGACTTGCAGTGCAGCACGATCTGCCTGTCCTGCGGGAACTTCGCGAGCGCCTCGCCGGAGAGGATCTCGCCCTTGGGGATCAGCGTCGCGCCGGGAATCCGGACGATCTCGTACTCGGCGGGCTCGCGGACGTCGACCAGGAAGACGTCCTTGCCGGCGTCCTGCCACTCCTTCAGCTCCAGTGCGGTGATGGTCGAGTCGACCACCGCCTCCTGCGCCTCCACGGAGACCGCACCGCAGAAGTCCTCGTAGTCCTCCAACAGGTCGGTGACCGTGGGGTTCTCGCCGCAGAGCACGCAGTTCGGGTCCTTGCGAACCTTGATCTTGCGGTAGCTCATCTCCAGGGCGTCGTAGACCATCAGGCGACCGACCAGCGGCTCGCCGATGCCGGTGAGCAGCTTGATCGCCTCGTTGACCTGGATCGACCCGATGGACGCGCAGAGCACGCCGAGCACGCCACCCTCGGCGCAGGACGGCACCATGCCGGGCGGCGGCGGCTCCGGGTAGAGGCAGCGGTAGCAGGGGCCGTGCTCGGCCCAGAACACCGACGCCTGGCCGTCGAACCGGTAGATCGAGCCCCAGACGTACGGCTTGCCGAGCAGCACCGCCGCGTCGTTGACCATGTATCGGGTGGCGAAGTTGTCGGTGCCGTCGACGATCAGGTCGTACTGGGAGAAGATCTCCCGGACATTGTCGCGGTCCAGCGCGGTGTTGTGGATCTGGACCTGGACCAGCGGGTTGATCTCGCGGATCGACGCGGCCGCCGACTCGGCCTTGGGCCGGCCCACGTCGGAGACGCCGTGGATGACCTGACGCTGGAGGTTGGACTCGTCGACGGTGTCGAAGTCGATGATGCCGAGGGTGCCGACGCCGGCGGCGGCGAGGTAGAGCAGGGCCGGCGAGCCGAGACCGCCGGCGCCGACACAGAGCACCCGGGCGTTCTTCAGCCGCTTCTGCCCGGCCACTCCGACGTCTGGGATGATCAGGTGGCGCGAGTAGCGACGGATCTCGTCTACGGTCAGCTCGGCGGCGGGCTCGACGAGCGGGGGCAACGACACGGTGGACTCCCCGGGATCGGCGGTGGGACCGCGCCATTGTCGCTCGGCGCGGCGTCGATCGGCCATGATGAGGGCCACCCAACCCGACATTCGGGAGCGGGAATATCTCAGACGCCGTCCGTCTGCTCGCCCTCGTAGCGGATTCCGTCGAGATACGGCCAGGCGTTCGCGACGCAGCCGTCCAGTCCGTACGTCTGCTGCTGCATCACCGGGGCGGGCTCGCCCGGCCCCGGGCAGGCCTGGTGCAACTCGCCGAACTCGTGCCCGACCTCGTGGTTGATCACGTACGTCCGGTAGACGTCCAGCGGGGCGCCGTAGTCCGGCACCGCGTCCATCCAGCGGGCCAGATTGATGATCACCTGGCCGGGCAGCCGGCACGAGGTGTAGCGCTCGGTGTTGAGGCCCCCCTCGGCGCACATCCGCTCCGAGGTGGCCGGGGTGGCCAGGTAGATGGTGAAGTCGGCGGCGCCCGCGTCGGTCACCCGCTGCACCCGCAGCTCGCCGGAGGCGATCCAGCTCCGCGGGTCGCCGAGCACCGCGTCGACCGTGGCGGCGAACTCGTCCGCGTCCTGGCCGGCGTCCCGCTCGACCTCGATCCGGTAGCGGCGCAGCGGTCCGTCGTACCCGCGTACCGGGGAGCGGCTGTCGGCGGTGGCGAACCGTCCGGAGCCCTCGGTCGGGTACCCGCCGGGCTGCGGCCGGTCATCGGTGCCGGTGCCGGCACCGGCACCGGCACCGTGCGCCAGCCGCTGGTCGCCCGCCGCCACGGGCGGCGGGTCGGCGGGCTGGCGTACCAGGTGGGCCACGCCGGTTCCGGCACCGCCGGCCGCGAGCAGGCCGGCCAGGAGCAGGACGGTACGGCGACGGCGGCGACGCATCCGGCGTAGGCCGGACCGGACCGGCGGGCCGGGAGGGGACCACGACGTCATGACACCAGAGTGCCATGAAATTCGGGCATTTAGTGGCTTTTACTGCTTCTCTCGCGAAATACTCCTCATCGCCAGGATCAGGTCTTTCACACCGAAGGGCCGGTGTACCGCCTGCCGTCGAGGTACGGCCACGGGTTCGGCCGACAGCCCCTGAGGAAGAGCGTCTGCTGCTGCATCACCGGCGCCGGCTTCCCCGCCCCGGGGCACCCCTCGTGGTGGTGCCCCAACTGGTGGCCGACCTCATGGTTGATCACATAGAGCCGGTACGTGTCGAGCGGCATCCCCGCCGCGACCAGGTGCGGCGCCGAGGTGCGCCACCGGTCCAGGTTGATCACCACCTTGCCGGGCACCCGGCAGGACGTGTACGGCACCCCGCCCTTGCGGATGTCGACACCACCGCCGAGACACAACCGGCCGGCGGTCTCCCGGGTGGCCAGGTAGATCGTGAAGTCGGACCGGTTGCCCGGGGCGACCTGCTGCAACCGGAGCGCGCCACTGTCCACCCAGCTCCCCGGCCCGGCCAGCGCCCGCTGCACGGCGTCGCCGAAGGCGTGGACGTCCTCATCGGAGCCGTCCTCCACCGCCACCCGGAAGCGTCGCAGCACGCCCGCCCGGCCGAGCACTCCGCCCGGCCGCGCGTCGTACGCGAAGCTGCCCGCGCCGCGGGTCGGCACCGGGCCGGGCAGGCTCAGCACCGGCGCGGGGGTGGTCGGGCTCGGCGGCGGCGACGGGCTCGCCGGGGCGGACGACGTCGGCGGGGCGCTCGACGGCGCGCGCGACGGCGACCCGGGCTCGTCGCCGGCCAACACCTCGGCGAGGGCCGACGGCCGCTGCATCACCACCGGAACCGCGACCCCGCCGGCGATCAGGAACGCCGACACCACGATCAGCGTGCGCCACGGGTGGGCAGCCCGACGATGACGATTCCGGGCGGCGCCTGGCCGGGTGGGAGTGGACCGAACGCTGTTGCGGGGTGGGGCTGACGCGGGCATCCCGCTCAGCCTGCCATGTCACGGCCGAGCGCGCTGTCCTCTGCCCCGTCGAGCAGGCCCTCGGGCGTGTCCGACGACACACCATCCCGTGCCTCGGCGAGCAACGCCAGCACCGCCCGCGCCACGGTGCGCGGCACCTCCAACTGGGCCACGTGACCCACCCCGTCGAGCATCAGCAGCCGGCTGTCCGGGATCACCCGGGCGGCCTGCGGCGCCACCCGGACGTCGACCAGCCGGTCCAGCCGGCCCCCCACCACCAGCGTGGGCGCGCGCACCGCCGCCGCCAGCCGCCACAGTGAACCCGAGCCCGGCAGGTACGACCGCAGAAAGCTGGAGACCAGCCCACGGAAGGTACGGACGTACGCGGCGGCGTAGTGGGTGGCCTCGTAGCGGACCCGGGTCTCCTCGATCGCCTCCCGCCGGCGCTGCTCGCTGATCCGGGTCAGGTCGGCGATGCACGCCTCCATCACCTGCTGGGCCATCACCTCGGGCGCGAGTTGGGCCAGCCGCCGGGCGGCCAGCCACTCGCCCCGGGGGATCGCCAGCAACGGCAGCATCCGGCCCTGCACCGAGCGGCGGAAGTCCAGGAACGGCAGCGCCGGGGAGATCAGGGTCAGCGTCCGCACCAGATCCGGCCGCAGCGCCGCCACGCGTACCGAGATCGCTCCGCCCAGCGAGTTGCCGAACAGGTGCACCGGGCCCCGCCCGCCATGCTCGACGAAGCGGATCACCCGGTCGGCGAAGGCCGGGACGGTGTACCGCCGGCCGGGCTCGCTGCGACCGAAACCGGGCAGGTCGATCGCCTGGCCGGCCAACCGGTCGGCGAGCAGGCCGGCCAGGTCGGTCCAGTTCTGCGAGGAGCCGCCGAGCCCGTGCACGTAGAGCGCCGGTTCGGCGCCGGGGGCGGTGGCGGGGGTGTCCCGCACGTACGTCACCGTGCCGTCGAGGCGTACCTCCCGGCCGGGCCAGGGCGGTGGCAGGTGGGACGCGGGTAGGACGTGTTCCGGCCAGAGGACGGCGCGCTTCATGGCTCCAGTCTTCCCGTGCCCGGCCGGCGACACCGGGCATCGGGTCAGGCGAGCAGCGCCTCCAGCCGGCGGTTCACCGCGGCCAGGGTCGCCCGGACCACCGCCTGCCGGGGATCCCCGGCGACCAGGGCGGACCCGGCGAGCTGCTCGACCCAGCCGTCGCAGACCAGCAGCACCACCACGGTGGCCACCTCGCAGTTGCCGAACGGGACCACGGCGGCGTGCTCGACGAAGCACCGCCCCCGTTCGCCGTCCGGGGCCGCCGGGCCGAGCAGCTCGTCCACCGCCGCCGCGGCGGCCACCGCGCAGAGCCGCAGCACGTACGCGTCGACCGCCGGCCCGGTGGAGTGGCCCTCCGCCGTCCGGCTGCCGGCGATCAGGCGTACCTCGACGGTGGCGTCGAGGCCGAAGGTGCTCACCTGGACATGGTCGATCACCACCCGTGGCCCCGGCACGCCGCCGGTGTCCAGCGGCCGGGAGGGCGCGGTCTCCGTCGTGGTCATCTGCCCACCGGAGTACGACGCGCCGAGAGTGGCCGGGCTGCCGGTGGCCGCACCGGGGGCCGGGGCGGCGGCGAGCGAGGACTCCTCGACGGCCGCCCGACCCCGGTGGACCGGGGCCTGCCGACGCCGGCGCTGCGGTTCACCGCCCGGTTCCGCGCCTTCGGGAGCCTCGGCGACCCGCCCCTGCGCCGCACGCGGCTCGGCAGCGCGGCCCTGCGCCGCACGCGATTCCGCGGCGGGCGGCTGCGCCGGCCGGCGACGGATGGGGGGCGGCGGGGCGGCGGGGGCGCCGGGCAGGTTCTGCGGTGCCGCGGCCAGCCCCATCCGCTCCTGGAGCAGCCGGGCCACCAGCCGGCTCACCTCGGCCGGGTCGGCACCGTCGGCGAGGTCGAGCCGGAGACTGTGCGCCCCGGCCGGGGTACGGCGCAGAGCGGCGTCCCGCACGCCGGCGACCTCGCGGACGGCGTCGAGGATGGCGTTGACATCGAAGCCCTCAGGTCGCTCGCGCAGCGGTGCCGGCTCGTCGTCGCGGCGCAGGTGGGTGGCGATGCGGGCGAGTTCCGGAGTTTCGGCGGACGGCTCCACGGCGGGCGGCTCCGGCACGCCGGGCACATCCGGTTCGGCGGGTACGCGCTGCGGCAGCACCACCGGCGCGGGCTCGGCCGACTCGGCGCTCGGCACCGGCTGGCCCGGCCGGGAACCGGCGACCGGCTCGGCCGGCGGCACGGGCTCGGGCGCCGCCCGGCGGGCCGCATAGGGAGGCGCGCTCGTCGGGGTGGCCGTGGGGGTGTGGTCGAAGCGGGTCGCCCCGCTCGCGGCGGTGGCCGGACCGGCGGGCGGCTCGGCGGGCACGCCCCGCGGTCGGTACGGCCCGGTGTCGCGCGCCTCGCCCGGCCGTATCCCCGCCTGGGGGGCGTGGCCGGTGGGTACCGGATCGTCGTACCCGGTGGCCGGGGTGCCGGACGCCTCGCGCGGGACCGGCGGAGCACTCGTCGGGGTGGCGTGCGGCGGTGCGTTGAACGGGGTCACCGGGACGGGCGGCCCGGCCCAGGACGGCCGCTCACGGGTCTCCCGCCCCGCCGGCTCGTACCCCGGTCGGGGCTCGGCCTCGGCGCGGGGCGCCTCGTACGACCGGGCCGGCTCGGGCGCCCACTCGGCGGCACGCTCCGCACGGGCGCGGCGGCCCACCGGCTCGCCCTCGTGCGCCCGCCGCCCGGCAGGCTCGTCGTCGGCGCGGCGTCCGGCGGGCTCGTCCTCACCGGGCCACCGGGGTGCCCAGCCGCCACCCCAGCTCGGCGGAGTCCAGTTCGATTCCTCGGCCGGCGCCGGCCCGCGCTCGTCGGCCGGCCCGGCGCGCCGGTCGTCGGCCGATGCGGCGCGCGGCTCCTCGACGGGGTCCAGGCGCTCCGCCGCCGGGCCGATGTCCCCCTCGGTGGATGGCGGCGAAGCCGGGCGCTCAGCCCACCCGTGCGACAGCGACGGCCGCTCGGCCGGCGGCTCCGAAGACGCCCGGTCGGCCCATCCGTGGGACCGCGACGGCGGCTCGCCCGGCGACTCCGACGCCCGATCGGCCCAGCCCCCGTGGGACCGCGACGGCGGCTCGGCCGGCGGCTCCGCCGCCCGGTCGGCCCAGCCCTGGGACAGCGACGGCGGCTCCGCGGAGGCGCTGTCGGCCCAGCCGTGGGACGGCGACTCGGGCGACGGCCGATCGGCCCACCGCTGCGACAGCGACGGCGGCTCGGCCGGCCCGGAGGATGCCCGATCGGCTCGCCCGTGGGACCGCGACGGCGGCTCGGCCGGCGACTCCGCCGCCCGATCAGCCCAGCCCTGCGACAGCGACGGCGGCGGGTCGGCGGTGGCGGTCGGCTCGGCGGTCGGGGCGTGCAGGCCGGGCGGCATCTCGAAACCGGAGGCGGCGGCGCCGACCGGTGGCACCTGGAGGGCCGGCGGCGCGGACGACGGGATGCCGCCCTCGGCCCAGCGGGCGGCCCGGCCGGCCGACGGGTCGTCCGAGGAGTGCCGGGCCGGCCCGGCCTCCGCCTCGGCGGGCGGCTGCTCCTTCGCCGGGACCGGCCGCTGGGCCGGTACGACCAGCCGATCGCCGTCGGTCTCCCGGCGCGGTTCGTCGACGGGCGGGGCACTCACCGGCGCCTGGCGGTTCACAGGCGGTTCCTCCCCGGCGTGTGGCACGCCGTTGACGTGGTGACCGTTGACCCGGCCCGACGGCTCGTTGGGCGGCAGGGGCAGCGGAGCCGGCAGGTCGCCGTGCCGGGGGGACGAGGCGCCCCAGCCGGTCGTGGCATCAGGACGGGGCCAGCCGTTGGGGACCTCCGCGCCCCGGGCCCAGCCGGTCGCCGGGGGCGCCCACCCGCTGCCGACCCGGGCCGGGTCGTGGTGCTGGCCCGTCCCGTCGCCGTGCTCTCCCGGGGTGGCGGCTCCGGGTTGGCCTGATTCACTCACCGTGCGCTCCTTGGTCGCCCCCGCTGAGGCTACCGTGTGGCGACAGTGGCGATAAGTTACAGCGGCGGGCCAATTCCGCGACGGGTTCACGAACCCCGACCGGTTCGGGTGATAAGTGCCGGCTCGTACGACGAAACTCGGAGGTTCCCATGACCGCTGTGGGGAACGGTGCGCACACCGCCGGCCGGCCCACCCGCCTGCCCCGCTCGGCGCGGCGCAAGCAACTGCTCGCCGCCGCCCAGGAGGTGTTCGTCGCGCAGGGCTACCACGCCGCCGCGATGGACGACATCGCCGAGCGGGCGGGAGTCTCCAAGCCCGTCCTCTACCAGCACTTCCCTGGGAAGATGGAGCTCTACCTGGCGCTGCTGGACACGCACTGCGACGCCATCGTGGCCAAGGTGCACGACGCGATGCGCGGCACCAACGACAACAAGGAGCGGGTCAGCGCCTCGGTGCGCGCGTACTTCGATTTCGTCGACCACGAGAGCGAGGCGTTCCGGCTGGTCTTCGAGTCGGACCTGCGCAACGACCCGGCCGTCCGACAGCGGGTGGAGCGGGTCGAGCAGGGCGCGATCGCCGCGATCACCGACACCATCATCTCGGACACCGGGGTGAGCCGGGCGCATGCCGAACTGCTCGCCTCCGGCCTGGTCGGCGCGGCGGAGACGGCCGCGCAGTTCTGGCTGGCCAGCGGCCGGCAGGTGCCCAAGGCGGAGGCCGAGGCGCTGGTCGCCGCCCTCTCCTGGCGGGGCATCGCCAGCTTCCCGCTGCAAGGTGAGTCAGCCTGACCATCGGCCCCACAGATCGGATAGCCTTCTCACGGCGGCTCTTTCGCCCCAGTTGAGGAGGCACTGTGGAGGTCAAGATCGGCGTGCAGTACGCGCCGCGGGAGCTGGTCCTGGAGAGCGCGCAGTCGCCGGCCGAGATCGAGCGGATCGTGACCGACGCCGTCGCCAAGGGTGAGGGCACCCTCTCCCTGACCGACGAGAAGGGCCGGCGGGTCATCGTGCCGGTCAGCAAGGTCGCCTATGTCGAGATCGCGGAGGCCTCGCCCCGCGCGGTCGGGTTCACCGTCCGCTGACTCCCCGCCGGGTCGCCGTGGCGGGGGACGACCGCCGCCACGGCGCCGCCGGATCTAGTTTCACCAGCCGGACGAAGATCACCCGCGCGGTACGCGCCACCGTCACCCGTACGGTGCGCGCGACCGGCGCGGTGAGTCCCCCCGGTCCGCCCCGTACGCCCCGGGGGCCGGAAGCAGGTCGGCCAGGGCGGGATCGAGGCGCAGATCTTGATCAACTCCGTGTGCGGCACATGGTGCTCCCGGTCGCAGCGGATCCCGCCACGTGCGGGGCATGGAGTGGATCACCTGCTGTGGGCGCGCGAGCACAGGCTTCCGCCCGATCACCGGCAAACCGCCCGGTAATCTATGGCTCAGGTCACAGGAAAGCGCCCTGGACGTGCCCTGGTCAGCGGAATCTGCGCGGCTTGGGAGCGGTTCAGGTAGTATGGAACAGTTGCCGTGGGCACCGATCTGATTACAGCGGTCCCCGGCGCGCGCGTGCGGCCCGGTCAGGCTCGGCGTACCGCCCCCGACCGTGTGGCCCGCGCCATACCGATCGCGCCCTGAGGACTTGAGGGGCGCACCACGAGAGGGCACCCCCAAATCCATATGAGCGAGCAGACTCAAGGCCAGCCGTTGGCCACCACCGTTCCGGTTCGTCCGGAAGCTCCCACATTCGCCGCACTCGGCGCCCGACCGGAGACCGTCGAGGCCCTCGCGGCCGCCGGCATCACCCACGCGTTCGCGATCCAGGAGTACGCGCTGCCGATCGCGCTGCGCGGCGTCGACCTGATCGGTCAGGCGCCCACCGGCACCGGCAAGACCCTCGGCTTCGGCATCCCGCTGCTGGAGCGGGTGTTCGCCCCGTCCGAGGGCGGCGACGGCCAGCCGCAGGCGCTGGTCGTCGTACCCACCCGCGAGCTGGGCCTCCAGGTCGCCAAGGACCTGGACACCGCCGGCCGTACCCGGGGCGTCCGGGTGCTGCCGATCTACGGCGGGGTGGCGTACGAGCCGCAGATCGAGGCGCTGCGCAAGGGCGTCGAGATCCTGGTCGGCACCCCGGGCCGGCTGCTGGACCTGGCGAAGCAGAAGCACCTGCGGCTCGACCGGGTGCACGCGCTGGTGCTGGACGAGGCCGACCGGATGCTCGACCTGGGCTTCCTGGACGACGTCGAGAAGATCCTGGCGATGCTGCCGGAGGACCGGCAGACCATGCTCTTCTCGGCGACCATGCCGGACCCGATCGTCGCGCTGTCCCGGCGCTTCCTGCGCCACCCGATCACCATCCACGCCGGGCACACCGCCGAGACCGGCCCGAACCCGCAGACCCGCCAGCTGGTCTACCGCACCCACTCGCTCAACAAGGTCGAGATCGTGGCGCGGATCCTCCAGGCGGAGGGGCGGGGCCTGACCATGGTCTTCACCCGTACCAAGCGGGCCGCCGACCGGGTCGCCGAGGACCTCGACTTCCGTGGCTTCGCGGTCGCCGCGGTGCACGGCGACCTGGGTCAGGGCGCGCGGGAGCGGGCGCTGCGGGCGTTCCGGGCCGGCAAGATCGACACGCTGGTCGCCACCGACGTGGCCGCCCGGGGCATCGACGTCACCGGCGTCACCCACGTCATCAACTACGACTGCCCCGAGGACCAGGACACCTACACCCACCGGATCGGTCGTACCGGCCGGGCCGGCGCGAGCGGCGTGGCGGTGACCTTCGTCGACTGGGACGACATGCCCCGCTGGCGGATCATCGACAAGACCCTCGGGCTCGACATGCCCGAGCCGCCGGAGACGTACCACACCTCCGCGCACCTCTACACCGACCTGGACATCTCCCGGGACGTCTCCGGCACCCTGCCGAGCGCCGAGCGCACCCGCGCCGGGCTGTCGGCGGAGGCCGAGGAGGACCTGGGCGGCGGTCGGTCCCGGCGGGGCGAGCGCGGCGCGCGGCGCGGCGAGGGCCGCGGCCGGGAGCGCCGCCGGGGTCGCGGGGGCGACACCGAGGGCGACACCGCCGCCGCGGTGCCCGACGCCGAGGGCGGCGACCGGGCCCCGCGCCGCCGCCGGCGCCGCCGGGCCGGCGAGGTGGTCGCGGGAGAGCAGCCGACCACGGTGATCGCCGCCGAGGGCGGGTCCGAGCCGACCGCGCCGGCCGCCGAGGGTGAAGCGGTGCCCAGGCCCCGCCGCCGCCGGCGCCGTCGGGGCGGGGCTGGTTCGGGCGCCGGTACGCCGACCGAAGCAACCGCCGACTGACAGCGGATGGACAACGGCCCTCGGACCACACCGGCCCGGGGGCCGTCCCCTCTCTTCCCCACCCCACCCCGCTCAGCGCGTTGATCATGGCGTTACCGCCACGACACGCCGTGGTGGAGGGCGACAACTTCATGATCAGCGGGTTCGGGCGGGGTGGGGCGCGCCGAGGACGTGAGGAAGATGGAGTAATGCCGGAACCGTTGGACGCCGCCCTGACCGAGGTGCGGGCGCTGCTGCTCGACCCTGCTCTGACCCGGGCGGTCGCCGCCGGCCGCCGCCGTGGTCAGCACCCGTCGGTGGTCCGCGCCGAACTGCGTCCGGTCGTCCTCAAGGCCGGCCCTCGGCTTCAGATCTCCACCTCCGACGGCGCTCGGCCGTACACCCGGAACGTGGCGCCGGGCGCGGAGGCCGATGCCGCCGTCGACGCGCTGCTCGCCGAACCGTTCGGCAACTGGCACGTGGAGACGGCCGGCACGACGCTCCAACTGCGGGTGACCAAGTCGGGCGAGGCGCAGGTGCACCGGGCCGCGGCCAGCCGCCCGGCAGCCGAGCCGGGCGGTCACGACCGGACCAAGGAGTATCTGCTCGACCCGGGCGACCCGATCTTCGCGGAGATCGGCGGCTCGGCGGCCAAGCGCCGCCAGGTGGACGCGTTCCTACGCGCGCTGTCCGCCACCCTGCCGGACGACCTGACCGGGCCGCTGCGGGTCGTCGACCTGGGCTGCGGCAACGCGTACCTGACCTTCGCCGCGTACCGGTACCTGATCGGGCACGGGCTGGATGTGACGCTGGTCGGGGTGGACGTCCGCGAGGACCAGCGCCAGCGCAACACCGAGCTGGCCGAGCGGCTGGGCTGGGCCGACCGGGTGCGCTTCGTGGCCGGCAGCATCGCCGACGCGGTGGTCGAGCCGACCCCCGACCTGGTGCTGGCGCTGCACGCCTGCGACACCGCCACCGACGAGGCGCTGGCCCGGGCCGTACGGTGGGGTGCCCGCTGGGTGCTCGCCGCCCCCTGCTGCCACCACGACGTGGCGGCCCAACTGCGCGCCCGGCCGGCGCCGGGGCCGTACGGGCTGCTCACCCGGCAGGGCATCCTGCGCGAGCGGTTCGCGGACGTGCTGACCGACGCGCTGCGCTCCGGCCTGCTCCGGCTGCACGGATACCGGGCCGAGGTGGTGGAGTTCGTCGACTCCCGGCACACCCCGCGCAACCTGCTGATCCGGGCCCGGCTGACCGCGACGGCGCCGACCGAGGGCCAACGGGCCGAATACCAGGAACTGGTCGACCAGTGGGGCGTCACGCCCCGGTTGGCGACGCTGTTGGCCGAGTCACCGGCCTGACGGGCGACGCCCGGCCACGATGCCCGTGGCACCGAGGGCCGGTCCCGTTCCGACCATTCAGTCGGTTGCTTCCGCGTACCGCCGTACTACCCTCGTAGGCGCACCGTCCCGTGCTCCAGCGGAAGGAACAGTCCCAGGCGGATGGGTTCGGCAGAGGTTTCGCCGCAGATGGCCTTCGCACGCTTCGTGCGGCGCGCCATCGACGACGCCCGGGAGGAGCGCGGCTGGACGGTGACCGATCTGGCCGCGCACACCGGCGTGGGCCGGTCCACCGTGTTCCGCTGGCTGGCCGGCGACTGGCAGGACTACCCCGAGTTGGCCAAGGTACGCGGCTTCTGTGCCGCGCTCGACCTGCCGGTGGCGGCCGCCTTCCGCGCGCTCGGCCTGCCCGACGCCGCTCCGCTTCCCCGCCGCCGGGCGGAGGACGCCCCGGTTGAGGCGGACGTCCGGGTGATCCTGGAGCGGCTGGCCGATCCGAGCGTCCCCGCCGAGGAGAAGCACCACATCCGCGACCTGCTCCGCTACCTGGCCCGCCGGCCGATCCGCCGGGCCGGCTGACCGTTCAGGCCACCGCCACGGTGAACTCGGCGGTACGCACCACGCCGGCCACCTGGAAGTCCAGGAACATCCGGTAGCGCCCCGGCCCCGGCGCGGTCACCCAGAACGTCACGGTGCCCGGCTCGTCCTGCGGCCCGGGGTGCACGTGCAGGTAGCCGAGGTCCCCCTCACGCAGCGCCACCAGGTGGCCGTACGCGCCGAGATAGGTCTCCAGGGCCGCGGGCGCACCGCCGGTCTGGATCGAGAAACGCACCGGCAGCGTTTCGCCCGCCTTCGGGGTGCCCTGGTAGTCGACCGTGAACCCGTCGACCGTCGCCGAGGTGGCCGGGGCCGGCAGTGGTCGGGGCGAGTATCCGCCGGGGGCGGCCAGATCGACGCCGAGCGTGACGGCGGTCTGCCGGCCGTCGTCGGCAACCGCGGTGAAGTCGGCGTACGCCCGCCAGACGCCCGCCTCGGGCAGGGTGAGCGGCACCGACCAGGTGCCGTCGGCCGCCATGGTCGGGTGCAGGTGCTGGAAACCGGTGAGGTCGCGGCGCACCACGATGAGGTGCAGGGGTTTCTCGTGTACGACCGCGAAGCGGGTGACCGGGCGGCGCTGCTCGTCCCGGATCTGGAACCGCAGCGCGCTGGCCCGGCCGACCGGGAACTCCCCGGTCAACGGGGCGAGCGTGTAACCGCCCGCGCTGATCGACAGACCGTCGGCGTCCGCACCGCCGGCCTGGGTGGCGGTGGCCCCGTCGTGCGAGTGGGCGCCGGTGCCTGCCGGGTGGCTGTGTGCCGCGGGGCCCGGGACGATGCGGGAGGCGCTGGTCGGGGTCGCGTTCATCCGGCCGAGGCCGAAGCCGAGCAGCACGGCGAGCACCAGCCCGCCCACCACCAGGGCGAGCCGGAGGGTGCCCTGGTCCACCCCGGTCGGTCCGTCCCCCACGACACCGACCCGTCCCAGGCCCGGCCGGTCCGCCTCAGGCCGGTCCGCCTCAGGCCGGTCGGAGGCCGTCGGATCGGATCCGACGGCCGGCGGTGCGCTGGTGGCTGACGACTCAGGCAACGCCGGCGGCCAGCTCGTAACCCGCCTCGTCGACGGCGGCTCGGACAGATTCGACGGGCAGCGGCTCGGCGCTGGTGATCGTGGCCGTCCCGGCGGCCAGATCGACCCGGACCTCGTCGACGCCGGGCAGGGCGGAAAGCTCCTCGGTGACCGCCCGTACGCAGTGCTCGCAGGTCATCCCGGTGACGGTGTACGTCTGGGTGACAGGTCGCTGCTCGGTCATGAGGCCACGGTACCGCCGATGGTGCGCCCGACGCGCCGACGGTCGATGACGGTGGCGACGCTCGCAGTCCGGCCGGCGCGGGAACTTTTCCCCAGGTGAAACCGACGGTTCACCCGGCGACCGCGAGGGCCAGCGGGAGCACGTCCGGGGCGCCGGCGCGGCGCAGCAGCCGGGCCACCATCGCCACGGTCCAGCCGGAGTCGACCAGGTCGTCGACGAGCAGCACCGGCCCGTCCAGCCCGGACAGGGCGTCGGCGAGCTCGTCCGGCAGGGCGAAGGCGTCGTGCAGCGCGCGTACCCGCTGGGCGCTGTTGCCGCGCGGACCGGCGGCCCCGGACGGGCCGGTCGGGACGACCCGGCCGAGCAGCGGCAGCCGGCCCACGGCGGCGATCCGCTCGGCGAGCGAGCCGACCAGCGCCGGGTGGCTGCGGGAGGCGACGGCGACCACGCCGACCGGGCGGCGCGGCCAGGGGTCGTCGCCGTGCGCCCACGCCTTGAGCACCTCGACCACCGCCGCCGCCACGTCGTCGGGGACCGGGCCGTCCGGTGATTCCGGCCCGAGCAGGCCGCGCAGCCGCCCACCCCAGCCCAGGTCGGAGAGGCGGCCCACGGCCCGCCCGGGCAGCGCCTGCTCCGCCGGGGGGATGCGCCCCTTCAGGGGTACGCCCACCGCCTCCAGCCCGGTCGGCCAGAGCTTCTTCGGCGCGATCGCCACGCCGGGGCGGCCGAGGAAGGTCTGCGCGGCGGTGAGCGCGGCGTCGGAGACCTCGGCGGTGAACAGCGGGCCGGCGCAGTTGTCGCAGCGGCCGCAGTCGCCCGCCCCGGCGTCGTCCAGGCACTCCCGCAGGTAGCGCAGCCGGCAGCCGGTCGTGCTCGCGTACCGGAGCATGGCCTGTTGCTCGGCGGTGCGCGCCTCGGCGACGCGGCGCAACCGGGCCTCGTCATAGACCCAGGGCTCGCCGGTGGCGAGCCAGCCGCCGCGCACCCGGCGGACCGCGCCGTCGACGTCGAGCACCTTGAGCATCAGCTCCAGCCGGGCGCGACGCAGGTCGACGACCGGTTCGAGGGCCTGGGTGGAGATCGGTCGGTCGGTGTGCAGCGCGGCGAGCACCGCCCGAACCTGCTGCTCGGGCGGGAAGGCGAGCGAGGCGAAGTACCGCCAGATCGCCGCGTCCTCGACGCCGGGCAGGAGCAGCACCTCGGCGTGCTCGACGGCCCGGCCGGCCCGGCCGACCTGCTGGTAGTAGGCGATCGGCGAGGGCGGGGCACCGAGGTGCACCACGAAGCCGAGGTCCGGTTTGTCGAAGCCCATGCCGAGCGCGCTGGTCGCGACCAGTGCCTTGATCTTGTTGTCCAGCAGGTCCTGCTCGGCGGCGCGGCGGTCGGCGTCCTCGGCCTGCCCGGTGTACGCCGCGACCTGCCAACCCCGCGCCCGCAGGAACTCGGCCGTCTCGCCGGCCGCCGACACGGTCAGCGTGTAGATGATCCCGGAGCCGGGGAGCCCGTCCAGGTGGTCGGCGAGCCAGGCCAACCGCTGGGCCGGGCTCGGCAGGTCGAGTACGCCCAGCCGCAGCGACTCCCGGTCGAGGGTGCCCCGCAGCACCAACGCGTCACCGAGTTGCTCGGCGACGTCCTGGGTCACCCGGGCGTTGGCGGTGGCGGTGGTGGCGAGCACCGGGGTGCGCTCGGGCAGGCCGGTGAGGAAGGTACGCAGCCGCCGGTAGTCCGGCCGGAAGTCGTGCCCCCAGTCGGAGACGCAGTGCGCCTCGTCCACCACCAGCAGCCCGGTGGTGGCGGCCAGCTTCGGCAGCACCCCGTCACGGAAGTCCGGGTTGTTGAGGCGTTCCGGGCTGATCAGCAGCACGTCCACCGCCCCGGCGTGGATCTCGGCGGTGATCTCGTCCCACTCGTCCAGGTTGGCCGAGTTGATGGTGCGAGCCCGGATGCCGGCGCGGGCGGCCGACTCGACCTGGTTGCGCATCAGCGCCAGCAGCGGCGAGACGATCACGGTCGGGCCGGCTGGTTCGCGCCCGGCGGCGGCTGAGTCGGGCCCGGCGCCGCCTGACTCGGGCCCGGCGCCGGCCTGGCGGAGCAGCGCGGTGGCCACGAAGTAGACCGCCGACTTGCCCCACCCGGTGCGCTGCACGCAGAGCACCCGCCGGCGGTCCACCACCAGCGCCTCGATGGCCCGCCACTGGTCCTCACGGAGCCGGGCGTGCTCGCCCGCCAGCCGCCGCAGCACCTCCTCGGCCCGCTCTCGTACCGCCGCCCGATCCTGGCTCATCCGGCATTTCTACCAGGCGAACCGGCGACGGCCGGGATCACGAGGATGGCGCGGGCGGCAGGAAGACCAGCACCTCGCGGAGCGGCTCACTCGCGGCGGGCGGCAGCAGGCACCGCGCGGCCAGCTCCTCCATCGAGGCGTACGGGCCGCGTACGCGCCGGTCCAGCATCAGGTGCTGCGCCTGCGTCGGGCTCAGCCCGGGCAGCCCGATGATCACCTGGTCCGCCACCGCGTTGATGTCGACCAGTCCGCCGTCGTCGTACGCCCGGGGCAGGTCGGGGCGGCCGATGTGCAGCTCACCGCGGGCCGTCGGGTAGTGGTAGAGCAGGTAGCGGGCGTGCTCCCGGCGCAGCCTGCGATCGTCCGCCACCTGCCGACGCCGGTGGGCACCGAGCCAGCCGAGCAGCCGGCCGTTGAGCAGCACGATGTGCACCACGCCCGCCAGCCAGGCGATCAGCCAGACGGCGATCAGGAATCCCTCGAGGTCGCTCACCTCGTCCGTGTCGCTGTTGCCGATGACACTCAGGCAGGTCACCGACACGGCCAGGTAGCAGGCCGCCGCGAGACCGTTACGCCAGCTCCGCCGCCAGAGCGCGTAGAGGAGCACCACCAGCCAGGTGAGGAAGCCGAAGGAGGCCACGGCGGTGAGCGCGGCCACGACGGTGGTGCCGATACTCAGCCAGCGTGGCACGCCGCGGCGCGGTACCGCGGGCATGGGCACCGGCCCCAGCGGTGGGCCTCCGGGCCAGCCCTGCGCCGGCCCGCCGGCCGGGCCGGGCGGTGGCCAGCCGGCAGGCGGCGGGAGCGGTCCGGCACCCCGGTCCGGCCACGGCGCCGGTACGGGTGGTGCGGCCGGGACCGGCTGCGCGGGACGGACCGCCGAGGCCGCGGCGAGCGGCTGCTCGGGTACGACCGGAGCGGCGGGCGCGGCGAGCGGCTGCTCGGGTACGACCGGAGCGGCGGGCGCGGGGGCGGCGCGGGTGTCGGCCGGGATCAACGCCGGTGCGGTGAGCGCGGGCTGCGGGGAGGCGGGCAGCAGCGTGGCGTCCGAGCGCAGCATCCGCCCGTGCAGGTCCTGTAGCACCTCGCCGGGCTCGATGCCGTGCTCCTCGCGGAGCAGATCGGCGAACTCCCGGTACGCGACGAGCGCCTCCGCCTGCCGCCCACTGCGGTACAGCGCCAGCATGAGCTGGTGCCGCAGTCGTTCCCGGACCGGGAACTCGGCCACCAGTTCGACCAGTTCGCCGACCAGCTCGCGGTGCCGGCCGCTCTCCAGTGCCAGCTCGGCGCGGGTCTCCAGGGCGACGGCCCGCAGCTCCACCAGCCGGTGCCGGGCCGTGTCGAAGTACATCCCGGGGAAGCCGGTGAACGGTTCCCCCTGCCACAGGTCCAGGGCGGCGGTCAGCTCGGCCAGTGCCTCGGTGGCACGCCCGGCCGCGTGCTGCTGTCGGGCCCGGTGCACGCCGCGCTCGAAGCGGACCGCATCGACCGACTCCGGCGGGATCCGCAGCAGGTAGCCGGCGTCGGTGAGGGTCAGCACCTGCCCCGGCGTACGCGGGGACCGGTCCGGTTCCAGTATCCGGCGCAGGCCGGCGACGTGCTTCTGCACCACGTTGGGGCCGTTCGCGGGCGGTTCCTCCGGCCAGACCGCCTCGATGACCTGCCCGATGGAGACCGGGCGGCCGGCGGAGAGCAGCAGAACGGCGAGCACCGCCCGCTGCTTGCCCGCGCCGAGGTCGAGTGGACGGTCGGCGTACCAGGCTCGCTGCGGCCCGAGGAGCTCGAAGCGCAACACCTCTGACATGCGAGTTCCCGCTCCTACGCCCCCGCCCGTCCGCCGACGGCGGCCGCGGCAGTCGGACGGCAGCATATCGGCAGCGGGATGGCGGTGGCGATCTGCCAGGATCTGGCCGGCAACAACCCCCTGGGAAAGTGAGTCACCGAAATGACGCAGCATATCGGCACCGCCGCGACGATCCGGCGGGTCGCGGGCATCGCGACGGCCGTGCTGGCCGCCACCGCCCTGACGGCGGGATGCGGCACCACCAACGACACCGCCGCCGGATCCAGCCCGGCGTCGTCCCCGTCCGCGTCCCCGTCCGCCGATCCGAAGCAGGTGCTCCTCGCAGCGGTCCCGGACGAGACCACGAGCGCGTTCCGGTTCACCGGCAAGGACGCCTCCAGCGATCTGAGCGGGCGGATCGATCCGGCGTCGAAGGCGATGGAGATGCACATGGCGATGCCGCCGGAGGACGGCATCACGGTGAAGATGTCGTTCCTGATCATCGACGACGAGGTCTGGATGAAGGCGAAGTTCAGCGGCAAGCCGGGCCTGCCGAAGCTTCCGGACAAGTGGCTGGCGCTGGACAAGGCCAAGCTGACCGACGCCAGCAGCGTGCCGAGCTATGACGGCGCGGACCAGGGCAACGCGGGTCCGCTGCTCAGCGCGGCGACCTCCGTCGAGCAGCAGGGCCCCGGGAAGTACGCCGGGTTCATCGACGTGACCGGCGGCGAGGCGGCCAAGGTGCTGGACGACGGCGAGGCGGCGGCGCTCGGCGAGGCCGGCAAGCACGTGCCGTTCACTGCGCAGGTGGGGCCGGACGGGCACCTCACCTCGCTGGTGCTGGAGATCCCCGCGGCCGGCAAGCAGAAGGCGTACCAGTACATCGTCAACTACACCGACTTCGGCGGCACGCCGAAGATCACCGCGCCGACCGGGAGCGCGGCGGCGAAGGCTCCGGCCCTGGCGTACGAGCTGCTGAACGGCTGACCCACGGCGAAAGGCGGCGGCCACACGGGGGGCCGCCGCCCTGCAGCGCAAGGAGGGTCCCCTGTTAACGCCTGGCGTTAACAGGGGACCCCTCCTTGCAGTGCACACGATCGACGGGGCGGGTCACTTCCGGCGCAGGGCGACCACCAGGGGGTGCAGGCGGGAACGGAGACTGGTCAGGCCGCCGGGGAAGAAGTAGACGGCCAGGATGAAGACGGTGCCCAGCACGAACAAGGGCTGGGACAGCGGGCGGCTGAGGAACGCCGGCAGGCTGTTCACCGCGTCGCTGGCGCCGAAGGCGGTCAGCCGGTGGTCCAGGTACATGTAGAGGATGCCGCCGAGCACCGGGCCCCAGCGGGTGCCCGGACCGCCGAGCACCACCATGACCAGCAGCGACAGGGTCAGCTCGGACGACGTGACGTGCGGGCTCGCCCCGGACACGACCAGGCAGTAGACCACCCCACCGGCCGTGGCCAGCCCGCCGGCCAGGGTGAACGCGACCAGCTTGAACCGGTACGGGTCGAGCCCGAGCACCCCGATCCGCCGCTCGTCGTCGCGCAGCCCGGCCAGCACCCGCCCGGTCGGCGAGCCGCTCACCCGGTGCACGACGAAGACCACCAGCGCCAGGTACGCCAGCGCCAGCCAGTACAGGTTCACCGTGTTGGCCACCCCGACCAGGGCGGACGGCAGCCCGGCGACGTCGAGCGGCAGCCCCTCCTCGCCACCGGTGAGCCCGCCGAAGTCCCGGGCCACCAGGATCGCCCCGACCTGGGCGAACGCGAGCGTCACCATGGCGAACGCGATGCCCACGGTACGCAGCGCGACCGCGCCGAGCAGTGCGGCGAGGATCGCCCCGCCGGCGACGGTGAGCAACGCGGCCTGCCACAGCGGCAGCCCGGCCCGGGTGATCAGCACATCGGTGCCGTACACCCCGGCGGCGAAGTAGAGGGCGTGCCCGAAGGAGAGCATCCCGGTCCGCCCGAAGAGCAGGTCGTAGCCGGCGGCCAGGCCACCGAAGACCAGGCAGATGGCGAGTAGTTGCAGGGTGCCGGGCGAGTTCAGCGGCCCCTCGAAGATGCCCGGCAGGTTCAGCGTCGAGTACGGCACGATCGCCGCCACCACCAGGGCGACCAGCGGCGTGTACGGGCGGACCCGCCGCCAGCGGGAGACCGCTTCACCGGACACCCGGGCGGGCGGCGCCTCCAGCACCGAGTTGGTCATGCGTGAGCCACCTTTCCGGCCAGGCCCTGTGGACGCAGCAGCAGCACCACGGCGAGCAACCCGACCACGCAGAGGTCGCCCAGCCCGGACGTGCCGTAGTAGTTGACGAACTGTTGCAGCAGCCCGACCGCGACCGCCGCGTACGCGGACCCGACCACCGAGCCCATCCCGCCGATCACCACCACGATGAACGCGAAGATCAGCAGCGAGCCGCCCTGCCCGGGCGAGACGGTGCCGAAGTAGACCCCGCCGAGCGCGCCGGCCAGCGCGGCGGCCGCCCCACCGATCGCGAAGACCAGGGTGAACGCCTTGCGGACGTCGATGCCGAGCGCGGTCACCATCTCCCGGTTCTCCACCCCGGCCCGGATGATCAGGCCGTACCGGGTGAAGCGGAGGAAGGCGAGCAGCCCGCCGAGCACCAGGACCGCCGCGATGATCAGCAGCAGCCCGGCGTTCGGCACGTTCGCGCCGAGGATCGAGGTCACCTCGCGGCTCCACGCCGGGCGCGGGAACGGCCGGGGGTCGGCGCCCCAGGTGGCCTGGAGCAGCGCCACCCCGGCCAGCGACAGGCCGACGGTGACCAGCACCTGCTCGATGGTCCGGGAGTAGAGCGGCCGGATCAGCACCAGCTCGACCAGCACCGCCACCAGCGCCCCGGCGAGCACGCCGAAGGCGACCGCCACCACGAACCCGAACCCGGTCGAGCCGGCCCCGGGCAGGTTGTCCGCCGCCCACCAGGTCGCGTACGCCCCGACGCCGAGGAACAGGCCGTGCGCGAAGTTGAGCACGTCGGCCAGGCCGAAGACCAGGGACAGGCCGGAGGCGACCAGGAAGTAGAGCGCCGCCAGGCCGAGCCCGGTCAGCGCCAACAAGATCACTGTGCTCATGCCTTCACCTCTCCCGAGCCGACACCCAGCAGTGACCTGGTCAGCGCGGTCTCCAGCAGCAGGTCCTGGGCATTGCCGGTCCAGGCCACCTGGCCCGCGGAGAGCACCACGGCGTCCCTCGCCAGCCGCCGGACCACCGCCAGGTTCTGCTCGACCAGCAGCACCGGCACGGATTCGGCGACCCGTTCCAGCACCTCGGCCACCTCGGTCACCACCTTCGGCGCCAACCCCTTGGTCGGCTCGTCGACCAGCAGCAGCCGGTTGTCGTTGAGCAGCACCCGGCCGATCGCGAGCATCTGCTGCTGCCCGCCGGAGAGCGAGCCGGCCCGTTGCCGTCCGCGCCGGTCCAGCTCGGGAAAGAGCGCGAAGACCTTGTCGTACGCCGGGGCGGTGCCCCGCCGTTCGGCGAGGCGCAGGTTCTCCGCGACGGTGAGGCCGGCGAAGACGCAGCGGTCCTCCGGCACGTAGCCGAGGCCGTCGCGCACCAGCCGGTGGGTGGGGCGGGTAAGCAGGCCGCGCGAGCCCATCCGGACGCTGCCGCGCACCTCGCCGTTGCGTGGGGTGAGGCCGACGATCGCGCGCAGCGTGGTGGTCTTGCCGACGCCGTTACGGCCGAGCAGCACGGTGACCCCGGTCGGCGCGACCTCGAACGACACCCCCTGGAGGATGTGCAGCCCGGCGATCCGCACCGACAGGTTCTCGACGCTGAGGATCGGTTCGACGGTCACAGCGCCTCCCCCAGGTACGCCTCCTGCACGGTGGAGTTGGCCATCACCGTGTCCGGGGTGTCGCAGGCCAGCAGCGCACCGTGGTGCATCACGGCGATCCGGTCGGCCAGCTCCAGGATCACGTCCATGTGGTGCTCCACCATGAGCACCGATCGCCCACTGTCGCCGGTCAACGACTTGATGACGGCGACCAGCTCGGGCACGTCCTCGGCGCTCACCCCGGCCATCGGCTCGTCCAACAGCATCACCCGGGGCTCACCGGCGAGCAGCAGGGCGATCTCCAGCTTGCGCTTCTCGCCGTGGGCCAGGGTGCCGGCTAGCGCCGTACCCCGGTGGGCGAGGCCGACCCGGTCGAGCGCCGCGTCGGCGGCGGCGGCCACCTCCCGGTCGGCCGCCGCCCGCCGCCACAGCTTCATCGAGCCACCCCGGTGCGCCTGTACGGCGAGCCGGACGTTCTCCCGGACCGTCAGCGAGCCGAACACCGAGGACGCCTGGAAGGTACGTCCCAGCCCGAGGCGGGCCCGCCGGTGCGGGGGAAGGGCGGTGACGTCCTCCCCGTCCAGCAGGACCCGGCCCTCGGTGGGTCGACGCAGGCCGGTGATCAGGTTGAACAGGGAGGTCTTGCCGGCGCCGTTCGGCCCGATCACGCCGAGGAACTCGCCGGGCGCAAGGTCGAAATGAACGTTGTCGACGATGGCGACCTCACCGATCCGCCAGGTCAGACCGTGGGTGGCGAGCACGGGTCAGCCCTTCATCTGGGTGACGGGCGGCGCGCTCTCGTCACCGGTCAGGCTCTTCTGCACGGTCGCCGTGAACTCGGTGCCGCTGCCGGCGAGCTTGGCCTGGTACATCGGCTGGAGCAACGCGTGGTCTTCGGGCCGGATGGCCATCTGGCCCTTGACGCTGTCGAACTGCCAGCCTTCGAGGGCCTTGACCATCTTGTCGACGTCGTCGCCGCCCTCCTGCACGGCGCGGACGACCATCTGGGCGGCGGCGAAGCCGTCCGGGTGGAACAGGTCGACGGTGCCGACCTTGGCCTTCAGCGCCTTGGCGGCCTCGGTGTCGCTGGCCCCGTCGAAGTAGTGCGACAGGAAGGAGATCTTGCTGCCGGCGGCGCCGAAGGTGGGCCAGGAGGCGCGGATGTCCAGGCCGGTGACGACCGTGGTGGAGGCGAGTACGCCCTGCTGGTCGAGGGTCTGCCACATGGCCGGGGCGGTGGTGCCGGCCCAGGCGACGAAGAGCAGGTCTGGCTTGGCGGCCTTGATCTGGCTGGCGAACGGGGTGAACTCGGTGGCGCTGGCCGGGGCCCGGACGCTGCTCACGTTCGCGCCGGCACCACCGATCACCGCCTTGACGGCGGCCTCGTTGGCGTCGCCGAACGCGCCGTCCTGGGCGAAGACGACGACCTTCTTGCCGGTGGCGTCGCCGATGAAGGACTTGGCGGTCACCACGTCCTGGTACGACTGCCGGCCCGAGCGGAACGTGTACTTGTTCGCCCCGGTGACCGCGTCGGTGGCGGCCGGCCCGGAGATGAAGAGGACCTTGTTCTGCGCGGCGATCGGGGCGACCTGGAGGGCCACGCCGGAGGCGGTGGAGCCCCCGATGATCTTCGTACCCTTGCCGATCAGGTCCTTGGCCGCGGAGACCGCCTTCGCCGGGTCCCCCGCGTCGTCGACCTCGGTCAGCTCGATCTTCCGGTCACCGACCTTGCCGGTGCCCTTGGTGGCAAAGTCGAGGCCGGCCTTGAAGCCCTCGATGTACTGCTTGCCGTAGCTGGCCAGCGGCCCGGACTGGGAATACACCAGACCGACCTTGACCGGTGCGGCGTCGCCGCCGCCGGACGCGGTGTCCTGCGGGCTGCCACAGGCCGTGGCGGCCATCGCGGCCGCCATCATCGTGGCGGCGGAGAGGAACACCCGTCGCGTGTGCCGGATCGTCATTGCGACTCCAGGTGAGGACAGGGGGACTCAGTTGTCGGCTCACGCTAGAAGTGACGTCACCCACGAGCTATGTGGCCGAAGCACACAAGTAATCCACGAAGGGTAGTCCGGCGTTACAACCGCCCGACTCCGGTGGCTGACTCCCCCCGATCCCGGTGGCCGCTGGCACCACCCGCGGGCAGACGGCTGTGTCGCACCCCGCCACCGGCCGGACCCCGGACACGGAACGCTCCGGGCACCGCGTGCGGCGCCCGGAGCGTTTCGGCGTACGGGTCAGAGCCGGATGCGCGCCTTGCGACGCAGCCGGCTGAGTCCGACCAGCAGGCTGCCGGCGGCCAGCAGGCTGCCAGCCACCCCGAAGGTCTGGGCGAGGTTGCTGCCGGTGGTCGGCAGGCGACCCTCCCCGCCTTCGTGACCTTCGTGCTTCCGGTGATCGAACTTGCCGCCACGGATACAGATGGTGACGGTGTCCGGGGCGGAGACCACGGTCCGGTGGTCGAACTCGCCGATCGCCCGGGAGGTGTCGACCACCTTGCCCCGCTTGACGTCAGCCTCGGTCACCACGTACGGCTTGACGGCGTGGCAGTCGGTGCCGGCACCCGGAGCCAGCGTGGTGCGGTCGCAGACCACCTGCCCGGCGTGCGGATCGTCGACCTTGACGTGGGTGAGCTTCACCGTGCCGGTGTTGGTGACCCGGAAGGTGTAGAAGATCTTGTCACCCTTCTCCGCGAAGCCGTCGTCCGCGCACTTGTCCCGGCACTCCGACTCCCCCTCGACCCGGGCCTTCTCGTCGATCGAGAGGCTGGCCCGCACCGACTCTGTGTGCACGGTGAACCTCGCCGGGTTGGACGTCACCGTCTCCTTGCCGAACCTGCCGGTCGCGCGGGCGGTGTTGACGATCTCGCCCTCGGCCACGTCCCCCGTCGTGACGGTGTACGTGCCGGTGCAGGTGGTGCTCTTACCCGGAGCGAGTGACCCGGCCTGGCAGGTGATACCGGTCACCTTGTCGTCGGTGACGGCGATCCTGGTGATCGGCGTGCTCGTACCGGTGCTCTCGTTCTTCACCGTGTAGGTGTAGGTGACCCTGTCACCGGCGTCGAGATCACTGGTCGGCGTACCCGTCTTGGTCAACGCCAACTTCGGGTTGGGCTTCTCGCCCGAGGCGGGGCAGGTGTGGCTGAGCTCGAAGTGCCGGTCGTCGTCACCCGTCACGGCGGCGCTGCCGGCGGTGAGGGTCCAGCCGGCCGGCAGCCGGATCCACGCCTTGCTGGTGCCCATGTTGTTGGCGATGGCGCTGGTCGAGGTCGGCGTGCCGGTGATGTTCGCCGTCCGGATACCACCAGGCGTGCTGAAGGTCAGATGGAGCGACCCGAACTCTTCCGCGGGCGGGTGGCTACCGGGCAGGACGAACACCCAGACGTCCTGGTTCTGGAAGGGTCCGCCGCCGAGGTTGTCGTCGCATTCATGGCTGCTGAACCCGGCCGCCGTCGTCGGGACGTTTCCCGGGTTGATGCTGATCGTCGGATCAGCGGCGAGGGCCGGCGAACCGCCCACCAGCAGCAGTGCGCCCGCCATGAGGCCGATGGCACCCAGCAACGCGCCAGCGCCCATCCGGCCGTGCGGCGCAGAGGTCGTTCTCATGCATATCCCCTGTGTCGTGGATTGTTGACACGGGAGAAACGACCACATCACGGACATGTCACCGCGTATCAGGCCCTAGTCCCTCAAAAGGATGATGTTCCTCATTTTCTGCGCCCGACCGGGCCGCGGTCACCATCGTGGTCGGCCGGACGCGGGCAGCGTCGGTCCACCGTCGACCGGCGAACCGCCGCGCACCGTCGAGGCCGGTCGCCAACCCCGGAGCCGAACACGACCCTCCGCTTTCGACGTGTCGCAGCCTGTTGCGGTTGTTGGTGCAGGTACGGCAGGATCGGACCCGCCGAACAACCGGAGCCCCCACCATGCCCACAGCCGAAGCGCCGTACCGCCGGATCGCCAACGACCTCGCCGCGCAGATCAGGGGCGGAGAGCTGAAGCCCGGCGACAAGCTGCCCTCGACCCGCGAGCTTGCCGAGGTACATGGCGTCCACATGAACACGGCCTACCGTGCAATGCCCCTGCCGCACGATCGCGAACTGATCACCGGCCAGCCCGGCCGCGGCACCTGCGCCGCCGAGCGCTCCGGGCGGTAAGGCTCTCGCCCCCTTTGGATCTGATGCCGTAAACGAATAACACCCTCATCCGAGCGCGCAAGATTCGTTTGCGCCATCAGAACCTAAAGGGCCCGACGAGCGCAACTCGCCCACGCGGCCGAACCGACGAAGCCCGCTCATATCGCCGGCCGGCCGACCCGCCCAACAGGAATCCCGGTTGCGGGAAGGCCCCACAGCCACAGTTATTACATCGACGAACGTCACCACGCGAAGGTGAATAATGGCGTACTGTGAGTCGGGGATCACACAGCCAGCGGGGAGACACTGGATGCTTCTGCGACTCCTTGGTCCGGTGGAATTGGGCAGTGATAACCGGTCGGTGAACCTGGGCGGGACACGCCAACGAATCGTCCTCGCGGTACTCGCTCTCAACACCAACCGTATTGTCCCGGTGAACCAGCTCATCGACGCGGTGTGGAGCACGGAGCCGCCAAGCACCGCCCGCAGCCAGATCCAGATCTGCATCTCCGCGCTGCGCCGCCTGTTCGACGAAGTCGGCCGCCCCGACGCCATCAGCACCCGTCCGCCGGGCTACCTCCTCCAGTTGGACCCCGCAGACGTGGACAGCCTCCGGTTCGCGGCGCTGACGGCCGACGCCCGGCGACAGGCCGACGCGGGGGCAAAGGCCCAGGCCGCCGAGACCCTGCGGACGGCGCTCGCCCTGTGGCGCGGCAAGGCCCTCTCCGGCATTCCGAGCGAACCGGTCCAGCGGGCCGCCACCGTCCTGAACGACCAGTGGCTCGCGGCCGTCGAGGAGCGCATCCAGCTCGATCTCGATCTCGGCTGCCACCAGGAGGTCACCGGCGAGTTGCAGGGCCTGGTCGGGGAGCATCCGCTCCGCGAGCGGCTGCACACCTTCCTCATGCTCGCGCTCTACCGCTGCGGCAGACGGGCCGACGCACTCGAAGCCGCCCGGCAGGCCCGAAAGGTGCTCGCCGAGGAGCTCGGACTGGACCCGAGCGAGGAGCTCCACCGGCTGACCCGGGCCATCCTGCAACGGGACCCCACGCTCGGCGCCACGGACGAGCAGCCGACACCCGTCGCGCGGCCGGCAGACCCCAAGTGGGCCCCGCCGCAGCCGCGTACCCCGGCGGTGGTCCTCCCCCGCCAGCTCCCCGCCAGCATCACCGACTTCGTCGGCCGCGAGCCGCAGCTCGACCAGATCCGTCGGCTGCTGGCCCGGGAGCCGGACGGCGACCAGACGCTCCAGGGGATGCCGATCGTGGTCATCTCCGGGATGGGCGGGGTGGGCAAGTCCAGCCTCGCCATCCGCACCGCCCACGAGCTCAGCGACCACTATTCCGACGGTCAGCTCTACGCCGACCTGCGATCGTGGGATCGGCAGGACCACACCGCCGAGCTGCTCGCCCGGTTCCTGCGCGCCCTCGGCCTCACCGGGTCGGCCATTCCCGACGGCATCGAGGAGCGGAGCAAGCTCTACCGGAGCATGCTCTCCGGCAAGCGGCTGCTCCTGGTTCTCGACGACGTCCCGCCGGACCTTCAGGTGCTGCCGCTGCTGCCCGGCAGCTCGTCCTGCGCGGTCGTGATAACCAGCCGGCTGCGCCTCACCGGCCTGCCCGGCGCCCGCCAGGTCGCTCTCGACGTCTTCGATCTCGCCCAGTCGCTGGAGATGCTGACCACGTTGGTCGGCCCGGACCGGGTCGCCGCCAGCCAGCAGGACGCCTCCGAGCTGGCGAAACTCTGCGGTGGCCTGCCGCTGGCGCTGCGGATCGCCGGCGCCCGCCTGGTCTCCCGTCCCCACTGGCGGCTGGGCGGGCTGGTGCACCGACTCCGGGACGAGGCGAAGCGGCTGGACGAGTTCACCCACCACGGCCTGGAGCTGCGCTCCAACATCGAGCTGGCCTACCGAGCGCTCGACGGTGTGGGGCAGCGGTTGCTCCGGCTCTGCTCGCTGTTGCGGGCCCCGGACTTCCCGAGCTGGACCGCGGCCGCCCTGCTGGACAGCAGCGTCATCGAGGCCGAGGACATCCTGGAGAGCCTGGTCGACGCCCAACTCGTCGACATCGTGCAATACCCGGACGCCTCGCCGCGCTACCGGCTGCACGATCTGATCCGCGTGTACGCCGCCGAGAAGCTGGGCGAGGTGGAAACCGAGCGGGAGCGGGTGGTGGCGCTGGCCCGGGTGCTCAGCGGCTGGCTGGCCCTCGCCGAGGAGGCGCACCGCAGCGACTACGGCGGCAACTACACCACCCTGCACGGCACGGCCACGCGTTGGACCATGGACCCGGCCGACGTCGCCGAGCATGTCGGCGACCCGGCGGACTGGTGGGAGGCGGAACGCCGGGCGCTGGTCGTCGCCGTCCGGCAGTCCGCCGACGCCGGCCTGGTGGAGCTCTGCTGGGACCTCGCCCTGACCGCGGTCAGCCTCTTCGAGTCCAAGGGATACTTCGATGACTGGCGGGAGTGCGCCACCACGGCGTACGCCGCCGCGGAGCGGGCCGGCAACCGGGTGGGCATGGCGGCGATGCGCTACTCGCTGGGCACCCTGCACATGTTCCAGACCCGGCTCGCCGAGGCGGACGTCTGTTTCGCCACCGCGCTGGAGATCTTCGCCGAGGAGGGCGTCGAGCACGGCAGCGGCCTGGTGCTGCGCAACGCCGCGCACATCGACGGCCTACGTGGGGACACCGGGTCGATGCTGGCGAAGTACGCCCGGTCGCTGGAGATCATGCGCCGGGTCGGGGACCGGATCGGCGAGGCGCACATCATGCGCAGCCTGGCCCGGCACCGGATGGACGAGGGTGACCACGGCGGGGCGATCGAACTGCTCGACCAGGCCCTGGTCATCTGCCGGGAGACCGGCTGCCTGCGGGTCGAGGCGCAGGTGATGCACCGGTTCGCCGAGGTCTACCTCGCCACCGACCAGATCGAACTGGCCCGGCAGCCGATCTACCGGGCGCTGCGTATCGTCCGGGCCACCGGCGACCGGATCGGTGAGACCCACGCCCTTTACGGCCTCGGCATTCTCCGGCACCGCGAGGGACGGCCGGACAACGCCTCGATGATCCTGACCCACACCCTCAACCGGTCCCGCCGGCTCGGCGAGCGGCTGATCGAGGCGCGTTGCCGGTATTCCCTCGGTGAGATCGCCCTCGCCACCGGTCGGATCTCCGGCGGGATGGAGCATCTCCGCGCGGCGTGCGACCTGTTCGAGCACCTCGGCTCGACCGTCTGGTACGAGCGGGCCAACTCGCTGCTGGCCGACGCGGACCTGCTCACCGCCCATCCGGACCCGACGGTGGCCCCGGCAGCGAGCTGACCCGCCAAACGCCGTTGCGGCGCCATCCCCTGCCGGGATGACGCCGCAACGGCGGGCGAAGGCCGGTTCACCAGTGGGTGTCGGTCACGCACATGACAAGCTCGTCGCTCCAGTGGGTGTCCTCGGGGCACGCCTCGATGGCCTGCGAGACCTGCTGCCCCGGGCCGTCGGCGACGACCGCGCCGAAGCCGACGGCCGCCGCGACGACGAGGGCGGACTTGACAGTGGTGATGACGAGCGTGCGGGTGATGGACATTTCCGTTCCCTCCTGGATGTGGCCTCTGCCGTGGCGGCTTGCCATCACCAGACCGCCTCGCGCTATCGAGACGGCCTTCGATCGCTGTTCGAGATCAGAGGGCGGCCGATAGCTGTTCGAAGGTAACCCGATAGGACCGGCGCCCACGGTGTGATCGCAGACGAAACGACCACCGAAGGGAACGTCCGATGGACAGCATGATCCCCCGCCCTGGTGCCGACCCCTTCTGCGGCACCAAGGCGGTGGACCCGGTCGACACGGTGACCGAGCGGCTGATGACCGGTGGCACGGTCGTCCAGCCGACGGGCATCCGGGGCCGGGCCGGTTGCCCCGGGGCAGCCGGCCCGACGACCCGGCACCGCGCGGTGTACGACGCCGCGGTGCTGGTCGCCCTGGCAGCCCGACACCTGCTCGGTCCGGAGGTGATCACCACGTCGGTGATCGGCCGGGGGCTCGCCGTCCAGCTGCACACCATGATCCTCGCGCGGTACGTCCCCTGGATCAGTCACGTGTCGGTGTTCCTCACCGACGAACCGGCGACACCGGAGGAGGCATCCTCCGGGCGGGCCTACGACGACAGCGACCCGGCCCCGTCGTACTTCGACGCCCGGGTGGTCGACGAGCTGGACCTGGCCGGCATCGCGCTGGCCCGAGCCGCCTCGCCCGCGAAGTCCGCGTTCGGGTCGAACCTCGTGGTCGTCGCCGGGCCGGACGGCCCGGACGGACACTGGCCCCCGGGCACGCCGGTACACCTGGCCAAAGGGGCCCTGCTGGTCAACGCGTCCGGCCGGGACCTGCCGCCGGGCCTGGCCAACCAGGTCGGACAGGTCATCGTCGACGACCTTTCCCTGGTCGAGCAGGCCGCCGAGCACGGCCTGGCCCGGCCGGCACAGGCCCACCACAGCCCGCAGCCGCGCTACCGGCTCGTCGGTGACCTACGTCAGGTAGTGCTCGGCGAGCGCATCGGGCGGACCAACCAGGAACAGGTGCTGCTCGTCGAGTTGCTGAGCAGCGCCGTACCTCAGCTCTGCTGACCCGTTTCCCGCACCTCGCTGTCCCTGCCGCACCGCGGGGCAGCGCCGTCACCGTGGCGATCCGCCACCGTCGTTCACCCGTCACCGCCGCACCGGCTCACCGCCGACGGCAAGAAAGGACTCCTCATGTCCCACGAGGCCGAGATCCGGCAGTTCATCGTCAGCGCGTTCGCGCCCGACATTCCCACCGACCAGCTTCCGGACGACCTGGACCTGCTGGACAGCGGGATCGTCAACAGTCTCGGGCTGCTGCGTCTCATCGCCTGGGTCGGCGAACGCTACGGCATTCCGGTCGAGGAGCAGAACATCTCGCCCGTCCAGTTCAGCTCGGTGGCCGCGATCGCCGGCTTCGTGCAGGACACGCACAGCCTCGTGTGAGCCCACCCTTCCACCCCGCGTACCACGCGGTCCGTCTCCGTCCCGGTGCGCAGCAGCGCAGCGGTCCGTCACCGAAGGCACCAGAGCTACCGAAAGGAAAAGATCATGATCGTCAAGACCAAGTCCGGGGCTCCCGCCGTCGACTGGGGCAACGGCACGAGCTTCCGGCTGCTCGTCGAGAAGGACAACATGGGCTTCGCCGTCGCCCACACCGTGGTCGCGGCCGGTTCGAAGTCGCCGCTGCAGTACCGCAACCACCTTGAGGCCTGCTACTGCATCTCCGGCCGCGGTCAGGTGATCGCCGGTGGCGTCACCCACGAGATCGAGCCCGGCGTCCTCTACGCCCTCGACCAGCACGACGAGCACTTCCTGATCGCCGATCCAGAGCAGGACATGGAGCTGATCAGCGTGTTCAACCCGCCGCTGCGCGGCGACGAGCGGCACCACTTCGACGCGGACGGGTTCTCCGAGTACTAGCTGCTCCGCTCCGGGGTGGGCGGGTCCGCCCGCGCACCCCGGGGGCCCGTGTCCCATCCGATCCGTCCCCACCGGCACCCAGTCACAGAGGAGCACACATGAACGAGCACTTCTCGCTCTCGGAGGAGGTTGCCGACGCGCTGGCGTTCGGCCGACCCGTGGTGGCCCTGGAATCCTCCGGCGTCGTCCACGGCCTGAGCTATCCGCTCAACCTGGAGACCGCGCTGGACATCGACAAGGTCATCCGGGCCGGCGGCGCGGTACCGGCCCGGACCGGCATCGTCGACGGCCGGTTCGTCGTCGGCATGTCCGAGGAGCAGGTAGCGCTCTTCGCCACCACTCCGGACATTCCGAAGGTCGGCACCCGGGACATCGGCCCGACCCTGGCCGGCGGCGGACACGGCGGGACCACCGTCTCGGCCGCTCTCGTCGCCGCCGCGCAGGTCGGCATCGAGGTGTTCGCGGTGGCCGGCATCGGTGGCGTGCACTTCGGCGCCGAACGGAGCTTCGACATCTCCGCGGACCTGGTCGAGTTCACCCGGCACCGGATCGCCGTGGTCTGCGCCGGCGCGAAGTCGCTGCTGAACCCGGCGCTGACCATGGAATACCTGGAAACCCTCGGGGTGCCGGTCGTCGGTTACCGGTGCGACGACTTCCCCGCGTACTACAGCGTCTCCAGCGGCGTCCGTAACCCGCGCCGCATCGACGACCTGACGGAGCTGGCCGCCGCGATCCGACTGCACTGGGCGGTCGGCAACGACGCCGGTTTCCTGGTCACCCACCCGCTCGACGAGCTGGACGCGCTCCCCGCCGAGGAGATCTACGCGCTGATCCACGAGGTGCAGGCCGAGGCGGAGGCAGCCGGGGTGCAGGGACCGGCGATGACCCCGTACATCCTGAGCCGGGTCTCGACGGCGACCAAGGGGCGCACCGCCGCGGCGAACCGGTCGGTGCTCCTGTCCACCAGCGCTCTCGCCGCCGAGGTCGCCGGGGCGTTGCGGGAGCGGTCGTGAGCACCGCGATCCTTTTCGACCTCGACGGCACCCTGGTCGACACCCCGGCCGGGATGACCACCGTGCTGCGCGCGGTCGTCACCGAGCATGGCCGGACGGCCACCGACGACCAGCTGCGCCGTACCGTCGGCCGCCCGCTGACCGCCTCGTTGGCCACCCTGCTCGGGCTGCCCGTCGACGACCCCGAGGTGGGGCGGGCGGCGGACCGGGCCCGGCGGTTGTTCACCGAGCTGGTCATCCCGTCCGCCGCCCGGCTGGTCCTTCCCGGTGTACCCGAGCTGCTCGCCGCCCTGCGGGACCGCGGCCATCCCCTGGCGGTGGTCACCAGCAAGGTCCGGCCCAGCGCCATCGAGCTGCTGGCCGCCACCGGACTCCTGGACGCGTTCGACTCGCTCTCCTGCCACGGCATGGCCGAACGCGGCAAGCCGCACGCGGACCTGGCGCTGCTGGCCGCGGACGCGCTCGGCGTGTCACCCGCCCGCTGCATCGTCGTCGGCGACGCCGTGGACGACGTCCGGATGGCCAACGCCGCCGGCATGACCCCGTTCGGCGTCACCACCGGTGTGGCCAGCCGGGCCGAGCTCCTGCTGGCCGGTGCCCGCGCGGTCTTCACCGGCGCGGACACGCTCGGCCCGGCCCTGCTGCTCAGCGATTCCGATCCCCGTCCCGCCCGACCTCAGCCAGAGGTGATCTGACCATGTCCAGCACCGCCCGATCCGCGGTCGTCCCCGGCCGGCCGCCGTTCGCGGCCGCCACCCTGACCATCCTGGCGATCGCCCAGTTCCTGATCGCCCTCGACTACTCCATCGTCTACATCGCCCTGCCCCGCATCGGTGCCGAGTTCAACCTGACCGAGAGCTCCATCCAGTGGGTGGTGAGCGGGTACGCGGTGTTCTTCGCCGGTTTCCTGATCGTCGGAGGCCGGGCCTCCGACCGGTTCGGGCCCCGGAACCTGTTCATCGTGGCGATGGCGGCCTTCGGGATCGCCGCGCTCGCCGGCGGCCTGGCCACCGCACCGGCGATGCTGCTGGCGGCCCGCGCGATGCAGGGCATCGCCGCCGCCGCCCTCCAGCCGGCGGTCATCGCCCTGATCAACACCTCGTTCGCCGCCGGTCCGGCCCGCAACCGGGCGCTCGGCGTCTGGGGTACGGTCGGCGCCTCCGGCCTGGCCGCCGGAGTGGTGCTCGGCGGATTGTTGAGCACCGTCTCCTGGCGCTGGGTCCTACTGATCAACCTGCCGCTCGCGCTGATCTGCGCGATGGGCGCACCCCGGCTGCTGCCCCGGCTGCGCCCCCCGACCACCGGCCGCAACCAACTGAACGTGCCCAGCGCGATCCTGTGCACCGGCACCGTGCTCTCCACCACGCTGGCCCTGACCTGGGCGTCCAGTGACGGCTGGACGTACGGCGGCACCCTGGCCATGTTCGTCGTCGCCGCCGTGCTGCTGGTCGGCTTCGTCCTGCGGGAGCGGAGCAGCGACCAGCCGCTGGTCGACCCGCTGCTGCGACGTACCCGGTCACTCCTGGTCGGTTGCGGGGCCACCGCTCTCTACATGGCCAGCGTCGGCAACCAGTTCTTCGTGCTCACCCTGCTGCTCCAGCAACTGCGCGGGTACGGCCCGATCGCGGCCGGGATGGCGTTCCTGCCGATGGCGGTGGCGATCGCGGTGGCGAACTCGGCGGCCCCCCGGATCGTCTCCGCGCTCGGCGTCCGGCTGGCCCTGGCCCTGGCCTTCGTCGGCAACGCGACCGGTCTGCTGCTGCTGGCCGTCCAGGTGCACGGCGAGAGCTACGTCCTGCACCTGCTGCCCGGCCTGCTGATCACCGGTTTCGCGCACGGGGTCACGTACGTGTCGATGTTCATCGCCGGCACCGCCGACGTGGACGACCGCAACCAGGGGGTCGGCAGCGCCCTGATGACCACCTCCCAGTACATGGCCGGCGCCCTCGGGATCGCCGTGCTGGTGCTGGTGCTCGGCACCGACCCGGATCCGGGCAGGTTCGGCGCGGCCTTCCTCACCACCGCCCTGGCGGCCGGCGCCGGTGCGGTCCTGGCTCTCCTCGGCCTGCCGGCGAAGCGGACGAAGGATGCTCCTCCGGTAGCCGGCGGGCCGGCCGAGGACGCCGCGGCGCGCGGGCCGGAACCGGCCGGCGGACGCGACGCCGGGGGCACCGGTCGCCCGGCGGACGTGCTGGTCGCCGGCCACGAGGGGAGCCGGTCGTGAGGGCCGCGGCCTGGGTCGCCCAGCTCGGCGTGCTGGTGGTGCACAACGACCCGGTGGTGGAGGCGGAGCTGTGGGACCGGGCCCCAACCGGGGTCACCGTGCACGCCGCCCGGTTCGAGAGCCCGACCAGCACCGGCGCCGAGTACACCGAGGAGACCTGGCAACGCCTGATCGCCCAGCCGGACATCCGGCGGGGACTGGTCCAGCTCGGCCAGATGGACCTGACCTCGATCTGCCTCTGCTTCGCGTCGGCGAGCTTCTTCGGCGGCTTGGAGTTCGACGCCGGCTTCGCCGCCGCCGCGACCGAGCTGGCCGGCGGGACCCCGGTCTACACCGCCGGGGAGGCGATCCGGGCCGGGCTGACCGAGCTGGGCGTGCGCCGTCCGCTGGTGGTGGTGCCGCCGTGGTTCACCGCGCCGACCTTCGCCGCCACCCGACGGTATCTGGCAGCCGGAGGGTTCCAGGTGGCCGGGCTGCTGCACTACCAGCTCGACGCCGGCTGGCACGGCGTGGAACAGCACCGGATCTTCGACCGGGGCGGCCGCTGGGTGGTCGATCCGGACGAGGTCTGCCGGCAGATCGGTGCCGGCTTCCCGGCGGACGCCGACGGGGTGCTGATCCCCGGCAGCGGCTTCCGCTCGTGGGATGCGGTGGCCCGGCTGGAGGAGACGCTCGGTGTCCCGGTGGTCACCTCCAACCAGGCCTGCCTGCGGCGGCTGCTCGCCGTCGCCGGTCTCGACCGGCCGGTGCCAGGCGGTGGCCGCCTGGTCGACGCCCGCGCCTGATTCCACCCGGCCCGCCCTCTCCGGGCGCCCACGCCGTCAACCATCCCCAGCCCCGGCTGGGAGAACGAACGACAGGAGAGACACGTGCCCACCAGATCGTTCTGCACCGCCTTCCGCGAGCAGGTTCGCGGCAGACCGGACGCCCCGGCCCTGTTCTGGGCGGGACGCCAGATCAGCTACCGAGACTTGGCACACCTGGTGGTGGCCGCGGAGCGGGCGCTCGCCGATCTCGCGCTCGATCCGGAGCTGCCGCTCTGCGTCCCGGCGGTGAAGTCGCCGGAGACCATCGCGCTACTGATCGCCGCGTTCGCGGCGGACCGCCGGGTGCTGCTGCCCTCGGCGTCCCTGGGGAGCGAGTCGCTCACCCGCCTCTCCGCCGAGGTCGGATGTGCCCACATCCTCCGTGCCACCCCGGACGGCCTGACCGTACGGGCCAGCGGGGCCGACGGCCGTCGACTGCCCGGGGCCGGCCTGCTGCTCACCACCTCCGGCTCGACCGGTACGCCGAAGGTCGTCGACCTGGCCGCTGACGGCGTGGATGCCTTCCTGGCCTGGGCGGGGCGGGCCTTCCGGATCGGGCCCGACGCCCGGGTGCTCAACTACGCGCCGCTCAACTTCGACCTGTGTCTGCTGGACGTGTGGGCCGCCCTGGCCGCCGGGGCCTGCGTCGAGCTGGTGGACCCGGATCGGGCCGTCGATGGGGCCTGGCTGGCGGAGCTGTGCCGGGACCGGAAGCCGACCGTGGTGCAGGCCGTCCCGCTGTTCTTCCGGCTGGTCACCGAGGCCGGCGGCCGTTTTCCCTGGGTCCGGGACGTGCTGCTCACCGGTGACGTGGTGCCGCTGGCTCTGCTGGACCGGATCACCGACGCGTTCCCGAACGCTCGGCTGTGGAACGTCTACGGCTGCACCGAGACCAACGACAGCTTCCTCTGTCGCGTCGATCCGGACGAGGTACGCGCGCAAGGCGCGATGCCGATCGGCCACCCGATCGACGGCGTCGAGGTGTCCGTGCTCGACGCCGACGGCGCGGAGGTCACCGGCGCGGGCACCGGTGAGCTGGTGGTCCGTACGCCGTTCCGGGCCCGGGGCTACCTGGACGCCCGCCTGGACGCCGAGCGGTGGCGGGACGGCTGGTTCCGGACCGGTGACCTGGTCCGGCGGGACGCCTCCGGGGCGTACTTCCTCACCGGACGCAACGACCACCAGGTCAAGGTCCGCGGGGTCCGGACGAACCTGCAGGAGGTGGAGCAGGTGGTGCTCGCCCATCCGGGGGTGCTGGAGGCGGCTGTGGTCGCCGTACCGGACTCGAACGAGGGCAACGTCCTGCTCGCCGTGGTCCGCCCGACACCGGCGTCGGGGGTCAATGGGCTGCACCTGCGGCTGCACTGTGCCGCCGCGCTGCCCCGTACGGCCATTCCCGGCGCGTTCGAGCTGGTTGATGAGGCGCTGCCCCGGACGTCCACCGGAAAGGTCGACCGCAACGCCCTGCGCGCGCGTCGCGGCCGGGCCCTCGCCGGAACCATCGAGAGGAGTTGACGTCGTGATCAGATGGACCGAGGAACAGCGTGAGCTGCGCACCCTGGCCGAGGAGCTGGGCGCGGCGGCGGGCGAAGGTCACCTCGAACGCGACGCGGGCCGCGAGTTCGGCCACGCGGCCTGGAAGCTGATCCGGGAGACCGGGCTGCTGGGCCTGCCGTTCGACGAGCGGTGGGGCGGGCTCGGCCAGGACCTGCTCACCACCATGTACGTCCTCGAAGGACTGGGGTACGCGTGCCGCGACGGTGGATTCAGCTTCTCCGTCTCCACGCAGATCGTGAGCACCGGGGTACCGCTGCAACGGTTCGGCTCGGCTCAGCTCAAGGATCGCTACCTGCCCCGGATCAGCGACGGCTCGCTCATCGGGGCGCACGCGATCACCGAGCCGTCAGGCGGCTCCGACGTGATGGCCATGCGCACCACCGCGGTCCGCGACGGCGACGACTACGTGCTCAACGGCAGCAAGGCCTTCGTCACCAACGGGCCGATCGCCGACGTGATCGTGGTGTACGCGCTGACCGGCAAGCGGGGCAGCCCCGCCGCCCTGACCGCGTTCCTGGTGGAGCGGGACACGCCGGGCCTGGTGGTCGGGCCACCGGTGGCGAAGATGGGGCTCGCCACCTCACCGTTCTCGGAGCTGTTCTTCGACGACTGCCGGGTCCCGGCGGCGAACGTGGTGGGCTCGCCCAACGCCGGTTTCCTGGTGATGGACCACGTCATGAAGTGGGAGATCCTCTGCTCCTTCGTGATCAACGTCGGCGAGATGCAGCACCGGTTGGAGCGGTCCGTCGAGTACGCCCGGTCCCGGACGCAGTTCGGCCAGAAGATCGGTTCCTTCCAGTCGGTGTCGAACCGCCTCGCCGACATGCACATCGCGGTGGAGAGCTCCCGCAAGTGGCTCTATGACACCGCGCAGCGGTACAGCAACGGCGAGAACGTCACCATCGACATCGCCGCCAGCAAGCTGATCACCAGCGAGAACAACGTCGCCGTCGCGCTCGCCGCCGTCCAGCTCTTCGGCGGTTACGGCTACACCAGCGAGTACGGCCTGGAGAAGGACCTGCGCGACTCCGTCGCCGGAACCATCTACTCCGGCACCTCGGACATCCAGCGCCAACGTATCGCCAGGATGCTCGGCCTCTGACACCCCTTCCGCACGCCACACCCGTCCACTCCTCTGGAGGACCTTCACCATGTCGACAAACGTCACCGAACCCGCCCTGCTCGAGCCCACCGAGTTCCTCGACCACGACTCCGCCGTCGTCCGCGAATTCGTGGCCCGGACCCTGCCGGACGGCGGCACGGGGATGACGCCGACCGAGCGGGCGATCGCCCTCTACTACGCCGTTCGGGACGGCATCCACTACGAGGTGTACGGGGCCGACCTGTCCCGCCACGGCCTCAAGGCCAGCTCGACGATCACCCGCGGGATGGGCTTCTGCGTCCACAAGTCGATCGTGTACGCCGCCGCGATGCGCTCGGTGGGCGTGCCGAGCCGGATCTACTACGGCGACGTCCGCAACCATCTCGCCTCGCCCCAGCTGGAGGAGCTGATGGGCGGCAACCTCTTCACCTACCACAGCCTGACGACGGTTCTCCTGAACGGCCGGTGGGTCCGGGCGACCCCGGTCTTCAACAAGATGCTCTGCCGGCTCTACCAGATCAAGCCGCTGGAGTTCGACGGGCTGACCGACTCGATGTACCACCCGTACGACGAGGAGGGGCGCCGGCACATGGAGTTCGTCCGGGAGCACGGCGAGTTCGACGACGTCCCGTACGACATGGTCGTCGATGGCATCCGCGCCAACCACCCCAAGCTCTTCGCCAGCCAGCACGTCACGGCCCGGGGTTCCCTGCTGGCTGAGGCGACAGCCCGGGGAGGTGCGTGATGAGCCGGGCTCGGTACGCCCCGGTCCAGCGGGGCCAGGTCGACCTGGAACTGGTCGTTCCGGCGTTCAACGAGGCCGCCCGGCTGCCCGCCACCCTCGCCGAGCTGACCAGCTTCCTGGCCGGCCAGCGCTGGCGGTCCCGGGTCGTGGTGGTCGACAACGGCAGCACCGACGGCACCGCCACCATCGTCAGTGCTCAGGACTGGGACGCCGAGGTTGTCGTGGTCGGGTGCTCCCGGCCGGGCAAGGGTGCGGCGGTCCGGCGGGGCATCGCCGGCAGCGGGGCCCGGTTCGTCGGGTTCGTTGACGCTGACCTCTCCACTCCGGTGTCGACCCTGACCCGGGCGGTCGCCGAACTGGAGGGGGGCGCGGCGGCGGCGATCGCGTCCCGGCACGCTCCCGGAGCCGAGCTGGCCCACCCGCAGCCGGTCACCCGCCGGCTGGGCGGTTCCGTGTTCCGGGCGCTGGCCCGACAGCTCGTTCCCGGGGTGCACGACACCCAGTGCGGCTTCAAGGTCTTCGATCGGCTGGCGGTGCAGTTCGCGCTGAAGCGCTGCCACCTCAGCGGGTTCGCGTTCGACGTGGAACTGCTGCGGCAGATCCGCCGGGTCGGGGGCCGGATCGCCGAGGTCCCGGTCGTCTGGACCGACGACGAGCGGTCCACGTTTCGCCCGCTGCGGGACGGTTCGGCAGCCTTCGCCGATCTGTTTCGCCTCTACCGGGCCGATCTGATCGACACCGCCCGGACGGGTGCGCGATGAGCCCGCCCCGGCCGGCCCCCGCCGGTCGCCGGGTGCTGGTGGTCAGCCGGCACGACGTACGACACCCCGGGGCGGGCGCGGCGGAACGCTACCTGTACGAGGTCAGCCGCCGCTGGGTGGCGGACGGCGCCGAGGTCACCTGGCTGGTGACCGGGCGGGCGGGCGGGCCCACCGAGGAAAGGGTCGCCGGGGTACGCGTCCTGCGCGCCGCCCGCCCGCTGGGTGCCGTCGCCCGGCTGATCCGAGGCGGCGACTGGTTCGACGTGGTCCTGACCACCTCTGGCCGGTCGGCCGGCGCGCTCCGGCTGCTGACCGGCCGACCCGTACCGGTGGTCGAGGTCGTCCACCGGGTCCGGCGGCGGGCCGTCGGCCGCCTGGAACGACTGCTCGGCTCGATGGGCCGGTGGAGCCGGACGGCCCGGGCCGTGGTGGCGCTCTCCCCGTCGGCCCGGCACGACCTACGCCGCAGGCACCGCCGCCAGGGGCCGATCTTCATCGTGCCGCCCGGCGCGGCGGCACCCGCCCTGGTCGACGCCGGTCAACGGGCCGACGTGCCGACCGTCGTGGTCGATGTCGACATGGTCGCCGAGGAGCGGATCGACCTCCTGATCGAGGCGCTGCCCACGGTCGTCGCCGCGCTGCCCGGTCTGCGGGTCGAGGTCCTCGGTGACGGGCCGGAGCTGGCCCGGCTGCGCCGGCTCGTCGGGTCCTCGCGGCTGGTCGGGTCGGTGACCCTGCACGGCCCGGTCACCGACGACGACCGGGACAGGTGGCTACGTCGTGCCTGGCTGACCGTCTGCACCGGCGAGGGCGAGGTGTGCGGCTCCCGGCTGCTCACGGCCGCCGCGTACGGGGTGCCCGCCGTCGTGTTGGCGGCGCCGGGCGCACGGGACTTCCTGCGTGCCGGCCGCACCGGGGAGGTCGTCGACTCCGCCGGCCAACTGCCGGCCACGCTGATCGACCGGCTGACCGCGTTGCGCGACGAGGAAGTCGCCCACCGGGTGGCCGACCTGTGCCGGGCCTGGGCCGCCCGGTTCACCTGGGAGCGCACCGCCGGCCTTCTCGCCGGGGTGGTCGAGCACCAGATCCGCATGGTCCGCTCCGACCTCGCCCGCCGCCGGTCGGCCCGCTCCGACATCGCCACGCTGGTCCGGCTGCCGGAGGGCGGGTCGGTACCGGCCGACGCGCTGCGGCCGACCGACGAGGTGGCGACGGTGGAAGGACAGGTCAGCGTCCTGCTCAACGGCTGTGACGAGTTCGACGCCCTCGGGGTGCTGGCCCGCCTCGGGGTGACCGCCGCCCAGCTCCGCCTGGCCGGGCACGACGAGCTACTGATCGGCCCGCACCCGCTTCCGCCGGCCCTGGCCGGCCGTCCACTCACCTTCGACAGGAGCTGACCATGCAGACGACAGAGCTTCGATCCACGCGACCGAGCCGGCGACTCGGCATCGGCACGATGGCGGCGGTGGTGCTCGCGGCACTCGCGCTGGCCGTGATCGCCGAGGCGATCTTCACTCGGGATCCGTACTGGGCGTTGCGCTGGACCGTGGACCTCAAGGTCTACCTGGCCAGCGGCGAGGCGGTCCGGAACGGCACCTCGCTCTACGACGTGGCGATCCAGAACCCGATGTACGGGCCGATGCCGTACCTCTACCCACCGTTGACCGCGATCCTGTTCTTCGTACCGCTCTCCCTGCTGCCGATCGGCGCGGCGAGCCTGGTGTGGAACACCGCGTCGCTGATCGCCCTGGGCGCGGTCGCCTGGCTCTCGTTGGGCATCGCCGGGGTCCGCACTCCGCGTACCCGTGCCGTGCTGACCCTGCTCGTGCTGTTCCTGGCCACCTGGCTGCTGCCGGTACGGATCCAGCTCATCGCCGGCCAGATCAACATGTTTCTGCTGCTGCTGGTGCTGCTGGACTTCCGCGGCTACACCGGCCGCTGGCGCGGGGTGGGCATCGGGGTCGCCGCCGGCCTGAAGGTCACCCCGTTGATATTCATCGGCTACCTGGTGGTGACCCGGCAGTGGCGGGCCGCCGGTACGGCGGTTGCGGCCTTCCTCGGCACGGTGCTCATCGGTTTCGTGATGCTGCCCGGGGATGCGGCGCGGTACTGGGGTGGCCTGGTGCTGCACTCGTCCCGGGCCGGCGGGGTCTGGGACACCCCGAACCAGTCGCTGGCCGGGGCACTGGCCCGGGGGGTGTCGAGCACCCAGTTCGCGCACTGGTGGCTGGGGGCCCTGGCGGTCGTGGCGGTCTTCGGCCTGGCGGTGGCCCGCTACGCGCACCGGCAAGGTTCGGATTTCCTCGGCTTCTCGGCCGCCGCCATCACCGGTTTGCTGGTCTCTCCGGTGAGTTGGGAGCACCACTGGGTCTACGTGATCCCGCTGCTGATCTGGCTGGCCGTCCGGGCGTACCGGACCCGCTCCGCCGGTCTCGCCACGGCAACGGCGGTGCTGGTGGCGGTCTTTTCGGTGCGGGTCTTCTCCCTGCTGGGCATCCAGGAGTCGCCGCCGGCCCCGATGGCTCTTGCCGGGTGGGAGCAGGTGATCGCCGCGATGTTTCCGCTGGCCGGCCTGCTGCTGCTCCTGGTCGGCCCGCTCTGGCTGCGCCGGGCCAGCCTGGTTCCGGCGGCTCGGCCCGCCCACCGGGTGCTGGTCGCCGAGCCGGCCGGGGCCACAGCGGGTTGAGCCGGTACGGCGGTGCCGTGGGGGACGACGCTTCCGGTGTCGTCCCCCACGGCCACATCCACGGGCGGCCGCCCGGCGCGGACGGCGACCGGGTCCCCGTGGAACCCTCGCCCGTCGGGGTTCGGCGTCGGCGCTCAGCCGGCGGACGGTGGTGCGGTGCTGCCCCGGACGACCAGTTCGGTGGGGAGCAGGACGTGTTCGGCGGCACCTGACCGGCCGGCGCGCCGGTCCTCGATCGCCTGGCTGAGCGCCGCCGCCGACAGCCGCCCCTTGGCCTGGACGTCCTGCCGGACGGTGGTCAGGGTGGGTCGGATCTGCACGGCCAGCGGATTGTCGTCGAAGCCAACCACGGACAGCTCGTCGGGGACGCGGATGCCGAGCTCCTCGGCGGCCTGGAGCGCGCCGTAGGCGACCGCGTCGGAGAAGCAGAGCAGCCCGGTGGGTCGGTCCGGCCGGTCCAGTAGCAGCCGGGCGGCGGCCTTTGCCTGCGCCAGGTCGGTCCCGGCCTGGCGGGCCATCAGCGGGGTGATGCCGGCCGCGTCGAGCGCATCGCGCCACCCGAGCATTCGCTGCTTGGAGGCGTGCCCGTCAACGGTGACGTCCTCGGGGGTGATGAGCCCGTGCGTGCCGTGCAGGCCGGAGAGGAGCAGCCCGATCCGCCGGTGCCCCAGGTCGATGAGGTGCTGCGCGGCGGCCCGGGCACCGGAGCGGTCGTCCACGTTGACCGCGGGAATTCCCTCGACCGGGTCCTGGTCCACATAGACCAGGGGCAGCCTGCGGCGGGTAAGGAACTGGACGGCGGTCGACGTCGGGTCGCAGGAGTAGACCACGGCCCCGTCGATCGCGACGTCGCGCGCGGGAATGATCTCGCCGTCGTCGGACGACGTCAGCAGGGTGAGCGACAGCCCGGTCGGGCCGAGCTGCTCGGCGATGGCGCCGAGAAAGCTGGTGGCGACCAGGTCGGTGAAGGCGAAGCGGAGTGAGGACGTCAGCACGATCCCGACCGCACCGGTGGTGCCTCTGGCCAGGGCACGGGCGGCGGGGTCGGGACCGACGTAGCCGATCTCCCGGGCGGTGGCGAGAATCCGCTCGCGGAGTGCCGCGGAGAGCTGGTCCGGCTTGGAGAAGGCATTCGACACGGTCATCCGACTCACACCGACCTTGTCGGCGATCGTCTGCAATGTCGCCCGGGACGCCACGTCACCGCCAGTCATTGGATCTACGCCCGCCGCCGGCCAGGCTATCAAACGCCGGTTCAAGCCGGCCCGATCGCGCGGGCGGCACGAATGAGGCCCCTGCTGAGCGCCGCACGGGCGGCCCGGGTGCGCCGCGGCTTCTCGACGTGCGGGATGACCGGGGCGTTGGACCGGGCGCTGTTGAACTCGAACTCGACGTCGTTGAGGGCGGTGACGAAGGCGGCGGGCATTTCCATGGCGGTCTCCTGACGCTCCGAGCCTCTTCTGTATCGGTACAGTAACCCCGGATTCTGTACCGGTCAAGAGCCTTCCTGGACCGGTACAGAAAAGCCCGTCGCGAAGCTCGCCGCAGCCTTGACCGTCACGCCCGGCCGGCCCATCCCGGTTGGCCGCCAGTTGCCCGGTTCCCGTCCTTCCGGTGAATCTCCGGACGGAAAATGACCTGGTGCGCCGTCTGCTCCGTCGTCCCGTGCGGCTGGTGCCGTTCGGGTTCCTGGCGGCGATCCTCTTCGGCACCGGCCTGCTGATGCTGCCCTGGGCCACCAGCCACCACCGGTACACCCCGTTCGTCACGGCCCTCTTCACCGCCACCTCGGCCGTCTCGGTCACCGGACTGACGGTCAACGACACCCCGAACTACTGGAACGACTTCGGGCTGGCGATGATCACCGTGCTCACCCAGCTCGGCGGCCTCGGCATCCTGACCGGCGCGGCGCTGGTCATCCTGGCGGTCTCCCGTCAGCTCGGCCTGCGCAACCGGCTGCTGGTGCAGGCCGAGACGGCCGAATTCGGCGTCGGCGACGTCCGCTGGCTGCTGGCCCGGATCGCGGCGACGGTCTTCGCCGTCGAGGCGGTGATGACGGCGGTGATCGGCGGCCGGTTGGCGCTGGCCTACGACTATCCCCCGGCAAAGGCCCTGTGGTACGCCGCGTTCCACTCGATCCAGGCGTTCAACAACGGTGGGTTCGCCCTCTACTCCGACGGGCTGGTCGGCTTCTCGCGGGACCCCTGGGTGATGCTGCCGCTGGGGCTTGGGGCGATCATCGGCGGGCTGGGCTTCCCGGCGCTGTTCGAGGCGCTGCGGGAGCGGCGGCGGCCGGGTCACTGGGCGATCGCCACCAAGCTGACCATCTGGGGCAGTCTCACGGTCATCCTGCTCGGCTTCGTCGCCCTGCTGGTCAGCGAGTGGCACAACCCACGCACCATCGGCACCTTCGGCACGGCGGGCAAGGTGCTGGCCTCGTTCACGCAGATCGCGCTGAGCCGCACCGGCGGCTTCGACGTGATCCACGTCGCCGACCTCCGCGACGAGAGCTACCCCCTGTTCATCGTGCTGATGTTCATCGGCGGCGGCAGCGCCAGCACCGCCGGCGGGATCAAGGTCTCCACCTTCTTCCTGCTCGCCTTCGTCATCTGGGCCGAGCTGCGCGGCGAACCGGACGTGGCGGTGGGCGGGCGGCGGGTCGCCACCGCCAGCCAGCGGCAGGCGTTGACCGTGGCGCTGCTCAGCGTGGCGGTGGTCGTCGCCGGCACGGTCGTGGTGATCGTGCTGACCAGCAACGTCCGCTTCTACGCCGCGCTCTTCGACGTCACGTCCGCGTTCAGCACCACCGGTCTGACCACCGGAGTCACCGAGCGGCTGGACCCCGCCGGTCAATACCTGCTGACCGGGCTCATGTACATCGGCCGGGTCGGCCCGGTCACGCTCGGGTCCGCGATCGCGTTGAACACCCGGCGACGCCTGTACCGCTATCCGGAGGAGCAACCCATTGTCGGCTAGGAAAACGGATGACAGCGGTGTCCTGGTGATCGGTCTGGGCCGGTTCGGCTCGCGGCTGGCCGGCTCGCTGATCCACCTGAATCAGGACGTACTGGCGATCGAGCGTGATCTGGAGCGGGTCCAGCACTGGTCGGCGCGGCTGGACCGGGTGGTGCAGGCGGACTCCACCGAGGAAACCGTGCTGCGCCAGCTCGGCGTGGCGGACTTCCAGCGGGCGGTGGTCGCCATCGGCGCCTCGGTGGAGGCGAGCGTGCTGACCGTGCTGGCCCTCGCCGAGCTGGGCATCCCGCAGATCTGGGCCCGGGCCACCTCCGAGAAGCACGCGAAGATCCTCGACTCGGTGGGCGCACACCACGTGATCTTCCCCGAGGCGGAGACCGGCGATCGGGTCGCGCACCTGATCGTCAGCAGGATGCTGGACTTCATCGAGTTCGGCGACGACTTCGCGATCGCCAAGGTACGCGTACCGGAGTCGATCGTGGGACGGCGGTTGCGCGACGTGAGCCCCACGGACCGTTACGGGGTGATGGTGGTCGGCGCGAAGCTCCCTGGCGAACACTTCTCCTACGCAGGCCCGGACACGGTGCTGCAACGCGACAGCGTGCTCGTCGTGGAGGGCAGCATCTCCCAGGTGCAGCGGTTCGCCGGGCTGGAGTGAGCGTCACCTCCCCTTGCCCTTGCCGGGTTTCCCCGGCTTGGCCCGGCCGCCGGCGCCCGGCGAGCCGCCGCCCTTCGCGGTGGCCGGTTTGGCCGGCACCTTGCTCGCCGACTTCTTGGCCGGTGGGACCTTGCCCGACGGGGCCTTGGCCGGTGGGGCCTTGCTCGGCGGAGCGGTGGTCGGCGTCGAACCGGCCACCCCGGACACCTGCACGCCGCACCGGCTGTCACCGATCTTGAACTCGACCGGCAGCGGGTTGCCTCCGGTGTAGCTGCCGGTCAGCGCGATCTTCTTCGACGCCCCCGGGGCCAGCACGGCATCCGTGGCGGGCACGTGGAGCAGCACGGTCCGCCCCTGTTGGCGTACCGCCGGCTGGGCCGTGGTGACCGTCTGCCGGCCGGGGAAGGTGAAGCTCATCGTCCAGTCACGCAGCTCCCGGCCGCCCGTGTTGGTGAGGGTCAGGTCGGCGGTGAAGTCCTTGCCGGAGTCCCGGCGCAGCACGTAGTCCACCGCGCACGGGGCCGGTTGCGACAGCACCATCCGGGCCTCAGCCGGCTCGACGCCGCCGCTGGCCGGGCTCTTCGAGGTCACCCCCCAGATCACGGCGGTGACCGCGACCAGGCCGGCGGCGGCCACCCCGGCCTCCGCCCTGCGCCGTCGGGCGGCGGCCCGCCGGGTACGGGTACGCACGGCGGAGAAGGGCAGCGCGTCGGTCTCCGTCGACCAGGGCAGGATGGTGGTCCCCGCGTTCTCCACCAGCGCCGGGTCGAACCGGCCGGGTGCCGGGGAGACCGGCATGATCGCGGCGATCCCGGCGGCGTCGGCGAGCGTACGGGCCACCTCGGCGGTCGCGGGACGGTCCTCGGGGCGCTTCGCGAGGCAGCGCCGGACCAGTTCCTCGACCTCGCCGGGGAGCCCGACCACCGGCGGCATCGGCTCCGGATCGTGGTACATGTGCGCCCGGAGCATCTGGGTGGTGGTGCTGGCCTGCCAGGGCAGCCGCCCGGTGAGCATCCGGTACAACAGCAGGCCGACCGCGTACACGTCGGTGGCCGGAGAGACCTGGCCGTGGTCCAGCCGCTCCGGCGCCAGGTACGCGGGGGTGCCGAGCAGGGCACCGTCCGGGCCCTGGTCGCTCTCCCCCGCCAGCGCGGAGATGCCGAAGTCGACCACCTTCACCCCGGTCGGGGTGAGCATGACGTTGCCCGGGGTGACGTCCCGGTGGACCACGCCCCGGGCGTGCGCGGCGGCCAGCGCCGACGCCACCTCGGCGCCGATGGTCACCGCCTCCCGCCAGGTCAGCCGCCCGCCCCGGCCGAGCCGACCGCTCAGCGGTCCGCCGTCGACCAGCTCCATCACGACGTACGGCACGGTCAGCCCGACCTGCTCGGACTCGCCGTAGTCGTACACGTTGGTGATGTTGGGGTGGCAGAGCCGCGCGGCGGCCTGCGCCTCGACGCGGATCCGGTGCCGGAACGCCCGGTCGTTGGCGAGCCGGGAGGCGAGCACCTTGATCGCCACCTGGCGGCCGAGCACCTCGTCGTAACCGCGCCACACCACCGACATGCCGCCCGCACCGAGCTGCTCGATCAGCCGGTACCGCTCACCCAGCAGCTGCGTGCCGTCGCCACAGACCGATGCACCCATGGTCGGTCCTGTTGCCCACGGCCGACCGGCGTACACCTGACAGGTCGAAATCGGGCAGAAAGTCACCCGTTCAGGCGGTCGCCAGCAGTTGGTCCACCGGGGCGTAGTCGTCGGTGAGCACCAGCGCGTCCCCGACGAACCGGGTCAGCCCGGCATCGTGCACCAGCTCGGCCACCTCGGGCAGCCGACCCAGGCGGGACTCGATCGCGGCCAGCGGCAGCGGCACGTCCGACGCGACGATGAGGAAGTTCGCGCCCTGCCGTCCGGCGAACGCGCCGGGCGGGGCGATCGCCGCGACGTACCGGAACTCGGCGGCGACGGTGGCCAGCTCGGCCCGGATGAACCGGTCCGGCGGCATGTCGATGACGTTCTGCACGTAGATGCCACCCGGCCGCAGCACCCGGCGGATCTCCGCGGCCATCTCCCGGGTGGCCAGGTGCCAGGGCACCACCAGGTGACCGAAGGCGTCGCCGACGATGAGGTCCCGGCTGTCGGTCGGCTCGCCGCCGAGCAACACCCGGGCGTCGCCGACCCGGGCCCGCAGCCGCGGCCCGGTGCGCACCCCCAGCTCCCGCCGATCCAGGTCGACCAGCCCACCGTCGATCTCGAAGACCAGGTTGTCGGTGTCGGGCCGGGTGGCGGCGAGGTAGCGCGGCATGGTGAAGCCGCCGCCGCCCAGGTGCAGGGCGTCCAGCCGCTGCCCCTTCGGCGCGGCCACGTCCGCAACCAGGCCGATCCACTGGGTGTACGCGTACTCCAGGTGGGTCGGGTCGGCCAGGTCGACGTACGAGTGCTGCGCCGAGTTCAGGTAGAGGTAGCGCCCCTCGGTCCACCGCGGGTCCGGCTGCACCTTCGCGCAGTGGTACGCCGTCTCCACGTCACACGGGTTCGGGGCGACCGCGGAGAGCCCCGCCGCGGCCAGACCGACCACCGCCAAGGCGGCCTTCGCCCGGGCCGGAGCGGGCAGCCCGGCCCCCGCCCGCCGGCGCAGGTACGCCCCGAGCGCCAGCCCGGTCGCCCCCAGCACCGCCGCCAGCCCGAGCACGATCACCGTGCTGGACAGCGCCGCCACCAGCACGAAGCCGGTGACCAGGGTGGCGGTGATGCCACCCAGGGTGCCGATACCGGAGAGCCGCCCGACCACCTGCCCGGTACGGCGCAGGTCGGCGAGCTGGAGCTTGACCACCAGCGGGGTGATCGCGGCGAGCAGCCCCGCCGGCACCAGCACCGCCAGCGCGGTCAGCAACAGCACCGCGCTGGCCGCACCGCCGCGCAGCACCTCACCGGCGTACCGGACGACGGGAAGGGTGACCGCGGTGGCGATGCCGGCCAGCACCAGGGCCGGGGCGAGCAGGCCGCGCGGGTCCCGCCGGTCGGCCAGCCACCCGCCCATCCACGCCCCGTACGCGATCGCGCCCAACGCCATGCCGATGACCGAGCTGGTCACCTGGAGGGTCACCCCGACGTACGGGCCGACCAGGCGGAGCGACACGGTCTCCAGCACCAGCACCGCCCCGCTGGAGAGGAAGACCAGGAACGCGGCGAGCCCGTTCGGCAGGGCCCGCGGGGCTGGCACGCTCGGCGCCGGGTCCACCACCACCTCGGAGGATGCGCTGCTCACCGTCGCGATGCTACGCAACCGACCCGGTAGCGGCATCAATACATGGAGACGTGAACATGGTTTGTGTGGTCGGCCGCCGGGCTGCCGCCGCCGCTGTACGACCGCCAGCCGGTGTTCGGCATCCAGATCTGCCGGTACCAGATCACGTACATGACGCCGAGCTTGCTGGCGTTGTTCTTCAGATAGTTGGCGAGGCTGTCCCCATACGCCTTGTCGCCACCGGTGGCGGAGACGTTCTCGAAGCCGCCGGACGCGGCGGAGAAGTCACAGGCCCGCCCCTTCGGGTGCTCGCCGTCGCCGCCGCTGCGGAAGCAGGAGACGTACCGCTTGTAGCCGGCCGCCTTGGCCTGCTGGAGCATGTGCAGGGTCCGCGGGGTGATGCAGTTCGAGGTGGTGGGATCCTTCACCGAGCAGGACTCCGACGGCCACGAGCCGTCGGCGTTGCGCGGCGCCGGTTTGGCCGACGCCGAGCCGCCGCTGAAGCCGGAGCTGCTGCCCGAGCTGACCTTGGCCAGCGCGATCTCGGCGTCCCGCTTCTTCTTCGCCAGGATGGCGAGCTGCTTCTGCTGTTCGCGGACCTCCGCGTCGATGGCCAGCTTGGCCTGGGCGGCCTCGGCCTTCGCCTCGTTCAGGGCCCGCAGCCGCTTGCCGTCCCGCTGGGCCATCACGTCCAGCTCCGCGGCGCGCTGGACGAAGGAGCCCGGGTCGGAGCTGGCCAGCAGCGCCGACACCGGGGTCAGCCGCCCCAGCCGGTACGACTGCGCGGCCACCTCGCCCACCTGCGAGTTCAGCTCGACCAGGCGCAGTTCGAGCTGCGTGAGCTGGGCGTTCAGCTGGGTCTGCCGCCGCTTGGAGTTGTTGAGCCGGGCGGTGGCCTCGATGTGGCCCTTCGCCGCCGCTTCGAGGGCCTGTCGCAGCTGCTTGCTGCCCCCCTCGTCCGGCGCGCTCGGGGTCGGTGCGGCGACGGCGACCCCGGCCGGGACGAGGCCGGCGCCGAGCAGCAGGGCCACCGCGGCGAGCAGGGCGAGCAACGGCCGGCGGACGCGCCGCCGGGTGAGCCTGGTCCTGGGCACGAAAGCCGTCCTTCCGTCGACCGCCGGTCACCATACCGGACCACGCGGGCCGCGCCAGGTCCCCGACCTCGATCGACGCTGGTCATCGACGCAGCGTGCCGGAGGGTGAGCGCACGGTGCCCGTCACTCAGCCATCCAGCAGCGTCGCCCGGACCTGGTCCCAGATCTCCGCGCTGGACGCGACCAGCAGGCCCCGGCCATCGTCGGCCGGGTGGTAGTCGGTCCCGTCGAAGCGGCGGGCCACCCCGCCCGCCTCCCGTACGAGCAGGGCGCCGGGCGCATGGTCCCAGGGCAGGGTGCGCCAGAACAGGACGAACTGCTGCGCGCCGGTGAGCACGTCCAGGTATTCCCGGCCGGCGCAGTGCTGGCCGGGCAGCAGCTCACCGATCCGCCCGCCGCCCGCCGTCACGCGCTGCCCGATGGCCGGGGGCAGGAACCGGGTCATCGCGGTGCCGCGCAGCGCTCCGACCTCCGGCGCCGGCCCGGTGGTGCGTACCGGCTTGCCCTCCAGCCAGGTGCCCACGCCCACGCGGCACATGCCCATGGCCCCGGCCAGCGGGTCGTACACCCAGGAGGCCACCGGCACGCCATCGGTCAACAGCGCCACCATCAGGGCGAACGGACGCCGCCCGGCGGCGAAGTTGGCGGTGCCGTCGATCGGGTCGACCAACCAGACGTCGCCTTCGCCACGCAGATGGCGCAGCAGGTCCGGGTCCTCGGCGACCGCCTCCTCACCGACCACCACCGAACCGGGGCGCAGCCGCCGCAGCCGGGCGGAGATCAGTTCCTCCGACCGCCGGTCGGCGACGGTGACCACCTCGCCGGGCGCCTTCTCGGCGATGTCGGCGGCATCGAGTCGCCGGAACATCGGCACCACGATCTCCGCCGCGGTCTCCCGCAGCACCGCGCCGACGTCCTCCAACAGCCGGTCAGCCACGCGGCGGCAACTTGACCACGCTGACGAAGAACTCGTCGATCTGGCGGACCACCGAGATGAAGCGCTCGAAGTCCACCGGCTTGGTCACGTAGGCGTTCGCGTGCAGCTGGTAGCTGCGCAGAATGTCCTCGTCGGCCTGAGAGGTGGTGAGCACCACGACCGGGATGCGGCAGAGCTCCTCGTCCTTCTTGATCTCCTCCAGCACCTCCCGGCCGTCCCGGCGGGGCAGGTTCAGGTCGAGCAGGATCAGGTCCGGGGTCACCGCGTCCGCGTACTGGCCCTCGCGGCGCAGGTACGCCAGCGCCTCGGCGCCGTCCGAGACCACGGTGAGGCGGTTGCGGACCTTGTGCTCCTCGAACGCCTCCTGGGTCATCAGCACGTCGCCCGGGTCGTCCTCGACCAGCAGGACCTCGATCGGGCTCTTGCCGTCAGCCGGCACGGTCATCCCACCGTCTCCTTCATGCCATCCGTGGCAGCGTCCCCGGCCGCCCCCTCGGGCGTCCCGTCCGACACCGGGTCCGGCTGCCGGCCGACGGGCCCCGCGTCGACGGCACCGGCCGCGGGGAGGGTGAACCGGACCGCGGTGCCCTCGTCGGCGCCGGTGTCCACCCAGACCCGGCCACCGTGATATTCCACGATCTTCTTGACGATGGCCAGGCCGATGCCGGTGCCCGGGTACGCGTCCTTGGAGTGCAGCCGCTGGAAGATTACGAAGATCTTATCGACGAACTCCGGCTCGATCCCGATGCCGTTGTCCCGGCAGGTGATCTCCCACTCGTCGTCGACCAGCCGGGCCGACACGTGCACCCGGGGCGGCACGTCGGGCCGGCGGAACTTGATCGAGTTGCTGACCAGGTTGGCCAGCAGGTTGGTCAGCAGCGGCTCCTCGCCGCGGATCACCGGCAGCTCGTCCCAGGTCAGCTCGGCGTCGGCGTACTGGCGGGCGGCCTCGGTCTGGGCGGCCACGTCGCCCATCGCCTTGTTCAGGTCGACCTCGGTGAAGCCGGTGGCGAGGCGGCCGATCCGGGAGAACGCGAGCAGGTCGTTGATCAGCCGCTGCATCCGCTGCGCGCCGTCGACGGCGAACGCGATGTACTGGTCGGCGCGCTCGTCGAGCTGGCCCGCGTACCGTCGCTGGAGCAGCTGACAGAAGCTGGCCACCTTGCGCAGCGGCTCCTGCAGGTCGTGCGAGGCGACGTAGGCGAACTGCTCCAGGTCCCGGTTGGACCGGGTGAGCTCCTCGGCCTGCTTCTGCAACTGGCTGTTGACCCACTCGATACGCTCCTGCGCCTGGCGGACCTCGTCCAGCTCCTGAGCGATCTTCTGGCGCATGGCGTCGACGTCGTCGGCCAGCCGGCGGAACTCCGGCGGACCCGCCCCCTCGATGTGGTGCCGGTAGTCGCCGGCGGCGACCTCGCGTACCTGGCCCGCCAAGGCGGCCAGCGGCCGGATCAGCATCCGGTCCAGCGAGAGCAGCAGAAGCGCGCCGGCCACCGCCACCACCAGGGCCGCCGCGATCAGCAGCACCACCAGCAGGTTGCTGGTCTCGTTGACCCGGTCGGCGGTCTGCTGCCGGACGGTCTGGATCTCGTCCTGGAGAGTGTCCACCGCGCCCCGGACGCCGTCGAACCGCTGCCGGGTCTGGTCGGTGATCAGCGCCTGCCCGGCGGTCGGGCCGCTGCGCCCGGTCGTGGTGATCACCGGCTCGGCGACCGTGGCCCGCCACTGCGCCGCGCGCTCCTCGACGACCGTCAGCGCGCGCAGCACGCCCGGGTAGTCCCCGGCCAGGTCACGCATCGACGCGACGAGATCCCGCTCCCGCGTCAGCCCCGCCTCGTACGGAGCCAGGTCCTTGCCGTCGCCGTTCACCGCGTACCCGCGGACGCTGGTCTCCTGGTCGAGCAGCGCGCTCAACAGCTCCTGGCCCTGTACGCGCAGCGGGCCGGACCTGACCATGACCGCGTCGATGTCCTGCCGGTTCTTCGCCGCGACCAGCGCCTCGGCCACGGCCAGCCCGAGCAGCAGCACCAGGACCACGGTGAGCAGCGCGCCCACCCGGCGACGCAGGGTCCAGCCCGGCCGATCCGCGTTCACCGGCCACCACCCCGGCTGACCAGCAACATGGCGACGTCGTCGGCGAGCGGGCCGCCGTTCAGCTGCTCGGCCCGGCCGACCAGCCACGCCGGCAGCTCGGCCAGCGGCACCGCCTGACCGGCGGGGTCGGCGAGCAGGTCGGTGAGCCCCGGCACGTCGAGCCGCTCGTCCCCGGGGCCAACCCGACCCTCGATGAGACCGTCGGTGTACATCAGCAAGGACCAGTCATCGGCGTCGAACTCCAGATCGAAGGCGACCGGCCGGCGCGGTCGTACCCCGAGCAGCAGACCGCTCCTGGCCGGCACCGGGGCGACCTTTCCGCCGCTGAGCAGCAACGGCGGCGGATGCCCGGCGAGTCGTACGGTGGCCCGGTCGGCCGCCAGGTCGAGGCGGGTCGTCGCCACCGTGGCGAAGATCTCCTGGAGCCGGCGCTCGCTCATCAGCACCTGTTCCAGGGCGGGCAGCACCTCGTCGTCCGGCACCCCAGCCAGGATCAGCGCCCGCCAGGCGACCCGCAACTCGACGCCGAGGGCGGCCTCGTCCACGCCGTGCCCGCAGACGTCGCCGACGATCAGGTCGATCCGGTCCGGCCGGGTCTGCACCACGTCGAAGAAGTCGCCGCCGATCAGGGCGGCGTGCCGGCCGGGCCGGTAGAAGGTGTGCACCGACACCCGGTCGGTGGTCATCAGCGGCTGCGGCAGCAGGCCCCGTTCCAGGCGGGCGGACTCGGCCTGGCGCAGCTCCACCTCGCGCAGCCGGCGGGCGTTCTCGTCGGCCCGCTTGCGTTCCACCGCGTAGCGCAGCGCGCGGGTCAGCAGAACGCCGTCGACCTGCCCCTTGACCAGGTAGTCCTGGGCGCCCTCGGCGAGCGCGACGACGCCCAGGTGCTCGTCGGAGCGGCCGGTGAGCACGCAGACCGCGGCTCCGCTCGACATCTCCAGCACCTGGCGCAGCCCGTCCAGGCCCTGCGCGTCGGGCAGACCCAGGTCGAGCAGGACGCAGTCGACCCCGGCCACCCGCTGCCGGGCCTCGCTGAGGCTGGTCGCGACCATCAGATCGATCATCGAGTTGGTCTCGGCGAGCAGCTCGCCGACCAGGAAGGCGTCGCCCTCGTCGTCCTCGACCAGCAGCACCCGCAGCCGCTCGCCCGGCGGCAGGTTGGCGGCGTGCCCGGCGCCGCCCGGAGCGGCGGCACGGGGCACGGGGGGACCGACCCCGCCGGGCCCCGGTTGCGGCCGGGTCACCGCCGCGAGACGCGGGAGTTCGCTGGTGATGTCGGACTCCTTCCGAGTGTCCCGCTGATCCTGTATCAGACAACGTTCGCACACAACACGTCCGGAGGCGGTGCGGCGGGCGCGCCGTGGGAGGTTCACCACGGGCCGGCGGGAGGGCAGGATGAGGCCCACCCCCGACCACCCCGAGGAGTTCTGAGTGGGCGTACCCCCGACCCGCCCCGCCGACCGGGCGCTGGCCCGGCCGCGCCGCCGGCTGCCCGCCGCGGTCGCCGCGCTCGCCGCACTGCTCGCGGTCGGCGCCGGTGTCCTGGTCGACCTGGCCACCCCGGCGCCGCGCCCGGCCGACGCGCCGGCGGACCAGTTCAGCGCCGAGCGGGCGTACCAGCATGTCAAGGTCATCGCGGCCCGGCCGCACGTCGCCGGCAGCGCCGCCAACGACCAGGTACGCGAGCACCTGGTGGGCGTGCTGCGCGGGCTCGGCCTGGAGACCGAGGTGCAGGACACCGTCGCACCGGAGGCCGGGCAGCTCAGCGGGGCGGCCGGCGGGGCGACCCTGGCCCGGGTCCGCAACGTGGTGGCCCGGCTGCCCGGCACCGACTCGACCGGCCGGGTCTTCCTGGTGGCCCACTACGACTCGGTGCAGTCCGGGCCGGGCGGCAACGACGACGCGGCCGGCAGCTCCGCCGTCCTGGAGGTGGCCCGGGCGCTCACCGCCGGTCCGCGCCCGCGCAACGACGTCGTCTTCGTGCTCACCGACGCGGAGGAGGCGTGCCTGTGCGGCGCCTCCGGGTTCGCCGCCGGCCACCCGCTGGCCGCGGACGGCGGGGTGGTGCTCAACCTGGAGGCGCGCGGCAGCACCGGCCCGGTGATCATGTTCGAGACGTCCCGGAACAACGCGAAGCTGGTGGACGTCTTCGGCCGGGCCGCCCGGCACCCGGTGGGCACCTCGTTCGCGGTGGAGATCTACCGGGCGCTGCCGAACGACACCGACTTCACCGCCTTCCTGGACCACGACTTCGTCGGCCTCAACTCGGCGTACATCGACGGTGGCGCGATCTACCACACCCCGCTGGACGTGCCGGCGGCGATGGACCGGGGCAGCCTCCAGATGCACGGCGACAACGCGCTCGGCCTGGCCCGCGAGTTCGGCCGTAGCGACCTGCGTGACCTGCGCTCCGGCCACGACGCCACCTACTTCCCGGTGCCGGGCGGGCTGGTCCGCTATCCCGGCTGGCTGGCCCTGCCGCTGGCCCTGGCCGCCCTGGTCGCGGTCGGGCTGCTCGGCTGGCTGCTGCGCCGTCGCGGCCGGGCCACCGCCGGCCGGCTGGCCGCCGGCGTCGGGCTCACCCTGGCGCCGATCGTGCTCGCCCCGTTGGGCGCGTGGCTGCTCTGGGCCGCGATCACCACGATCCGCCCCGGGTACGCCGAGCTGCTCGACCCGTACCGGCCGGTCTGGTACCGGCTCGCCGTGGTGGCGCTCGCCGCCGCGATCCTGTTCACCTGGTACGCGCTGACCCGCCGCCGGGTCGGACCGGCCGCCCTCGCGTTCGGCGGGCTGACCTGGCTGGCGTTGTTCGGCGTACTCCTCGCGGTGCTGGTGCCGGGGGGCGCGTACCTGGCCACGCTGCCCGCGCTGGCCGGCGCGCTCGCCGGCCTGGCGGCGCTGGCCACCCGGCTGGACGGCCCGTGGCCGGTGGTCGCGGTGACCCTGTCCGGCGCGGTGGCCGTGGTGATCCTGCTGCCCACCGTGGTGCTGCTCTTCCCGGCGCTGGGCATGGCGATGGGCGGGGTCGCCGCGCTCTTCGCGGTCCTGCTCGGGCTGGCCGCGCTGCCGGTGGTGGACCTGCTGCACCCGCAGGCCGGCGGCCAGCGGGGCCTGCTGGCGTTGCGGGCCCGTCGGCTGGGCGCGCTGCCGGCGGCCGCCGCCGGGCTCGCCGCCGTGGTGCTCGCCGGGGTCGGCCTGGCCGTGGACCGCTTCGACGCCGCCCACCCCGTGCCCACCCACCTGATGTACGGCTTGGACGCGGACACCGGCAAGGCGATGTGGATCACGCACGAGGAGGATCCGCAACCGTGGACCGCGCAGTACGTCGACGACCGGGCGACCGTCTCCCACTACTTCCCCGCGCTCGGCGACGACGTCTTCGAAATCGGTGACGCCCCCGCGGTGGCCCTGCCGCCACCGGCCGTCACGGTGCTCTCCGACACCACCGCCGGCACCTCGCGCACGCTGCGGGTACGGGTGACCCCGCAGCGGCCGGTCCGCGTGCTCTCGTTGCACGTCGACTCCGAGCCCGACCCGGGCTCGGCGACGGTCACCGCGGCCAGCGCGGCCGGCGTGCCGCTGCCGGTCAAGCCGGTGCAGCCGGGAAGTTCCTGGGGCTTCGGTCTGGTGTTCCACGCCCCGCCACCGGAGGGTGTCGAGGTGACCCTCACCCTGCGTACGCGGGCGGAGAAGGTGGAGCTGCGGGCGATGGACGCCAGCGACGGCCTGGACGGGGTGCCCGGCTTCCGCCCCCGCCCGGCGGACGTCGGTGTGGTCGGGTCGCACAGCTCCGAGATGTTGGCGGTGGCGCGCACCTATTCGCTGTGATCTGTGACCGCAGCAGGTCCTCGGCCGGCGGGTCCTCGACCGCGCCGGCCGGGGACCGCCTCACGCTCGCGCTGGGCCGGAGTGACAATCTGACCGTGAATGACCTCAGGATCCGCGACCGGACCGCCGCTGACCTGCCACACTGCGTCGCGGTCCTCACCGAGGTGCATCGCCTCGACCGCTACCCGCTGAACTGGCCGGACGACCCGGAACTGTGGCTGTCGCCGACCAACGCACTGCACGCGTGGGTCGCGGAGACAGCACAGGGCGCCATCGTCGGTCATGTCGCCCTTCACGACGTCGGTTCCGCCGCGGACGACCCCGCGTCGATGCCCGCAGCCGAGGTCAGCCGCCTGTTCGTCGCACCGGGCGCCCGTGGCTACAACGTCGGAGGCCAGCTCCTGGCCCACGCCCGCCGATGGGCCGCCGGACGCCGGCTCCCGCTCGTCCTGGAGATCGTCGACCACCCACGTTCAGGCCCCGCCATCACCCTCTACGAGCGCACCGGCTGGCGGCACACCCACACGGCCACCGCCACCTGGACCGGCCCAGACGGCGACCCCGTCCGGCTGCGCCGATACACCCTCACCGAGGACGCCTGATCACTACTTCCAGCGGAAGTGGACGAAGAGCCGGCCGAAGTTCTTGGAGTCCTTCTCGACCCGGTGATAGAGCTGCTTGACGTCCTTCTGGTCGAGGAAGCGCAGCACCCGCTTCTTGAGCTGGCCGGAGCCCTTGCCGGGGATGATCTCCACGAGGGTGGCCTTCTTCGCCACCGCCTCGTCCATGATCCCGCGCAGGGCACGGTCGATGTCGTGGCCCTTGTTGAAGATGTCGTGGAGATCGAGCTTGAGCTTCACCAGACCATCCTAGGGACGGCGGAGGGCAGCCCGCCCGGGCTGCCCTCCGCCACGTTCGTCAGCGACCGCGGTTGACCCGGCTCTCCACCCGGCGCAGCGCCGCCGCGTAGTCGGCGTTGGTCGAGTGCATGGCCGCCGCGATACGCAGGTGTCGCAGCGCGTCGGTCGGCCGGTTCAGCCGCTCCAGCGTACGGCCGAGCACGTGGTGCGCGTAGTGGTCGCTCGGGTCCCGGTCGACCAGCTCGCGTAGCTGCTCCTCGGCCCGGCTGAGCTGGGCCGACTGGAAGTACGCCCGGGCCAGCAGCTGCCGGACCGAGGAGTTGCCGGGCTCCGCCTCGACGATCGGTTCGAGCAGCCGCGCCGCTCCGGTCGGGTCACCCGCTTCGAAGAACATGGTCGCCCGCCGGTACTCCGCCAGAAGATCCACTCGACCCACCTCCTCATGTCGCCCGGCCCCTTTGTCCGACGCTGGCACAACACCGGCCGGACCGCGAGTGTTCCTGCGCGGCGAACCTGCGTTCAGGATGTCGGGTAGTACCGGTCGCCCACCAGGTCCCAGGCCCGGACCCCGCCGACGATCCCGGCCGTGTTCGGGACGACCACCACGTCGTCGCCCATCCGGGCCAGCTGTTCCGGCCGGATCAGCCGGGAGTTGCCCCCGCCCAGATAGAGCCGGTCCCAGCGGAAGACCGGCCGCAGCCCCTCCACGACCTGGCGGATCCGCCGGGACCAGAACGCATCGCCGAGGCGGCGGCGTTCCGGCTCCCCGATGTACGTGTCGTAGGTGGTGTTCCAGCGGACCGGCGCGTGCGACAACTCCAGGTGCGGGGCGAGCAGCCCGCCGTCGAAGAGCGCGCTGCCCAGCCCGGTGCCGAGGGTCAGCACCAGCTCGCACCCCGTCCCGGCGACCACGCCCGCGCCGTGCACCTCGGCGTCGTTGAGCACCAGCGCCGGGATGCCGAACGCCTCGGCGAGCGCGCTGCGCGCGTCGTACCCGGACCACTCGGCGACCAGTTCCGGGTCGATTCTGCTGCGCGGCCCGGACCGGGTGACGTAGTGCGGGGTGGCCACCACCACGCCGTGCCGGATCATGCCGGGCATCCCGACCGTGAGCCGGTCCGCCGCCGGCAGGCTGCCGGCCAGGTCCAGCAGCGTCTTGACGAAGAGCGCGGGCGGCAGCGGGTACGGCGTGGGCACCCGCAGCGGCCGGGCGCGCATGGTGCCCGCGGCGTCCAGCACCGAGGCCTTGATCCCGCCGCCGCCACAGTCGATCGCCAGAGTGGTCGCCACGGCAGTGAGTGTCCCCCAGCACCCCGGGGTCCGGCGCACCGGTAATCAGATCGGTGCCGGCCGGCCCAGCGGTAGGCTCGACAGCCTCATGAGCGCCACATTGATCGCCAAGGACCTCACCGCCGGCCACGGTGACCGGCTGCTCTTCGCCGACCTGGACCTGGTCGTCGCCCCCGGCGACGTGGTCGGGCTGGTCGGGGTGAACGGCGCCGGCAAGTCGACGCTGCTGCGTACGCTCGCCGGGCTACAGCCGCGGGAGCAGGGCTCGGTGGCTCTGAACCCGCCCACCGCCACCGTCGGCTACCTGCCCCAGGAGCCGGAGCGCCGGCCGGGCGAGTCGGTTCGGGGCTTCCTGGCCCGGCGTACCGGGGTGGCGGCGGCGCAGGCCGCGCTGGACGCCGCCACCGAGGCGCTCACCGCCGGGGCCGCAGGCGCCGACGACGCGTACGCCGTCGCGCTGGAGCGCTGGCTCGACCTCGGCGGCGCGGATCTGGACGAGCGCGCCGAGCAGGTGGCCGCCGAGCTGGGCCTGGGCGTCGACCTGGAACATCCGATGACCGGGCTCTCCGGCGGGCAGGCGGCCCGGGCCGGGCTGGCCTCGCTGCTGCTCAGCCGGTACGACGTCTTCCTGCTCGACGAGCCCACCAACGATCTTGACCTGGCCGGGCTGGACCGGCTGGAACGGTTCGTCACCGGGCTGCGCGCCGGAACCGTGCTGGTCAGCCACGATCGTGAGTTCCTCACCCGCACCGTGACCCGGGTGCTGGAGCTGGACCTGCACCAGCGACAGGTCCGGCACTACGGCGGCGGCTACGCGGCCTACCTGGAGGAGCGGGAGGTGGCCCGCCGGCACGCCCGCGAGGAGTACGAGGAGTACGCCGACACCCGGGCCGAGCTGGAGGCACGGGCCCGGATGCAGCGCGCCTGGATGGAGAAGGGCGTGAAGAACGCCCGGCGCAAGGCCACCGACAACGACAAGATCGGCCGCAAGTTCCGGACCGAGTCCACCGAGAAGCAGGCGGCGAAGGCCAAGCAGACCGCGCGGCTGATCGAGCGGCTGGAGGTGGTCGAGGAGCCCCGCAAGGAGTGGGAGCTGCGGATGGAGATCGCCGCCGCGCCCCGCGCCGGCGCGGTGGTGGCCTCGCTGCGGGGCGGCGTCGTACGCCGGGGCGGCTTCACCCTCGGCCCGGTGGATCTCCAGATCGACTGGGGCGACCGGGTGGCGATCACCGGGGCGAACGGCTCCGGCAAGTCCACCCTGCTCGCCGCGCTGCTGGGCCGACTGCCGCTGGACGAGGGCCACGCCGCGCTCGGCCCGGGGGTGGTGGTGGGCGAGGTCGACCAGGCCCGGGGGCTCTTCCTCGGCGACCGGCCCCTGCTGGACGCCTTCGGCGCCGCCGTGCCGGAGCTGAGCCCGGCGGACGTGCGGACGCTGCTGGCCAAGTTCGGCCTGCGCGCCGACCACGTGCTGCGGCCGGCGGCGACCCTCTCCCCCGGCGAGCGGACCCGGGCCGCGCTGGCCCTGCTCCAGGGGCGCGGGGTGAATCTGCTGGTGCTGGACGAGCCGACCAACCACCTGGATCTGCCGGCGATCGAGCAGCTGGAGTCGGCCCTGGCCACGTACCAGGGCACGCTGCTGCTGGTGACCCACGACCGGCGGATGCTGGAGGCGGTGAGCGTCAACCGACGGCTGCGGGTGGACGCCGGACGGATCGCCGAGGACTGAACCGTGCCGACCCGGTCGCACCGGGTGACAATGACCCCATGCTCAAGTGGGAGTACGCGCTGCTGGTCCGCCGCCGCCAGGCGGCCACCACCGAGGCCGGGTGGGAGATCGTCTTCAGCTGGTACGGCCCGGACGGCTCGATGGTCGACGTCACGCCGTTCGGCGACACCGCGCTGGCCCATCTGAACCGGGCCGGTGACCAGGGATGGGAGCTGGTCGCGATGAGCGAGGACCCGTCGCTGCCCGGCAACAACGAACTGCACCGGTACCACCTCAAGCGACCCAAGGCGCCCGCGCCGCCCCGGCAGCGGATGCGTGGCACCGGACGGACCGCCCGGCGGACGATCGCGGGCTGAGCGGATCACCGGGAGCAGGCATACCGGGCGGGGATCCGGGTATCGCGCGGCCCGGAGGTGGCGCATGGTCACGATGGGGCAGTCCCCACCCTCGGCGGAGCGGCTGCGTACGGTCGACGGGTTCCTCACCGAGGCATGGGCCGATCTGGCCCGGTACGACGAGCGGCTGCGTCCGCTGGCCGTCGAGGTGCGCTTCGACCGGGGTGTGGCCCACCTCAGCGGCGAGGTCGCCGACCCGAGCGAACTGCGGCTGGTCCGGGACCTGGTGGGCCGCCTCGCCGGGGTGCTCGGGGTCTGGTGCCGGGTGGCCGTCGCCGGCCGGGCACCGGTGGTGGTGGACCTGGGCTGCGGGGCGACCAAGCAGTGGCCGGGCAACCTCGGGCTGGACATCTACCCGGCACCCGGGGTGGACGCGGTCGCCGACCTGTCCGGCTCGCTGCCGCTCGCCGACGACTCGGTGGACGTGTTCTTCGCGGTGCACATCCTGGAGCACCTGATCGACTTCCTGCCGCTGGTCGACGAGTGCCACCGGGTGCTCCGGCCGGGGGGCGTGCTGCACGTGATGAGCCCCTGGTGGCGGCACGTGAACGCGGTGGCCGACCCGACCCACGTACGGCTGCTGGACGTGCAGACCGTCAAGGGCATCTGCGGTCAGCGCCCGCCCGGCACCCCGCGCTGGTATCCACTGCACGTCGGCTGCGACGGCGCATCGATCTTCGCCGACCTCACCCCGCTCGCCCCTGACGCCCCGCCGCCACCCGCCTCCCACCTGGCCCGCTTCTTCGACTGAGGCTGTCCGGTACCCGACGGTACATGCACATCGATCCACAAAGTAACGCATAGGCGATCTACGATCGCGCCATGTTTCGTACCGTTCGTCGGGCTCTCGCTGTCGCCCTGACCGCGACCCTCGCCGCCACTCTCACCGCCACCGTCCTGACCCCCGCCGCGCCGGCCGCCGCCGCCGTCACCAGCGGCGCCGTCTTCAACAATCCCACCGTCGCCAGCCAGCAGTACGCGATCATCGACCACCTGCGGGGTCTGATCCAGAACGCCGCCGCGGGTTCGACCATCCGGGTCGCGATGTACCACTTCACCCTCACCCGGATGTCGAACGATTTGATCGCCGCGCACGATCGCGGCGTCAACGTCCAGCTCGTACTGGACAGCGAGTCCCGGAGCTACCCGGCGGTCGTCGACCTCGTCAACAAGCTGGGCACCAGCCGGGCCAACCCTTCCTGGGTCACCATCTGCACGACCGGCCGGGCCTGCATCGGCAACCTGAACACGCCGATCATGCACAACAAGTTCTTCCTCTTCTCCAACACGTCCGGCTCGACGAACGTGCTGGTGCAGAGTTCCGCGAACTGGACCAACGACAACGCGGAGAAGTACTGGAACAACGCGGTGACGCTGGTCGGGAACACCGCCGTCTACAACGCGTACGTCGCCTACTTCAACGACCTGGCGGCGCAGGTGAAGAACAACGACTACTACCGGACCACGTCCAGCGGCAACGCCAAGTCGTACTTCTTCCCGCGGGCCGGGTCGGGCGCCAGCACCGACACGATCTACAACATGCTCGACGAGAACGTCACCTGCGAGGGCAACACCTCGGTCGGCACCGCGACCGGGCGCACCATGATCCGGATCGGGATGTGGTATTTCAGCCGCAACGCCATCGCCAGCAAGCTACGCGAACTGGCCGACCGGAAGTGCTGGGTCGAGGTCGTCTACACCGAGATGGACTCGGACGTGCGGAGCATCCTCGGCGGGCACGACCGGATCAAGCTCTACCGGATCAGCGGCACCAACATCGTCCACTCCAAGTACATGTTGATCGAGGGGACGTACGCCGGCCTGCGGGACACCAAGTGGGTGATGACCGGCAGCCACAACTACTCCAACGCGGCGCTGCGGGAGAACGACGAGGCACTGCTGCGGATCCAGTCGGCGGCCATCCACGACCAGTACCGGTCGAACTTCTGGGCGCTGCGCGCCGCAGGCGTACCGCAGAGCTGATCCGCCGGGGCCGGTGAGGGACGGGCTGGGGCGCTCTCGCGGAGGGCGCCCCTCCGGCTTTCGGCCCCACCTGCACATTGATCCACCCGAAGGTCTTGCGCGGCACGGGGATTGATGAAAGTTTCCTACCTACGGCGGATGTCCCACGGCGAATCTTGCCGGATGCGCCGGGGTGTCCGCCGCCACCCGACACCCCCGGGACCCAACGAAGGGACCGCACCGCATGAAGGCAACTCGGCTCAGCGCCGCCGGGCTGGCCGTGGCGCTGCTCGGCGCACTCACCGCCGGCACCCCCGCGCGCGCCGCGGACACCGACAGCACCACCGGATCCTCGACCACCTGCGCCATCGACCCGGCCACCCCCAAGCGGCAGTTCCGGGCCATGTGGATCGCATCGGTGACCAACATCGACTGGCCCAGCAAGGCGTCCCAGACCGCCCCGGACCAGGTAGCCAAGCAGAAGTCCGAATACCTGGGCTGGCTCGACCTGGCTCAGCGGCTCAACCACAACGCCGTCGTGGTCCAGGTCCGCCCGACCGCCGACGCGTTCTGGCCGTCGCCGTACGAGCCGTGGTCGGAGTACCTGACCGGGGTACGCGGCCAGGACCCGGGCTGGGACCCGCTGGCCTTCCTCGTCGAGGAGTCGCACAAGCGGAACCTGGAGTTCCACGCCTGGTTCAACCCGTACCGGGTCTCGATGCCGGCCCCGGGCGCGGGCGCGGACCTGGCGAAGCTCGCGCCGAACCACCCGGCCCGGCAGCACCCGGACTGGGTGTTCGCGTACCCGCCGGCCGGGGTGGCCGGCAGCCGGCTCTACTACAACCCCGGCATCCCGGAGGTCCGCGAGTTCGTCGAGACCGCGATGATGGACGCGGTCAACCGGTACGACGTCGACGGCGTGCACTTCGACGACTACTTCTACCCGTACCCGAGCGGCACCTACCAGGTGCCGGACGACGCCGCGTTCGCCCAGTACAACCGGGGCTTCACCGACCGGGCCGACTGGCGGCGGGACAACATCAACCTGCTGATGCAGGAGATGAACGCCAAGATCAAGGCGGTCAAGCCGTGGGTGAAGTTCGGGGCCAGCCCGTTCGGCATCTGGCGGAACAAGTCGGCCGACCCGGCCGGCTCGGACACCACCGGCTCGCAGTCGTACGACATCATCTCCGCCGACACCCGTAAGTGGATCAAGGAGGGGTGGATCGACTACGTGGTGCCGCAGCTCTACTGGTACATCGGCCAGTACCCGGCGGCCGACTACGGCCGGCTGGTGCCCTGGTGGGCCGAGCAGGTGCGTGGCACCGACGTCCAGCTCTACATCGGCCAGGCCGACTACAAGAGCGGTGACCCGGCGTACGGGGCGGACTGGATGGACCCGCGCGAACTGTCGGACCACCTGACGCTCAACCGGTCCTACCCGGAGGTGCTCGGCAACGTGCACTTCTCCGCGGTGCAGGTGCGGGAGAACCGACTTGGCGCCACCGACATCTACGCCGCCGAGCACTACTCCCGCCCGGCGCTGGTGCCGGCCATGTCCCAGCTCCCGGCCAAGCCGCTCCAGCACCCGGTGATCACCGGAGTCGACCGGGCGGACGACGGCGTACGGCTGACCTGGCACCAGCCGGCCAACGGCAAGGGTCCGTTCGGCACCGCCACCTCGTACGCGATCTACCGGTTCGACGGCGCCGGCCAGGTCGACGGGTGTGCCCTCGCCGACGCGTCCCACCTGGTCGCCAACGTGCGCGGCACCGACGGCGACGTGCAGTCCTGGGTGGACACCGACGCCCAGGCCGGGCAGGCGTACACCTACTACGTGACCGCCCTCGACCGGGTCTGGAACGAGAGCCCGGCCAGCCCGGCGCGCTTCGTACGCTGATCCGGATGCGGGCCGCGGCGCCCGGGGCTCACCACGAGCCCCGGGCGCCGCGGTCGTTCAGGCGGCGCCGGCCTTGCTGAGCCGCACCTCCAGCCCGACCAGGCCCTCCGGCTCGACCTCGGCGCCACCGAAGGCGCTCTCGGCGGCGAGCCGGGCGAACACGTCGGCGGTGACCGCCCGACGGCGCAGCCACCCCAGCACCGACCGGGTCCAGAAGGCGTCCAGGCCACGGATGCCCATCCGGGCCACCTCCCGCTCGATGTTCGCCCGGGAGACGTCGGCCCGCAGGTCCTGGATCACGGCCCGGCCGCCCGGGCGGAGCACCCGGTGCATCTCGTCCAGCGCCCGCACCGGGCGGGTGAAGTTCTTGAACGCCGCCTGGCAGACCACCAGGTCGAACGAGTCCGCCCCGAAGGGCAGCTCGTGCACGTCACCCTGGCGGAAGGTCACCGCCACGCCGGCCCGCCGGGCCGCCTCGCCCGCCAGCTCCACGAACGTATGGCTGACGTCCAGCCCGGTGACCCGGTACGCCCCGAGCCGGGCCAGTTCGATGGCCAGATAGCCCGGGCCGGGTGCCACCTCCAGCACCGCCGCGTCGGCGGGCAACCCCTCGGCCAGCCGGGCGGCCTGGCGGCGGTACTCGGCCAGTTGGTTGGCCGAGGCGCGGTTGCGGGCGTACCAGCGAGCGGTCGCCCCCTCCATCTCGGGCACCAGCTTGCGCTTGGGCGCCCTCAGGTCCTTGGTCGTCACTTTCTCTCCTCCGGTCTCGGATCGGTCGCACGAACCGTCCCGGGACCGGGAGCCCAGCTATCGTTGCGGTTGCCACCTTGCGGCCGGGTGCCCGTTCCCGCGGTCTCGGTTCGAGGTCAGGGCCCCGGCGGCGGTGTTCCCGCACCCCGCCGGGGTCCGTCGTCACTGCTGCTCGGTCCCCCTCTCCGCCAGCTCCGCCCACTCGGGCGGCATCGCGCCGGTCTCGTGCCAGGCCCGCCACTCGGCCAGGCCGGGCAGCGAGCCGGTGGTCAGCTCGTCGAGCAGACCGCGCACCCAGTCCGCCTCGGCTGCCTGGACGGCCAGGTCGTACTCGACCTCGATGAGGAAGATCCGGGGCACCTCGCGGGCGGTCCGCGCCAGCGCGGCGCGCTGCTCGGCGAGCTGGGCCTCCAGCCGGTCGAGGCGCTGCCGCAGCAACTCCGTCACCTCGTCGGGCGGGAGGATGCCCAGCACGGACAGCCCGGCCTTGAACCGGGGGTGCTCCCGCTCCGGGACCGCGACCAGCTCGCGGGTCCAGTCCGCCAGCTCCTCCCGGCCCGCATCGGTGATCCGGTAGACGGTCCGTTCCGGCCGTCGCCCCTGCCGGCCGCTCTCCACCGCGGCCAGCAGACCGTGCCGGGTCAGGTTCGCCACCACCGTGTAGAGCGAACCCCACTTGATCGGCATGTCCTGGTCCTTGCCGTGTTCCCGGAGCACGGCGGCCATCTCGTACGGATGCATGGGTCGCTGCACGAGCGCCGAGAGCACGGCGAGGGCCAGCAGGTTGCCGACCCGGCGTCGCTTGGCCATCGCCACCCTCCTCGGGCCCGATTACTCGCACACGAGTATATGGGCCGCACCCCGCCGCCCACCAGGGAAGAACCCGGGACGTCGCATTGGTCTGTTTCGACGCATGTCATCGGCCGGGGTGCACGTCCGCGTGCCCCCCGGCTCAACTCGCGCCGAACCGGTGGGAACCGGGGCTGGTGAAACGCGGCGAGTCGACGGCTAGGTCCGGGTGCTCGACGCCTGGGCCGCGCCGAACAGCCGAGCCGCGGTCACCCCTTCCCCGCCGAGCGCGCAACGGACCGCGATCGCGTTCACCGTGTCGCAGGCCCGGCCCAGGTAGCCGTGGTTCATCCGGGAGCGCAGCGCCACCAGCAGATGCTCGTGCGCGGCAACCAGGCCGCCCCGGGCCAGCGCCACCATGCCGATCAGCATGTCCAACGAGCAGCGGCCCCGCTCGACCGGGCGGGCCGCCTCGAAAAGGACCAACACCTGCGGCAGGGCCGGACGACCGGGGAGCGGAGCCCGCCGGAGGTCAGCAGCCGCAGGCGCCGCCGCAGCAGCCGCCGGCCGGGGCGGACGCCGCGCCGCCCGGGCCGGTGCCACCGCGACCGGTGACCGCGACGGTGGAGAGCAGCTTCACGGTGTCGACGTGTCCCTGGGGGCAGGACGCCGGCTGGCCGGCCTCGGCCATCGGCCGGTTGACCTCGAAGGTGTCGCCGCAGGCGCGGCAGCGGAACTCGTACCGGGGCATGCCACAAGCGTACGGCCGGGCCGGACACCACGACAGACATGGGTGATACTCGACGGGTGGTGGACGGCGAGGAGCGATCCATGATTCTGCCCCTGCGACGGGCTGTGCCACCCGACGGCGTCGCCGGACCGGTGCCGGTGCCCCGGCCGGCCACCGAGCCCACCCCGGCCGGCGGTGCCGCGACCGCCCCCGAGCCGGCCGCGACCACTTCGGATCCAACCCCGCCCGCCTCCGCCGAGAAGCCGACGAAGGCCACCACCGCCCCGGAGCCGAAGGAACCCGCCGCCGACGCGGACCCGAAGGACGCCACCGCCAGCGCGGACCCGAAGGAGGCCACCGCCGGGGCGGGGCCGGCGGAGGGCGGCTCGACTGCCGGTCGGCGGCGGATGCCGTCGCCCCGACGGCTCACCGTCGGCGCGGCCCGGGCCACCCGGGCCTGGTCCCGCCGCCCCAGCGGGCGGACCACCCTCGGTGGGCTCTTCCTGCTCGCCCTGGTCGCGGCCACCGTGGCGGCCGGCGCACTACTGGTGCCGGCGGTCGTCGGCAAGCCACGATCCTCGGCCGGCGACGCCACCGCGACCGGGCCGGCCGGCGGGGTGCCCGCAGAGGGCGCGATGCCCGGAGCGACCCCCACCGGTGTGCCCGGGGCGACCGACCTGTGGACCGGGACGCCACCGCCGGACGCCGGGCAGCCGACCGGGCCGGTCGTGGGGCCGATCGGCCGCCCGGCCGACGCGCTGGCCGAATGGGCGGCGCAGGTCAGCAGCAGGACCGACATCCCGGTCGTCGCCGCGCAGGCGTACGGCTACGCCGAGCTGGTGCTCCGCGAGACGCACCGGAGCTGCCAGCTCAGCTGGACCACGCTGGCCGCGATCGGGTATGTCGAGTCCCGGCACGGGTCGGCCAACGGCGCCACCCTGCGGCCGGACGGTATCGCCACGCCGGAGATCCGCGGCGACCCGCTGGACGGGCAGGGCGGCCGCTCCCGGATCCTCGACACCGACAGGGGCCAACTCGACGGCGACACCGTCTACGACCGGGCGATCGGGCCGATGCAGTTCATCCCGAGCACCTGGCAGGAGATCGGCGCGGACGCCGACAACGACGGAGCCAAAAATCCCCACAGCATCAACGACGCGGCCCTGGCCGCCGGACAGTACCTCTGCAAGAACGGCCGGAACCTGACCATTCCCGGCGACTGGTGGGGAGCCATCCTCTCCTACAACGACGTACGCCGGTACGCCCAGGCGGTCTTCGACAAGGCGGACGAGTACGGGCGACTGAGCGGTACGTGACGTGACCGGACGCGCACATTCGAGCGCTGAACCCTTCCCCCGGGCAGCCGTTGCCGGCAAGCTAGACGGGTGATGGTGCGCGAGTGGGATCCTCGTAACGCCTCGTCCGCCGAGATCACGTCGCTGCTGGACGCGCTGAACGCCGTTCTGGCGGCCGACCTGCCCCAGGATCCATCCTGGCGGGAGGGCTCGCTGCGGGAATACCTCTCCGAGGTGATGCCCGGTGAGCGACGGATCTCCTGGATCGCCCGGGCCGAGCGGGCCACGGACGACGCCTCGGGGCCGATTCTGGGGCACGTCAACGTGCTGCTCCTCGGCGGGATCGGGGTGCTGGAGGTGCTGGTGCACCCGGCGGCCCGACGCACCGGCCTCGGCCGCGAGCTGGTCCGGGTGGCCGCCCGCCGGGTCTGGGACGAGGGCTTCCAGTCGATCGGGGTGGAGGTGGTTGGCGACACCCCGGCCGTCGGGTTCTACGAGTCACTCGGCTTCGCCCGCGAATACGTCGAGATGCGCAGCGTGCTCGACCTCAACGCGGTGGCCTGGCCGGCGCTGGCCGAGATGGCCACCGGCGTCGGCACCGGATACCACCTGGAGTTCTGCCCCGGGGGCCCGCCGGACGAGCTGATCGAGGCGTACGCGCGGGCCAAGGCCGAGGTACGCGACGTCGACGACGGCGAGCTGCGCCCCAGCTCCTACGACCCGGAGCGGCTGCGGGCCAGCCTGGACACGCTGCACCGGCGGGGCATGAAGCCGTACATCGTGCTGGCTCTGCACGAGCAGACCGGTGAGGTGGCCGGGCTGACCGAGGTGGTGGTGCCGGCGCAGCATCCCACCCGCGCCGACCAGTACGACACCATCGTCGTACGCGACCATCGCGGGTACGGCATCGACCGGGCGATCAAGGCGCGGATGCTGCTGGAGCTGCGCTCGGCCGAGCCTGAGCTGGTTGAGGTGCAGACCTGGAACGCGCAGGCCAACGAGGCGATGTTGAAGGTCAACGCGGAGCTGGGCTACCGCGCCGACCGGGAGTGGTGCGAATACAGCGTCGACGTCGCCGAGCTGGTCCACCGCCTCGACGCCCACCGATGACCGAACGACACCGACCGGCTGCCCGGGGGATGGACGGCGGACCGGACCGACCCTTAACGTGCGTTAGTTCCCGTCCATCGATCGTGGAGGCCTGATGCGTCCACGCCGCACGCTCGCCGCGTTCGCGGCCACCACCGCCGCCTCGATGGTGGCCGTCGGCATCGCGCCCCCCGCCGCCGGCGCCGCGCCCGCCCACCCGCTCACCGCCGCGCTGACCTGCGGCGGCACGCTGACCGTCGAGGCGGGCGGCACCGCGACCCACCAGGTCACCGTCACCGACGCCGACGTCGCCGACCTCACGGTGACCGCGGTCAGCCCGACACCGGCGAGCGGCTCGATCAGCCGTACCGAGGTCGGCCCGGACGCCGCGGAGGACGGCGCGGCCACCGCGACGCTGACCGCGACGGGCCTTCCGGCCGGCTCGTACGCGGTCACCGTGACCGCGACGGACGCCGACGGCGACACCGCGAGCTGCGACCTCACCGTGCAGGCCGTCGCCGTGCTCTCGGTGGGCGAGGTGCAGGGCCGCACCGGTGACGACGAGGACGCCCGCACCAGCCGGTCGCCGCTCGCCCCGCCCAGCGGCGACGGTGCCAGCTCCGCGCGATACGACGTACGCGGCGTGATCACCCAGCTGTCGCTCACCCGCAACTCCGCCGGGGCTCCGCAGCACGGTTTCTACCTGCAGAGCCGCAAGGGCTCCGAGGACGGCGATCCGCTCACCTCGGACGGCGTCTTCGTCGCCATGGGCTCGTCCACCACCCTGGCCGGCGACTACACCCCCACGGTCGGCGACGAGGTGGTGCTGCGCGCCCGGGTGCGGGAACACTTCGGCCAGACCCAGCTCGCCGACGCGTCGCTGGTGCGCAAGCTCGACTCCGGGCTCGACGTCGACACCGCCGTACAGGTCGACGTCGCCGTGCCGCCGGCCGACGCGGGCGCCGCCGCGCGGTTCTGGGAGCGGCACGAGGGTGCCCGGGTGCGGGTCCGCTCGGGCAGCGGGGTCTCCGCCCCGCGGCGGGTCTACGCCGCCACCGCCGACTCGGAGATCTACCTGCTGGACCGCGAGGACCCGATCATGAAGCGGACCGACCCGTACGCCCGCCGGGTGTACCGGGACGCGCATCCGCTGGACGACATTCCGGGCACCCTCTTCGACAACGGCAACGGCCAGCGGATCCTGCTCGGCGCGGGCGGGGTGAAGGCGACCACCGGAGACGCCACCGCGCTGCTGCCCGAGGCGCGCACCTACGACACGCTCACCGAGGACGCCTACGGCGCCGTCTCGTACGCGTTCGGCAGGTACAGCGTGCAACCGGAGCAGGTCACCCTCACCGCCGGCGCCGACCCGGCCGGGAATCACCCGCCGCAGCCGGCGGACCACGCCAACGAGATCGCGGTCGCCACCTACAACCTCGAAAACCTCTACGACTACCGGGATGACCCGCTCGACGGCTGCGACTTCGTCGGCGACCCGGGCTGCCCCGGGGTCAGTCCACCGTTCGACCATCTGCCCGACAGCGAGGCGGCGTACAGTGACCGGCTCGGCGTCGCGGCCCGGCAGATCGTCGACATCCTGCGCAGCCCGGACCTGCTGCTGCTCCAGGAGGCCGAGGACCAGGACCTCTGTTCGGTGGCCGCCGGCCGACTGATCTGCGGCAACACCGACAACGCCGACGGCGCGCCGGACACGGTGCAGGAGTTGGCGCTGGCCATCGCCGCCAACGGTGGCCCGGCCTACGCGGCGGCGTACGACCGGACCGGCTCGGACGCCCGGGGCATCTCCTCGGCGTTCCTTTACCGCACCGATCGGCTGACGCTGACCGAGGCGACCGTCACCGACCCGCTGCTGGGCGCCGCTCCGACCCTGTCGTACCGCTCGGCCGGGCTGCCGTCCAACGCGGCGGTGCGGAACCCGAAGGCGTTCAACGCGGTGCTGCCGGCCGACGTGGACCGTTCCACCGGGGTGGACGGCGGCAACGTCTACAGCCGGGCCGCGCAGGTGGCCCGCTTCACCGTGGCGGCGACACCGGGCTCGGCCGAACACTTCACCCTCTGGGCGGTCGGCAACCACTACTCCTCCGGCCCGGACACCCGGGTCGGGCAGCGGCGGGAGCAGGCGGCGTACGGGGCGGCCCTGGTGCGGGCCATCCAGGCCGCCGACCCCGACGCCCGGATCGTCTACGGCGGTGACCTGAACGTCTTCCCGCGCCCGGACGACCCGATCGCCGCCGGGCCGGACCCGACCCCGTCCGACCAGCTCGGGCCGCTGTACCGGGCCGGGCTGCGTAACCTCTGGGACGACCTGGTGACGCAGGTGCCGGCCGCGGCCTACTCGTACACCTCGGACGGTCAGGCCCAGACCCTGGACAACCTCTTCGTCAACGACAAGCTGCACGGCGATCTGGTGCAGGCCCGCGCGGCGCACATCAACGCCGACTACCCGACCGACACCAGGGGGCTCGGCGACCGGGGGGCCAGCGACCACGACCCGCAGGTGGCTCGGTTCCGCACCCGCGCGTCGCTGAGCGTGGCGGACGCCTCGGTGGCCGAGGGCGACCTGGGCAGCACCGCCCTGACGTTCAGGGTCACCGTGTCCCGGCCGCTCTCCGAGCCGACCCTGATCTGCGCCAGCACCTACGGCACCACCGCACGGGCCGGCCGGGACTACGACCCGTACGTCGGCTGTCGGACGCTGGCCGCCGGCCGAACGTCGCTCGCCTTCCCGGTGACCGTGCACGGTGACCGGGAGGTCGAGCCGGACGTGCAGCTCAAGCTGTACGTGTCGGGCGGCGGCCCGGGGCTCCGGATCGCCGACCCGGTCGCCCTGGGCACCATCCGCAACGACGACTGACGGCTCGTCGACCGGGTGCCTCCCGGTGCCGGGAGCGCGCTCGGCGGCCACGCACCGGCCCGCCTACTCGTCCAGCCGGGTACGCGGCAGCATGTCGGGCGACCAGCGCAGGTCGTACCGAGGGGCGGCGACCGCCTGGGCGAACGCTCTCGCCGACGCGGGTGAGCTCTCGATGCGCCAGTCCAGTTCCTTGTTCACCTCGAACCAGATGAGGCCGATGATGTCCTGGTAGCCGGCCAGCCCGCGCATCGTCTGCCTGATCCATTCGGCCTTGCGCCCGTTGCCTTCGGCGGCGGCGGTCTCGGTGATCACCAACGGCCGCTTGCTGAAGGTCCGGATCTCCTTGATGGTGGACGCGAAGATCGCGTCGAAGGACCAGCTCGTCGAGAAGGCACCCATGCCGTTGTAGCCGCTGGCCCCCACCCAGTCGACGTACTCGTCACCCGGGTAGAGCCCGGCGAGCCGCGGGTTCTTCGTGCTCCAACGGGCGTTCGGGCTCCACACCCAGATGGCGTTGGTGACTCCGGCGTCCCGGAACACGTCATGCACGTGGCGCCACGCCTTGACGTACTCGCCGGGCCGGTTGCCGTTGACCGTCTCGCACCACGGGTACCAGTCACCGTTCATCTCGTGCGCGAACCGGATGGCCACCGGGTAGCCGAGGGACCCGATCCCCTCGGCCCAGGACCGCAGGTAGCTGTCGAAGTCGCCGCGCGCTATGCGGGACAGCCGGTAACCGGGTTGGTTAGACCGAATCTGGTCGATCTGGCGAGCCTTCAGCTTCTTCTTCCGGGCCGCCTTGTCCACGTCGTAGTCCCACGGTTCCCAGCCCAGCATCGGCAGCATGCCGCGGTCGCTGATCCGGTCGAAGAGCGTCCGGTCGAACCGGTCGGACGCCCAGCCCGCGCTGAAGAGCATGACCTGCGGCTGGTACCTGGCGGTCGCCGTGAAGGTGTCCAACGCCGTGAAGTCGTGCGGGCCCTTGTCGGTCATGACACCGATGAACTTCTTGCCGGACGGCGGAAAGACCGCCGCCGGTGGACGGGGTGAGACGCTCGACCCGGCCGGCGCCACCGCCTCTGCCGTCATCATCGCGTTCGCTTCGGGCAGCACCGTCCCGCCGGGCGGGCTGTCCTGCCGGTCCCGCGACAGAGCGGCCGGTGCCACGGCGAAGGCGTACGCCAGCAGCAGCGTGCCGATCAACACCATCCCGACGCGCGGCAGAGTCAGCCTCACCATCGCACACCTCCGTTCGCCGCCACCGGTGCCGTCGGCGCGGGGCGCTCCTCGTTCCCGACGTGAGCGACCGTGGCGGCCTCGTCGGCGCGCTGCTCCCGCCTGGCCCGGACGTTCGACCCGAGCGCGATCAGCGGCGGGCCGAGACCGGTCAGGATCGTCAGGATCGGCCACACCCGCAGCAGGGTGAAGTCGTTGCCCAGCGCGACACTCGCGCCGAGCAGGCCGGCGGCGACGGCCGCCCAGCAGAGGTGCAGCCGGAAGGTGCCGAGCGACTCGATGGTGCGCAGCTTCCCCTTGGCCGTCACCACGAACCCGAGCTTGCGGCGCAGCAGCGCGCCGACACCGGCGGCCACGTAGACGGGCCCGGCGAAGAGTGCCAGCGCCATCCCGACCATGCCGATCTCCTCCCGTTCGTGGGGCGCGATGTTGAACCGGCGCAGCCAGAGCCACAGCACGAACCAGGTGCCGAGGGTCGAGCCCCACAGCATCGACCACACGGTGACGTCGAGCTGCGCGGTGCTCACCCCGGTGAGCAGGTACAACGCCGTGGCGACGTTGCCCAGCAGCAGACTGACCGCCACGCTCGGGTAGTAGAACTGCAGCAGGCGGTACTGCCAGCGCCGACGGGACGGCAGGGTCCGTGGCGCGCGCAGTTCGGGACGTACGAGAATCTCGCAGATGCCGGCCGCCCACCGCTTCTGCTGGTTGAAGTAGTCCGCCCACGACGTCGGGCCCTCGCCGATGGCCACCACGTCCGGGGTGTAGACCCCCTTCCACCGGTTGCCCGTCTCCGGGTTGACGGCGGCGTGGACGCGGATGCTGGTCAGGTGGTCCTCGATGATCGAATCCTGGTAGCCGCCGATGCTCCGCCACGCGGTCGGCCGGTAGAGGTGCCCGGTACCGGTGAGCAGGGGTGCGTCCAGGCCGTTGCCGCCCCGGGCGATGAGGCCGTTGTAGAGGTACTGCTGGACCGACGCGCCGTGCGCGACGAAGTTCTGGTGCATGTTGCCGTAGACCTGCGGCGTCACCACGAAGGCGACGTCCGGGTCGCGGAAGTAGCCGAGCGTTCGTTCGAGGAAGTTGGGCAGCGGCACGTGATCCGGGTCGACGTTGGCCACCACGTCGTACCGGTGCTCGTGTTCGGCCCGCCAGGCGTTGTGGTTGCCCGACTTGGTCCTGGCCCGGAACTCGCCGCTGGGCTGGTTGTACTCCGGCCGGCCCCGCCTGCTGAAGTGGTGTACGCCGAGCCGGGCGGCCATCGCCTTCACCGCCGGGTCGTCACCCTCGTCGAGGATCCAGACGTCCACCTGGCCGCAGTACACGAGCTGCCGTAGCCTGCGCAGGGTCCGCTCGGCGACGTCGAGCGGCTCCTTGCTGGGCACGATCGTGGTCAGCAGGGCCACCCGCAGCCCGACCGGCGGATCGACCGGGACCGGGTCCTTGGCGTTGAACGCGAACGCCCAGACGACCACGTTCTGCGCGAGCCGGATCAGCTCGACGCCGACGACCACGCAGAAGCCGAGCCGGGCCGCCATCGTCCGCCAGTCGCCGAGCCCGATCACGCCCGACCCGGGTACGTGCTCGGGCAGCAGCAGCCAGCCGATGAACAGCAGGCCGGCCGCGCTGTTGACGAGGACGAGCAGGGTCAGGACCACCCGGGCCGCGGGCGAGGCGACGGGACGGAACTCGACCGCCGCCCGCGGGTGGCGGGGCGCGACCAGCGGTCCGGCGGTCGCCCCGCACCTCGCGTACGCGAGCCGAGCCCTGATGTTCAGCTGACGGCGGTCCGGGTGCCGGCCGGAGGCCGGTTGCCCGGCGGGGGTTGTCGGTGGTCCGGCGTAGGACGGTCCCTCCTTCCTGGCCGGAGACAGGCGTGTTTCGGCGGCGACGGCCACGTTTCCCCCATGAGTGATGAGTAGTGCGGATCTCGCGGGCCCACCGGCCGGTCAGCCGCCCGTACGCGTCCCGGCCCGGATCGCCGGTCCGCCCCCGAGCCGGGCCAGCGCGACCGCGCCGAGCGTCGCCCAGGCCGGCAGCGTGAAGAGCAGGTACCGCGGCTCCCAGATCGGTGTCGCCTGAGCGGTGACCAGCAGCGCGAGCGGCGGTAGCGCCGCCCACGCCGAGTAGACGGCGGCGGAACGCCGCAGCGGGAGGCTGAACAGCGCCAGCCCGAGCAGCACGGCCCCCAACGCGGCGTGGCCGAACAGTTGTCCGGGCAAGTCGGCCAACGCCCGGAGGTTCGGTTCCGCGACCGGCCCGAGCCACGCCCCGGGCCGCCGGTCGAACCAGAGCAGGACGGCCGCGGGCAGCACGCCCGCCGTGGCGGCCGCCAGCCATCGGGCGGCCGCCTCGCGCCGGAAGGCGAGCACGGTCCAGCCGTGGCCGACGAGGAGCAGGAGCGCGACGACGTGGCACAGGCCGAGCGCCACGACCGACCCGGCGTAGAGGGCGAGGCGGCGCTTCGCCGGCCGGTCGAGGGCCGGCACGAGAAGCGACGTGGCGAGCACCGCGGCGAAGAGCGCCAACGCGTATGGCTGGGCCTGCTGCGCGTATCGGGCCGAGGTCGGCAGCAGCGCGAAGATCGCACCGGCCAGCAGTCCGGTGCCCGGTCCGAACGCCCTGGTCGCGGCCGCGGCGACGAGTGCGGCGGCCGCGGCCATGGCCAGCACGGACGGTCCGCGCAGGGCGGGTTCGGAGGCGCCGAACAGCTCTGCCGACGCCCGGATCAGCAGGTGGTAGGGCGCGACGGCGGCATCGCCCGGGTGCAGGATGTCCCGCCATGGTGACGTGGCCGCGCGCCAGGACGCCTCCTCCCCGGCCCGTGGTCCGGGTCCGCCGGCCCCGAGCAGGCTGATCGCGGCCATCATCAGCGCCGGCACCAGCCACGCCGCCAACCGCCAGCCCGGGGCGGCGGACGGCGGACGGTCGGGGACGGTGCCACCGCCTTCCCCCCAGGGGTCCTCCAGGCTGGCCTCCGCCGGCCCGAGCCGGGGCAGGACCATGGTTTCCGCGTCGTTCATCCTGACTCACGCATCTCGGTGGTTCCGGCGGTCCAGGCCCGGGGGCGCCCTGCGGCGACGCCCTGGACGGCGTCCTGGTGGCGTGCGGACCCGAGCAGCACGAACCACGCCAGGGTTCCGCCGAACTGCTCGGTGTCACCTCGGAGCATAATGAGCCAACTTCGACACCGCGCCGCTTATGCGGCATAAGGGACAAAAGACGCAAGCCCACCTAGTGCGAATGGCGCGAAACCGTAGCCGATCGCCGTCCGGACGACGGTGGCCGCAGAAGCGGTATGCCTCCGCGGCACACCGCTCAACGGCGTGCGCTCAGCGGGCGGCCCGCCGGTTCAGGAAGCGCCCGGCGCGGCCCCGCCGTCGGCGTAGACGAGATCCATCGTGTCGGTACGCCCGGACCACCGCAGGTCGAGATGCCAGCAGCCGGCCCGCGGCAGGTCGATGATCGACGGGCCGGGCCCGCCGTCGACCTCCCGGGTCACCCGGGTGTCGGTGCCGTCCAGGGTCGCGGTGACCACCAGGTCGGCCGACAGCGCCGGGTCGGCCGGCGTCGGACCGGTGCGGGAGACCCAAAGGATCTTGTTGTTGACGCCGTCCCTCCGGTCCACGGTCAGCGGATGACCGAACAGCACCGCGACGATCTCACCCCGCACGCCGAAGACGTGCGGGACCCGGGCGTCCCCGCTGAACCCGGCGTCCGCCCAGTCGGGCAGGGCCCCCGTCTCGATCCGCGACCCGCACCCGGTCGCGGTGGACGCCGCCGCGCTCGCCCCGACCGGGGTGCCCGGCGACGCGGACGGCGTCGTGCACCCCGCCGCCAGGACCACCACCGACCCGAGCGCCAGCTTCCTCCATGCACCCATCTCGCGCCTCCCTGACCAGCGTCTGCCTACCCACGACCAAAGTCGTGGACACGCCCACTGTCAGGACACCGGCCAGGCGCTCGGGGATCCGGTGGGTCGCCGGTCAGTAACGCCGGCGGAGCAACTGGGCGGCCTCGACCGCCCAATAGGTGAGGATGATCTGCGCGCCGGCCCGGCGGATCGAGGTCAGCGTCTCCAGCATCACCTGTTCCCGGTCGATCCAGCCGTTCGCCGCGGCTGCCTCGACCGTCGCGTACTCGCCGGAGACCTGGTAGGCGGCGACCGGGACGTCCACCGCGGCGCGGACCGCCGACACCACGTCGAGGTACGGCAGGGCCGGCTTGACCATCACCAGGTCGGCACCCTCGGCCACGTCCAGCTCGACCTCGCGCAGCGACTCCCGCAGGTTCGCCGGGTCCTGCTGGTAGGTGCGCCGGTCGCCCTCCAGGGCCGACTCGACGGCATCCCGGAACGGGCCGAAGAAGGCGGAGGCGTACTTCACCGCGTACGCGAGCACCGCCACGTCCTGGTGCCCGGCCGCGTCCAGGGCCCGGCGGATCGCGCCGACCTGGCCGTCCATCATCCCGGACGGCCCGACCATGTGGACCCCGGCGTCGGCCTGGGCGACCGCCATCCGGCCGTACTCCGCCAGGGTGGCGTCGTTGTCCACGCCGCCGTCGGGGGTGAGCAGCCCGCAGTGCCCGTGCGAGGTGAACTCGTCCAGGCAGAGGTCGGCCATCACCACGGTGGCGTCGCCCACCTCGGAGACCACGTCCCGGATCGCGGCGTTGAGGATGCCGTCCGGGTCGAGGCCACCCGAGCCGGACTCGTCCCGGCTCGCCGGCACCCCGAAGAGCATGATCCCGCCGACCCCGGCCTGGACCGCCTCGACGGCGGCCTTGCGCAGCGAGTCCCGGGAGTGCTGGAGCACCCCCGGGAGCGACGCGACGGCCCGGGGCTCGGTCAGCCCCTCCCTGACGAACATCGGCACGACCAGCTCGGCCGGGTCGACGCGGGTCTCGGAGACCAGCCGCCGCACGGCCGCGTTACGGCGCAGCCGGCGGGGCCGGATCTCGGGGTACGGCATGACGGGCCTCCCTAGCGACTAGCGGAACCTCAGGGCGGTGGGACCCTGCACCTTGGAGCCGCGGCGCTGCTTGGCCGGCATGGCGGCCAGCTTCTCCCGCAGCTCGACGGCGTAGGCGGCGAGCGCCTCCACCAGGTCGGGCACCGAGGCGTGCGCCGGCTGCACGTCGACCCGCAGGCCGAACTCCGTCGCCGTCTCCGCCGTCTTGGGTCCGATGACGGCAACAACGGTACGCGCGTGCGGCTTCCCGGCGATACCGACCAGGTTCCGGACGGTGGAGGACGAGGTGAAGAGCACCGCGTCGAACCCGCCCGACTTGATCGCGTCGCGGATCTCGGCCGGCGGCGGCGCGGCCCGCACGGTCCGGTACGCGGTCACGTCGTCGACCTCCCAGCCGCGCTCGGTGAGCCCGGCGGCCAGGGTCTCGGTGGCGATGTCGGCACGCGGCAGCAGCACCCGGCCGACCGGGTCGAGGATCTCGTCGTGCGGCGAGAACTCGGCCAGCAGGCCCTCCGACGTCTGCTCACCCGAGGGCACCAGCTCCGGCTGGATGCCGAACGCCCGGACCGCGTCCGCGGTGGCCTCTCCGATGCAGGCGATCTTCACACCGCCGAAGTGGCGGGCGTCGAGACCGTGCTCGGCGAACTTCTCCCAGACAGCCCGCACCGCGTTCACCGAGGTGAAGACCACCCAGGCGTACCGGCCGTCGACCAGGCCCTTGATCGCCCGCTCCATCTGGGCGGGGGTACGCGGCGGCTCGACCGCGATGGTCGGCACCTCGCACGGGATCGCCCCGTACGCCCGCAGCCGGGCGCTCATCACGCCGGCCTGCTCCTTGGTCCGGGGTACGAGCACCTTCCAGCCGTACAGCGGCCGGTTCTCCCACCAGCTCAGCTTGTCGCGTTCGGAAACGCCCGCACCGATGGTGAGCACGACCCGGCCGGTGAAGCCGAGCGCCGCCGCGACGAAGGAGTCCACGGTCGACGTGGTGGTGTACTGCGTCTCGCCGGTGCCGTCGCCGGTCACCCCGACACCCGTGGCGCCGTCCACCCCGGCGGCGAGCAGGCCGTCCCGGATCGCGGCCAGGTCGCCGGCGTCCACGGCCAGGGCCAGGGAGCCCCGGCTGACGGCCGCGGCCAGCGCCTCGAAGTCCAGCGCGGTGACGTCCTCGACGTCGGCGGCGGTCCGTACTCCCGGCAGCGGCACACCCGCGTAGGCGGCCACCCCCTCGGCCTGGCCGACACCCGGGACCACCTCGAAGTGCGCGGCGGTACGCGCCACCGCCTGCACCTCCTTGACCACCGAGTCGTGGCCGAACGGGTCACCGGCGACCAGGTGCACCGCGTTCAGCCCGGAGCGGGCCGCGGAGATCAGCACCTTCGCCACGTCCCCCGGTACGCCCTCCGCCGGGCTGAACTGGGTGTCGGACTTGGCCTGCGCGCGCACGTGGTCGAGCAGCGACTCGGGGAGTCCCCGGTCGTACACCACCTGGTCGGCGTCGACCAGGGCGTCATGCGCCCGGCGGGTCAGCAGGCCCGGGTCGCCGGGACCGGCCCCGACGAACGCGATACGGCCTACGGGCTTACGGGTGCGGGTCATTCTGTGCTCCCAAATTGCTGGGTCCCCGGGCCGGCGTGTCCTTCTTGGCCGAGGATCGAGTCGGCGCCGAGTTCGAGGAGTTCGGCGGCGAGTGCCTTGCCGATCTCCGCCGCGTCGGCGGGCGTTCCGGTGCGGGACAGCCGGAGGTCACGGGTACCGTCCGGGCTGATCACCGCCCCGCGCAGGTAGATCTCATCGCCACCCTCGCCACCGGCGAGCGAGCTGGTCGGCTCACCCTCGGCGATAACGGCATAGGCGGCGACGGGCGCGCTGCACCCGGCCTCCAGGGTGGCCAGCAGTGCCCGCTCCGCGGTGATCGCGGCGCGGGACGGTGCGTGGTCGAGCACCGCGAGCAGCTCGACCAGGTCCTGATCGTCGATCCGGCACTCCACCGCCAGCGCGCCCTGGGCGGGCGCGGGCAGCATCAGCATCGGATCGAGCGTCTCGGTGATCACGTCGGTCCGGCCGAGCCGGGCGAGCCCGGCCCGGGCCAGGACGACGGCGTCGAGGTCGGCGTCCGGGCCGAGCACCCGGCCGAGGCGGGTGTCCACGTTGCCCCGGATCGGGGTGACCTCCAGCTGCATCCCGAGCGCGTGCAGCTGGGCGATGCGGCGCAGCGCGCCGGTGCCGACCCGGGCGCCGGACGGCAGCTCGGCGAGCGTACGGCCGTCCCGGGTGATCAGCGCGTCGCGCGGGTCCTGCCGGAGCGGCACCGCGGCCACGTGCAGGCCGGGGGCGTCCGCCGTGGGCAGGTCCTTGTACGAGTGGACGGCGAAGTCGATGGTGCCGGCGGTCAGCTCGTCCCGCAGCGCGGAGACGAAGACGCCGACGCCGAGCCGGTGCACCGGGGCCGCCGAGCGGTCCCCGGCGGTCAGCACCTCGACCAGCTCGACCTCCCGGCCGGTGGCCGCGGTGAGGGCCGCGGCGACGTGGCCGGACTGGGCCATCGCCAGCGCGCTGCCCCGGGTACCGAGGCGCAGGGGGGCGGTCATCGGGCACCTCCGCTGAACGGGATGTCGAAGTCGCTCGCCGGCACGTCCGCGATCTCGAACGACGGCCGGCCGGTCGGGTCGGTCTCCACCACGTCGGGCACGGTGTCGACCGGGGAGGTCTGCGGCACCTCCAGGTCGAACAGCTCGCGCAGCAGGGCCGCGTACTGGTCGCCGCCGGGCTCGGCGGCGAGCTGGCGGACCCGTACGGTCGGCTGGTGCAGCAGCCGCTGCACCACCCGGTGCACGGTGCGGGCCACCTCGGCGCGCTGGTCGTCGGTGAGGTCGGGGCGGCGCTGGGCGAGCCGGCGCAACTCGGCGGTGACCACGTCGTCGGCCCGCCCGCGCAGAGCGGCCACGGTGGGCGCCACGTCGGCGCCGCGCAGCCAGTTGAGGAACGCCTCGACCTCGGCGGTGACGATCCGGGTCACCTCGGCGGCGTCGGCGGCGGCGGAGCCGTCGGCGAGGATCGCGGCCATCCGGTCGATGTCGATCACCTCGACGCCGGGCAGCTCGGCGACCCCCTCCTCGACGTCACGCGGGACGGCCAGGTCGAGCAGGACCAGCGGGCCCCGGTCGGCGTCCCGCCGGGCCAGCGCCCGGGTCACCACGTCGTGGGTGAGGACCGGTTCCGTGGCGGCGGTGGCGGCCACTACGATGTCCACTGTGGAGAGCGCGTCGACCAGCTCGGCCATCGGCACGGCGTGCGCGCCGTACGATTCGGCCAGCCGGACGGCCCGGTCCGCGCCACGGTTGGTGACGGTGAGCGGGGCGGCACCCAGCCGGGAGAGGGTCGCCACGCCGAGCGAGCCCATCGCGCCGGCGCCCACCACCATGGCGGGCCGGCCGGCCAGGTCGCCGTCGAGCAGGTCGGCGGCCAGGTCCAGGGCGGCGGTGACCACGCTCTGACCGGCCCGGTCGATGTTGGTCTCGGCGTGCGCGCGCTTGCCCACCCGCAGCGCCTGCTGCATCAGCTCGTGCAGCAGCCGGCCGGCGGAGTCGGCGCCGCTGGCCGAGTGGTAGGCGTCGCGGAGCTGGCCGAGGATCTGCGCCTCGCCGACCACCATCGAGTCCAGCCCGGCGGCGACCCGGAAGGCGTGGTCGACGGCGGCGGCGTCGTAGTGCACGTAGAGGTGGTTGGCGAGCGCCGCCGGCGGACAGCCGGCCTGCTCGGCCAGGACCGCGCAGACGTCGCCGAGGCCGCCGTGGAAACCGGACACGGCAGCGTAGACCTCCACCCGGTTGCAGGTGGAGACGAGCACGGCCTCGGCGACGTAGGGCTGGGCGACCAGCCGGTCCAGGGTGCGGGTGAGGTCGGCGGGTGGAACGGCCAGCCGCTCCAGCGTGGCGACCGGGGCGGTGCGGTAGGACGCGCCGACGACGAGCAGTTTCACGTGCCGATCGCCTCCTGGGTGTCGGTGGCCGCGAGCCCCCCGGGCAGAGCGGTGAGGGCGGACCCGCCGGTGGCGGGGAGCGCGGTCAGCGACGCCTTGCGGTGCTCGTGGAAGGACAGGATCTGCAGCTCGATGGCGAGGTCGACCTTGCGCACGTCGACCCCCTCCGGAACCGAGAGTACGCACGGAGCGAAGTTGAGGATGCTCGTCACGCCGACGGCGACGAGCTGGTCGGCCACCGCCTGGGCGGCCGACGCCGGGGTGGCGATCACTCCGATCGAGATCGACTCCTCGGCCGCCACCTGGGGCAGCTCGTCGATGTGCCGGACGACCAGCCCGTTGATCTCCTCGCTGACCCGGGCGGGGTCCGCGTCGAAGAGCGCGGCGATCCGGAAGCCGCGGCTGGCGAAGCCGTCGTAGCCGGCCAGGGCGTGACCGAGGTTACCCACGCCGACCAGGGCGACCGACCGGCACTGGGTGAGCCCGAGCACCGACTCGATCTGGTCGATCAGCAGGGCGACGTCGTAGCCGACGCCCCGGGTCCCGTACGAGCCGAGGTGGGAGAGGTCCTTGCGGAGCTTCGCCGAGTTGACGCCGGCGGCGTTGGCCAGCCCCTCGCTGGAGACGGTCTCGTCGCCCGCGTCGGCGAGGGCATGCAGGGCGCGGAGGTATTCCGGGAGCCGCGCGACGGTCGCCTCGGGCAGGTCAGGGAGCGCCGGTACGGTACCGGCGCGACCGGGCGCGCCAGGGTGACGGTGCTGACTCATGAGACTCCGTGCGGTGCGATCCTCGACCAGCGTCGGCGGCCGGTCGTTTCGGGACTCCCGCTGGCAACCGAGATTGCCGGCTGTGCTAGCAGGGCGCGTCGGGACTACAGAGTAGGCGCTTGTGAAGAGGTGCACAAATCGCGATCTTGCTGGCCCGTGACGCGTCGCCACCTGCCCCTCCATCCCGCAAGATCGATAAACCGCGCGCCAACCGCGCCGATCGGCATTATTGCTCAATCCCGACTTCTCTGACCAATCGCGCGCGCTCGGTCGCGCCGTGTCACCGCCGTGGCGGGGCGGGCGTCACGCCGGGTAGGGAGAACCCCACCCCGGAGAGGCCGGTGCGCGGGATGGGTCGGGCCGGTCCCGCGCCATAGCCTCGACACATGACCGCCGTACCGCTGGCCGCCCCGCCCACGCCCACCACACCCGCGTCCGGACTCGCCCGGCAGCTCCTCCGGGACTCCGGATACGTGCTGTTCGGCCTGCCGCTGGCGCTGGTCGGCTTCGTGCTGGCGGTGACGGGCGTCTCACTCACGGCCGGGCTGCTGGTCACCACGCTCGGGCTGCCCGTGCTCGCCGGCACCCTGTACGCGGCCCGCCTGCTGGCCGATCTCGAACGGTTCCGGCTGCCCGCCGTGCTCCGGCAGCCCCGGGTCCGTCCCACCTACCTGGCACCCGTGCGGGGGGCCGGCTACTGGCGCCGGCTCCTGACGCCGATCCGCGACCCGCAGTCCTGGCTCGACCTGCTGCACGCCTTCATCAAGCTGTTGGTGACGTTGCCCACCTTCGTGGTGCTGGTGGCCTGGTGGGCGCTGGCCATCGCCGGCACCCTCTACCTCAGCTACGACTGGGCGCTCCCGCGTGGCCCGGGCAACCAGGACCTCAGCCAGCTCCTCGGAATGGGCGACGGCGCCGATGCGCGAATCGGCCTGAACACCGCGATCGGCCTGTTCTGCCTGCTCAGCCTGCCGCTGGTGGCCCGGGGCTGCGCCCGGCTCCAGGCCGGCCTGGCCCGGCTGCTGCTGACCGGGGTGGCCGAGATGCGCCACCGGATCAGCACGCTGGAGGAGCAGAAGCGGGCCGCCGCCTCCGCCGAGGCGTCCGCGCTGCGCCGGCTGGAGCGGGACATCCACGACGGCCCGCAGCAGCGCCTGGTCCGCCTCGCGATGGACCTCAGCCGTGCCCGCCAGCAGCTCGCCGCCGATCCTGAGGCGGCCCGGCAGACCCTGGACGAGGCGGTCACCCAGACCCGGGAGACCCTCGACGAGCTGCGCGCCCTGTCCCGGGGCATCGCGCCGCCGATCCTGGTCGACCGGGGGCTGCCCAGCGCCCTTGCCGCCCTCGCCGCCCGCGCCCTGGTCCCCACCGAGCTACAGGTCGAAGACGACCTGGGTACGCCCGCGGGACGGCTGGACCCGGCGGTGGAGACCACCGCGTACTTCGTGGTGGCCGAGGCGCTGACCAACGTCGCCAAGCACAGCGCGGCCACCACCTGCCGGGTGCTGGTGACCCGCCGGGTCGGCCGGCTGGACATCACCGTGTGGGACGACGGGGTGGGCGGGGCCCACCTCGCCAAGGGGCACGGCCTGACCGGCGTCGCCGACCGGGTACTGGCCACCGGCGGCACCCTGGACGTGACCAGCCCGGTCGGCGGGCCCACCGTCGTACACGCCGAGCTGCCCCGGTGAGCCAGGTCGACGTACCGCCTCCGGACGGCGGGCTCACCCCCGCGGATCGGCCCGGATCGGCCGGGGACGACGGGGACGTGGTAGACACCGGAGCCATGCGGGTGGTGATCGCGGACGACGCCGTACTGCTCCGGGAGGGGCTGGTCCGGCTGCTGACCGAGTCGGGGCACGAGGTGGTGGCGGCCGTCGGGGACGGAGACGCCCTGGTCGAGGCGGTGGCGACGCACCGGCCGGACGTGTCGGTGGTGGACGTGCGGATGCCGCCCTCGCACACCGACGAGGGGCTGCGGGCCGCCGTCGAGGCCCGCCGACGGGTGCCGCGTACGCCGGTCCTGGTGCTCTCCCAGTACGTCGAGGTGTCGTACGCGGACGACCTGCTCGCCACCGCTGGCGGAGCCGGCGGGGGCGGCATCGGCTACCTGCTGAAGGACCGGGTGGCCGCGATCGACGAGTTCCTGGACGCGCTGGGCCGGGTGGCCGCCGGCGGCACGGTGCTGGACCCGGAGGTGATCAGCCAGCTGCTGGTCCGGCGCCGGCGCGACGACCCGCTGGCCGCCCTGACCCCGCGCGAGCGGGAGGTGCTCGCCCTCATGGCCGAGGGCCGCTCCAACACCGCCATCGCCAAAGCCCTCGTGGTCAGCGACGGCGCCGTGGAGAAGCACGTCCGCAACATCTTCACCAAACTCGACCTCCCCCCGGACGCGACAACCCACCACCGCCGAGTCCTAGCCGTCCTGACCCACCTCCGCGCCCCCTCCTAGCGAGTTGATCAAGAGGTTTGCGTCTGACTCACGCGAACCCCAGACGCAAACTTCTTGATCAACAAGGAGGGCGGTGGCGGTGACGGGGTCAGGGGAGGGTGCGGGCCAGGGTGACCGCGTCGGTCAGGGTGTCGGCGCAGGGATGACCGGAGCGGCGGAGGCGGGTGGGGTCGGATAGGCCGCCGGTGTAGAGGACGCAGGGGGCGCCGACCGAGCCGGCGGCGTCGGCGTCGTCCAGCGAGTCGCCGATCAGCACCACCTCGTGGCCACCGAGCCCCAGCTCGGCCAGGTGCTTGGCCAGCCATTCGGCCTTGTGCCCGCCGCCCACCGCGGCCCGCAGCCCGTCCACCCGGCTGAAGTGCGGGGTCAGCCCGTACGTGCGGACGGTCGGGACCAGTTCGTCGTGGAACCACATGGACAGCAGCGACTGGCTGCCCGGCCAGGCGGCGATCGCGGTGGTCGCGTCGGCGGCCAGCCCGCAGCTGGTCAGCCCGGTCCGGTACGCGTCGTGGAAGATCCGGTCGAGCCGGCCGAACGCCTCATCGTCGATCGCCCGGCCGAGCATATCGGCGTAGTAGTCGGCGATCGGCCGGCGGAACCGCACCCGGTGCTCGTCGGCGGTGACCACCGGACCGCCGGCGCTGGCGAAGGCCACGTTGGTGGCGCGGACCACCAGGTCGAGGTCGTCGAGCAGGGTGCCGTTCCAGTCCCACACCAGGTGGCGTCGCGCAGTGGTCATCGCTGCACTGTAAGGGCCGGTCAGAGCTGCGGCGTGGTCAGGTCCCGCAGCAGCCGCCCCTCCTCCACCCGCCAGTAGCCGTGCTCCTTGCCGTCGAGCAGCACCACCGGCAACCGGTCGCCGTACTCGCGTTCCAGCTCGATGTCCTCGGTGACGTCCTTCTCGATCCAGCGGTCACCGGTGACGGCCACCACCCGGTCGAGCGCCGCCTTCGCGTCCTCGCACAGATGGCAGCCGGGCCGGGTGATCAGGGCGAGCCGGGGGTCACTGCTGGACATCGGGTACCTCCGTGCGGATCCGGGTCGGCGGTGCCGGAGACACCGCCGGGCGAAGCTCGGTCGGACCGGGCCAGGTTACGCGCACAGGGCCCGAGCAGCTCCTCCGCCGCCCGGAACCGTCGGCGCGGGACCGCCGCCGCCGGACCGTCGGCGCGACACGCCGAAGGTGCTACGCAAATCGCTCCGACCAGGATTTTCCACTCAAGACCCAACTCCGACGCAAAAGTCAACCGCACACGACGGACAACCGGTCCGCCATGGGTGCGACAGGGCGGGAAATACTTCCGCTCTGTGTAACGGACTTGCCACGCGTGGGTGACGTTGGCCCTATCATCACTCGGGTCGGCTCACCCCATTTGCCGTGAGTCGACACCCCTCAGCCCGAGGAGGCCCCCGTGCCTGTGAGCGCATTGGACCAGCACCTCAAGGGGATCTGCCGCCCGTCGGCACGTCCCGGAACGGCCCTGCCCGGCCGGGGTTTAGGCCGTCCCGCGGCGACGCCGCGACGGCCGTGCGCCGAGTGGATCGGGGAGGCGCGGTGACCACGTTCGGTTACGCGGAACGGCCGGCCGGGGTGACCAGCCCGACCCAGCGGACACCGGTCAACGAGCGGCTGGAGTCGCGCGCCTCGACCGAGGAGATGCGGAGCCTCGCGGTGCGGGCGGGCGAGGGGGCGCGACGGCTCCGCAACCGCTCGCACCCCAACGAGGCACCGCCGCGTCCGGCGGTGCCCGGCGGCAACGCGAAGCCCGCCACCAGCCGGCTCAACACCCCGGCCCGGCCGACCATGCCGGCGCAGGGCCGCCGGGTGGGCGACGCTCCGATGACCGCCGATCCCGGCGAGACCGCCGTGCTGCCGGCGGTGCCGGCCGCCGACACCGCGATCCTGCCGGTGGTGCCGGCCGCCGCGACCCCGGCCACCGGCTACCCGAGCCGCCCCGATCCGTCCGACCCGGCGACCGAGGTGTGGGCGCTGGTCGAGCGGGCGCAGGCCGGCGAGGCCGAGGCGTTCGGCCTGATCTACGACCGGTACGTCGACACCGTCTTCCGCTTCGTCTACTTCCGGGTCGGCAACCGGCAGCTCGCCGAGGACCTCACCTCCGACACCTTCCTCCGGGCGCTCAAGCGGATCGGCAGCTTCACGTGGCAGGGGCGCGACCTGGGCGCCTGGCTGGTCACCATCGCCCGCAACCTGGTCGCCGACCACTTCAAGTCGGGGCGGTACCGGCTGGAGGTCACCACCGGCGACGTACTCGACGCCGATCGGGAGGACCGGGGGCCGGAGGGCAGCCCGGAGGCGGCGGTGGTCGAGCACATCACCAACGTCGCGCTGCTCACCGCGGTCAAGCAGCTCAACCCGGAGCAGCAGGAATGCATCGTGCTCCGCTTCCTCCAGGGCTTCTCGGTCGCCGAGACGGCCCGCGCGATGGGCAAGAACGAGGGCGCCATCAAGGCGTTGCAGTACCGGGCGGTCCGGGCGCTGGCCCGGTTGCTGCCCGACGGTTTTCAGCCCTGATCCCCCACCCCTCGGCGCTCCGTCGGGTGTGGACCCTGTGCGCCTCCACCCAGCAGTGACGACGATCACTCCTTGTGATTAGCCATCGCCGCCCCCGTAACCGCCGACCGGCGCGGTCCGTTTCTCCGGGTGCGACCAGTGGTTGTCCCGGCGTCCCCCGGGCCACCCGGTCCGGCGGGTACGGTCGATCGTTCCTCCTCGACCGTCGGCGTCACGCTGCCACCGGTCGCTGGTGACGACAACGGCCGAGGAGGCCGTGACCAGCGAGAGGGGGTGCCTGCGGTGGACAGCGACCTCTTCTCCCGTCGGCGTGCCGAGCGCTTCGCACAGCTCCTCGACGAGGCCAACGGCGGCCGGCGGCACCATGTCCGCTCCCGGGCCGACGACGAACTCGCCGCGCTCGTCGCGGTGGGCCGGCGACTCGCCGCCGACCCACCGGCCGTCGAGGTCGACGCGGAGTTCCGCACCGGGCTGCGCGCGATGCTGGTCGCCACCGCCGAGCGGGAGGGTGTCGGGGCCCCGGCGCAGCCGACGACCGCCCCGGCCAGCACCGGCGTACGCGCGGTGACCGGGCGACGGGTCCGCGCCCGGGGCGCGATCCTGGTCGGGGTGGCGGCCGGCGCGATCGCCCTCTCCGGCATCTCCGCCGCCAGCGAGAACGCGCTCCCCGGCGATGCCCTCTACGGCATGAAGCGCTCCACCGAACGGGCCCAGCTCGCCCTGGCCAGCTCGGACGTGAGTCGCGGCCAGCTCTTCCTCGACTTCGCCCGGACCCGGCTCGACGAGGCAGCCACGGTCCATGGCGACCGGGTCGGGTTCAGCGCCGTCCTGGACGACATGGATGCGGACACCCGGCAGGGCGTACGCCTGCTGGCCACGGCGGCCGTGCAGCGCGCCGACGCGACGGGGCTGAACGCGATCGACGCGTTCGTCACCGGCCAGCGGCGCGCGGTCAGCGGGCTGCTGGACCGGGTGGACCACGTCGAGCGGGACCGTACGCACCGGTCGCTGGACCTGCTCGACGCCGTCGGCCGGCGCGCCGACGGGATTCGCGCCGCGATCGCCTGCGGGCTGTCGGCGCCGGTGGCCAGCGACGCGCTCGGCCCGAATCCGGACGCCTGCCCCGCCGACCGCTGACCGCCCGGCCCCGGTCGGCGCGGGAGCCTGCCGTCCCCGCCACACCGCACGCCGTGGCCGTCCGCCCGGCACACCCGCCCGGATAGGCTCGACAGGCGGGGATGCCGAGGGAGGAGGTCACCATGGTCCGGACCCGGAAGGTGACGGTCAGCACCGACGCCCACGGCCACACGGTCACCGGCTCGGAGGCCCCGGAGGCAACCCGGGAGGCCCCGACGCCCGACCCCACCACCGCCGCCGCCTTCTTCGACGTGGACAACACGATGATGCAGGGCGCCTCGATCTACTGGTTCGCCCGCGGGCTGGCCGCCCGGAAATACTTCACCACCGGCGACCTGGCCCGGTTCGCCTGGCAGCAGGCGAGGTTCCGACTGTTCGCCACCGAGCGCGCCGGGGACATGTCGCAGGCCAAGGAGGCCGCGCTCGCCTTCATCCAGGGCTGGCGGGTCGACGACGTGGAACGGCTCGCGGAGGAGATCTTCGACGAGCTGATGGCGCCCCGGATCTGGGCCGGCACCCGCCGGCTGGCGCAGCGGCACCTGGACGCGGGTGAGCGGGTGTGGCTGGTCAGCGCCGCCCCGGTCGAGATCGGCCGGGTCATCGCGACCCGGCTCGGGCTGACCGGGGCCATCGGCACCGTCGCCGAGGTGGTCGACGGGACGTACACCGGCCGGCTGGTCGGCGACCTCATGCACGGGCCGGCCAAGGCCGAGGCGGTGACCCGGCTCGCCGCGCTCGAAGGGCTGGTCCTTGACCACTGCGCGGCCTACAGCGACTCCGTCAACGACCTGCCGATGCTCTCGGTCGTGGGTCACCCGGTGGCGATCAACCCCGATCCGGCGCTGCTGCGGCAGGCCCGCCGGCGCGGCTGGGACGTCCGGGACTTCCGCACCGGACGTCGGGCGGCCAAGATCGCGGTGCCGTCGACGGCCGCCGCCGGGCTGCTCGCCGGCGCGGTCACCGCCGGTCTGGCGCTGCACCGCCGCCGTCACCGCGCCGACTGATCCCGCCCTGGCACTGGCCACAGGCCGGCAACTTCGGGGAAACTGCTGCCTCCCGCCCCTGGCAGGCAGCACCTTCGGCGAAGTTGCGCGGACCTCGGACCCGCTCGGGCAGGGACGGGTCGGGCGTCAGGGGCCGAACGGGTCGGGGCGGCGTTCGAGGAGCTTGTACAGGGTCTGCTGGATGGTCTCCCGCACCTGGTCGGCGAGGTTGAACACGACCAGCGGGTCGTCCGCCGAGTCACGCAGGTGCGCGGTGGGGATCGGTGGACAGAACTCGATCAGCCACTTGCTCGGCAGCGGCACCATGCCCAGCGGCCCCAACCAGGGAAACGTCGGCGTGATCGGGAAGTAGGGCAGCTTGAGCAGCCGGGCGAGCGGCTTGATGTCGGCGAGCATCGGATAGATCTCCTCGCCGCCCACGATCGCCACCGGCACGATCGGCGTGCCGGTGCGCAGCGCGGCCGAGACGAAGCCACCCCGGCCGAACCGCTGGAGCTTGTAGCGGTCGGCGTAGAGCTTGCCGACCCCCTTGAACCCCTCCGGGAAGACGCCGACCAGCTCGCCGTTGCCGAGCAGCCGTTCCGCGTCCGGGTTGCAGGCCACCGTCCCGCCGGTCTTGCGGGCGATCTCGGAGACCACCGGCATCCGGAAGACCAGGTCGGCGCCGAGCAGCCGCAGATAGCGATGTGCCGGGTGCTGGTCGTGCAGCGCGGTTGCCAGCACCAGCGCGTCCAGTGCGACGGTGCCGGCGTGGTTGCCGACCACCAGGCCGGGACCGGATTCCGGCACGTGCTCCACGCCGCTGACCTCGGTGCGGAACCAGTCCCGGTAGAGCAGCCGGACCAGCGGGTGGAAGACCGCGTCGGTCAGCTCCGGATCGAAGCCGAACTCGTCCACCTCGTAGTCACCGGAGAGCCGCCGCCGCAGAAAGGCGAGACCGTTGGCGACCTTGCGGTCCCAGTGGTCGCCGGGCCGGTCCGCCACCGCCGGCCCGGGCGGCGCGACCGGGGCGTCGGCCCGCGGCTCGCCCGCCGCCTCCGCCGGCTCGTCGGCGGAGGTGTCCGGCTCGTCGAGCGACGTGTCCGGCCCGCCGCTCGGTGCCGGGTCGGCGGCGGTCGCCGCGGTGCGTCGGTGCCCGTTGCGCCGCGCCGGCTCCGCGTCCGGCCCGGGCACGGTCAGCGGTACGTCGTAGCGGGCCTCGCCCGGCTCCTCGGGCCCGCTCACGGCCGCTCCCGCACGGCGGCCCGGGCCTGCCGGATGCCCTCCAGCACCAGCCACTCGGCTACGGCGAGCTGGTCCCGGGTCACCACCACGCCGCCGTGGTGCGCCCGGATGAAGTCCTCGAAGGCGGCGGCGGTCGAGCGGGGCGTGAAGCCGAACTCGCGTTCCAGCCTCGTGGTGTCCACCACCCGGCCGTGCACGAAGAGGTCGACCTGGTCCAGCCCGTACCGGCCGAAGCCCAGGGTGCGGGCGATCGCGGCGGCCCCGGACATCCCTGGTTCCAGCACCGGTACGGCCACCCGGCCCGCCCGGCGGATCGCCTGCGACAGGGAGAGCACCCCCGGCCCGGCGACGTTGTACGTCCCCGGGTGGTCCTCGGCGACCGAGCGGTGCAGCACCTCCAGGGCGTCGTCGAAGTGGACGAACTGGAGCCGGGGATCCCGGCCGAAGACGGTGGGCACCACCGGCTGGGAGAAGTAGCGGGTGAGCGTGGTGTCCGCGGTGGAGCCGATGAACGGCGCGAAGCGCAGCACGGTGGCGGTGACGTCGGGGCGGCGGCGGCGGAACCCGCGGACGTACCCCTCGATGTCGAGGATGTCGCGGCCGAAACCGCCGCGTGGCACCTCCCGCGGCTCGGTCTCCTCGGTGAAGACGGCGGGGTCGCGGAACGACACACCGTATGCGGCGGTCGAGGACCGGACCACCAGCTTGCGCAGCCGCGGCGCCCGCTGGCAGGCGGCGAGCAACTGCATGGTGCCGATGACGTTCTGTTCCTTCATCGCCGCGCGGCCGCCGTGCTGCGGATCGGGCGCGCTGACCAGCGCGAGATGCACCACCGCGTCGACGTCCAGGTCGATGAGCAGGGCACTGAGCGAGTCGAGGTCGAGGCGAATCCGCTCGACCCCGTCCAGCAGGTCGGTGAGCTCGGCGCCGGGGGGCGCCGGGTCGACCCCGATGACGCGCTCGATGCGCGGGTCGGCGGCGAGGCGCGCGGCGACGTGCGCGCCGAGGTAGCGCCCGACCCCGGTCACGACGACGACCCCCGGAGCACCGGGGGTGCCACCGGGGGTCATGTCGCGCGCCTTGCCCGGCAGGCGGGATCGAGCCGAGACGTCCACGGCCTGATCACCTGAGCCTCCGACGGTCGACTGTTGGCAAGTGTTGCCGGGTGCCGGGCCGCAGCCCGGCCCCGGTCACTTGCCGAGACGGCGACGCTGGACGCGGGTCTTGCGCAGCAGCTTGCGGTGCTTCTTCTTAGCCATGCGCTTGCGGCGCTTCTTGACCACCGAGCCCATACGACAGCCTTTCGATGCAACATGCGGGGCGGACCGGGCGACACCACCACGGGTGGCGTCGATGACCGCTTGCGGACAACGGACCGGACCAGCGTAGTGGGCAGGGCACACCGGCATGCGGTCACGATCGGAGTCCAGGGTAGCCGGAGCGCGTCAGCAGGACCAACGCGCCCCCGTCGATGCCCGTTACGTCGCACTCGACGGCCTGGCCGGCGGCGCGTCAGGCGGTCTCCTGAAACGCACCCCGAAGGTACTCGTGAACGGCGTGCTCGGGCACCCGGAACGATCGACCGACCCGCACCGCGGTCAGCTCACCGCTGTGCACGAGACGATAGACCGTCATCTTGGACACCCGCATGACCGTCGCCACCTCGGCAACGGTCAGGAACCTGACATCCGACAGTCGAGCGTCGGACTGCGACCCGGCCATGGCTCACCGACCCATTCCCGTGCCCGGCGCGTGCCGCCGGGGCGGGTTGCTCCCGCCACGACGAGCGACGCGCGTGTTACCAGTACGGTAGCGGGACGGCTGTGACCGGCGCGATCCCTTCCTGCGATTGATCATGGAACGCCCGCCGCCTCCCCGCTCACCACCTGGCGTTTTCCACCCGGAAGAGCGGCACGTCCGATCCCGTGAGCGGGTCCCCGGAGCAGCCGGGCTGGCTCCCGCTCCGAGCGTCACTCGGCCCGCAGCGCCACCACCGGATCGAGCCGACCGGCCCGCTGGGCCGGGACCACCCCGAAGACGATGCCGACCCCGGCCGATACGCCGAAGGCGAGCGCCAACGACCACCAGGTGATCGCCGCCGGGATCGGCGAGACCGCGTCGACCAGCAGCGCGGTGCCCACGCCCAGCGCCATCCCGGTCAACCCGCCGATCGAGGTGAGCAGCACCGCCTCCAGCAGGAACTGCACCCCGATGTCCCGGGGTCGGGCGCCGACCGCCTTGCGCAGGCCGATCTCGCGGGTCCGCTCGCGTACCGAGACGAGCATGATGTTGGAGACCCCCACCCCGCCGACCAGCAGCGAGATGCCGGCGATCGCGGCCAGTACGCCGGTGAGCACCCCGAGGATGTCGCCGAGCACACCGAGGATCTGCTGCTGGGTGACGGCGCTGAACTCGGTGTCCGGGTGCCGGCGGGACAGCTCCGCGACGATCCGGTCGCCGAGTTGGCCGATCTGCTCCCGGTCCGGGGCCTTGACCGCGATGCCGTCGATCCGCTGGGTGCCCCAGAGCCGCTGCGCGGCGGTCACCGGGATGTGCACCTCGTCGTCCCGGTCCACCCCGAGGCTCTGACCGAGCGGGGTGAAGACGCCGATCACCCGGAACCGGACCCCGGCCAGCGCGAGCTGCTGGCCGAGCGGGTCCCGGTCGGGGAAGAGCGCCCGGGCCACCGACGCCCCGAGCACCGCGACCCGCCGGCTGGTGTCCACGTCGGCGCCGGTGAGGTAGCGACCCCGGGCCAGCGAGCGGGTGAAGACCGCCGGGGTGGTTTCCAGGACGCCCTGCACGGTGGCGAAGTCGGATCGGGTGCCGGCCCGGACGGTCGCGCCGGAGGCGATGGTGACGGCCACCCGCCCCGGGTCGCCCACCACCCGGGAGACCGCGTCCACGTCCTTGAGATCCAGCGGCGAGACCACCGGGGCGTTGCCGACCTCGATCCGACCGGGAACCACCAGCAGCAGGTTGGAGCCGAGCCCCTCCACCTGCTGCTCGACCATCTGCTTGGTGCCGGTGCCGATGGCCACCAGCAGCACCACCGAGGCGACCCCGATGATCACCCCGAGCATGGTCAGCGCGCTGCGCAGCCGGTTCGCCCGCAGCGCGTCCAGCGCCACCCGCCAGGCTTCGGTGATCCTCACGTGGCACCCCCGGGCATCGCCTGGTCAGCCGCCGGACGCGGAAGACGTCCGGTGGCTCCGGCGGCGCCACCGGAGCCACCGGACGGGTGCCCCGGGCCGTGTCCGGACGCGGACCGGGGCTCCGCGCTGGGAGCGCCGTCCAGTGTCGCAGGTCCACCGGGACCGCCGGACAGCGGTCGATCATGAATGGTGTCGGACCGGATCAGGCCGTCACGTACGGCGATCCGCCGACGGGCCCGGGCGGCCACCTCCTGGTCGTGCGTCACCATCACCAGGGCCACCCCGGACTCGGCGTTCAGCCGTTCCAGCAGCTCCAGCACCGCCTCGCCGGTGGCGGTGTCCAGGTTGCCGGTGGGCTCGTCGGCGAGCAACACCGCCGGGTCGGTGACCAGGGCGCGGGCGATGGCCACCCGCTGCTGCTCCCCGCCGGAGAGCTGGTTGGGCCGGTGGTCCAGCCGGTGCCCGAGCCCGACCCGGCCGAGCATCGCCGCCGCGCGTTCCCGCCGCTGCCGCGCCCCGACCCCCCGATAGACCAGCGGCAGCGCGACGTTGTCCACCGCCGACGTCCGGGGCAGCAGGTGGAACGCCTGGAAGACGAAGCCGATGGTCTCGTTGCGCAACGCCGCCAGCTCGGGCGCGCCGAGGGCGGCCACGTCCCGGCCGCCGATCACCAGCCGGCCGCCGGTCGGCCGGTCCAGCCCGCCGAGCAGGTGCATCAGGGTGGACTTGCCGGAGCCGGACGGTCCGATCACCGCCACGTACTCGCCGGAGGCGATGGTGAGCGACACCCCGCGCAGGGCGGGCACGGTCACGCCGTCCAGCTCGTACGTCCGGGACACGTCGACCGCCTCGATCGCCGGCACCCCGGCGGGCAGCGCGGGCACCGGCCGGCCCCGGGTCGGGACCCCGGCGCTCACTTCAGTTCCTGGCCGTCGTGGATCCGGTCGGTGCCGCGCACCACGATCCGGTCGCCGGCCCGCACCCCGCTGACGATCTGCACCAGGTCCTGCCCCTGCACCCCGACGGTCACCGGCACCCGGCCGGCCCTGCCGTCCCGCAGCACCCAGACCGCGTCCCGCCCGTCGTCGGAGAAGACCGCCGAGGCGGGTACGGCCACCGCGTCGGTCGCCTCGCGTACCCGGAGGTGGACCACGGCGTTCATGCCGGGACGGGGGGTCGGCGCCGGCTCCCCCTCCCCGAGCCGGCCGGCACCGAGGCCGAGGCGGACCCGGTAGGTGACGCCGCCCCGGGCGGAGCTGGTGGGCAGCACGTCCACCGAGCGGACCGTGGCGTCGTACGTCGCGCCGGTCGCCGCGTCCAGCTCCACCGAGGCGGTCAGGCCGGCCCGGACCAGCAGCACGTCGGTCTCGTCCACCTCGGCGAGCAGGCCGAGCTGGCCGATGTCCACGATGGTGAGGACGGGAGTACCGGCGGTGACCCGGCCGCCCGCAGGCACCGCGTCGTCCACCCCCGGCGGGGGGCCGCCCTGAGCACCGGCTCCCAGGACCGCCGGGTCGATTCCCGCCGCACCGCCGCCGGCCGCGCCGAGCAGGCTGGTGAGGTCGGTCGGGGCGGCGGCCCGGGTGCCGCCCGGCTGCACCACCCCGGCGATCGGGGCGCGCAGGGTGAGCGCGTCGACGGTCGCCTTCGCCAGGTCGTACGCCTGCTGGGCCTGGAGGCGCTGCGCGGCGGACAGCGCGCTGACGGCGTTGTTCAGCCCGGCCATCCCGCGCTGCACCGCGGCGACCGCCTGGTCGGCGGCGCGGGCGGCTGACTCGTACTGCTGCTGGGCGGAATCGACCTGGAGCAGCAGCGCGGACCGCAGCTGCGGGTCACCGATCTTCCCGGCGGCCTGGCGCGCGGCGTCGAACGCCTCGGCGGCGGCCTTGTCGGTGCCGCGCCGGCGCCCGCCCAGGTCGCCCACGCCGACGCCCCGGCCGGCCCGCCGGGCCGCGCGCAGCGCCTCACGGGCCTGCTTCAGCCGCTCCTGTGCGGACGGCGAGTCGATCACGGCGAGCACCTGGCCGCGGGCGACCCGCTGTCCGGGCTGGACCCGCAGGCTGGCCAGGGTCCCGTCGGCGGGCGCGGTGAGGGTGGCGGCGGCCCGGGCGGTCACCGTGGCCGGCGCGTCGATCACCTCGGCGACCTCGGAGCGGCCCACCTGGGCCACGGTGACGCCGGACTGGTCGTCACCGCAGGAGGCGGCGGTGGTGCCGGTCAGGGCGACGACGGCGAGGAGGGCGGTGAGCAGGCGGGGGCGGGTGGCCACGGGCAACCGCGGCGAGTGGGGGCGGCGCACTCGTCGATGGTACGAGGGCCGGGAAAGGCCACCACGACACCGGGTCAGGCACCGGCGACCGTGCGGAGGTAGTTCACGCAGTCGTCGTGCAGACCGGACCAGGGGTCGCCGAACACCTGGTCCGCGGCCTCGTCCAGGGATTGGCGTTCGTGCACCACCGCCCGGAAGAAGTCGAGCACCCGCTGCTCGCCGTACCGGTCGACCAGGTGGTGTACGGCCAGGTAGCTGACGCCATAGGCACCGCCGACCCGGTCGTCGGCCGCGTCGTCGGCAGGCGCCAGCGAGTCGAGCCGGCCGTTCCATCCGCCATGGACCAGTTTCCGCACCTCGGCGAGACCGTCGTAGCGGGCCACCCGCTGGCCGTCCGCGCCCGCGTGCTCGGCCAGCCCTTCCACCAGCCACCAGGTGGACCGGTCCGAGTAGCCCCGGTCGGGCAGCGACGCGGCGTGGGTCAGTTCGTGCCGGAGCAGGTCGTCGGTCCCGGTCGGGGTGCTGGTCTGCGCGTTCAGCACGACGTCGTGGTGCCCGCCGCCGACGCCGACCGCGTAACCGGCCGTCCATTTCGGTCGCCCGCCGCCGTACCAGCGCTGCCACTCGGTGCGGCCCGCGTAGAAGACCAGGTAGCGGTCCGGCGGGGTGCCGGCGACCGCGTACCGGTCGGCGACCTCGGCGGCGGCCTCGGCCTGGGCGAGCAGCCCGGGAAGCTTGGCCCGCAGCGCCGGCGTGGTGGCCACCATGGTCCGCTTCCCCACCGCCACGGCCAGGTCGCTCACCTCCCAGGGCCGGGCCCCGGCCGGCTCCGCCCGGGACTCCTCGACGGTGACCAGCCGGGGCTCCTCCCCGACGATCCGCCACCGGGTGCCGATCGCCACGGTGCTCGGGGTGCAGTCCGGCACCACGAAGCAGTAACCGACCGTCACCGTCAGCCGCCACTCCCCCGGCCGCCCGTCGACCTTCGCCGGCACGCCGTCCACCTCCGGGCGCCACACCGTGACGCGCAGCGCGCGCAGGGCGGCGTACCGGCGGGTGAGGGCGGGGCGGGCGGCCGACTCCGCGACGGCGAGGAAGCCGGGCCGGTCGCCGGCGAGCAGTGCGGCGGCCTGGCGGTCGAGTTGCACGGCCATCCGCTCCGCGAGGCGGCGGGCCGCCGGGTCGTCGGGCGGCCCCGCCGCCGGTCGCCCCGCCGCGCCTGGCACGAGCAGGAGTACGCCCGGCACGCCGCACGCCAGCACGGCGAGCACCAGCCCGAGCGGCGCCCACAGCGGCCACCGCCGGCGGGACCTGCCCCGCCGCCGCTCCCACCGTTCCCAGGATCGGGCCCGATCCGGGAAGTGGTGGCTTCGGATCGGCCGGAACGCCACTGGTTCCAGGATCGAGCACGATCGTCCGGCTGCTCGTCAGCGTCGGTCATCCGGCGAAGGTTACCGCCGGTGGGTCAGACCGGGTGGTGGGCGAGGGTGAGCAGGGCCTTGTCCACCGCCCAGAGGCCCACCAGCAGTGCGCCGGGTACGGGACTCCCCGCCAGCGCGAGCAGCAGGCCGCCGGTGACGAAGCAGGCGGCCTGCACGGTGAGCTTGCCCGACGCGGGCAGCGGCACACTGGCCCTGGGCGAGCAGAACAGACCCCACACGACCGCGATCAGCAGCGGCGCGCCGAGGCCCGCGAGCAGGCGTACCGGCCAGCCGACGTCGAGGGTGAACCCCCACCATCCGGCGGCCACGATCAGCGCCAGCTCCAGCAGCAACGCAAGCGCGAGCAGCACACCCTTCATGACAGGACCTCCAGTGTCCGGCGCGGCCGCCGTGCGGGGCGTTCGGCTAATTGACTTAGCTAATAAGCTAATCCTATTAGCCTGTGCCGTCAAGACTTGACCTCAACCCGAGTGGAGCTTGCAAGATCGACAGCATGACGCTCTCCGGAAACGCCCACGTACGCCTCGCCCGCCCCAGCCGCGACCTGGCCGCCGCCGAACGGTTCTGGGTGGACGGGCTCGGCCTGCGGGTGCTGTACCGGAGCACGGCCGACGGTCCGGGCGAGCACGATCTCGTGATGGTGGGCTGGCCGGACGCCGGCTGGCACCTCGAACTGGTCGGCGGCGCGCACCTCACCGTGACCCCGAACCCCACCAGCGAGGACCTGTTCGTGCTCTACCTGGACGGACCGGTCGACGACGACCTGGTCGGGAGACTGGAACGGGCCGGCGGGACCAGGGTCTCCGCCGGCCCGTACTGGGACCGCTGGGGGTGACGTTCGCCGACCCGGACGGCTACCGCCTGGTGCTGAGCACCCGGGCCTGGTCGAACGGCTGAGTCACTTCTTGCTGACCAGCGCCCGACCGAAGAACATCAGGTTGGCCGGGCGCTCGGCCAGGCGACGCATCAGATAGCCGTACCACTGGTCGCCGTAGGGGACGTAGGTACGCACGGTGTAGCCCTCGCCGATCAGCCGCTTCTGCTCCTCGGGCCGGATGCCGTACAACATCTGGAACTCGAAGCGGTCCGGGCCGCGATCGAACCACCGGGCCCGGTCCTCGCCGATGGCGATCAGGCGCGGGTCGTGGGTGGCCAGCATCGGGTAGCCGTCACCGGACATCAGCACGTTCATGCAGCGCACGTACGACTTGTCGACCTCGCGGGCGGACTGGTACGCCACCGACTCCGGCTCCTTGTACGCGCCCTTGCAGAGCCGCACCCGGGAACCGGCGCCGGACAACTCCCGGCAGTCCGACTCGGTACGCCGCAGGTACGCCTGGAGCACCGCACCGGTCGACGGATAGTCCAGGCGCAGCTTGGCGAGGATGTCCAGCGTCGAGTCGGTGGTGGTGTGGTCCTCCATGTCCAGGGTGACCGTGGTGCCCGCCGCGTCCGCCGCCGCGCAGATCGCCCGAGCGTTGTCGTACGCGAGCTGCTCGTCGAACATCTGCCCGAGCGCGGAGAGCTTCACGCTGACCTCGGCGGCCGGGGTCAGCTCGGCGGCGGCGAGCAGCCGCAGCAGCTTGAGGTATTCGTCCCGGGTGGCGTTCGCCTGCTCCGGGGTGACGGTGTCCTCACCAAGGTTGTCGAGGGTGACCGCGAGGCCGTCGGCGACGAGCGCGCGGGTCACGCGCAGCGCGTCGTCAGTGCCGGCGCCGGCGACGAACCGGCGGACGACGTCCCGGGTGAACGGGGCCGTCGCGACGAGCCGCTCGACCTGGGATGACCGGGCCGCGGCGAGGATGACGGATCGGAGCATGGGCCGAGCGTAACGCCCGGCCGGGGGCCTGCGCGGGTGGCCCGGGTCGGCTACAAACGATCCCGTGGAACGACGCCCCCGACGCCGCCTCCGGTCGGCCACCGTGCACCTCGGCGCGCTGACCGCGCTGGCGCTCACCCTCTCCGGGTGCAACAACGACGATGACGACTGCGCCCTCGGCCCGGCCGGGGGTGGCGGCGACACGGTCGCCCTGGCCCTGCGGGTCCCCGGGCCGGCCGCCGCCCGGGACACCCCCGCCCCGGCCGCCGCCGCGCTGCCCGCCCGGGGCGGCTTCGGCACCCACCTCGCCTCCTGCGGCGGCTGACGTGCGGCGCGAGCCCAGCACCCCGCGCCCCGACTGGGACGCCACCATCCGCGCCCAGGGCCTGGTGTACGTCGACACCGAGCTGCCCGACGGCGGGATCATGTCGTACTGGGACGAGACCGCCGCGTACGCCTTCGAACTGGACGAGGTGCTCCGGCTGGAGGAGGCGACCGAGGAACTGCACCGGATGTCGGTGGCCGCGGCCGAGCACATCGTCGCCCGAAACCGGTACGCGGAGTTCGGCATCCCGGCCTGGGCGGCGGAGGCGGTCGCCCGGTCGCTGCGGGAGTCCCCGCCGAACCTCTACGGCCGCTTCGACCTCTGGTACGACGGCACCTGGCCGCCCAAGCTGCTGGAGTACAACGCCGACACCCCGACCTCGCTGGTCGAGGCGAGCATCGTGCAGTGGTACTGGCTGGAGCACACCCACCCCGAGGCGGACCAGTGGAACAGCCTGCACGAGCGGCTGGTCGGGGCGTGGGCGAAGATCGGCGCGGGGTTGCACGACCCGCGGGTGCACGTGGTCTGGTCCGAGGAGGAGGAGTCCGGCGAGGACCAGATCACCGCCGGCTACCTGGCCGAGACGGCCCGCCAGGCCGGGCTGGACGTCACCCTCATGCCGATCCAACGGATCGGCTGGGACGGGCGGCGCTTCGTGGACGCCGACGACCGGCCGATCACCACCTGTTTCAAGCTCTATCCCTGGGAATGGATGCTGGCCGAGCCGTACGGGCCGCCGGCGCTGGAACCGGGCACCCCGACCACCTGGATCGAGCCGGCCTGGAAGCTGCTGCTGTCGAACAAGGCGCTGCTGGCGGTGCTCTGGGAGCTGCACCCGGGGCACGAGTACCTGCTGCCGGCATACCTGGACTCGCCGCGTGGGATGACCGGGTACGTCGCGAAGCCGCTGCTCGGCCGGGAGGGCGCATCGGTGCGCATCATCACCGAAGGGGCCGAAATCGCCAATCCGGGAATCTATGGCGACGAGGGATTCTGCTACCAGGAGTTCCGAGCATTGCCCGAATTCGCCGGTAATCACATGGTGTTGGGGAGCTGGATCGTCGACGGTGAGTCAGCCGGCGTCGGCGTACGGGAGAGCGCGAGCCTCATCACGGACGGCTACGCGCGGTTTCTGCCCCACTACATCGACGCGCCGCGGGTCGGCTGAGTCGTCTACCGTTGGTGTCGTGAACTTCGACGCGTACGCCCGGACCGGTGTTGATCTCGTCAATGCCCGCCTGGACGACCTCGACGACCTTCGGGCCATCTTTCCCGACGAAAACGCGTGGATGCGCGACGAGGTCGCGGAACGCGACCTGGCGATCTTCCGGCGGGCCCAGAAGCGCCTGCGGGACGTCTTCGAGTACGGCACCTCGGGCCGCGACGGCGAGGCGGTGGCGGAGCTGAACGCGCTGCTGGAGTCGTTCCCGGTCCAGCCGCGCATCTCCGGCCACGACTCCAGCGACTGGCACATGCACGTGACCAGCCGGGGCGCCTCGGTCAGCTCCGAATACCTGGCCGGCGCGGTGTGGGGCCTGTCGGTCTGGCTCTGCGAGTACGGCAGCGCCCGGTTCGGCGTCTGCGCGGACGAGCGGTGCGGCAACGTCTACCTGGACACCTCCTCGAACTGCTGCCGGCGGTTCTGCTCGGAGCGCTGCGCCACCCGCTCGCACGTGGCCGCGCACCGGGCCCGCAAGCGCGCCGCGATCGGCGACCAGGTCACCGTCCCCACCCAGCCCGAGCCCCTGACCCCGGTCAGCTGACCCCGCTCGGCCCGCGGTTGATCAAGAGGTTCGCGTCGGATCCGGACGGCATGCCGAGGCAAACCCCTTGATCGATCTCGGGCCGGGCTCAGGCGTCGACCGGGGAGGGAGCGGTCAGGTTGGCGCGGGCGAACTCCAGCGCCTCACGCAGGTCGGCCTCCCGGACCGCTCGGCTCTTCGCGCCCCGCGTGGTCACCTCCACCGCGACCGAGCCGGTGAATCCCCGGCCGGCCAGCGAGCGGAGCAGCTCCGCGCAGGGCTGGCCGCCGCGCCCGGGCACCAGGTGCTCGTCGCGCCCCTCGCCGGTGCCGTCGCCCAGGTGCACGTGCGCCAGGCCGGACCCCATCCGGTCGGCCATCGCCAGCGCGTCGCTGTGCGAGGCCGCGCAGTGCGACAGGTCCAGGGTGTACGAGGCGTAGCCGGTGTCGGTCGGATCCCAGCCGGGGACGTACGGGACGAACTGCCGGCCGGCCATCCGCACCGGATACATGTTCTCCACCGCGAACCGCAGCCCGCCGAACTGGCCGGCGATCCGGTCGAGGCCGTCAGCGAAGTTGCGGGCGTAGTCCCGCTGCCAGGTGAACGGCGGGTGCACCACCACCGTCGGGGCCTCCAACGTCTCGGCCAGCTCGGCGGCCCGGCGCAGGCGCTCCCACGGGTCGGGGCTCCACACCCGCTGGGTGACCAGCAGGCAGGGCGCGTGCACCGAGAGGACCGGAACGTCGTAGTGGCTGGCCAGCCCGCGCAGCGCGCCCGCGTCCTGGCTCACCACATCGGTCCAGACCATCACCTCGACGCCGTCATAACCGAGCGCCGAGGCCATCTGGAACGCCGCCGCGGTCCGCTCAGGGAAGACCGAGGAACTGGACAGGAGCACCGGGACTCGGGAGGTCACACCTGTCAGGGTAACCGCCGGCGTCGTGCGGCATCGGGACGAGCATCCGCAAAGCGCGCAGACCGACCGGCCGCGATCAGCTCGACGCGAGCTGATCGAGCCGGCGGAGGATGACCCCCTCCCGCAGCGCCCACGGGCAGATGTCCAGGTGGTCCACGTCGAGTCGGCGCATCACCGCCTCGGCCACCACCGCACCGGCGAGGAGCTGGTGGGCCCGCCCGCTGCTCACCCCCTCCAGCTCGTGCAGCTGGCCGGGCGGGATGTGCCGGATGAAGCCGAGCACCTGCCGCAGCCCGGTCCGGGTCAGCCGGCGCCGGGCCCACAGGCCCGCCCCGGAGGGTGCCGCGCCGGCCAGCCGGGCCAGCATCCGGAACGTCTTCGAGGTGGCCACCGGGCGCTCCCAGCCCACCTCGGTGAGCTGCTTCGCCACCGGGTCGAGCAGCGCGTCGGCGTACTCCCGCAGCTCGTCGACGACCTCGGCGGAGGGCGGCCGGGTGGCGGCCGGATCGATCCCCAGCCGCTCGCGGCTCAGCCGCCCGGCGCCCAACGGCAGCGAGACCGCCACGTCCGGATCCTCGTCGATGCCGGCGGCCAGCTCCAGCGAGCCGCCGCCGATGTCGGTGACCAGCAGCCGGCCGGCGGACCAGCCGAACCACCGCCGCACCGCGAGGAAGGTCATCCGCGCCTCGTCCGGACCGGAGAGCACCGCCAGGCGTACGCCGGTCTCGTCGCGGACCCGGGCCAGCACCTCGCCGGCGTTGGTGGCGTCGCGGACCGCGCTGGTGGCGAACGCGATCAGGTCGTCGACGTCCAGCCCCTCCGCCGCCGTACGGGCCATGCTGACCGCCTTGACCAGGCTGTCCGCGCCCGCCTCGGTGAGCGCCCCGTCAGGCCCTAGCTGCTCGGCCAGCCGGAGCACCACCTTCTCGGAGTGCGCCGGCCAGGGGTGCGCCCCGTGGTGGCCGTCGACCACCAGCAGGTGCACCGTGTTGGAACCGACATCGAGGACACCCAGTCGCATGGTGGCGAGCCTAGGGCCAACATGTTTCGCCGGCTCGCCCGCCGGCCCGGCTCACCGCGCGTACGCTGGTCCGGGTGACAGGCCAGATCGAGCTGCAGGTGCTGGTGGACGACCCGGACGACCCGCGTAGCCGGGAAGTGGAGCTGGACTTCCCCCGGGAGTGGATCGAGTTCGTCGACCCGGCGGACGACAAGCACGTGATCCGAGCCGACCTGACGTGGTTGCTCTCCCGGTGGACCTGCGTCTTCGGCAAGGGCTGCCACGGCATCATCGCCGGCCGGGCCGCGGACGGCTGCTGCTCGCACGGGGCGTTCTTCACCGACTCCGACGACGAGAAGCGGGTTCGCGCCGCGGTCAAGCGGCTCACCCCGGAGACCTGGCAGCACTTCCGCCGAGGCTTCAAGAACTGGACCGAGAACGACACGATCGACGGCAAGAACCCGGCCCGGCGTACGGCCACCCGGGACGCCGACTCCCCGTGCGTCTTCCTCAACGACGCCGACTTCCCGGGTGGGGGCGGCTGCGCGCTGCACGCCCAGGCGCTGCGCGACGGGGTGCACCCGCTGGAGTACAAGCCGGACGTCTGCTGGCAACTGCCGATCCGCCGGGACCAGGACTGGCACAAGCGGCCGGACAACACCAAGGTGCTGATCTCCACGCTCGCCGAGTTCGACCGGCGGGGCTGGGGCGCGGGCGGGCACGACCTCGACTGGTGGTGCACCTCCTCGACCGACGCGCACGTCGGCACTGAGCCGATGTACCTCTCGTACGCCCCGGAGCTGACCGCGCTGGTCGGCGCGCCCGCGTACGCGAAGCTGGCGGAGTTGTGCGCCGCCCGCCTCCGCCAGGGCCAGGTCGCCCCGCACCCGGCCACCGAGGGCTGACCCTACGCCGGCCCGGCGGCCGGGAGGGTGACGACGCCGTCGTCGTCGCTGTAGACGTGAACGCCCGCGGCGAAGACGCAGTTGCCGAAGAACACCGGCACGTCCCGCTCACCCGCTCCGGTCTTGGCGCTCTTGCGCGGGTTCGTGCCGAGCGCCTTGATGCCGATCGGGAGAGCCCGCAGGGCGGCCACGTCGCGGACCGCGCCGTTGATCACCACGCCCGCCCAGCCGTTCTCCGCCGCCGTGCCGGCGATGAGGTCGCCCATCAGGGCGGTGTGCACGGAGCCGCCGCCGTCCACCACCAGCACCCGGCCCTCCCCCGGTTCAGAGACGATCGACTTCAGCAGCGCGTTGTCCTCGAAGCAGCGCACCGTCACGGCCGGTCCGCCAAAGGCCCGGACACCGCCGAACTGGCGCAGCTGGGTGTCGCACGAGCCAAGGGCATCGCCGTAGCGGTCGTACAGGTCGGCGGTGGTGGGCGTCTCCATGGTTCTCCTCTTCTCTCATCGGGGGTTGCGGTGCAGGCCGGTGGCGGCGACGGCCGCGCCGGCCAGACCCGCGGCGGTGCAGGCGAGGACGCCGACCGCGCCGGCTCCCGCCGCCAGCAGGCCGGCGGCGCTGGGGATGAGCACCTGCCCGAGCCGGTTGCCGGTCAGCCGCAGCGACATCGCCCGGCCGCGCAGCCCGGGCGGCGCCGACTCGGCCAGGAACGACATGGTCAGCGGCTGACCCGCGCCGAGTCCGAGGCCGGCGACGGCGACGACCGCGGACATCGCCCAGAACGGCAGGGGCGGCAGCAGCAGCGCGAGGCCGCCGGCGGAGAGGGCGACCGTGCCGATGAGCAGCGCCCGCCGGCCGAACGCCGAGACCAGTCGGCCGAGCAGCAGCCGGGACGCCATCGAGGCGACCGCGCGGACGCCGAGCAGCAGACCGATCTCCCCGGCCGCGATGCCGCGTTCGGCACCGAGGGCGGGCAGGTAGACCAGGGTGATGTCGACCGCCGCCAGGACCACGCAACTGACCGTGAGGGCACGCACCAGCCCGGGCTGACGGAGCAGGTCCCGCATCCCGCCGGCGCCCGGCCCGGCCGCGGCCCGGTGCTGCGCGGAGGGGCGCAGGAACGCGGCAGCCACCAGCAGCGGCACGGCCAGCGCGGTGGCGCCGAGGAAGATGGCCCGGGTGTCCGGGATCGGGCGGTCCCCACCGAAGACCACGATCAGGCCGGGGCCGATGGCCTGGCCCAGCGAGGCGGCGAAGGTGTAGTAGCCGAACGCCGCGTCGTACCGGTGCGCCGGGGTGCGGTTGGCCACCAGCGCCTGCTGGGCCACCACGGCGCACAGACGCGCGGTGCCGAGCAGCATGCTGGCCACCACCAGGCCGGCCACCGAGCCGGCGAACAGCACGAAACCGAGGCCGGCGGCGACGAGCAGCGCCGATCCGGCGAGCGCGATCCGGCGCTCGCCGAACCGGTCAACCGCCTGTCCGGAGGGAACGGCCAACACCAGCGGTACGACGGCGAAGCTGGCCCCGAGCACCCCCAGCCAGGCCCCCGGCACGTCCAACTCCAGCGCCCGGTACGCGGACGCCGGCCGCAGCATGAACGTGACCGCCTGCACCACGATCGTGTGCGTGAGCAGCAGCATGGTCTGGGCGCGCCCGGGGACGGCCAGGTCCCCGGGCGCCACTCAGTCGGCCTTCACCGCGAGGACCGGGCAGGACACCCGGAGCAGGATCTCCTGCGCGGTCGAACCCATGATCAGCTTGCCCACCGGGGTGCGGTGCCGGATACCGATCACCACCAGCGACACGTCCTCGGCCTCGACGATCTCCTCGATCTCCTCGACCGTGTCGCGCCCCCGCATGAGCTGCCGCACGTTGTGCGGTACCCCAGCGGCGACCAGCTCGCGGACCACCCGGTCCAGGTCGGCCTCCTGGGCGAGCCGCGGGTCGGCGTACGCGTCACCGCGCGAGGTGTTCACCACCAGCACCGGCTCGTTGCGGAACCGGGCCTGCTCGATCGCCGCGTGCAGGGCCACCTCGCCGAGCGGCGAGGGCACGTAACCCACCAGCACGGTCATCCGGTCACCAACCTTCCCCGCAGCGGCCGGACCACGAACCGACCGATCAGCGGCCAGAGCAGCACCACCAGGATGGCGGCGTAGATCACCCAGGACACCCAGCCGCCGATCAGGCCGTGCAGCTCGCCGCCGGAGAGCTGGAGCGCCCGCCGGCCCTGCAACTCGGCGCGCGGGCCGAGGATGATCCCGATGATCAGCGGCAGGATCGGCAGGCCGAAGCGGCGCATGCCGAAGCCGAGCAGACCCAGGGTGAGCAACAGGAACAGGTCGAACGGCTGGGCGTTGACCGCGTACGCGCCCATCGACGCGAAGAAGATGATTCCGGCGTAGAGGTACGGGCGCGGGATCCGCAGCAGGCGCGCCCAGGCCGGGGCGAGCGGCAGGTTGAGCACCAGCAACAGCAGGTTGCCGATGAAGAGGCTCGCGATCAGCGTCCAGACCAGCGTGGACTCCTGCTCGAAGAGCAACGGCCCGGGCTGGATGCCGAACTGCTCGAAGGCGGCCAGCATCACCGCGGCGGTGGCGTTGGTGGGCAGGCCGATCGCCAGCATCGGCACCAGGGTGCCGGCGGCCGAGGCGTTGTTGGCCGCCTCCGGCCCGGCGACGCCCTCGATCGCGCCCCGACCGAACTCATCCCTGTGCTTGGAGAGCTTCTTCTCCGTGATGTACGACAGGAAGGTGGGGATCTCCGCCCCACCCGCCGGCACCGCGCCGAACGGGAACCCGAACGCGGTGCCGCGCAGCCAGGGCTTCCAGGACCGCTTCCAGTCCTCCCGGCCCATCCAGGGCTGGCCGACCGGGATCACCTCACCGGACTTGCGGCGCAGGTGGGCGGCGATCCAGAGCGCCTCGCCGACGGCGAAGATGCCGACCGCCACCACAACCACGTCGATGCCGTCGATGAGCTGCGGGATCCCGAAGGTGAGCCGCTGCTGACCGGTCTGATCGACCCCGATCACGCCGATGACCAAGCCGAGCAGGAGCGAGGCGAAGCCGCGTACCCGGGACGCACCGAGCACCGCGGTGACCGCCACGAAGGCGAGCAGCATCACCGCGAAGTAGTCGGGCGCGCCGAGGCTGACCGCGAACGACACCACCGGCGGGGTGACCACCACCAGCAGCAACGTGGCAATGGTGCCGGCGACGAACGAGCCGATCGCGGCGGTCGCCAGGGCCTGGGCGGCCCGCCCGGCCTTGGCCATCTTGTTGCCCTCGATGGCGGTCACCACAGAGGACGACTCGCCGGGGGTGTTCAGCAGGATCGAGGTGGTCGAGCCGCCGTACATGCCGCCGTAGAAGATGCCGGCGAACATGATGAGCGCCGAGGTCGGCCCCATGCCGTAGGTGACCGGCAGCAGCAGCGCCACCGTCATCGCCGGGCCGATGCCGGGCAGCACGCCGACCGCGGTGCCGATGGTCACGCCGAGCAGCGCGATCAGCAGGTTCATCGGAGTCAGCACGTGGCCGAACCCGTCGAGCAGGTTGCCCAGGTTTTCCATCACAGGATCCCTTGCAGTACGCCGGCGGGCAGGTTGACACCGAGCCCGATGGCGAAGGCGTAGAACGTGATCAGCGACAGCGCGACGGAGATCAGCAGGTTCCGGAAGTAGTGGCGGTTGCCGAGCGCGTACGCCGAGCCCCAGAAGAGGATCGTCCCGCTGATCACCCAGCCGAGCCGGTCGATGAGCACCGCGTTGACCAGGAACGCGCCGATCAGCAGCAGCACCGTCCGCCAGTCGATCCGGGTGGTCAGGTCGACGTCCTCGCCGGCCTCCGGCTCACCGACGCCGCCGCGGGCCACGTCCACCGCGTAGATCGCGGCGACGATGAGCAGCAGCACGCCGAGCAGGATCGGCACCGGCTTCGGGCCGATCGGGTCCGCGCTGTTGATCGCCTGCCCGACGCGCGTCGTCGCGTCGAAGATGACCAGGCCGCCGACCAGGGCCAGGAACGCGCACATCCCGTACTGCGCCCGGTCCCGCCTGGGCACCGCGTTCTCCGCCGACGACTCGGCGCCGTACGACTCGTCGCCTGCGGCGGGTGCCGCGGCCCCGGCGGGCTGCCCCGCCGGATCGGCGGCCGGGGCGGGGCCGGAGGGCATCCCGCCCGTCTCCCGGTCCGGCGCCGCCGCCTGCTCGGGCACGATTGATGCGGCCTGCCGGGGCGGCTGGTCGCCGCCCCGGTCCGGTCGGGTAGTCCTGTCGGTCATGCCAACCCGAGCTGCTTGAGGATGTCGGCGACCGCCTTGTCCTGCTCGGTCAGGAAGGTGCCGAACTCGTCACCGGTGACGAAGGCGTCGGTCCAGCCGCGCTTGGCCAGCTCGGCCTTCCACTCGGCGGAGTCGTGCATCTTCGTCAGCACGTCGATCCACACCTTCTTGTCGGCTTCGCTGATCCCGGGCGGCGCGACGATGCCGCGCCAGTTGGTGAAGACCAGGTCGATGCCGGACGCCTTGAGGGTCGGCACGTCCTTGAGCACCTCGATCGGCGCTTCGCTGGTCACCGCGAGGACCCGGATCTGGCCGGCCTCGACCTGCTTGAGGAACTCGCCGAAGCCGCTGGCGCCGAAGGCCACCTTGCCGCCGAGCAAGGCCGGCAGCAGCTCGCCGCCGCCGTCGTACGAGACGAAGTTGACCTGGCGCGGATCGATGCCGACGGCCTTGGCCAGCTGCATGGGCAGCAGGTGGTCCGGGCCGCCGGGCGACGAGCCGCCACCGACCGCGATCTTCTTGGGGTCGGCCTTCCAGGCCGCGATCAGGTCGTTGATGTTCTTGTACGGGGAGTCCTTCGGCACCACGATGGCGCCGGCCTCCTCGATCATCTTGGCCAGCGGGGTGGTCTGGGTCAGCGTCGCCGCCGACTTGGAGGTGTACGAGGCACCGACCACGCCCAGCCCCATCTGCATGGCGAGCTTGCCGTTGCCCTTCTCGTTCACGGTCCGCTGGAGGCCGACCGTGCCGCCCGCGCCGGGCAGGTTGAACACCTGAACGCCCGTGGCGATCTTGGCGTCCTCCATCACCTTGGCTGCGGTGCGGGCCGTGGTGTCGTACCCACCGCCGGGGCTGTTCGGGACCATGATCCGCAGTCCGGTGGCCGGCTTGCCGTCGTTGGCGCCGGCCCCGTCCTTCTCGGCGGTGGCACCGCAGGCCCCCAGGGCGAGCGCCGTCGCGGCGGCCACGCCCATGACCAGCAGGTTTCTCCTAGTTGCCATCATGTTTCTCTTCCGTTTCGAATGAGTCCGGCGGCAAGATGGTGGACCCCGGGCAGGCCATCTGTCTGCGTTGTGTCACCAGCGGAAGTTGAGGTCTTTGTGGTCGCGGTCACGTCCCGGCGGCGTACGCTCGCCGGGCAGCTGCTCGTCCTTCAGCTCGCGATCATCGTCGTGGTGCTGGTGGCGGTGGCCGCCGTCTCGCTGGCCCAGTCCGCGGCCACCTTCAACCGCGTCGAAGGACGCCGGGTCGCCGCGCTCGGCGAGGAGCTCGCCGTCAGCCCGCTGCTGCGCGACCAGCTCAACCAACCGGCCCCCGCCGAGGCGATCGCGCCGCTGTTGCAGAACACGCTGATCCGGTCCGGGGTGACCACTTTGACCGTGGCGAACGAGCGGGGCCGGGTGGTCAGCTCGACCGACCCGACCCTGGTGGGCAGCCCGGTGGTGCTCGGCGATCCGCAGGTGGCGCAGGGCCGGAGCTGGTTCGGGGAGCTGGAGGTCGACGGGTCGCAGGAGCTGGTGGCCCAGGTGCCGGTACTCGGCGACCGGAAAGGGGAGAACCTCGGCCGGTACCTGGGTGTGGTGGTCGTCGGTGAGGCGTCGCCGACCTGGTCGGAACGCCTGGTCGGGGCTTCCTCGTACCTCCTCACCTATCTGGGCATCGCCAGCGGGCTGGGCGTGGTCGGGTCGTGGCTGCTGGCCCGGCGGATCAAGCGGCAGACCCTCGGCCTGGAGCCACGGGAGATCGCCGGGCTGGCCGAACATCGAGAGGCCCTGCTGCACGGCATCGCCGAGGGCGTGATCGCGCTGGATCCGCAGCAACGCGTCACCCTGGTGAACGCGGTGGGCCGGCGGCTGCTCGACCTGCCCGAGGACTGCCTGGGCCGCAGCCTTCGCGAGCTGCGGATCAACGGCCGGCTGCGGGACGTGCTGGCCGGCACCGGCAGCGGCCCGGAGGCCCGGGACCAGGTGGTGGTACGGCGCGGCCGGGTGCTGGTGATGAACCGGATGACCGTCCGCAAGGACGGCCGCCGGCTGGGCTCGGTCACCACCCTGCGGGACCGTACGGAGCTGGCCCGGCTGGAGCAGGAGCTCGGCTCGTTCCGCAGCACTACCGAATTGCTGCGGGCCCAGACCCACGAGTTCGCCAACCAACTGCACACCATCTCCGGGCTAATCCAGATCGGCGAGCACGACGAGGTGGTCCGGTACGTGGACGCGCTGAGCCGGCACCGGGCGTCGCTCGACCTGACCGTCACCAGCCGGATCCACGACACGGCGGTCGCGGCGCTGCTCATGGCGAAGTCGGCGGTGGCCGCGGAACGCCGGGTGGAGCTGCGGGTGTCCGAGCGGACCGGGCTGGACCGGCTGCCGGCGGAACTGTCGGCGGACGTCGCCACCGTGCTCGGCAACCTGGTCGACAACGCGGTCGAGGCGGTGGCCGGCGGCCGGGAGGCAGCCGGGGACCCGGCGGCGGAGCAGCCTGCCTGGGTGGAGGTCGAGCTACGGCAGGACGCGGCCTCGGTGGAGATCGTCGTCCGCGACTCCGGCCCCGGAGTCGCACCGGAGCTGGCGCAGGAGGTCTTCACCCACGGCTTCACCACCAAGGCGGCCCAGGGCGGCGAGCGGGGTATCGGCCTGGCGCTCACCCGCCTCGTCTGCCATCGTCACGGCGGCGAGGTCGCCGTGACGAACACCGACGAGGGCGCGATGTTCACCGCGCGGATGTCGCTGCCGCCCAGTGTGTTGGAGGGAGCGCGATGATCGACGTGCTCATCGTCGACGACGACTTCATGGTGGCCCGCATCCACCGCGGTTTCGTCGAGCGGATCGACGGCTTCCGGGTGGTCGGCACCGCCAGCACCGGAGAGCAGGCGATCGCCGCCGTCGACGAGTACCGCCCCGACCTGGTCCTGCTCGACCTCTACCTGCCCGACATGTTCGGCCTGGACGTGGTGACCCGGATCCGGGCCGCCCGGCACGACTGCGACGTCCTGGTGATCAGCGCCGCCCGCGAGGCCGAGGCGGTCCGCCGGGCGGTCCGCTACGGGGCGGTCAACTACCTGCTCAAGCCGTTCGGCTTCGACGAGCTGCGCAACCGGCTGGAGCAGTACGCGGCACGCCGCGCCACGCTGCGCGCGGCGGTGGTCGCCGACCAGGCCGATGTCGACCGGGTGCTCTCCCGCAGCGGCTCACTGGCCACCGCCCCGGCCCTGCCGCGTGGGCTCAGCCCGGAGACCGCGGAATTGGTGGAGCGCGCCCTGCGTACGAACGACGGCACCCTGTCGGCCAGCGAGTGCGCCGACCGGGTGGGCATCTCCCGGGTCAGCGCCCGCCGCTACCTGGAACACTTCTCGGGTACGGGACGTGCCGAGGTGAGCCTCCGCTACGGCGCGGCGGGCCGCCCCGAGCGCCGATACTCCTGGGTGACCTGAGGAAACGCCGCTGGCCGGCACCCCGGGTTGCGGGGTGCCGGCCAGCGATGTTCATGTGGTTCGTGTTCTGTGGTTGTCAGCTGTTCCAGTGCTGGGCGACCAGGTCGGCGGCCTGCTGCTCCCACTGGGCGTAGGCATCCGGGTACGCCGACACCTGCACCGTCTGGGCGGCCTTGGTCAGCGGCATGTCCTGCCACCCGTCAACCTGCTTCAGACCCTTCAGGAACGCCGTCGTCGAGTACTCCGGATCGGTGATCTGCTCCGGCGAACCCCAACCCGAGCTCGGGCGCTGCTGGAACAGACCCAGCGAGTCATGGTCATTGGCGTCGCCGAGGTGGCCCAGGTTCTCCAGCTTCGACTCCTGCAGGCTCGTGGCGATCGACACCACCGCGGCCCGCTCCGGCATCCCGGCCTTCTTCGTCGCCGCGATGATCGCCTTCACGTTGCCGGTCTGCTCGTCGTTCAGACCGATCCTCGACTGCGCGCCCTGCACACCGTGCGGGATCAGCTTGCCGCTGTCCGGCTTGTCGGCCTGTACGACGGCCGGGTTGGCGTGCACCGGCTCAGCGGCGTGAGCCGCGATCGGACCAGCGAACACACCACCGGTGAAAGCCAGACCAGCAACACCAAGAACGCTCTTACGGAAGATCGTGTTCATGACAAGCTCCATTCGGGGGTTGGCGCACACCCGCCGACAAGAGGGGAGACGGCAATTCCGTGTGCGCAAGCACCGTCAGGCGCTCAAAAGAGAAGGGGGAAAGTCTTCGACCGGAACGCTCACGGGGCGAGGGGGATCGCCTCTTCGCGGCGCCGGGACCATGTACAACGACCGACCACCCGGCGTCATTCCCGGGATCGGCCCACCCGCCGACGCGGGCGGCCATCACCCCCGGGGTTTGGGGGGCTCCTCGGTCGTGCAGCCCTGTACAACGACCCCCGCCCGTCGGCCATTCCGGCCGCAGGATGCCGCCGCTCACCCCCGGACCGGACATCCGGCGCGAAACGCGACACCGGGTGATCGCGGAGCTCCGTGATCCACTCCATGTGCCGCAAACGGTGGTCACCGGCCCCGCCGAGACCACCACATGCCGCACACGGAGTCGACCAAGGCCCCGTCGAGGCCCGGGCGGGCCGGACCGGAAGAGCGCCAGCCACAGCCGGACCCAGGGTGATCTACTCCATGTGCCGCAAACGGTGGTCACCGGGCCCATCGAGACCGCCACATGCCGT